>NZ_JBFAIR010000001.1:0-725357 GCF_040654815.1 Streptomyces sp. NPDC050619 | reverse complement strand
GTGAGCGGGGTCTGGTGCGTGCAGCTGCAAGGCGGAGGAGGGCGTCGACGCGGAGCGTCGGCAACCGACGACAACGCGGCAGATGCGCGTGCCAGGCCCCGCGTCTGCGGCGTGATCCAAACGACAGGCCCTAGGTGGACAAGCGCCCGGTAGACGTCACGAGCCCCGGCCCAGGGGTCAGGTCCCGGGCCGGGGCTGCTTATGGGGAGGCTTGCTCCCGGATCAGACGTTAATCGTCACGGTGACTCGGCGGTCCGTGATCGAGCGTCCCACGTGGATCTCGTACGAACCCTTCACAAACGACCACGCTCCCGCCTTCTCGTCCCAGATCTCGAAGGCGCGGCGCGGGAGTTCCACGGAGGCCTCGACGAGCTCGCCGGGAGCGGCCGACACGCCCGCGAATCCGGCCAGCCGGCGGGCCGGACGCTCGCCGTCGGGCTCGGCGGGTGCCAGGTAGACCTGCACGACCTCGCGGCCGACACGCGCACCGGAGTTACGCAGCCGGACCCGGACGGTCGTGCCCCGCACCTCGACCGACTCGTACGTCCAGTCGGTGTAGCCGAGACCGTGGCCGAAGGGGTACGAAGGGGTCCTCCCCTCCTTCTCCCAGGCGCTGTGGCCGATGAAGACGCCCTCGGAGTACGGGAGTTCGCCGTCCTTGGGGACGACCCGGGTGACCGGGGCGTCGGCCAGGGTGCCCCAGGTGGTGGGGAGCCGGCCGCCGGGCTCGTGGACGCCGGTCAGGACGTCGGCCAGGGCCGCTCCGCCCTCCTGGCCGGGGAACCAGCTCAGCAGGACGGCGGCCACCTCGGCACGCCAGGGCAGTTCCACCGGGGAGCCGGAGTTGACGACCACGACGGTGTTCGGGTTGGCGGCGGCGACCGCGCGGACCAGGTCGTCCTGGCGGCCGGGGAGGGCGAGGTCGGTGCGGTCGAAGCCCTCCGACTCCACGCGTTCGGTGGTGGCGACCACGACGACGGCCGTGTCGGCGGCGCGGGCCGCGGCCACGGCCTCGGCGATCAGCTCGTCGGGGTCGCGCTGCGGGTCCTGGTGGGCGAGGGCGAAGCCGATCGCCTTCATCGGGTGGTCCTCATCGACCTCGACCCCGTACGTCAGGGACACCTCCACCGGTTCGCCCGCGGTCAGTTCGGCCTGGGCACGGGGCACGGGCGCGCCGAAGAACGCCTCGAAGGCGTCGTCCGCGGCGGGGCGCTGGATGTCGTCGAAGTACGTCGCGGAGTCGATCGTGAGCGTGAAGGCGCCCAGGCCCTTGATGCCGAAGGTGTGCGGGCCCGTCTCGCGCGGGGTGAAGGTGCCGGTGAGTTCGACGGTGTGGAGGGCGGCGTGGGTGACTCCCTCGGGCAGGTCGGCGCCCATCCACTGGATCTGGCCGCTGGGTGCCGTGCCCGTGCCGATGACCTGGCCGTCGGCGTCACGGCAGACGGCGCGCAGCTCGAAGCCCTTGTCGGCGACGGCGAGTTCGGTGTTCGGGTCGGCGCCGACGGCGTAGGTGAGGGCGCCTTCGGGGAGAGCTGCGGTGAGGCCGTCGAGCGGGGAGACGATCCGGGCGGGGAAGACCGTGGCGGAGCCGCCGCCGAGGACCCGGGCGTCGCGGGCGGCGGCGCCGAGGAGGGCGACCGTGCCCTGCTTCAGGGGCAGGGCGTCGCGTTCGTTGCGCACGAGGACGAAGGAGCGGCGGGCGATCTCGCGGGCCAGGGCCTCGCCGTCGACCGTGTCCGGCAGCTCGGTCACCACCGGGTCGGCGCCCTCCAGGATGCCGACGCGGGCGGCGAGCCGCAGGACGTTGCGTACGGCCCCGTCGACCTTGGCCTCCTCGACCTCGCCGCCCCGTACGGCTGCGGCGAGGGCGTCGCCGTAGACGGTCTTCGGGCCGGGCATGGCGACGTCGAGGCCGCCCTCGACGGCGCCTGCGGTCGACCGGGCGGCGGTCCAGTCGGAGACGTTGAAGCCGTCGAAGCCCCATTCGCCGCGCAGGATCTCCTGCACCAGGTAGCGGTGCTCGGTCATCGTCGTGCCGTTGACCGAGTTGTAGGCGGTCATGATGCCCCAGGGGTGGGCGTTTTCGACGATGGCCTCGAAGGGGGCCAAGTACAGCTCGCGCAGGGCGCGTTCGGAGATCAGGTTGTTCACCGTGAGGCGGTCGGTCTCGGCGTCGTTGGCGACGAAGTGCTTGACGGTGGTGCCGACGCCGCCGGACTGGACGCCGGTCACATAGGCCGCGCCGATCCGCCCGGTCAGGTACGGGTCCTCGCTGTACGCCTCGAAGTGACGGCCGCCGAGCGGGGAGCGGTGCAGGTTGACCGTGGGGGCGAGCAGGACGTGGACGCCCTTGCGGCGGGCCTCCTGGGCCAGCAACACCCCTGCCCTGCGGGCCAGTTCCGGGTCCCAGGTGGCGGCGAGGGCGGTCGGCGAGGGCAGCGCGATCGACGGGTCGTCGGCGGTCCAGCGCACGCCCCGGACGCCGATCGGGCCGTCGGACATGACCAAGGAACTCAGGCCGATCTCCGGCAGGGCGGGCAGGGACCACATGTCCTGGCCGGCCAGCAGCCGGGCCTTGGCGTCCAGGTCGAGCTTGCGCAGGGCGGCCTCGACGGCTGCCTCGCGCTGTTCGTCGGCCGCGCTGGTTTCCAGGGTCTGTGCCATGTGGGTGCCTCCTCGTCGACGTCCACGGACGTCTCCATCCTGCCCCGGCCGCCTACGAAGGACCCAGGACCGAAACCATCGCGATGCGGCCCGGGATCATCCAGACCTTCTCGGCGCTGCTCGGCGAAAGGTGAACAGATGATTCCGTCTCCTGAGTCACACCCCATGGCGTAGACCACTTCTGTCACGCGATACTGCGGCCGTTGGGCAGCAACGCTTCCCCCCACGGCGACAGAAGGGCCTGAACTGCCTTGACTTCTCTACGTGTTCGGATCGGTGTCCTCGGACTGACCCTGATGGCGGGGCTGACGGCTCCCACCGCCACGGCAGCCGCGGAAACCGCCCCCTCCCCCACCGTCGAGGAGCAGCGGCTCGACAAGGCCGTGCCCCAGGAGATCCTCAGACGCTCCGGATTCGACGCCCTGACCACCGAGTTCACCCGCGCGCTCGGCTCGGCGGGCTCCTACACCGAGGCCCGCCGGCTCGTCGTACGGGAAGGGTCGGCGCTGTGGCGGCGGGCCGTGGAGCGGGCGCAGGGGCGGGGGCCCGAGGGAGGGGACCTCAGCCGGGACGACGACCGGCCGTTGTACTGGGCGCGGCTGGGGATGACCCGGGAGGTGCGCACCTGGGCGCCGGGCTTCGGGCTGTCCGACACGCAACGGGACTCGCTGATCGACGAGTTGGAGCGGACCTCGCGCGGGCAGACCACAGTTCGCTATCCGCCGGGCGAGCAGGTCAAGCGGATCCTGGTGACCGGGTTCGACCCGTTCACGCTGGACCAGGACGTCCGGATCTCCAACCCCTCGGGCGCCACCGCCCTCGCGCTCGACGGTACGGTGATCGAGACGGCGGACGGGCCGGCCCGGGTGGAGACCGTCGTGTTCCCTGTGCGCTGGCAGGACTTCGCCGACGGCACGGTGGAGCGGACGCTGCGGCCGTACCTGAAGAAGGTGGATCTCTTCACCACCGTGAGCCAGGGACGCGTGGGCCGCTTCGACGTCGAGCGGACCAACGGGGCCTGGCGGGGCGGCTTCCCGGACAACGACAACATCAGCCGGACCGAGACCGTCCCGGTCACCGACCCGGCCTCGCAGCCGCAGTGGACGACGACGACCCTGCCGTACCAGGACATCGTGGCCGCGGACACCGGGCGGTTCCCCGTGTACGACAACACGGAGGTGACCGAGATCCCGGCGGGCGGCACCGATCCGGTCGTCGAGCCGGACGGACCGACGACCGGCTCGACGGCCGTGGAAGGCGGCGGCGGGAACTACCTGTCCAACGAGATCGCCTACCGCGCCACCCTGCTGCGGGACCGGCTGGGGCTGCACGACGTGCTGCCGGGCGGGCATGTGCACACGCCCGTACTGGAGTTCGGGGCGGGGAACACCGATCCGGCGACCGGCACCGTGACCGATCCGGAGTTCGTACGGAACCGGCTGGACATCATCGCGCAGGTGCGGACGATCCTGGCGGTGGCGGCCGGGGGCTGAGCCGTCAGTCCGGCAGGTCGCCGTCGCCGCCCAGGTTGGCGACCATGCGGCGCAGGACGTTGATCGTGGTCACGAAGTCGGCCGGGTCGACGCCCTCGTGCGCCTGCTCGTGGACCCGCAGGTTCCGTTCGCGGGCGCGCAGCCGCCCGGCCTCGCCCGCCTCGGTGAGCGTCATCGTCCTGGTCCCCGCGGCCTCTGTCATCCAGCCGCGGGCGACCAGGTCGTCGTAGACGCCGTCGAAGTCGATGCCTTGGTCGTCGTACGCCGTCAGGCGGGCGGAGAGCGTGGCGCGGGTGAAGGTGCCGGGCTTTCCGGCGACGTGGTTGAGCGTCCACCAGTGCGGCTGGGTGAGATCCTCCGCCGCGAGCCGCTCACGCAGGGCTGCCACCATGCGGCGGCCGGTCTCCGAACTCCACCAGCCGATGGGCTGGGCGGCCAGTTCCTCGTGCGAGTACGTCTTGATCGTCTGCGTCTGGGGCGTCTGCGTCTGGGGCGTCTGGATCGTCATGTGACGAACCTAGAAGCTCAAGCATGCTTGAGGTCAAGCGTGCACTTCGTCCAGGGCATCGCCGTTCTCCTCGGGCTCCGCCGTTTCCTCGCCGGCCAGTTCGCGGGCCATCAGCGTGGCGCCCGCGACCGCACCCGGCATGAGGAAGACCGCGACGAACGGGACCAGGAAGGCGACGGCCAAAGGTGTGCCGAAGCCCCAGATGAGGGTCTTGCGGGTGCGCAGGAGGGTGAGGCGGTCGCGGAGATCGACGCGGCGGCGCTGGAGGGCGACGGCGGTGAGTTCCTCGGTGAGGAAGAAGCCGGTGACGAAGAAGCCGATCACGGGGACGGCCGTCTGGCCGACGAACGGGAGGAAGCCGAGCGCGAAGAGGAGGACGCCCCAGACGGCGGCGCGCGCCACGATACGGAGGCTGTCGCGGGCCGAGATCCACAGCTCGCGCCAGAGCGGCAGGCCGGACTCGGGGGCGGTGCCGTCCGGGGAGACGTCCCGGTCGACCTTCTCGGAGAGGTTCTCGTAGAAGGGCTGGCCGATGAGCAGGGTGACCGCGGTGAAGGTGACGACGGACAGGAGGAGGGCGAGGGCGAACAGTACGGCGGTGAGGAAGCCGCGGAAGAGTCCGAGCCAGGGGCTCGACCAGTCGTCGGCGAAGGGGGTCGCCCAGGCGACGAAGTCCTGGCCCCACAGCGCGAGCGCGACGAGCGCCGCCGCGTAGAGGACGAGGGTGATCAGGCCCGGAAGCAGTCCGAAGCCGTACTGCTTGCCGTGCCGGGCCACCCAGCGTTGCCCTTGCAGGAGGTACTGGAATCCCGCCCCGAGATCGTGCATGGGGAAACTCTATCGGGGCGCTTCATCAGGGCGCGCGGTCACACCGGCGTCACCGCCACCACAACTCCTGGTTCCGCCGTCGGAGACACCGCCGCCGATACGCGTACCGCCGCCGCCCGGGCCAGGCGGCCGGTGCGGGACGCGGTGGCCATCAGGAGCGGCTGGAGTCGCTCCAAGCCGGACACCACCAACTCCTCTCCCACGATCAGCACCGGTCGCGCCGCCTTCGCCGTCGCCGCTGCCGCCTCCGTGAGGTCGGCAAGCGGCGGGAACGTCGCGCGGATCACGCCCCCTCCGGCGGTGGCCGCGCGTTCGGCCAGGGCCACCTGCAAGGGCATCAGCGGGGCCAGCGCGGCCGTCAGGGCGTCGGCGATCCTTCGGAGTTCGGGGCTGGAGTCGCGCAGCACCTCGGCCGCCTCCCGTAGCACGGGGGTGAGCGCGAGCAGCGCGCCCGCGGCCACGCCCGCCGTCGCGGGCAGCAGCGGTGACGTCGCCTCGACCAGGTCGCCGAGCGCCGCCGCGAACTCCTCGACGGCGGGCTCCACGGCGTCCAGGACCGGCAGCAGGCTGTCACCCAGGGCCGCCAGCAGCGCCTGGGCCGGTTCGCTCACCGGGTGCACGGCCAGCGGCGCCCCGCTCGTGCCGAGCCGCATCAGGGTGTCGACGATCCGGTAGAACGCCTCCTGGGCCTCGGGGGACTCGCTCGCCTCGGCCAGTTCGGCGGTGGTCTCGCGCAGGACGCGCAGCACCTCGCTGCCCGAACCGTCGCGCGGGTCGAAGGTGTTGATGGCTATTCGGGTGATGTTCCCGGCCGTGTCCAGGAGCTGGCCGGTGATGTCGGTGGTGTTGCGCGCCATGCGCAGCACGTCGCCCCTGCTGGGGAGCGAAGGGATCGTTGCCATGGACTCTCTCCTCGCCTCACACGCCGTCGCCCTGTGCGCTGTCCGGTGTTCCGCCCCTCAGCATGCCCGGTCCCAAACCCCTCGGATGCGCCATCCGGGGCATCCGCGACACCAACTACCTCTTGTTGCGGTTGAGTCGAACAGGTACACCTCGCCGTACCGATCTGAGGAAGCCCCGGAGGAGGTACGCGTGCGCACCACGAGAACCGTTCCTGCGAGACCCGTTCTGATCACGGCCCTCGCCGTCACCACGGCGGGCTCACTCCTGCTCGCCCCCCGTACGGCCAACGCGGAGACCGAGCCCTCCGTTTCCCGGGACGTCACCCGTGAGGGCCCCGCCGTCGACGAGCGCGCCGCCCGCGCGCCCGAGAGCGCCGCCGAGCGGGCCCTCGCCGGCTCGGCGACCCCAACGGCCGACACAGGCACGGCGCGCGGCTATCCGCGCGAACAGGTCCTGACCCCCGACCCGGAGAACCCCGCCGACAAGTCCATCAAGCTCGGCCTCACCCCGTACCACGCGATCGCCCCGAAGCTGAACGCCCTGCAACGGCTCGGCGACCGGGTGAGTGTCGAGGTCGCGGGCCGCTCGGCCGGCGGGCACCGGCTCTACCTCGTCACGGTCACCGCCCCGGAGAGCGCCCGCCAGGCCCGCGCCCAGGAGCGGATGCGCGAGCTCATCGAGAACGCGCCTGTCCGGGCCGCCAAGGACCCGGCGATCAAGGCCGGTTACAAGGCTCCCGTCTTCTTCAACAACAACATCCACGGCAACGAGTGGGAGGGCACCGACGCCTCCCTGAGGATCGTCGAGCAGCTCGCGACCGCGAAGGACGCCCGCACCAAGGACCTTCTCTCCCACAGCCGCCTCTACTTCAACATCACCGCAAACCCGGACGGCCGGATCGCCGGCACCCGCGCCAATGCCAACGGCTTCGACATGAACCGGGACTTCGTCACCGCCTCGCAGCCCGAGGTGCGCGCGATGCGGCAGATCGAGATCGACAAGCAGCCGGCCGTCATGCTCGACCTGCACGGCTACGTCAACGGCACGCTCATCGAGCCCACCACTCCCCCGCACGGCGAGAACTACGAGTACGACCTGTTCCTGAAGAACACCTACGCCAACGCGCTCGGCATGGAGGCCGCCGTCAACGGCCTCGGCCACACGCCTGCGAAGGACGGCGTCGAACCGGCCCAGATCCCCTTCCGCGACCAGGAGGAGGGCTGGGACGACTGGCCCCCGATCTTCACCCCGCAGTACGCGGCCTTCCACGGCACGGTCGCCGCGCACACGGTGGAGATCCCGCTGGCGGTGAACAACGCGGCCTACACCAGCCTCCCGGAGGCCGAACTGCGCCGCCGGTCCGCGATCAACGTGGACGTGGCGGGCGCGGCCATCCGGTCCACCCTCGACTTCGTGCGGACGAACCGCACTTCGCTCGTCGCCGACCAGATCGAGGTCTTCCGGCGCGGGGCGGCGGGCGCGGCCCAGGTGCCGTTGTCCGAGGAGACGGTCCCGGGCGTTGTGGGCATCGGCCCCGAGGACGTCTACACCACCGACTTCCCGCGCGCGTACGTCATTCCGGCGGGCGGCACCGGACAGCGCTCGGCCACCGCCGCCGCCCGCCTGGTGGACCACCTCCTCGCCAACGACGTCCGCGTCACCCGGGCGGCCCGCGACTTCCGGCTCGCCGGACGGTCGTACGCGAAGGGCTCGTACGTCGTCGACATGCGCCAGCCCAAGCGCGGCCTCGCGAACGTGCTGCTTGCCGACGGGCGGGACATCAGCGACAAGGTCTCGGTGATGTACGACATCTCGGGCTGGAGCCTGGGCCGCCTGTGGGGCGCCACGGTGCGGCCGGTGACCTCCGGCGGTCTGACGGGCGTGCCGCTGCGGACGGTGAGCGCGGCCACGGACGTCGGGTACGTCGCCCCGCGCGGCGACCTGCGACTGCGGCTCGACGACCCGCAGGAGATCGCCGCGCTCAACGCCCTTCTCCAGCAGGGCGTTTCGGTACGGCAGGCGGCCGACGGCAGTGCGATCGTGCCGGCGTCGGCACGTGTCAACGCGACGACACTCGCACGGACCTACGACGTCGTCTTCGACGCGACGAAGCTGACCGGCACGACCGAACTGCGCCGCCCGCGCGTGGCCGCCGCCGTCACCTCGGGCGAGCTGTTCGCGCTGCGGGAGATGAACTTCGAGGTCACGCCCGTCTCGACGGCCGTGCTGAACGCGGGCTTCGACTGGTCGAG
Organism: Streptomyces sp. NPDC050619; assembly: GCF_040654815.1. Classification (NCBI taxonomy): domain Bacteria; kingdom Bacillati; phylum Actinomycetota; class Actinomycetes; order Kitasatosporales; family Streptomycetaceae; genus Streptomyces; species Streptomyces sp. NPDC050619. Next base: position 716,709 of record NZ_JBFAIR010000001.1, on the reverse strand, counting down.
AGCGGATGTGCTGTTCGTGTCGGCGGGGCTGGATCACGGCGCCCTGAACGCCGGAGCGCGCACGGCCCTGGACGGGTTCCTGGACCAGCATGGGCTCGTGGGGCGCGGTACGACCGGAGCGGCGCTCAGCTCGGCGGAAGGGCTGCTTTCGGCCAAACCGGTCGAGGGCAACGAGGACGCCAACGGCGTGGTGCGCGTGGTGAACTCGGGGCCGGTCACGGCCGGCGCGCCCGGCCACGGGTTCGTGTACGCACCCGTCTGGTTCACCGACCTCGGGCCCGAGGTCCGGGTGGAGCAGTCGTACGCGACCGGCGCTCCGCTCGTCTCCGGGCACTGGCGGGCGCGGGAGGACGGCTCCGGCGGTCCGGCGGACGCGGCGGGGCAGGCCTCGGTGATCAGCGGTCCGGGCGCTGTCCTGTTCGGCACGGAACCACTCTTCCGGGACCACCCGAAGGGGGAATTCGCCCAGGTCGGACGGGCATTGTTCACAGTGGCACCCGTGAGCAGCGGTACAGGTGAGGAGAGCGGATGACACAGGAGATCCACGGCACCGTCGCGGACGGCTTCGAGACGGTACGCGAGGAGTTCGCCACGTTCGTGGCGCGGGAACGGCCCGACTACGAAGGGCAGTTGTGCGCCTACGTGCACGGCCGCAAGGTCGTCGACCTGTGGGCCGGGGACGGCGCGGACGGCGGATCCCTCTACGGCGTGTTCTCGTCGACCAAGGGGGCGGCGCACCTGGTGGCCGCGCTCCTCGTGCAGGACGGCACGCTCGAGCTGGACCGAAAAGTGACGTACTACTGGCCGGAGTTCGGGGCGGAGGGCAAGAACGGGCTGACCCTGCGCGACCTGATCGCGCACCGGGCGGGCCTGATCGGGCTCGACGCCGGGTTCACGGCCCAGGAGCTGACCGATGACCGGGCGGTCGCCGAACGGCTCGCGGACCAGCGGCCGTTCTGGCGGCCGGGCACCGCCTTCGGCTATCACGCCCTCGTCATCGGCGCGCTGACCGGCGAGGTCGTACGCCGTGCCACGGGCCGTACGCTCCAGGAGGTGTACGAGGAGCGGGTCCGCGCCCCGTACGGGCTGGACTTCTTCCTGGGGCTGCCCGAGTCCCTGGAGATCCGCTACCGCTCCGTGCAGCCGATGGCCCCGACGGCGCAGCAGCAGGCCGTGCTGGACGCGGCGCCGAGCGGGCCGCACACGCTGGCCTCGATCGCGTTCAACGAGCATGTGCCGAACCCGGGGAGCCTGGCGGACTACGCCAACTCCCGTGCCGTACGCGCCAAGGGCCCGGCGTCGGCGGGCGGTGTGGCCGCCGCGCGCGGGCTCGCCGGGATGTACGCGGCGGCGATCAGCGAGATGGACGGCCGGCCGCCGCTGCTGAAGCCGGACACCGTCGCCGAGGTCGGGCAGATCCACTCGGTCGGGTACGACCTGGTGGCCCGGGCGCACAAGTCGTTCGGGCTCGGTTTCCAGGCCACGGCCGACATGTGGCACCCGTTCCTGGGCGCCGGGGCGTTCGGGCACAGCGGCGCGGGCGGTTCGCAGGCCTTCGCAGATCCGCGCAGCGGGCTGGCGTACGGCTACACGCGGCGGCGGATGGCCTTCCCGGGCGGCGCGGCGCCGGAGAACGACCGGCTGGCGCGGGCGGCGCACACGGCGGCCCTTGCCATGGGCTGAGCGAGGAAAGGACAGAGGCCGCACCCCACGTCCAGGGGTGCGGCCTCCGCCATACGCAACGAACGCGGGCGGGCAGCGTAACGGCCTGAAAGGCGCCGCCGCTCGGCTCAGCCCGCTCAGAGCTTGACGATCATCTTTCCGGAGTTGTCGCCGCGCAGGACGCCGAGGAAGGCCTCCAGGTTGTTCTCGATGCCCTCGACGACGGTCTCGCGGTACTTGAGCGCTCCAGAGGCGACCCAGGGGCCGACTTCCTGGACGAACTGCGGCTGGAGATCGTAATTGTCAGTGACCAGAACACCCTCGACGCGGAGCCGGTTCTGCAGGATCTTGACCATGTTGTGCGGTCCGGGAGTCGGCTCGGTCGCGTTGTACTGCGAGATCATGCCGCAGATCACGACCCGGCCCCGCACGTTGAGCGCGCCGATCGCGGCCTCGAGGTGCTCGCCGCCGACATTGTCGAAGTAGACGTCGATGCCGTCCGGGGCGGCCTCCTTGAGCTGCTCCCAGACCGGGCCGTCCTTGTAGTTGAACGCGGCGTCGAAGCCGTACTCCTCGATGAGGAGCTTGACCTTCTCGTCGGAGCCGGCCGAGCCGATGACCCGGGAGGCGCCCTTGAACTTGGCGATCTGCCCGACCTGGCTGCCGACGGCACCGGCGGCGCCGGACACGAACACGGAGTCGCCCTCCTTGAAGGAGGCCGTGCGCAGCAGGCCGGCGTAGGCGGTGAGGCCGGTCATGCCGAGGACGCCGAGGTACGTCGACAGGGGCGCGGCCTCCGGGTCGACCTTGACGGCCTGCTTGGCGTCCACGGCGGCGTACTCGCGCCAGCCGAGTTGGTGCAGGACGTGATCGCCGACGGCGATGCCCTCGGCGTTGGAGGCGACGACCTCGCCGACCGCGCCGCCGTGCATGACCTTGCCGAGCTCGTAGGGGGCGGCGTACGACTTGGCCGCGCTCATGCGGCCGCGCATGTACGGGTCGACGGAGAGGTACTTGTTCCGGACCAGGACCTGACCGTCACCCGGCTGCGGCAGCTCGGCCTCGACGAGGGCGAAGTCCTCGGGCTTCGGCCAGCCGACGGGGCGGGAGAGCAGGTGCCATTCGCGGTTGATCATCAGTTGCGCCTTTCCTTTACTTCAGTACCTGAAACAACTGTCGTTTGAATATTTCATGGTGTCAAGTAACGGGTACCCTGAGAGGCATGGCCACACCACCGCAGACCCGCCGCCCCGATGAACTGACCCTGGAGGTTGTCGACCTCATCGGATCCGTCGTGGCGCGCTACCACGAGGAGTACGAGGAGGCGGCGAGCACGCACGCGCTCACCGGCGCGCAGGCGAAACTGCTCAGCCTGCTCTCGCTCGGACCCCTGCCGATGCGGAAACTGGCGCACAAGCTGAAGTGCGAGCCCTCGAACGTCACGGGCATCGTGGACCGCCTGGAGGCCCGAGGCCTGGTGGAGCGCCGCCCGGACCCGGCCGACCGCCGCGTGAAGCTGGCGGCGGCGACGCCGGAGGGGCGCCGAACAGCCCGGGAGCTGCGAGAGGGACTGCGGTTCGCGCTGGAGCCGCTGGCGGGGCTGGGCGAAGAGGAGCGGCTGATGCTGGTGGGGTTGCTGCGGCGGATGCTGGCAGCGTAAGGCGCGTGCCGCCGCGGCGCCGCCTTACGCGGCACCGGCCCGCGGCCCCTGTCACCGCCCACGCAGAGCGTCGGCGGCGACAGGGGCCGCGGGCCGGAAACGCCGGCCGGCTCAGGTCTTCTGGCGGGTTGTCATGAAGCGCTGGACCAGGATGAACGCGCAGAGCAGCACACCCGTGGCGATCTTCGTCCACCAAGAGCTGAGCGTGCCCTCGAACTGGATGATGCTCTTGATCAGGCCAAGGACCAGCACACCGAAGAGCGTGCCGATCACATATCCGGAGCCGCCCGTGAGCAGCGTGCCGCCGATGACGACCGCGGCGATCGCGTCGAGTTCCATACCGGTGGCGTGCAGCGGGTCACCGGACTGGATGTACAGGGTGAAGAGCAGCCCGGCCAGCGCCGAGCAGAACCCGCTCACGGTGTACACGGCGATCTTCGTGCCGCCCTGCGGAAGGCCCATCAGCATGGCCGACTGCTCGTTGCCGCCGATGGCGTACACCCGGCGTCCGAAGCGCGTGTAGTGCAGAACGTAGAACGCCGCGGCCAGCACGACGAGCGCGACGATGGCTCCGATCGACAGGAAGGCCCCACCCAGTGACACCTGCGACTGGGCCATGCTGCTCACGGAGGAGTCGCTGATGGAGATCGACTCCTTGCTGATGACCAGACACAGGCCCCGGAAAAGGAAGAGGCCTGCGAGAGTCACGATGAAGGGCTGGATCTCGAAGTTGTGGATCACATATCCCATCAGGAAGCCGCCGAAGGCTCCCACGGCGAGCGCCATGGGTATCACCACCAGGATCGGCAGGCCCTGACGCTCCACCAACCATGCCGTGAACATGGTCGTGAAGCCGATCACGGAACCGACGGAGAGGTCGATGCCGCCGGACAGGATGACGAAGGTGGCACCGACCGCGGCGACCAGCAGATAGCCGTTGTCGACGAACAGGTTCATGAAGACCTGCGGTTCGGCGAACCCGTAGTTCTGATACCGGCTCAGACCGATGATGTACATCACGAGGAAGAGCCCCGCCGTCACCAGGACGGGCAGACGCCGGTCGCCGAGCCAACGGGCGGCCCTGCTCGTCTGACGGCGGTCCGGCGCCGTGGGCTTCTGGGTGGTCGTGGTCATCACGACACCTCCATCTTGCGAACGGTCTCGGGCGCCGGGGCGGCCTCCGCCTCAGCCGCGGCCTGCATGCCGCCTCGCCTACCGCCGAAGCCCCTGGCGCCGAACACCTTGGCGCGGAACTTCGGGGATTGGAGCAGGCAGACGACGATGACGACGGCGGCCTTGAAGACCAGGTTGGTCTGGGTCGGCACGCCGATGGTGTAGATCGTGGTGGTCAGGGTCTGGATGACGAGGGCGCCGACCACGGTGCCGCCGATGGAGAACCGGCCGCCCAGGAGCGAGGTGCCGCCGATCACCACAGCGAGGATCGCGTCGAGCTCGATCCACAGGCCCGCGTTGTTGCCGTCCGCCGCCGAGGTGTTGGAGCTGATCATCAGGCCCGCGATGCCCGCGCACCCCGCGCAGAAGACGTACACCATGATCTTGATGCGCAGGGACCTGATGCCCACCAGACGGCTGGCCTCGGCGTTGCCGCCGACCGACTCGACCAGCAGACCGAGAGCCGTACGGCGGGTCAGGGCCACGGTGACGGCCACGACCGCGGCCACCACGAAGATGGAGAAAGGCAGCGTCAGCCAGTAGCCGCCACCGATCAGCTTGTACGGCTCGCTGTTGATGGTGATGATCTGGCCGTCGGTGATCAGCTGGGCGACACCGCGTCCGGCGACCATGATGATCAGCGTGGCGATGATCGGCTGGATGCCCATCCTCGCCACCAGGAAGCCGTTCCAGAGGCCACAGACGACCGCGGCCAGCAGGCCCAGGCCCATGGCGAGGAGGACCCCGGCCAGGGCGCTCTGGTCTTTCTGGTCGCTGATGTACGAGCAGGTCAGCGCCCCGGTGATGGCGACCACGGCGCCGACCGAGAGGTCGATGCCGCCGGTGGCGATCACCAGCGTCATGCCGACCGCCACCAGGATCAGCGGCGATCCGAACAGCACGATCGAGACGAGGCTGCCGTAGAGGTGACCGTCCGTCATCTTGATCGAGAAGAAGTCGGGGGTGAAGGGAACGTTGACGAGCAGCAGGATGACCAGCACGGCGACCGGCCAGAACAACTGATGGCGCGTCAGCGCTCGCCATCGGGGATTGGTGGTCACAGGTGCTCTCCGCTCGCGATGGTCTCCAGGATCCGGGTGGGGGTGATCTCGGGCCCGTTGGCGATCTGTGCGACCAGCTTGCGGTCACGCAGCACGCCGATGGTGTGACTGAGCCGGAGCACCTCCTCCAACTCGGCCGCGATGTACAGCACGGACATGCCTTCCTCGGACAGCGAGACCACGAGTCTCTGGATCTCCGCCTTCGCGCCGACGTCGATGCCGCGCGTCGGCTCGTCCAGGATCAGCAGCTTCGGCTGGGTGATGAGCCAGCGGGCGAGCAGCACCTTCTGCTGGTTGCCGCCGCTGAGCTGGCCGACGCGGGCCTCCGGGTTGGCGGGCCGGATGTCCAGGGCCTTGATGTACTTGGCGACGAGTTCGTCGCGCTGGGCGGCCGGGACGGGCCGGGTCCAGCCCCGCGCGGCCTGCAGGGCCAGGATGATGTTCTCCCGCACCGTCAGGTCGGGTACCAGGCCCTCGGTCTTGCGGTTCTCCGAGCAGAACGCGACGCCCGCGGCGATCGCGTCGTTCGGGGCGCTCATCGAGATCTGCTTTCCGCCGATGCTGACCTTGCCGCTGTCGGGCTGGTCGGCGCCGAAGAGAAGCCGGGCGAGTTCGGTACGGCCGGAGCCGAGCAGGCCGGCCAGTCCGACGACCTCGCCCTTCTTGATCTCCAGGTCGAAGGGGGCGATGGCACCGGTCCTGCCGAGCCCGTCGGCGTGGACCAGCGATTCGCCGACATCGGCGTGCAGTTGGTGGTCGTGGAGCTCCTCCAGCTGGTCCAGGGCCTTGCCGATCATCAGCTGGACCAGTCCGACCTGGTCGAGGTCGCGGACCATGTGCTCGCCGACGAGGGTGCCGTTGCGCAGTACCGTCATCCGGTCGCAGATCTCGTAGATCTGGTCGAGGAAGTGCGAGACGAACAGGATCGCGACGCCTTCGTCCTTCAGCCGCCGCATCAGGCGGAACAGTTCGAGGACCTCGTCGCGGTCGAGGCTGGACGTCGGCTCGTCCAGGACCAGCACCTTGGTGCCGGCTCCGGCGCCGTCGCTGTCGCCGGTGCCCACCGACCGTACGATCGCGACCAGTTGCTGAACGGCCAGCGGGTACGAGGACAGGGGCGCGGTCACGTCGATGTCGAGGCCGAGCCGGTCGACCAGCTCCGCCGCTTCCTTGCGCAGCCGCTTCCACTGGATGCGGCCCATACGGGTCGGTTCGCGTCCGATGAAGATGTTCTCCGCCACCGACAGGTTGGGGCAGAGGTTCACCTCCTGGTAGACCGTGCTGATGCCGGCCTGCTGTGCCTCCAGCGGGCTGCCGATCCGCACGGACTCACCGTCGAGGGTGATCGTGCCTCCGTCCAGCGAGTAGACGCCGGTCAGCACCTTGATGAGGGTGGACTTCCCCGCCCCGTTCTCGCCCATCAGGGCGTGGATCTCGCCGGGGAAGAGCCGGAAGTCGACACCCGACAGAGCCCGTACCCCCGGAAACTCTTTGACTATGCCCGTCATCTCCAGGACGGGCAGCGGCTCTGCCATGGCAGCGCTCCTCATGGATTTCGTTCAGGCCCGCAGGGAGCCCCCTGGACAGCCCTCCGGACGGAGGGCTTGGTCGGGCGGAGCTCCCTGCCGGTGGGTGCGGTCGGTCAGTACTTGCGGGTCGGGAGCGCGGCCTTGGCCTGGTCCTGCATGAAGTCGCTCTCCTTGGTCTTGATCCAGCGCTCGACCGTCTCGCCGTCCTTGACCTTCTTCACGACCTCCATCAGCTGGGGGCCGAGCAGCGGGTTGCACTCGACGATGGCGTTGATCTTGCCCTCGGACATGGCGACGAAGCCGTCCTTCACGCCGTCGACCGTGACGATCAGGATGTCCTTGCCGGGCTTCTTGCCGGCCGCCTCGATGGCCTGGATGGCGCCGATGCCCATGTCGTCGTTGTGCGCGAAGAGCACGTCGATGTCCGGGTTGGACTGCAGGAAGGCCGCCATGACCTGCTTGCCTCCGGCGCGGGTGAAGTCACCGGTCTGGCTGACGACGATCTTCCAGTCGTCCTTGTGCTCGGCGTCCATGACCTCCTTGAAGCCCTTGGCACGTTCGATCGCGGGGGCGGCACCGGTGGTGCCCTCCAGCTGTGCGATCTTGACGTTGCCCTTGTGGCCGGCCTTCTCCAGGACCTTCTCCAGGATCTTGGCCGCGCGCCGGCCCTCGTCCGTGAAGTCCGAGCCGACGAGCGTGACGTACAGGGACTCGTCGGAGGTCTCGACGGAGCGGTCGGTGAGGACGACCGGGATCTTCTTGGCCTTGGCTTCCTTCAGCACCGCGTCCCAGCCGGTGACGACCACCGGCGAGAAGGCTATGACGTCCACACCCTGGGTGATGTAGCTGCGGATCGCGGAGATCTGGTTCTCCTGCTTCTGCTGGGCGTCGGAGAACTTGAGGGTGTAGCCCGCCGCCTTGGCCGCGTCCTTCACCGAGGTGGTGTTGGCGCTGCGCCAACCGCTCTCCGAGCCGACCTGGGAGAAGCCGAGCGTGATCGCCTTGGTGCCGCCCCCGGAGGAGGAGCCGGTGGAGCTGTCGTCCTCCTTGGCGCAGGCCGCCAGGCCGCCCGCGGCTGCCACGCCGACCGCCGCGGTGAGGAAGTTTCGTCTGTTGAGCATGTTCTTCTCCTTTGAAGAGCCGGTCCAGGGGCGGACCTGCTGGTACTCGATGGGACCGGCCATACTGCGTCCAGCCTGTCGATCATCGTTCGGTATATCGGCCACACCGCTGGGCGCGTGCGTCCGAGTGGTCGGTCAGAGAGGTGCGCGCTCCGATTGGGCGGTGTACGGGAACGTACTGGCGCGCACGACGAGTTGGGGTTCGATCGCGATCCGGGACGTGGTGGCGGGGGGTCGGCCCTCGATCAGATCCAGGAGCAGTGCGATGCCTCGCTTGCCCACCGCCGAGAAGTCCTGCCGGACGGTGGTGAGCGGCGGAGCGAAGAACTCCGACTCCGGGATGTCGTCGAAGCCGACCACCGCGACGTCCTGGGGAGTTCGGACCCCCGCCTCACGCAGGGCCCGCAGCACCCCCAGTGCCATCTGGTCGTTGGCGACGAAGACGGCGGTCAGCCCCCGGCCCACCCAGCCGGCCAGTTCCTGGCCCGCCCGGTAGCCCGACAGCGGACTCCAGTCCCCCCGCAGCAGCATGGGCGGATCGAGACCCTCCGCTTCGAGGGTCTCCCGCCAGCCGGCGGCCCGGTCGGCCGCCTCCTGCCAGTCCTCGGGTCCGGCGAGGTGCCAGACCGTGCGGTGGCCGACGGCCAGCAGATGGCCGGTGGCCAGCCGCCCCCCGAGGTGCTGGTCCACACTGACACTGGGGATGTCAACTCCCGGCCCGCTGCCCACGACCACCACGGGGAACGGGTGGCGGAGTTCGGCCAGAGCGTCCACCGCCGACCGCTGCGGAGCGATGGCGACCACTCCTTCGACCCCGCCCTCGCTGAGGTGGTCGAGGGCCTCGGACAGCTCCTCCATGGTCAGTTTGCGCAGACTGACCGTCGAGACGAGATAGCCCTCGGCGCGTGCCGCCTCCTCGAGCGCGAACAGCGTACTGGCCGGCCCGTAGAGGGTGGTGTCGGAGGCGACCACACCCAGCGTCCGGGTGCGCCGGGTCACCAGGGCTCGTGCGGAGGAGTTGCGGCGATAGCCCATCTCCTCGATAGCCCGCAGCACCCGGGCCCGCGTCTCCTCCCGCACGTTGGGGTGATCCCCCAGCACGCGGGACACGGTCTGATGGGACACGCCGGCCAGGCGCGCCACGTCGGCCATGGTGGGCGGCCGAAGTTGTGTGTGGGTCACGGCCGCACCTCCTTGGCGCTCGTCTGCCGATAAGTCCTGTGATGCGGATGGCTGATCCCGCGCCGCCGACTTCACGCCGGGATTCCGGTGATTCCAACCGCACGGGGAGGGAAGGGGAGTTGGGGCATTAGGGGCACAACGCTCGTAACTCCCGTGTTTCGCGTTGAAGGCTGACTGGTGAATGCGGACGTCATTGTGAGCGCTAACAATTCATGGTGGTCAAGGGGGGCTACAGCGGAAGCCCGTCACGGTTCCATAACGCACTGACAGCCGTGACACATCTCCCCTGTTCAGAGGCCTGATGGCCGTCCGAGGCGCCCGCACCGAGCGGCGACCCGACGACGGCCTGTGCGGCGGGAACGCGCCGAACCGGAACCCGTGCCGGCCGATGTGCGCGTTACCGGGACATCGGCCGCGCCGTCCTGGACGGCCGTCCAGCCGGGCCGCCGCCCGCTCAACGGCTCACAGGACGCACGCTCGACGCGATCGGGCGCGGAGTGGTCCGCGCGCCCGGAGCTCTACGAGCACCACCACAGGAAGCGCGTGCACGTTTCCGACGGCGACGGCTGCGGGGATGCGGTCGGGCCGGCGGTCGGAGTGGGGTCCGCGCCCGGGTCCGACGGGGCCGTCGGTCCGGAGGTCGGCCCGGAGGAGCCGGGGCGGGTGGTCGGCTGGGCTTCCTCGTCCGGGGCCCGCGTGGCCTTGTCGTCCTTCGAGGACTTTGATGCCGACGGGGAGGCGGAGCGGCTCGGGGAGGCGGAGGGCCTGTTCACGCCCGTGTCCGTCCTGCCGTCCGGTGGCTGCGCGGACGTGCTCGGCTTTGCTGCCGACCCGTCGACCTCGGACGAATCCCCTTCGGCCGCCGTGGGGGCGCGGGGGGAGGAGAACCCCGGCGCCTCCACGCCGAGTTCGGCCAGGCTCAGGCCGCCCGCCGCCAGGGCGAAGCCGACGGTGATCAGCACCACGCGTCTGCGGCGCCGGCGGTGGGCCGCGGCCTTGCGGTCGCGACGACTTGCGTCCTGTGCGCCGGCCGCCCCTCCGGAGCCCCGCCGGCCGCCCCGGCCCTGCTCGCGGCGGCGCGCGGCTCGCCCCTGGGGTTCGCCGCTCCCGCCTTCGTGATCGTCATGACCGCCGCGGTCGTCGCGGTCGTCCGAGTCGACCGGCGCCTCGTGCGCCGACGCGTCCTGCGTCTGCGGTTCCCGCGTATACGGTTCCTGCGTGTACGGCTTCGGCTCGTACGTGGCGGGCGGATACGCGCCCAGCTGTTCGGCAGACGTGCCGCACCCCGGGCAGGCGAGGGCGCCGTTCAGGTGCCTTCGGCACGGGTGGCAGTAGTCCATGACGCGGGAAGACTAGGTTCCTGGTTGGTCATGTTCCCGGGCCCGCCTGTGAATGTTGTGTGGGAAACCGGCCATACGGCGCGGTGACTCGAGTGACCTGGCGCACACCGCCGGCTCCCGACTTCCGAAAGGGGTGTCGAACCTATCGAAATCGTTTCCCGTTCGACCCATTGACACCCCGCTCACGCGGTCTTTACTGTCTGCCCAGCATTTCGAACATGTGACGAAATCTCGAACAGCCGAAGGGTTACTTCCGTGCGCATCACCGGAATCAGCACACACGTGGTCGGGACGCCGTGGCGCAACCTGACCTACGTCCTGGTGCACACCGACGAGGGCATCACGGGTGTCGGAGAGACCCGCATGCTGGGCCACACCGACGCGCTGATCGGCTATCTGCGGGAGGCCGAGGCCAATCACATTGTGGGCTCGGACCCGTTCGCCACGGAAGACCTCGTCCGGCGTATGAAGTACGGCGACTACGGGCGGGCCGGCGAGATCGTGATGTCCGGGATCGCCGTCGTCGAGATGGCCTGCTGGGACATCAAGGGCAAGGCCCTCGGCGTGCCGGTCTGGCAGCTGCTGGGCGGCAAGGTGACCGACAAGGTCAAAGCGTACGCCAACGGCTGGTACACGACCGAGCGGACGCCGGAGGCCTACCACAAGGCCGCCAAGGAGGTCATGGAGCGCGGCTACAAGGCGCTCAAGATCGACCCCTTCGGCACCGGGCACTTCGAGCTCGACCACCAGCAGAGCCTGTACGCCGTCTCCCTCATCGAGGCCGTGCGCGACGCCATCGGGCCGGACGCCGAGCTGATGCTGGAGATGCACGGCCGCTTCTCCCCCGCCACCGCCGTCCGGCTGGCGAAGGACCTCGCGCCCTTCAAGCCCGCGTGGCTCGAAGAGCCCGTACCGCCGGAGAACCTCAAGGCGCTGGAGAAGGTCGCCGCCAAGGTCGACATCCCGGTCGCCACGGGTGAGCGGATTCACGATCGCATCGAGTTCCGGGAGCTCTTCGAGAGCCAGGCCGTCGACATCATCCAGCCGGACGTCGGTCACATCGGCGGTATCTGGGAGACCAGGAAGCTGGCCGCGACCGCCGAGACGCACTACGTGCTGGTCGCCCCGCACAACGTAGGCGGCCCGGTCCTCACCGCCGCCTCCCTCCAGGTCGGCTTCACCTCCCCGAACTTCAAGATCCTCGAACACTTCAACGACTTCGCGGACGCGGAGATCAAGAAGGTCGTCAAGGGCGCGCCCGAGGTGATCGACGGGTACTTCCACCTCTCCGACGCTCCCGGTCTGGGTGTCGAGCTGGACATCGACGCCGCCGCCGAGTTCCCGCAGCAGCAGGCCCGCTTCGACCTGTGGGCCGAGGGCTGGGAGCAGCGCAAGCCGAAGGGTGCCAAGTGAGCACGGCCGTCGTCGTCGAGGCGCCCGGTGAGCACCGGCTCACCGCGCACACGCCCCGCGACCCCGGAGCCGGCGAGGCGCTGGTGCACGTCCACGCCGTCGGCATCTGCGGCAGCGACCGCGAGGTGTACCAGGGCAACCGGCCCGAGGGGTACGTCCGCTACCCGCTGACCCCCGGCCACGAGTGGTCCGGGACGGTCGAGAAGGTGGGCGCGGGCGTGCCCGAGTCGCTCGTCGGCCGGAAGGTCGTGGGGGAGGGCTTCCGCAACTGCCAGGTCTGCGACCGCTGCCACGCGGGCGAGACCACGCTGTGCACGGCGGGGTACGAGGAGACCGGGTTCACGCAGCCCGGGGCGATGGCCACCACCCTCACCCTGCCCGCCCGGCTGCTGCACGCCCTGCCGGACGACGCCGACCTGACGGCGGCGGCCCTGCTGGAGCCGGCCGCATGTATCGCGGCCGCCGCGATCAAGGCGAACGCGCTGCCCGGTGAGCGGGTGGCCGTCGTCGGCACCGGCACCCTCGGCATGTTCGCCGTTCAGTTCCTGAAAGCGGGCTCCCCTGCGGAGCTGCTGGTCGTCGGCACGCGGAACGACCGCGAGGCGTTGTCGAGACGGTTCGGCGCCAGCGACTTCCGGACGAAAGACCAGCCGCTCCCCGACGACTTCGACGTCGTCATCGAGACCGCCGGTTCCGCGTCCGCCGCGCGCACCGCCGCCTCCCTGCTCAGGCGTGGCGGGCGCCTGGTCCTGACGGGCATCCCGGCGCCGGGCGCGGAGGGTCTCGACCCGACCGACCTGGTCGTACGGCAGCTGGAGGTGCACACCGTCTTCGGGGCACCGCCGGACGCCTGGGCGCACACGGTGCGGGTGTTCGGGGCCGGGCTGCTCGATCCGCTGCCGCTGGTCACGCACGAGCTGCCGCTCGACGGGTTCGCCGAGGCCATCGAGCTGGTGGGATCCGGTGATCCGAAGGTGGGCAAGGTGCTGCTCCGCCCCTAAGACGTACGCCGGTACGGGGGCGACCTGACGGTCCCCGTACCGGCGTACACCCAAGCCCCCACGACTTGAGCCGCGAACCTCGTCCGAAATATCGAACACGAAGGACAGCTTGTGACGACCGACGCTTCCGCCACGGCAGCCCGCAGGCCCGGTGAGCAGGCGCTCACCACTCTCGGCCTGGGCGCGCCCGCCCTCGACCCTGCCGACGCCTCGCCGCACGCCTTCCCCGGCGGCGGCCGCTGGCGCACCGAGATCCCCTCGTGTGAGGGCCCCGAGGCGCTGGCCGTCGTCCTCAAGGAGTCCTCGCGCCTCGACGTGCCGATCCACCGGATCAGCCAGGGCAGCGGTGTGTGGATGCTGACCGACGCCGAGATCACCGAGATGGTCGACGCCACCGCCGAGCGTGACATCGAGCTCTGCCTGTTCACCGGCCCGCGCGGCACCTGGGACATCGGCGGCTCGACCCGGACCGACTCGCGCGGCGGCGGCCTGCGGGCCCGCGGCCACGACGCGGTCGCCGGCTGTGTCGAAGACGCCGTCCGCGCCACCGAGCTGGGCGTCAAGTGCCTCCTCGTCGCCGACGAGGGTGTGCTGTGGACGCTGCACCGGGCGCGCCGCGCCGGGATCATCCCGGCCGACACCACGCTCAAGGTGTCCGCGCTGATCGGGCCCGTCAACCCGGCCGCGTACGCCGTGTACGAGAACCTGGGCAGCGACTCGATCAACGTGCCCAGCGATCTGACGCTCGACCACCTCACCGAGATCCGGCGGATCTCCGCCGCCCCCATGGACATGTACATCGAGGCCCCCGACGATCTCGGCGGTTACGTGCGGATGTACGAGGTCGCCGAGCTGATCCGGCGCGGCGCGCCGATCTACCTGAAGTTCGGTCTGTCAAAGGCCCCGGGGATCTACCCGTACGGGCACCACATGCGCGACCTGACCCTGAACACCGCCCGCGAGAGGGTGCGCCGCGGCCGGCTCGCCCTGGACCTCCTGGCACGGCACGGAGTGGGCGACGACATGGCCCCGCTCGGCTCCCGGCTGCCCGGTGATCTGCGTCGATTCGATACACCCTCATAACATTCCGGACAACGCCCCTTCACAAAAGACGACGCGGCCGCACAGAATCCGACACACCCTCTACTCGGTCTCACCTCGCATGCGTGCCACGCAGCGGCCCCGCAAAGCCAGACCGAGCCCGCCCCACACATCAAGGAAGATGATCATGCGTACTCGTCGAGCCGCACTCGCCGCCATAGCCACCTCGGCCTCCCTCGCCCTCACTCTGTCCGCCTGCGGCCAGAGCAGCGAAGGCGGCAGCGAGGAGGGGTCGGGCAGCACCAAGGGCGCCACCATCGGTATCGCCATGCCGACCAAGTCCTCCGAGCGCTGGATCCTCGACGGCGACTTCGTCAAGAAGAACCTGGAGTCGAAGGGCTACAAGACCAAGCTGGTCTACGGCGAGGACGACCCGGACCAGCAGGTCTCCCAGGTCGAGAACCTGATCACGCAGGGCGTCAAGGCGCTGATCATCGCGTCCATCGACAACAAGTCGATGAACAACGTCCTCCAGCAGGCCAAGGACGCCGACATCCCGGTGATCTCCTACGACCGCCTGATCCTCGGCACGGAGAACGTCGACTACTACGCGTCCTTCGACAACGAGAAGGTCGGCGAGCTCCAGGGCAACTACATCGTCGAGAAGCTCGGCCTGAAGGACGGCAGCAAGAAGGGCCCGTTCAACATCGAGCTCTTCGCCGGCTCGAACGACGACAACAACACCCGCTACTTCTTCGGCGGCGCGATGAAGGTGCTTCAGCCCTACATCGACAAGAAGCAGCTCGTCGTCAGGTCCGGCCAGACCAAGCTGACCCAGGTCACCACCCTGCGCTGGGACGGCGGCACCGCCCAGAAGCGCATGGACGACATCCTGACCGCCGCCTACAAGAGCCAGCGGGTCGACGCGGTGCTCTCGCCGTACGACGGCATCTCCATCGGCATCCTCTCGGCGCTGAAGTCGGACGACTACGGCTCCAAGAGCAAGCCGCTGCCGATCGTCACCGGCCAGGACGCCGAGGTCGCCTCCCTGAAGTCGATCGAGGCGGGCCAGCAGACGCAGACCGTCTTCAAGGACACCCGCGAACTCGCCAAGGTGGCCTCGAACATGGTCGACGCGGTGCTGAACGACAAGAAGCCTGAGGTCAACGACACCAAGACCTACGACAACGGCGCGAAGGTCGTGCCCGCGTACCTGCTGAAGCCGGTCAGCGTCGACAAGTCCAACTACCAGAAGGTCGTCATCGACTCCGGCTACCACAAGGCAAGCGACCTCAAGTAACCGCCGGCTCCAACTGATTGGAAGGCAAGACCATGGCGGGACCCGTCCTGGAAATGCGCTCGATCGTCAAGACCTTTCCCGGCGTCAAAGCACTGTCGGACGTCACACTGACCGTCCAGCAGGGCGAGGTCCATGCCATCTGCGGGGAGAACGGCGCCGGCAAGTCGACCTTGATGAAGGTCCTCTCCGGCGTCCACCCGCACGGGACGTACGAGGGCGAAATCCTCTTCGAAGGAGAGGTCTGCGAGTTCAAGGACATCCGGGCCAGTGAGCATCACGGCATCGTGATCATCCACCAGGAGCTGGCCCTGGTGCCCTACCTCTCCCTCGCGGAGAACATCTTCCTAGGCAACGAGCACGCCAAGCGCGGGCTCATCAACTGGAACGACACCCTCAAGCACGCCAACGAACTGCTGCGCCGGGTCGGTCTCTCCGACCACCCGGAGACCCGCGTCGCCGACATCGGCGTGGGCAAGCAGCAGCTCGTGGAGATCGCGAAGGCGCTGTCGAAGAAGGTGAAGCTGCTCATCCTCGACGAGCCGACCGCGGCTCTGAACGACGAGGACAGCGGCAAACTCCTCGATCTCATCCTGGAGTTGAAGAAGCAGGGCATCACCTCGATCATCATCTCCCACAAGCTGAACGAGATCCGCAAGGTCGCCGACTCGGTGACGATCCTGCGCGACGGGCAGACCATCGAGACGCTCGACGTGAAGGCCCCGGAAACCACCGAGGACCGGATCATCAGCGGGATGGTCGGCCGCGATCTGGAGAACCGCTTCCCGGAGCGCTCCCCGCACCAGCCGGAGGAGGGCCAGGCGCCCGCCCTGGAGATCCGCAACTGGACCGTGCACCACCCGATCGACCAGCAGCGCAAGGTGGTCGACGACGTCTCCCTGTCCGTGCGGCGGGGCGAGATCGTCGGTATCGCGGGCCTGATGGGCGCCGGCCGCACCGAACTCGCGATGAACGTCTTCGGGCGGACGTACGGCCGGTACGCGGGCGGCCAGGTCTTCAAGGACGGCACCGAGATCCGTACGAAGTCCGTCCCGGAGGCGGTCAAGCACGGCATCGCGTACGTCACCGAGGACCGCAAGCACTACGGCCTCAACCTCATCGACACCATCGGACGGAACATCTCGCTCAGCGCGCTGGGCAAGGTCTCCAAGCGCGGTGTGGTCGACGAGCACGACGAACGACAGGTCGCCGAGGGCTTCCGCAAGTCCATGAACATCAAGGCGCCGACCGTCTTCGAGCCGGTGGGCAAGCTGTCCGGCGGCAACCAGCAGAAGGTCGTCCTCAGCAAGTGGATCTTCGCGGGTCCCGATGTGCTGATCCTGGACGAACCGACGCGCGGTATCGACGTCGGTGCCAAGTACGAGATCTACACGGTCATCGACCAGCTGGCCGCCGAGGGCAAGGCGGTCGTCTTCATCTCCTCGGAGCTGCCGGAGCTGCTGGGAATGTGTGACCGCATCTACACGATGGCCGCGGGGCGGCTGACCGGTGAGTTCTCGCGGGCGGAGGCCTCGCAGGAATCACTGATGCGCCAGATGACAAAGGACAAAGAGGTAACCCGATGAGCACGGATGTGACCGCCAAGACGCCGGCCCCCGCGCCGCCCGGCAAGGGCGGTTCGGCGACCGGTGACAGCCTGCTTCAGCTGATGCTGGACGGCATGCGCCGCAACATGCGGCAGTACGGCATGCTGTTCGCCCTCGGCCTGATCGTGGTGCTGTTCGCCGTGTGGACCGACGGTGACCTGCTGCTGCCGCGCAACGTCTCCAACCTGGTGCTGCAGAACAGCTACATCCTGATCCTCGCGATCGGCATGATGCTCGTCATCATCGCGGGCCATATCGACCTGTCGGTCGGCTCGTTGACGGCGTTCGTGGGCGCGGTGGGAGCCGTGCTGATGGTCAACAACGACATCGCCTGGCCCATCGCCCTGGTGATGTGCCTGGCCATCGGAGCCGCGGCCGGCGCCGCGCAAGGGTTCCTCATCGCCTACCTGGGCATCCCGTCGTTCATCGTGACGCTCGCGGGCATGCTGACGTTCCGCGGGCTCACGGAGATCTTCCTGGAGGGCCAGACGATCGGCCCGTTCCCGGAGGGCCTCCAGAAGGTCGCCAACAGCTTCCTGCCCGAGGTCGGCCCGAACACCAACTACCACAACCTCACCCTGCTGCTCGGTCTCGCCGTGATCGCGTTCGTGGTGCTCCAGGAGCTCCGCGACCGCAAGCGGCAGCAGGACTTCGCCCTCGAGGTGCCGCCCACCAATCTCTTCGTGCTCAAGCTCGTCGCGCTGGTGGCCGCCGTGGCCACCGTCACGATGCTGCTCGCCAGCTACAAGGGCGCCCCGATCGTGCTGCTCATCCTCGGTGTGCTGGTGGTCGGTTACGGCTACGTCATGCGCAACGCCATTTTCGGCCGGCACATCTACGCGATCGGCGGCAACCTGCCCGCGGCCAAGCTGTCGGGCGTCAAGGACAAGAAGGTCACCTTCCTTGTCTTCCTCAACATGGGCATGCTCGCGGCCCTGGCGGGTCTGGTCTTCGCCGCCCGCTTCAACGCGGCCTCGCCCAAGGCTGGCCTCAACTTCGAGCTGGAGGCCATCGCGGCCTCCTTCATCGGCGGCGCGTCGATGAGCGGCGGTGTGGGTACCGTCCTCGGCGCGATCATCGGTGGTGTGGTCCTGGGCGTGCTGAACAACGGCATGAACCTCGTCGGCATCGGCACCGACTGGCAGCAGGTCATCAAGGGCCTGGTGCTTCTGGCGGCGGTCGGCTTCGACGTGTGGAACAAGCGCAAGGTCGGTTCGTAAACGACTGGGCCATGACCCGAGGGCCCCGCCTGCCGGCGGGGCCCTTTCCACTTCCACGGGAGGCAGGAAGCCGGTGAAGTCGCTCTTCGGCAAGCTCGCCGACGGCACGAAGGTCCACAGCTGGGCGCTGGAGAACGGCGGAACCCGCCTGAAGGTCCTCTCCTGGGGTGGCGTCGTCCAGTCCCTGGAGATCCCGGACCGCACAGGCCGGTACGCCAACGTCTCCCTGGGCTTCGACAACATCGAGGACTACGTCGCCTCCAGCCCGTACTTCGGCGCGCTCATCGGCCGCTACGGCAACCGCATCGCCGAGGGCCGGTTCACCCTGGACGGCAAGAGCTACCAGGTGAACGTCAACGACGGCGTCAACAGCCTGCACGGCGGCGCCCAGGGCTTCGACAAGCGCGTGTGGGACATCGAGCCCTTCACCCAGGGCTCCGACGTCGGCCTGTACCTCTACTACACGAGCGCCGACGGCGAGATGGGCTACCCGGGCACGCTCAAGGTGAAGGTGACGTACACCCTCACCCGGCAGGGCGACTGGCGCATCGACTACGAGGCCACCACCGACAAGGCCACCGTCGTCAACCTCACCAGCCACGTCTACTGGAACCTCGCCGGCGAGGGCAGCGGCACCGTCCACGATCACGAGCTGGAGATCGCGGCCTCCCGCTACACCCCGGTCGACTCGGGGCTGATCCCCACCGGCGAGCCGGCGGATGTCGCGGGCACCCCCTTCGACTTCCGCCGCCCCAAGACGGTCGGCGAGGACCTCCGGGCCGCCCACCAGCAGTTGCTGTACAGCAAGGGCATCGACCACAACTACGTCCTCGACAAGGGCAGCACGGCCAAGCCGGAGCAGATCGCGACCCTGCGCGACCCCGCCTCCGGCCGCACCCTGAAGATCGCCACAACGGAACCGGGCCTCCAGTTCTACTCCGGCAACTTCCTCGACGGCAGCCTCGTCGGCACCGGCGGCCACATCTACCGCCAGGGCGACGCCCTCTGCCTGGAGACGCAGCACTTCCCGGACTCGCCGAACCAGCCGAAGTTCCCCTCGACCGTGCTGCGGCCGGGGCAGACATACCGGACGACGACGGTCCACACGTTCGGCGCGTAAACGGAAGGGCGTGCCCCTTCTTCACGGGTGGCGCACAAGTTCTCACCGACTTCTCAATGTTTGAACAGCGTCACACCAGTCTCCGTATGTAAGGGCGGCCCGCGCTCCCCCGCGCGGGCCACCCAAGACGACGGGCCCGGTCGTCCCCGCCGGGCCCGCCCCATACGGAGGCTCCCTTGGCTGACAACGTCACCTCGCTGTTCCGCAGCACCGCGGCACACAGCCCGTCGATGGCGGCGTTGACGCGGGAGGGCGGCGAAGGAGCCGGTCCGGTCGACTTCTGCATCCCCTGCAATCCCTATTTCCCCACGCCCGCCATGTTCGACTCCATGGCGTCCCGGCTGCGCGACATCATCACGTACTACCCGAGCAGCGCCGACACCATCACGGCCGAGCTGTGCAGCCTGCTCCAACTTCCCCCGCAGTGCGTGGCGATGGGCAACGGCTCGACCGAACTCATCACCTGGATAGACCACTTGATGGTCCGCGAGTCCCTCGCCATCCCCGTCCCCACCTTCGGCCGCTGGACCGACCAGCCGATGGAGACCGGCAAGCGGGTCGACATGTTCCCGCTCCAGGAGTCCAGCGGCTTCGCCCTGGACCTCGCCCAGTACGCCGATTTCATCCGCAAGCGCGGCACCCGCGTCGCCGTCATCTGCAACCCGAACAACCCCGACGGCGGCTTCCTGCACAAGCACGCCATCACGCAGTTCATGGACGCGATGGCGGACCTGGACCTGGTCGTCATCGACGAGTCGTTCCTGGAGTTCGCGGACGCCGAGTCGGAGCCGTCCGTCGTCCACGAGGCGATGCTGCGCCCGAACGTGGTCGTGCTCCGCAGCCTCGGCAAGAACTTCGGTCTGCACGGCATACGGTTCGGCTACCTGGTCGCCAACCCCGCCCTGGCCGGCCGTATCCGCTCGATGCTCCCCAAGTGGAACCTCAACTCCTTCGCGGAGCACGTGGTGTTCATGCTCAAGGAGCACGGCTCCGAGTACGCGCAGAGCCTCCAGCAGGTCCGCCGCGACCGCCTGGACATGGCCGGCCAGCTCGCCTCGCTGCCCGGGTTGACGGTCTACCCGTCCCAGGGCAACTTCCTCTTCGTACGCCTCCCCGTGGGCGCCGAAGGCACCGTGGTCCGGGACCGGATGCTCACCGAGCACCGGATCCTCGTCCGCGAGTGCGGCAACAAGATCGGTTCGTCCAGCCGCTTCCTGCGACTCGTGGTGCGCCCCCAGGTGGACGTGCGTCGCCTGGTGTCCGGCCTGGAACAGGTGCTCTACGGGACCAGGAGGGGAGCCGCCGTACCCGAGCTGGCTACCGGGACCAGCTACAGCTCGGGTACGGCGGCCGTGGACCGGTTGGTCAGCTCCACCAACGGCGCCGGCACACAGGGCCTTGCCGCTCAGGCCATGGCCACCGGTCCGCAGGGGGTCGCCGCCGGCGGCGGCATGCCGATGCCCGCGCCGGCGGCGGCGCAGTTCGACCAGCGAGGGCAGCCCGGTCAACCGGGTCAGGCTGGCCAGCCGGGCCAGACTGGCCAGCCGGGCGGGGTCGGGATGCCGATGCCGGCGGCGGCCCAGGCGGGCCCGCAACCGGTCGGCTTCCCGGCACCGGCCCAGATGCCGACCCCGGCTCAGATGCCGACCCCGACCCCCATGCCCACTCCGGTACCGGCGCCGGCACCCATGCCCACCCCGGTACCGGCGCCGACGCCGATGCCCAGCCCGGTACCGACGCCGGCTGCCGCGCCGGCGGCGGCCTCGATGCCCGCCGCCGGGCCGATGGGCGGCGGCGGCCAGACCCCGCCGGGCGTCCCTGCCCGGGGTGGCCTCACCGCCGCCCAGGTCCGTGGCATGACGGCCCCGGCCGGCGTACCACCGGACCTGACGACGGCCCCGGCGACCGGCTGGCCCAACGCCCAGAGCTGGCCCAACGCGGCGGGGATGGGGCAGGCGGGGTAGAGCCTCTTACACCGGGTTCAGCCTCCACTGCTGGCAGTTGTTGTTCAGCCACGTCCACTGGCGTACGTCTGCCGCGTCCGCCGTGGAGCAGTTGGCGACATCCGCGACCTTGCCGGTGGCCTGGTTCACGATCCTGACGTAGCCGCTGTCGGTGGCGAGGAACCGGAACCGCTGGCAGGTGTTGTTCAGCCAGGACCACTGACGCAGATCGGCACCGTCGGCGGAGGAGCAGTCGGCGGTGTCGAGCACCTTGCCGGTCGCCACGTTCACGAGGCGGCTGGTGTCGTCCCCCTGGTCCTCGATCCGCCACCGCTGGTTGTTGCCGCCGCTACAGCTGTACTGCTGCACGTTGGCTCCGTCGGCCGTCGAACTCCCGGCGACGTCAAGGCACTTGCCGCTGTTGCGGTTCGTGATCGTGTACGTCGTCGAGACGGCGGACGGCTCTCCGGACGGGCCGGGCATGCTCGCCCCGAGCCGAACCGGCGTACCGAGGTTGGGCGTGCCGTCCGCGTTCCAGGTGAACTTCTGCGCCCGGGCCGTACGTCCGTTGTCGCAGCCGTCGGAGGCGGAGTCGTTGGCGTGGTAGACGATCCAGTTCTCGGTGCCGTCGGGCGAGCTGAAGAACCCGTTGTGACCAGGCCCGTAAACCCCGTTCGCGTCATTCCGCTGGAACACGGGCGTGGACTTCTTCGTCCAGGAGGACGCGGACAGCGGATCGGACCCGGTGAGGGTGAGCTGGCCGAGCTTGTAGTCGGGGGTCCAGCAGCCGCTGGCGGAGTAGATGAGGAACGTCTTCCCGCCGCGCTGGAGGATCTCCGGCCCTTCGTTGACCGTACCGCCGGACGTCTCCCAGGAGTTGGTCGGCCTGGAGATGGTGGAGAAGCCGGTGGCGAGGGTGTACGGGTTCGACATCCGGGCGGCGACGAGATTCTGCGTCCCACCGCTCGCGCTGCCGAACAGATACAGCTGGCCGTTGATGGTGGCGACGGTCGGGTCCAGCATCCACGCGGAGTTGAGCTGGTTCTTGTAGGTGTACGGCCCGGTGGGATCGGACCCCGCGCTCTCCAGCACATGCGTCCGCTGCGTCGGGTTGTAGTCGGACACGTTCTGCCCGGCGACGTAGTACAGGTACCAGCGCCCGTTGAGGAAGTGCATCTCGGGCGCCCAGATGTTGCAGCATCTGGACGCGGCATCGCCCTTCCACACCTCGATGTTGGGCGCGGTGGCGAGCCCGGCGAGGGTGGCGGACTTGCGCATGGTGATGCGGTCGGTCCAACTCGTCGTCACCATGTAGTAGTTGCCGTTGTGGTACGAGATCCAGGGGTCGGCGCCCTTCTGCGCCTTGACCGGGTTGGCGAACGAGGCCGCGCTCGCGGACGGCTGCCCGACCGACAGGGCGAGCAGCAGGGCGGCCAGCAGGGTCAGTAGGCGACGGGCCATCCGCTGCTCCAGTTCAGTAGGTTGATCCCGAGCTTGGGTGTGCCGTTGTCGTTGCCGTCGTAGTAGTGGTAGACGATCAGGTCGCCGTCGGAGTCCTTCATGATCGACTGTCCGCCGGGCCCGATGATGCTCCCGTGCGACTCCAGGACCGGCGTCCCGCCGTTGTTCATCATCGAGACGCCGTTCTTGTCGTAGTACGGCCCGGTGATGCTGGTGGCACGGCCGACCTTGACCTTGTACGTCGAGCTGGTGCCGGCGCAGCAGGTGTCGTACGAGGCGAAGAGGTAGTAGTAGCTGCCCCGCTTGACGATGTAGGGCGCCTCGACGGCCTTGGTCCCGGTGGGCCGGGAGGCGAGGGAGTACCGGGTGGTGTTGCCGGAGAGCTGCTTCCCGGTGGCGGGATCGATCTGGATCATCTTCAGGCCGGTCCACCAACTCCCGAAGGAGAGCCACCACTTGCCGTCGCCGTCGACGAAGAGGTTCGGGTCGATGGCGTTGTAGTCGCTGGAGGTGGTGGAGGTGTAGACCGGGCCCTGATCGCTCCACGACCCCGGCAGCCCGGTGCTCGAAGTGGCCAGCCCGATGGCGGACTTGTTCGACCCGAAGGTCGAGACGGCGTAGTACATCAGGTACTTGCCGCCCTGGTACGAGGTGTACGAGATGTCGGGCGCCCAGGCCTCGGTGGCGTACGACGACCACCAACTGGGCTTGGCGGAGAAGGCGTCGGCGCCGGCACTGAAGGCGATCCGGTCGGTGGAGGTCTTGTAGCCGAGGCCGCCGCCGGTGGCGTAGAGCAGGTAACGGCCGGAGGAGGTGCGGATCATCGTCGGGTCGTGCACGACGACGCTGCCGGTGACCTTGCCGGGGTTGGGGTACGCGGACGCCGAGCTCGGGATGAGGGCGAGCAGGACGGCGGCGGGGAGGGCGAGGAGGGTGGTTCTGCGGGTTGTTGTGCGGGGTGTTGTGCGGGGTGTTGTGCGGGTTCGGCGGGTTGTTCGGGAGGTGCGGCTCACGTGGGGCTCCTTGCGTGGGGGTGTGTGACGTCGTCCGATATTTCGGACAGCGACCGCAAGTTCGAACGGACCGTAGAATCGAACCTCTTGCGCGTCAATGGTCTGCGCAGCAACAGCTGCCAACTACGGGATCATCGGCTCCGTGAAAGAACTGGGTGCGACGTACACGATCCGCTACGGGTGGACACGTTCCGGGGCCTGGACGGCGCTGATCTTCGCCTTCCTCATCGGGGGCGACTTCGCCCCAGGCGCTGAGCCGCCTCCCCACAACCACCTCATGCTGGTCCTTGCCCCCTTCCTCGCCGTGATCGTCCTGATGGCCTCAAGCCGGCGGATCGCTGTCGTCATCGACCCGAAGGGCATCACCCTGGGCGGTCTGCCGGCGGCCCGCAGGGCGGAGTTCGCGGCGTGGTCCGACATCGTGTCCGTCAGCCTCTACACGGAGGAGAAGTGGCGGCTCAAGTTCTCGGAGCTCGAGGTGCGGAGCAAGAAGGGGACCGCCGTCCCGTCATTGGCGTCGACGAGCTCTCCCGTGACACGCGAAATCGACGAGTACCTGGCCACATCCGTGGACGCCGATTTCGTGGAGACCTTCCGGGGCACCACGGCGTCGGCCCGTTCCATGTTCCTGTGCAGGATGGATCCCGCCCGCCTCAAGGAGACGGTTCAGGGGTTCGCTCCCGAGGTCCGCGTCTTCGGCGACTTCGATGACTTCGATGACGTCGATTAGGACGCCCGGGGGCCGGCTTCCTCACGCATGCCACGAAGTGACCGTTGGGCCGCCCGCTTCTTTGCCAGTGTCGTGCTTCCACGACCCGAGTAAAGGGCGCTCCGCGTCGGCTACGCCGATGGCCCTGCGGGCCACCCTTGACTCGGCTCGCTCCAGCACGGGGGAGAAGCGAGCGGGCGGCCTGGGGAAAGCGGGGCCCGGGTGGGCGGCCCCTCGGGTTGGTCGAGGGGCGGGCCGGGGCGAGGGAGCGCGCTCGCGCCTCGCCAGCACGCCGGGTCGGCTCGGCGGCGAACGGTGAGTGGGTGGTGCGGGTCGCGTCGGCGGGGTGGGGGCACGCCGGGTGGGCTTAGCGGCTTGCGGCCGGTGGGGGCGTGGCGCGCTCGCATCCCGGCGGCACGCCGGGCCCGGCTGAGCGACCATCAGCAAGTGGGTGGCGCGGGCACGCGACGGCGGTGAGTGGCAGATTTGTGCCAAGGGGCCGGGGCGAAAGAGCAGGTGAGGGCGCGGCAGGCTGGAACAGATCCGCCAATTACTGTGCTGCGTAGCCCCGAGAGGGGTGCGGGCGGGGGCTGTCCCGTGCTGTCGGTGTGTTGCCGTCCCGGGCCGATGCCACCTTGGCCGACCCGCAGGCCGCGCCCGCTCCACCAGCCCACAGCCCGAACCCCGCCGAGCAACCCCGGCGCGCCCCCACCGAGCCTGACGCGCCACCACGACCGGAAGCCGCCAAACCGGCCCCGCGTGCCGCCGGGGTACGAGCGCGCACGCACCCACCGGCCGCAAGCCGCTAAGCCCACCTGGCGCGCCGACACCCCGACGCGCTCCGCACCCCCCCACCGCTCGCCGCTGAGCCAGCCCGGCGCGCCCCCACCCCGCCGACGCGACCCGCACCACCCACCCACCGCTCGCCGCTGAGCCAGCCGGCGCGCCCCCACCCCGCCGACGCGACCCGCACCACCCACTCACCGTTCGCCGCCAAGCCGACCCGGCGTGCTGGCGAGGCGCGAGCGCGCCCCCTCGCCCCGGCCCGCCCCTCGACCAACCCGAGGGGCCGCCCACCCGGGCCCCCGCTTTCCCCAGGCCGCCCGCTCGCTTCTTCCCCGTGCTGGAGCGAGCCGAGTCAAGGGTGGCCCGCAGGGCCATCGGCGAAGCCGACGCGGAGCGTCAGCGGAGCGCCCTTTACTCGGGTCGTGGAAGCACGACACTGGTAAAGAAGCGGGCGGCCCAACGGTCACCTCTTAACGGAGCCTCACACCGCCGGGCCGAAGTCCGCCTCCAACCGGTCTCTCCAGGTCGCGTCCGCCAGACCCGCCCCCACCAGCACGTCCCGCCAGTCCTCCTTGGCCAGCTGGACCGCGTCGAGGAGGCGGTCCACCCTTCCCCGCCCGCACAGGAGCGTGGCGGCGGCGATGCGCTCCTTGTCCTCTTTGTCGCCCCTCTCGGTCAGGTGGTGCACGAGCTCGGCGAGGAGCTCTTCCACGACCCGGCCGTCCCGCCCCGGAAAGTCCTTGGCGATGCGCTTCGCCACGCGCACAGTAAGCACCATTCGCACTCCTTTGAAGCAATTGACCTTTTTGTCACATCACGCTACCTCGTCCAGGGCGCGGCACGCTGTCTCGCAAGGAACTTGACATGCCGTCGCCCACCCCGTGAGCCGCCAGGGACAGCCACCCCGGCACATCGACCTCGGCCCGCACGATCTTGCCGGGCGGCGGCTCCCGGTCGACCACCTCCCACCGGTCGGCGAGCGCGTCGAGGAGGAGAAGGCCTCGGCCGGCCTCGTCGAGCGGTCGGCATGTCCGTACGTCGTCGGGGGCGGGCGGACGAGGGTGCGTGCGGGTGTCGGTGACCTCGACGCGCACGCTGCCGGTGACCAGCGCGAGCCGCAGTTCGAAGTCCCGACCCGGGACGCGTCCGTGCGTCACCGCGTTCGCGGCCAGCCCAGCGACGATCACGGCCACGGCCTCTGAGGGGTCACTGCCGTGCGGGATGCCCCACTCGTGGAGTTGGTTCACGGCGAGGTGCCGGGCGAGGTGGGCGCCGCGAGGGGTGGGGCTGAGGCGCTGGGCGAACGTACGTACGGTGACGGGGCCTTGAGGGGGCGGGAGGTGCTGCTGCCCCCGCTGACGAACGAGCAGATCGAGGCGCAGTGGGACGCACCGGCCGAACGTCAGCGGCTGCTGCGGGAACGCCCGAATACCGCCTTCGGCTTCATCATCGAGGAGCACCTGTTCCTCCGGGGCACGGGCGGGACAGCGGTGACGCGGGAACTCATCGACCACGTACTGGAGATCTCCGAGCTTCGGAACGTCGAGATCCAGATCATGCCGTTGGTGCGGGCGTCGCATGCCGGGCTGCACGGTCCCATGCAGTTGCTGGAAACCCCTGACAACAGGTGGTTCGCCTATACGGAGGCCCCGGAGAGCGGGCAGTTGCTCTCTGACCAGAAGATCGTCAGCGTGCTCAAGAAGCGATATGCCAGGATGCGTTCGCAGGCTCTCACCCTCGAAGACTCCATGAGCCTGTTACAGCGGATGCGAGGAGCGCTATGAGCACCAGCGAGCTGACCGACGGTGGCCCCGCCACCCGCGGGGCCACCGCGGTGCGTCAGTCGACCTTCGGGTTGTCGATGAAGCTGGAGCGAGTGCAGGAGTCGGCACCGGCGTCATTGACACACGCGTACAGGCGTAGGCCGGTGATGTGGTTAGTGGCCTCGAACTTGAGGTCCGAGTACGTCACCTTGGTGTCGCATCCGCTGGAGTTGTAGCGCTTCGTGGTGTCGGTTCCGTCCGGGACGAGCTTGGTGTAGACGCGCATGCGCCCGTACACGTCGTTGCCGTCGCAGTCCGTGTCCCTGACGGTGTAGTCGACGTTCGTGAGCGAATTCGCCGACCAGTCCCAGTACGCGGACACGCTGACGCCCGTGCGGCTGGCGCTGGTACCCGCCGCGTGCGCCGCGCCGGCCGTGGCCACGATGAGCACGCCGCTCGCCGCCACACCCAGAGCCGCGGTGGTCAGCCGCCTCTTGATCATCATGAGTGATCCTTTCCCCCTGTTCACACACAGCCGAACAGCCGTGCGTGAACAGTCTGGAGAGCAGGCGCCCGGCGCTGTACCTGTAACTTTCCAGGGCAGGAGCGGATCAGATCAGAGCCCTACCGGCTGCGGCTCCGCCGCCACCTCCGCCGCCGTTGCCTTCTCCTTCCGGTGCGCCCGGATCGAGTACGCCAGCGCCCCCGCCCACAGCCCGTACAGCACGACGTACACGAGCGTCGCGGGCGCCCCGGACACCGCGAGCCAGTCGCTGTTGACCAGCGTGCGGACGTTGGTGACCAGGATGACGCCGCCCACCGCCGAGCCGAGGACGCGCGGCGGCAGCAGGCGGACCAGCCAGGCGGCGAGCGGCGCGGCGACCAGGCCGCCGAGGAGGAAGGCGACGACCCAGGCGACGTCGATGCCCTGGGAGCCGAGCGAGAAGAGAAACCCGAGGCTCGCGGCGACCGCCACCAGAAACTCGCTGGTGTCGATGGAGCCGATCACCTTGCGCGGCTCCATCCGTCCACTGGCCAGCAGGGCGGGCGTGCCGACCGGGCCCCAGCCGCCTCCCCCGGTCGCGTCGAGGAATCCGGCGACCAGGCCGAGCGGGGCGAGGAAGCGGCGGCGCAGGGGCTTGCCGAGGTTGCCCTTGGGCAGGCCGCGGAAGGTGAAGCGGGACATGACGTAGAGGCCGAGGGCGAGCAGGATCAGGGACATCACCGGCTCGGCGGCCTCTGTCGAGAGTTTGGAGAGGACCGTCGCGCCGAGGAAGGAGCCGACCGCTCCCGGCACGCCGATCTTCGCCACGACCTTCCAGTCGACGTTTCCGAAGCGCCAGTGCGAGGCGCCCGACATCAGCGTGGTGCCGATCTCGGCGAGGTGGACGGTGGCCGAGGCGGCGGCCGGGTTGGTGCCCATGGCCAGCAGCAGGGTGGTGGAGGTCACGCCGTAGGCCATGCCGAGGCTGCCGTCCACGAGCTGGGCGCCGAGGCCCGCGAGGGCGAGCAGTATCAGCGTGCGCATGGGTCCGTCTCCGTCCCGTCTTCCCTAGGTTTCCTACCGGGTGGGTAGGGATTGACGGGACGTCACCCTAGGCGGTCAATCTGAGCGCCGCCTAAAAGTGCAGCCCAAAAGCAACTCAGCAGCCCAAGAACGCCTTACGGGTTCTCCCACGCCGCCGGCTCCGCCGCCAGCCGCTGTACGGGCTCGGGCAGGGCGTCCGCCGCGATGTCGGCGACCGTGACGCCCTCCAGGATCCGGCGGACGTTGGCCCGCAGCGCGATCCACAGCGGCAGCAGCGGCTTGGCCGAGCCGGTGTACTCCAGTCCGGTGGGCCGCTCGCCGCGTACCGACACGATCGGCCCGTCGACGGCTCTGATAACGTCCGCGATGGTGATCGCCGAGGCCTCGCGGGCCAGCCGGTAGCCGCCGCCCCCGCCGCGTCGGCTGTCGACGATTCCGCCGCGCCGCAGATCGCCGAGGATCCCCTCCAGGAACTTGTGCGGAATGACCTGGACGGCGGCGATGGTCTCCGCTTTCACCGGTCCGTCGTCCTGCCGTACGGCGAGCTCCAGCACCGCCCGTACCGCGTAATCCGCTCGCGCAGAGATCCTCATACGACAATTGTGCGGCGTCCGCCCGTACACAATGACCCGACACCGGCGGTCGCGAACGGTCAGGCACAACAGGAGGCGCTCCCTTGGGGCTCAGCAGACGTACTTTCAGCGCTCTCGCCGGCACCACGGCGCTCGGCTTCGTGCTGGGCGGCGGCAGCGGCGGGAGTTCGACGAACGCCTCCTCGCCTCCCCCCGTGCCCACCGGCCCCGCGCCCGGGCCGCCCGCCACCGACGGGCGCGGGCACACGGTCGGCTTCGACCGGTACTCGCTGCTGGTCGACGGCAAGCGGCTGGTCCTGTGGTCCGGCGAGATGCATCCCTTCCGGCTGCCGAGCCCGTCGCTGTGGCGGGACGTGCTGGAGAAGATGCGCGCGCACGGCTACAACGCGGTCAGTGTCGCCGTGTCGTGGAACTACCACTGCCCCGCGCCGGGCTCGTACGACTTCACGGGCGTCCGCGACCTCGACCTGTTCCTGCGGACGGCCGCCCAGACCGGCCTGTACGTCATCCTGCGCCCGGGCCCGTACCTCGGCGCGGACGTCGACGCCGGCGGCCTCCCGGGCTGGCTGACGGCCACCGAGGGCCGGGCCCACCCCAAATATCTCTCGTACGCCGACGAGTGGCTGACCGAGGTGAACGCGATCGCCGCCCGGCACCTGTTCACCAAGGGCGCGGGCACGGTCCTGCTCTACCAGATCGAGAACGAGCCCCACCTGTACAAGAAGGTACGGGCCGACGGCATCGACGTACCCCTGTTCCACAGCGACCAGGGCAGGGGGCACTTCGGGGCCGGCGCGGCGAAAGCCGCCTCGAGGTTCCCCGGATTCGTGACGGAGTTCGGTGCGGGATCGTCCGACCCCTGGGGCGGCAAGGGGTACGCGCAGGCGCGGCGGGCCCAGGACGCGGCGTACGAGCGGCGCTCCTACCTCACCGACCTCGCGGACGGCGTCACGCTGCACAACGCCTACATGACCTTCGGCGGCACCTCCTGGGGCTGGCTGCCCGCGCCGGTCGTCTACACGTCGTACGACTACGGGGCGGCCTTCGACGAGGGACGCAACGCCACCGCCAAGGTGGCCCCGATGCACCAGATCGGGCATCTGCTGCAACGCCAGCCGGACTTCGCGAAGCTGGACCGGGCGGCGAAGGTGAAGGCGTCGGACGACCGGCTCAGGGTGTACCACCTGGCCAACCCGGACACCGACGCCGAGGTGTACGTCCTGCGCAACGACAGCGCCGAGAAGGTCTCCTCGACCCTGCCCGGCACCGCCTTCGACGTGCCGGTCACCGTCCCGGCCCGGGACGCCCGTCTGCTGGCGACCGGACTGGCCATCGGGCAGCGGAAGTTGAGGTACTCCACCGTGCAGCCCATGCTGTGCGTCACCGCCGGACGGCAGGACATCGCCGTGTTCGCGGGGCCGTACGGCGAGATGGCACAGGTCGTGCTGGACTGCCCGGAGGAGCCGACGACCACCCGGCTGGACGCCGAGGGCGCCTGGGTGTACGACCGCGGCCTGCTGCGGGTGACCGCTCCGCTCGGCGTCGGCGGGCTGACCCGGGTGAAGGTCGAGGGCGGCGGCCACGACCGGACCATGCTGCTGATCTTCGCCGACGACGCGAACGCCGTCCGGCTGTGGCCGTACGACACCCCGTCGGGCACGGCGCTGGTCTACGGGCCCGCGCTGGTGCGTGGGGTCGTGCTGCGGGACTCGACCGTGCACCTCACCGGCGACACGATCGGCGAGACCGGTCTCGAGGTGTGGGGCCCGCGCGGCATCGGCCAGGTCACCTGGAACGGGAGCCTGTTGCGCACGAGGATCAGCGGTACCGAGAGTCTGCTGGCGGAGCAGCCGCTGCCCGGTGTGCGCCCGGTGGCCCTGCCCGCGCTCGACGGCGGCTGGCGGCGGCGGACGGAGAACCCGGAGTCGGATCCCGGCTTCGACGACTCGGCGTGGAAGGCCGCCGACAAGAAGTCGTCGTACAGCGTCACGCCCGTGCCCGAGGGGCAGCCCGTGCTGTTCGCGGACGACTATGGCTTCCACTACGGCGACGTCTGGTACCGGGGCCGCCTCACGGACGCGGCCGGCCTGGAGTCGGTATCCCTCGCCTACAGCACGGGCACACAGGGGCTGCTGATGGCCTGGCTGGACGGGGAGCCGCTGGGCACGCACCGGATGCCGGTGCCGGACAGCAGCACGGTGCGGCAGGGCAGTTGGAGGGCCACGGCCACTCTCCCGGTGCCCCAGCAGCTGCGTACGGGCGGCTCGCACGTGCTGTCCGTCCTCGTCCGGCGGATGCAGCACGACCAGGACGGCGAGGCACTCGACACGCACAAGGCGGCACGCGGGCTGACGGCGGTCACCTTCAAAGGCGCGTCGTCAGACGCCTCGTCAGGCGCCTCGCCGAAGGTGAGTTGGCGGTTGCAGGGCGCGGCCGGTCTCGATCCCGTGCGCGGGCCGCAGAACAACGGCGGGCTGTACGGGGAGCGGGAGGGCTGGCATCTGCCGGACCTCGCGGACGGGAGCGACGGGGACTGGGAGCCGACCGACCTGCCGCGCGCGGACCGGCGGCAAGGGGTGACCTGGTACCGAACCGCCTTCCGACTGGCCGTCGAGGCCGGGACCGACGCCTCGATCGGGCTCGTCCTCGACGACGACCCGGCCCGCGCCTACCGCGTCCAGATCTTCCTCAACGGCTGGAACCTGGGCCAGTACATCAACGACGTGGGCCCGCAGCACACCTTCGTCCTGCCGAACGGGATCCTGCGCACACGTGGCGCCAACACACTCGCCCTGGCCGTCCTGTCCGACGGCACCACACCCGCGGGACCGGGCGAGGTACGGCTGACGCTGCTGGGTGCGGCGGCCGGAGGAGTTCCGGTGACACCGGTGGCCTCCCCCGGCCGCTGAGGTAGCGGGCGGCGGCGCCAGCAGCGGGCAGACGGGGCAGGACTCTCGGCGGCAGGCCGCTCTGCAGTTGGCTGGCCGACGCGCGGGCCGCGGCGGCCAGGAGGTGCCCCCGGCCGCCGCGGGGCTGTCAGGCCGGGTTCGGGATCGCGTCGATGGAGTAAGTGGTGTTCGCGGGGTCGGCGGCGGAGAAGCGGCCGTTGGTTATGTAGAGCTTGTTGCCGAGGCGGGTGACGGAGGTGGGGTTGTCGAACCGCGGATCGGTCACCTCGGTGGTGAGCCGGCCCTTCGTGCCCGCCTTGTTGAGCTGCAGGACGGCGAGCTTGTTGGCTACGTTGCGCGTGATGTAGAGGGTGGTGCCCTCCAGGCGCATGCCGTCGCCCCAGGTCAGGTCCGCGCCACCGACATCGACCGGCGTGGCGTGGCCAGTGGCTTGGTCCACTCGGTACAGCACGCCGGTGTTGGTCTGGATGACCAGGAGTGCCTTGCCGTCGGGGGTGGTGGTGATGCCGTTGGCGTTCCAACCCCCGTTGTCATCGGTGTAGGGCATGCCCTTGAGAGGGATGGCCTGCACCTCACTCTGCTCGGGCAGCCCGCCTCCCTTGCCCAGGGGCAGCTTGTAGAGATACGGGGAGAAGGAGTCGGTGACGTACAGGGCCCCGTCGAGGACTGTCATGTCGTTGACGATGGTGTGGGCGTCCTTGGCGAGCTGGTAGGTGGCCAGCACCTTGCCGGTGTAGGAGTCGATCACCCGGAGGTTTCCGGCGTAGCCGCCGGCGACGAAGAGGTGTCCATGGCTGTCGACCCTGATGCCGACCGCTCCGCCGACTCCCGTGGCCGGGGTGAGCAGCTGCCACTTCCCGGTGCGCAGGTTGACGCGCCAGATGCTGCCGTCCGTGAAGGAGGCGGCGTAGCCGGTGGTGCCCGAGATCGTAAAGCCTTCGGGCCGTTCCCCAGCGGGCAGCGGCAGGGTAGTGGGCCACCGCGTCGGGGCAGTGGCGGTCGCCGCGGGCAGCTTCCCCGCGGGAACGGGGGACGACTCGGCCGCATAGGCGCTCGACCCGGTGGTCAGCGTCACGGCCACCAGAGCGGCGGACAGGGCAACGGACAGTTTCACGATCCAGTTTCCTTCTGATTCAAATGCTTGGGGTCGGTCCGGGCGGCCGGCACGTCGTACGCACGCGGTCCGCATCAAACCTTCTTTACGCGTCTACTTTCAATATAGTCCGCTTTATTCGTTAGGCGCGTCAAGGGAGAGAATCGAGGGCGACATGGACAGGCAAAGCGGTCTGGGCACCGGTCAGTCGCCTCGAAGCCGAGGGCAGCGACCCCGCCGTGCCGGACCTCCGGGAAAGGGCTCACCCAGCCGTTTCGTGGTGTGTCCTGGGCTCGCGGTGGCGACACAGCGCTTGGCAGTCTGCCCGGTGACACCGAACAGCCGCGTCAAACGCAGCGGATCGGCGGTCTCAAAGGCCTCGTTTGGGATGCGCCTACGTCCGTTCCATCACCAACCTGCTCGCTCGCCGCGCCCCCGACCTGACGTCTGACCTGCGCCCTGCGCGAGCCGGACGCTGAGCACATGCTGGTGAACGGCGCTCCGGCCGAGTGCGACCGGGCTGGCGACGGCCACACGGATCATTGAGGCGCTGGCCGACTCGCTCGGTGCGGCGGTCGGTGCGTCGCGTGCCGCGGTGGACGCGGGCTGGTACCCGCACTCCAGCCAGGTCGGCCAGACCGGTAAGTCGGTCTCGCCGCAGCTCTACCTCGCCTCCGGCATCACCGGCGCGATCCAGCACCGTACCGGTATGCAGACGGCATGGTCGGCGACCTCTTCCAGGTCGTGCCGCAGCTCAAGACAAGATCAAGGCCCGCAAGGGGTAGCGCAGTCACCTCGGCGAGGAAGCTGCTGCCGCGGCGGCGACTGTGCCTCAGGCCGGGCCGAGGCCGGCTCGGTCTTCGAGGCAATCGCCGGGAGGAAGGGCCACGGCGCTGGCGGCCGGCGAGGTGCGCTCCTGCTAGTTGTCGTCGTCCGACTCGTCAGGGGAGGCCACCAACTGGTGGTGGAGCAGTTCCGTGAGCCATTGCTGGTAGTCCTCGTCGGACCACCCTCGCCCCTTGGTGGCACGGAAGTAGAGTTCCACGCTGCTCAGCATCAACCCACGGTCGAGGGCCTGCTGCTGAGTCAGGCCCGGCGCGAGTACGCCGGCAGCGGCCAGCGCGGCGATGATGGGTTCCAACCAGGCCTGCGCCTTGCGGTCACCCTGTTCGCGCAGGTCCAGGACGACCGGGTCGCCACCGGCGTCGAGTGCGGCGGCCAGCACGTCCCTGCCTGTGGCGAATAGGGTGCGATGCCAGGCTGCGTACCACTCGAGCTTGCGCCGGGGGTCGATCTCAGCCTCGACGCGGGCGTGCCACCGCTGGCTGTCGGCCTCGACTTCGAGGCGGCTCACCAGCTCGCGCATGATCTCGCTTTTGCTGTTGAACACGGCATACACCGTCGGTGTGGCCACCCCGGCGTGCTTGGCGATGACTGCCACGGTGGTCCCGGTGAACCCGCGCGATGCGAACAGCTCGCGGGCCGCTGCGACGATGCGCTCACGGGTGTCGGCCGCACGCTCGTCACGCAGCGTGCCTCGGTACTGACGCCGCTGCGGCGAGCCCGAAGAGCCTGCCTGAGCTTCCTGTCGATCTTGAGCAGCACCCACCTTTGACACACTAGCAGATATAGCACACTATATTTAAAGTAGCGTCGTAACTGAACGTCGGCCACCAGCCGTTCGACTGGACGCGCGTCATGCTCGACCGGCGCCGCAAGACCGTCGTGGCCTGCGACGCCTGTCATGACCGCATCCATACGGCACAGCAGCCAGATCATTCACGTCGTGATCACGGGAGAGCCGGATGACCGAGAAATCGTCATGTCCGGTGAGGAAAACGCCCTCTTACGCCAGCCGGATCACGTTCCAGGACAGCGGCTCCAGTACGGCGGTCAGCGTGCCGTCCGTCAGGGCCGTGCCCTCGACCGGGTGCGGGGCGACCCGCTCGGGCTCGTCGAGGGTGTTGCGGGCGTCGGGGTCGGCGTCCGCGAGGGCGCTGTGCTCGACGACGGAGGTCAGGTCGAGGCCGTTGAGGCCGACTTCGAGCGGGAGCGACTCGGTGCGGCTGCGGTTGACGGCGAAGACGGTGACCGTGCCGTCCTCGGCGCGTACGGCGGTGGCGTGCAGCAGGTCGGTCTCGCCGTACTTCCGCGTCTCGTACGTCGGGGAGTCGACCCGGACGTCGAGGACCTCGCCGCGGCCGTACTTCGAGGCCTGCGCGAAGGGGAAGAACGTGGTCTGGCGCCAGGCCGGGCCGCCCGGCTCGGTCATGATCGGGGCGATGACGTTGACCAGCTGGGCGAGGCAGGCGACGGTGACGCGGTCGGCGTGCCGGAGCAGGGCGATCAGCAGCGAGCCGAAGACGACCGCGTCCATGACGCTGTAGTTGTCCTCCAGCAGGCGCGGGGCCTCGGGCCACTCGTCCTGTTCGAACGTCTTGGCGTGCTCCTCCCAGCGGGAGAGGTACCAGACGTTCCACTCGTCGAAGGAGAGGTTGATCTTCTTCTTGGACTTCAGCCGGGCGCCGATGTGGTCGCAGGTGGCGACCACGTTCTCGATGAAGGACTCCATGTCGACGGCGGAGGCGAGGAAGGAGTCGACGTCACCGTCGTGCGGCTCGTAGTAGGCGTGCAGGGAGACGTAGTCGACGAGGTCGTACGTCTCCTTGAGGACCGTCGCCTCCCACTCGGCGAAGGTGGGCATGCTCTGGGAGGAGGAGCCGCAGGCGACGAGTTCGACGCCCGGGTCGAGCTGGCGCATGGCGCGGGCCGTCTCGGCGGCGATACGGCCGTATTCCTCGGCCGTCTTGTGGCCGGTCTGCCAGGGGCCGTCCATCTCGTTGCCGAGGCACCACAGTTTGATGCCGAAGGGGTCCTTGTCGCCGTGGGCCGCGCGGAGGTCGGACAGCGCCGTGCCCTCGGTGTGGTTGGCGTACTCCTGGAGTTCCAGGGCCTCGGCGACACCTCGGGTGCCGAGGTTGACCGCCATCATGGGCTCGGCCTGGGGGCCCACCTTCTTGAGGAAGGCGATGTACTCGGAGAGGCCGAAGCGGTTGGTCTCGGTGGAGTGCCAGGCGAGGTCCAGGCGGCGGGGGCGGTCTTCGGCCGGGCCGACGGAGTCCTCCCACTTGTAGCCGGAGACGAAGTTGCCGCCGGGGTAGCGGATGGTTGTTGCGCCTAGTTCGCGGACGAGGTCCAGGACGTCGGTGCGGATGCCTTCGGCGTCGGCTGTGGGGTGGGTTGGTTCGTAGATGCCGGTGTAGACGCAGCGGCCGAGGTGTTCGACGAAGGAGCCGAAGAGGCGGGGGTTGACTTTGCCGATGGTGAAGTTGGGGTCGATGGTGAAGCGGGCGGTGCGCATGTTCGCCTTTCGAGGTGGGGGTTCTTGTTCGTTCGCGGCTGCAAGTGGTCTGTGGCTGGTCGCGCCCACGCGGCGGAGCCGCAAATTGATGCAGCCCCGCGCCCCTAAAAGAGACCAGTTGCCGTTACTGGCCCGCCAGGCCGGTGTGCGCGACGCCCGCCACGATCTGGCGCTGGAAGAAGACGAAGACGACGATCAGCGGCAGGCTCGCCATGAGACCGCCTGCCATGAGCTGGGCCCACTGGATGCCGTAGGAGTTCATGACGGTCGCGATGCCGTTCGGCATGGTCATCAGGTCGGGGTTGTTGGTCACCATGTATGGCCACAGAAAATTGTTCCACGAGGCGATGAAGGTGAAGATGCCCACCGCCGCGAGGGAGGGGCGCGACAGCGGGAGCACGATGGTGAAGAAGACCCGCCAGCGGCCGGCGCCGTCGATGAACGCCGCCTCCTCCAGTTCACGCGGGATCCCCTGGAAGAACTTGTACAGGATGTAGACCATCGCGGCGGGCGCGCACTGCGGCAGGATCATGCCCCAGTAGGTGTCCACCATCCCCATCTGCTGGACGGTGGTGAAGAGGGGGACGCCGAGGACCGCCGGCGAGACCATCAGGCCGGTCATGACGAGGCCCATCAGGGCGCCCTTGCCACGGAACTCGGTGCGGGCGAAGCCGTATCCGGCGAGCGCGCTCACCAGCAGCACGACGGACGTCACGCACACCGAGACCACCAGCGAGTTCACGAACCAGTTGGTGATGTTGCCGGTCTCGAAAATGGCCTTCCAGGCCTGCCCCGTCCACACCTTCGGCAGCCAGTGCGGCGGCACTTCGACGGCCTCGGTCTCGGACTTGAGGGAGGTGAACAGGGCCCAGGCCAGCGGCGCGAGGAACACCGCGGAGACGGCGGCGCCCAGGAGGGTGAGCACGATCTGGCTGGGCGTCCAGACCTTGCGGGGCTTGACGCGTATCGGTGCGGCGGTGGTCATCGGCCGCCCTCCTCACGGTTGCGCAGCAGCCACATCCGCGCGAGGGCGACGGCCGCGATGATCACGAAGAAGATGATGGAGATCGCGGAGGCGTAGCCCACGCGGTAGCTGGTGAATCCCTGTTCGAGGGTGTACTGGACGAAGGTGCGGGTCGAGTCCTCGGGCCCCGGGGTGAAGTC
Source organism: Streptomyces sp. NPDC050619 (assembly GCF_040654815.1). NCBI lineage: Bacteria > Bacillati > Actinomycetota > Actinomycetes > Kitasatosporales > Streptomycetaceae > Streptomyces > Streptomyces sp. NPDC050619. The sequence continues at coordinate 678,959 of NZ_JBFAIR010000001.1, read as the reverse complement.
CATCATCACGACGGCCTGGTCGAAGACCTGGAGCGAGGCGAGGATCTGGAGGGCGATGACGAGGCCGGTGATGTGGCGCAGCATCGGCAGCGTGATGTGGACCATGCGGTGCCAGGCGTTCGCGCCGTCCAGCTTGGCGGCCTCGTAGAGGTGCGCGGGGATGCCCTGGAGGGCGGCGAGGTAGAGCAGGAAGCTGAAGCCGACCGTCCACCACAGGGTGGTGATGACGACGGCGAGCATGGCGTACGACTTGTCGGTCAGCCACGGCGTGTCGATGCCGAAGACGTGGTTGACCATGCCGGTACCGGGGTTGAACAGCCACTGCCAGAGGTTGCCCGCGACGGTGGAGGGCAGCAGGAACGGGACGAAGAAGCACAGCCGCCACAGCCATGTGCCGCGCTCGATGTGGTGGGCGAGCATCGCCAGAAGGAAGGCGAGGACCGTGATGCAGGGCACGACCAGGAGCGTGAAGTATGCGCTGTGGCCGAGCGAGTCCCACATCAGCGGGTCCTTCAGGGCCTCGCGGTAGTTGTCGAGGCCGATGAAGTTCGCGCTGTCGCCGGAGATGTTGGCGTCCGTGAAACTGAGGTAGAGGCCGCGCAGCAGCGGCCAGATCACGAACAGCGCGAACAGTGCCAGGAACGGGGCGACGAACCAGCCGCCGTGCTGGAAGCCCTGTTTGCGGCGGAGGGTGGCACTCCGCGCGGTGACCTTCGCGCGCGTCGGCGCGATCACGGTCTGGGCGCTGGTCGCCATCATGCGGTCGCACCTCCTTGCGCGGCGGTCTTGCCGTCCATGGGGTTCTTCATGGCGAGCAGTTGGGTGAGCGTGCTCTTCATCCGGCGGGCGGCGGCCTCCGGCCTTGCGGAGCCCATCGTCGAGGAGACGACGATCGGGCCGACGCGCTGGGCGAGGATGCCGGTGGAGCCCGCGAACCACACCTTGGGCTCGGTGGCCTGGTGGTCCATCGCCGATACGTACTCGTTCTGCGGGCTCAGCTTCTTGTAGGCGGCCGTGGACAGGGTCGGCGTGTAGGCGGGGATGTGGCCGCCGGCCGCCCACTGCCGGGCATGCCGGACGACGTAGGCGGCGAGCCGGTGGGCGCCCTCGTTGGCGGCGCCGCCGCGGTCGGACTGGTGCGGCAGTACGAAGGAGTGCGACTCGGCGTGCGTGGCCTGCTTGCCGAAGACGGGCGGCAGGGGGGTCGCGCCGTAGTCGAGTTTCGCGCTGTCGAACACCGGCACCGACCAGTTGCCCTCCCAGGCGAAGGGGGCGCCGTTGATGAACTGTTCGGCGCCGGCGGTGCCCCCGAAGCCCGGGTTGGCGTACCCGTCGGTGATGTGCCGCCGCAGGAACTCCAGGACCTGGACGGCCTTGTCGGTGTCGAAGGTGACCTCGGTGTCGGCGTCGTTGAACCAGGTACCGCCGAGTTGGGTGTAGAAGGCGACGAAGAACCACCACTGGAAGTTCTGGTCGTTGTGCCACAGGCCGATGGTCTGCAACCCTTTCTTCGTGGCCTTCTTCGCCTTCTTCAGCACGTCGAACCACTCGTCGGTGGACGTCACCGGGACGATGCGGCCGTCGTCGCCGAGCAGGCCCGCCTTCTTCAGCACGTCCTTGCGGTAGAAGCAGAGCTGGACGTGGATGTCGAGCGGGAGGGCGTAGAGCTTGCCGTCGATGACCGCGCGCTTCCACAGCGCCGGGTTGAAGTCCGCTTCCCGCACGCCGTACTGGGTGAGCAGGTCGACGTCCCAGGGGTCCAGGAGGCGGCCGGGCGAGAAGCCGGTGACCCGGCCCAGGTGCATGACGCCGAGGTCCGGTGCGCGGTTGCCCGCCGCCGCCATGGCCAGCTTGGTGTAGAAGGGGCTGCCCCACTGGAGAGTGGAGTCCTTCACGTCGATGCCGGGATACTCCTTACGGAAGGAGTCCAGCATCGCGATCATGTTGTAGCCGTCGCCGCCGCTGAAGAGATTCCAGTACCGCACCCGCGTGCTCGCGCCAGAGGCGAGGGCGTCGGCGCCCGTGCCGAGCGCGGCGAAGCCGAAACTGCCCGCGACCGCCAAACCGCCCGCCGCGGCCAGCAGTTGCCTGCGATTCAGGTCAGGTAGTCCCATACCCTGCCCTAACTGTTCGATATATCGAATCGTGCTCGTAACTTCGAACGGACCGTAGAGTCGAAGCGCTTGCGCGTCAACGGGTCGGACAAAAATGAGCCGGACAAAAATGAGCCGCCCACGACCCGCGGGCAGTTGGGGGCGCGTAACCTCGAAAAAGCGGCCGACGGACGGCGAGGAGGAGAGCTGCGGTGACGTACGCCCTCGACCTCAGTGCGTACTCCGTCTCCTTCTACATCCCGACCGGGGTCCTGATCGCCGCACTGGCGATCAAGCTGCCCACGATCGTCCGGCTGTGGAAGGATCCGCTGCTGCGCGCGGTCGGCGGGCTGCTGCTGATCGCCTGCTGCGTGTTCGTGTTCGTCACGCCGTCGACGATCGCCTGGACCAACCGGGTCACCGGCGTGCCCAACATCTCGGCGCCCTGGGTCTATTCGCTCCTCACCGCGTTCTGCGGCTCCTGTCTGCTGCTGATCATCGCCTGGCGCAACGGCCTGTCCGACCGCTCGGCCCAGACCCGCCGCGCGATGCGCTGGGTGATCACCGTCTACTCCGGGGTGATCGTGGCGCTGTGGGTGCTGTTCGCGTTCGCGGACGTGCCCGTGGAGCGGCTGCGGGACCTGGACACGTACTACGCCAACACCCCGTACATGCGCGAGGTGATCCTGCTCTACCTGCTCGCGCACACCGTGGCCACCGTGATCACGTCGCGGCTGATCTGGAACTGGGTCCGCACCGACGGACTCGACGCCTGGCTGCGCTGGGGGCTGAAGTTCCTGGGCCTGGGCTACGCGAGCCAGCTGGTCTTCGACGCCGCCAAACTCACCGCCGTGGCGGCCCGTTGGACCGGTCACGACCTGGACCGGCTGAGCACCGTCCTCGCCCCGCCCGTGGCCTGTCTGTCGGCCATCCTGATCGCGGTCGGCTTCATCCTGCCGCACGCCGGCCAGTACCTGCACGAACGCCGGCGCCTGCGGCTGGCCTACCGCGAACTGCGGCCGCTGTACGTGCTGACCCGGACCGTCAACGGCCACGGTGTGCCCTTCCTGCTGCGTGCCACCCCCGAACTGCGCCTGACCCGCCGCGAGACGTTCATCCGCGACATGCTGCTCCCGCTGGCCCGGCACCTCGACGAGGACCTGCGCGCCCGCTCCTACGACGCCGCCCTCGGCCTCGGCTTCGCCCCGGACCGGGCGAAGGCGCTGGCCGCCGCTGTGGCGATCCTCGACGCCGTCGACGCGGAGAGCCGGGAGGGGGGCCGCGAGGAGGGCCGCGGTCCGCGGCGGGAGGCGATGGGCGACCCCGATACCACGGATCTGCTGCGGGAGATCGGCGCGGTCTCCCGGGCCCTGCGCCGGCCTGCGGTCATCGGCGCGGTGCGGGCCAGGGCGGCCGTCACGGCCCGGGCGGCCGGTCCGGCCGCTGTCGCGCCGGAGGTGAGGTAACTGAAGGAACGGATGGCCCGGCAACTCGTGACGGTGCGCAGGAAGAAGGAGATGCGTCGGCTCGCCGACGTGCTCATCGGCCCCCTGCGGGTGCCGCTCCCCGAGGACCCCGAGGCGCTGTTCGACGCGCTCGTCGACTCCGTCAGCCGGTGGCGCGGGCGTGAGGTCGTCGTGCGCAAGGAGGTCTTCCCGCCGCACACCGCCAGCGGACTGTGGCTGGAGGGTGACGCCCACGACATCGTCGTCGTGGACCGGCGGGCCGCCGTATGGCATCAGATGGTGATCTTCTGTCACGAGGTATGGCACATGCACCAGCAGGGCACGGACGCGCCCGTCGCGGCGGCCGACGACGGCCGTCCCAGACCCGTCGCCGCGCGCACCGACTTCAGCCTGGACGACGAGCAGGAGGCCGACCGGTTCGGCATGCTCATGGCCGGACGGCTGCGCCCCTGGCTGGAGGCCACGGCGGGCTCCGCGCCGGGCGACGGCGCCCAGGACCTCGCCGGGCGCATCGGAGCCGCGCTCAACTACCGCGGGACCCAGCGATGAACGGCCTGATCAACTACCTCAGCTGCGGCCTGCTGTGGCTGGGCCTCCTGCTCAAGGCCCCCGACCTGATCCGCCACCGGTGCGACCCCTACCTGCGGGCGATCTGCGCCGTCCTGGGCCTCGCCGGCGTCTGCTTCTTCCTCGGCGCCGAGCCGACGGTCGCGGCCGTCAACCACCTCAGCGGCATCCCCAACCTCGCCGCACCGCTGACCTACGCGTCGATCACCGCGTACAGCGCCGCCTCGCAGATCCTGATCGTCTACTGGCGCGGCGGACCGCGGGTGCACCGCACCTCCCGCCGCTGGATGGTGGCGTACGCGTTCGTGCTGCTCGGCATCGCCACCACCTTCGTCCTGGGCGACGCCCCCGTGGAGCGCCGCACCGATCTGGACACCTACTACGCGACGACGCCGTTCATCGCCGAGATGATCGTGCTGTACCTGTCCGGTCACCTCGCCGCCGCCAGTGTCACCACGGTCTCCGCGCTGCGCTGGGCCCGCGAGGTGCACGGCTGGCTGCGCACGGGCCTGGTGGTGCTGGGCCTCGGAGCGCTGTGCAACGCCGGGTACAGCGTGTCCAAGCTCGCCGCCGTCGTCGCCCGCTGGTACGGAAACGACTGGTCCGGACTGAGTACGACGGTCTCGCCGGCCGCCGCCGGCCTGGCCGCCCTGATGACCGTCACGGGTGTGCTGATCCCGCTGGTGGGACCCCGGCTGACTCAGGCTCAGCGGGCGCGGCGGGCGTACACGCGCCTGGAACCGCTGGAGCGCGAACTGGACGACCTGCTCACCCGCCGGGCGCTGCGCCTGCCCCGGCCGCGCTGGGCCTCCCCCGCCACCCGGCTGGTGTGGCGGCAGACCAGCATCCACAACGCGCTCGGCAGCCTGGACGCCTTCTTCGACCGGGATCTGTACGAGCGGACCCTGGAGGCCGAGGCGCGGGCGAGTGGCGACGCGGAGCGGGCCGAGGCCACCGCGTGGGCCGTGGTCATCGCCGCGGGCGCCGCGGAGGAACGCGGCGGGGACAGACCCCTGGTGCCCTCCGGTGAGCCCGCGGACTGCCCGGAGAGAGCACCCTCTTCCGCAGCCCTCGGGGGCATCGCCGACGCGCTGGCCACCTCCCCCCGCATCGCCGCCGCCCGCGTCCGCGACCGTACGGCCACGACGGGCACGGCGTGAGCCCGGCGCCCACGCCACCACCCTCGCTTCCCCCACCTCCCCCACCTCCCCCACCTCCCCCCACTGCCGCACGATCGTCCGAACGGAGTTCCCGGGCATGAGCCTCGTCGTGTATCTGGCCGCCGCGGTCTTCGGATCGGTCGGTGTCGTGCTGTTCCGCAGCAGGCCGCGCACCCCCGTACGCAACCCGCTGACCGTGTCCACCTGCGTGGCGATCGTCCTCGGCTCCCTCGCCCTCGTCTGCGCGGCGCCGCTGACCCTGGCCGCCGTCAACGACCTCACCGGCGTCGCGAACTTCGGCGCCCCCCTCACCTACGGCATGCTCTCCGCGTACAGCTGTTCGTTACTCATCCTGCTGATCAACTGGCGGGGCGGTTCCGCCGAGCGGATCCGGCGCCTGGTGCTGCGCGCAGTCGCCGCCTACGCCGTGCTGATCGTCGCCATCGTCGTGCTGTTCACGCTGGCGGACGCGGACGTCGAACGGCTCTCCGACCTCGACACGTACTACGCGAACACGCCGTTCATGCGCGAGATGATCGTGCTCTACCTGCTCGGGCACAGCGCGGCGACGCTGGCGATATGCGCGGTGTGCGTCAAGTGGGGCCGCGAGGTCACCGGCCTGTTAAGGACGGGGCTGCGGCTGATCCTGATCGGCTGTCTGCTGGACGTGGTGGGCTTCCAGTTCACCAAGTACGTGGCGGTCGTGGCACGTTGGACCGGCCACGACCTCGACGTCCTGTCCACCGGCGTGGCCCCGCCCATGGCCGCGCTCGGCGCGCTGATCTGGTCGGCCGGCTTCGTCGTGCCAAGGCTGCTGCCCGCTGTCCTCGTCCACTGGCACAGCCTCGAAGACCACCGCAGGCTGGGCGAGTTGTGGTCCCGGGTGCGGTTCGCGTCCATCGCGCCCAAGCCGCCCAGCGTCTGGTGGCAGCCGCCCCGGGCGCGGCTGCGCTGGCGCGAAGTGTCCATCCACGACGCCCTGTTGGCGCTCGCCCCGTACTTCGACGACCGGGTCCGCGAGCGGGCCCTGGAAGCCGCCCGCCGCGAGGGCCGCTCCGCGCACGAGGCCCGGGTCGCGGCCGAGGCGGCGATGGTGGCCGACGCCGCCCGCCGCGCCGCCGACCGGGAGGCGCCCCAGGCCACGGCGAGTACGTACCGCCTCCACGCCACCGAGGGCTGCGGCACCGGTGGGCTCCTGGAGTTGGCGCAGGCGATCACGGGTTCGGCCCGCGTCGACGCCGTACCGGGGAGTACGGTGAGGGCCACCTCTGGCTGAACACGAGGAGCCTCATGACGCGGAGAGCTGTCGTCATCGGTGCCGGTCTGGCCGGCCTGCTGGCCGCGGCCGCGCTGTCCGGCGCCGTGGACGAAGTGATCGTCCTGGAGCGCGACGACCTGCCCGACGGACCCGACCACCGCAAGGGGCTCCCGCAGGGCCGCCACGCGCATCTACTGATGGCGGGGGGCCTGAACGCCATGGAGGACCTGGTGCCGGGCGTGAGCATGCGCCGGCACCTGCTCGCCGCCGGGGCCCATGAGATACCCCTCGGCTCGGGCATGCTGGCGCTCACCCCGGAGGGCTGGTTCCGGCGCTGGCGCCATGACGGGCCCCACGTGCTCGCCTGTAGCCGGGCGTTGCTGGACTGGGCGGTACGCGCGGCGGTACTGGCCCACACCAAGGTCGAGATCCGCAAGGCACAGGTTCTCGAACTCACCGGTGACAGCGGGCGGGTTACCGGTGTGCGTCTGTCAACTCCCGAAGGCGATACGGCACTTGACGCCGAGTTCGTCGTCGACGCCAGTGGCCGCGGCTCGCGTGTCACCCACTGGCTGGAGAGCCTCGGCGTGAGCGGCATCCGGGAGCGGACCGTCGACTCCGGTCTCGTCAACGCCACCCGCGTCTACCGCGTGCCCGAGGGCGCCGAGCGGTTCCCCCTGACCATGGTCCAGGCCGATCCGTACGTGAACCGGCCGGGCCGCAGCGGGATGGTGCTGCCCATCGAGGGCGGCCGGTGGATGGTCAGCCTGGCCGGCACCCGCGGCGGCGAACCCCCCGCCGACCCGGAGGGTTTCCTGCGCTACATCCTCGACCTGCCGCACCCCATCGTCGGCAAGCTCGTCTCCGGCGCCGAGCCCCTGACCGACGTGCACATCAGCCGCAGCACCAGCAACGCCCGGCGGTACCTGGAGAAGGCGCGGGAGTGGCCCGAGGGCTTCGTCGTCCTCGGCGACGCGCTGGCCACGTTCAACCCGGCGTACGGGCAGGGCATGGCGGTGGCCGCGATCGGCGCGCGGTTCCTGGGCGACGAGGTGCGGCAGGCGGGCCTGGGCGCGCCCGGGCTGGCCCGGCGGGTGCAGCGCGGGGCCGCGCGGTCGGTCGACGCGGCCTGGGCGTTGGCGGTGGGGCAGGACGTCTGGTATCCGCAGACGCGGGGCGGGCAGCCGAACGCGGCGGATCGGCTGGTCACGCGGTACTCGCGGCGCCTGACGAAGGCGGCGACGGGGTCGTACCGGGCGGCCGCCGCGCTGTGGGACGTGACCAGCATGGTCGCGGGGCCGGGGCGGCTGTTGCATCCCGCGACCGTGCTGGCTGTGCTGAACGGGGCGTTGCTGCCGCGGCTGGAGGGGCCGCCGTTGACTACTCAGGAACGGGAGATCCTGCGGAAGCTGGACGGGAGCGGCGTTTGAGCCTGGGCGTTGTTGGCCGTCGTTCGTCTGCGGCGCCGTCGGGGTTCTCGCGCCGCGCAGTTCCCCGCGCCCCTTTGGGGCGCTGCCGAAACCGTCTCTCAGCCGGCAAAGGGCGGCTGTGCCAAGCCCTTCCCCGCTCCCGGTACCACCAGCAGCGAACCCGCCACCGGATGCGGTGCCGTGAGTCCTGTGCGGGCCGTCGTGATGTACAGGTCCGTCAGGTCGGGGCCGCCGAAGGCGCAGGCTGTCACGCGGGGTACCGGGAGTTCGATCACGCGGTCCAAGGCGCCGGACGGCGTGTAGCGGCGTACTGCCGAGCCGTCCCACAGGGCCACCCATACGCAGCCGTCGGCGTCGACCGTGAGTCCGTCGGGGAAGCCCGCGCCGTCCTCGATCTCCACCAGAGGTCGCCGGTTCAGCGCCCGGCCGTCCTGGAAGTCGAAGACGTCGACGCGGCGGGTCGGCGTGTCGATGTAGTACATCAGGCGTCCGTCGGGGCTCCAGCCCGTGCCGTTGCTGACCGTCACGTCGTCGAGGACGACCTCGGCCGAGCCGTCACCGGTGATCCGGGACAGCGTGCCGCCGCCGGTCGCCTCGTCGTAGCGCATGGTGCCGGCCCACAGGGAGCCGTCGGGTGCGACGGCGGCGTCGTTGGCGCGGCGGCCGGGGACGGGCTCGTGGCGCAGCCAGCTGAACTCGCCCTCCGCGTCGAGCAGCCCCACGCCGTCCCGCAGGTTGAGGACGAGCCCGCCGCCCGCGCGCGGCTTGACCGCGCCGACGTGCTGCTCGGTCGTGCGGACCGTACGGCGGCCGGAGGCGGGGTCGTAGGTGTTGATCCGGGAGCCCAGGATGTCTATCCACAGGAGCCGGCCGGCCTGAGCGTCCCAGGTCGGGCCCTCGCCGAGGGCCGCCTCCGCGCTGACCGCGACCTCGTACGTCGTCGGGTACGTCGTGTTTTCCTTCGTCATGCCACGCTCCGGTAACCAAGTCGCTCGGACAGTTCGGCGGCGCCCTTGACGGCGAGCTGCTCCAGTTCGGTGCGGCGCTCGTCGCTCCAGCGGATCATGGGCACCGAAATGGACAGCGCGGCGACGACCCTGCCGGTGCGGTCCTGCACCGGGGCGGCCACGCAGGAGACGTCGGGGTTGGACTCGCGGCTCTCCACGGCGAGGCCGCGCTCACGGATCTCGGCGAGGGCCTCGCGCAGGGCGCCCGGGTCGGTGATGCTGTTGGGCGTCATCGCGACCAGGTCGGCGTCCTGTGGGATGCGCGCGGTGAGTTCGTGATCGGGGAGGGAGGCCAGCAGCATCTTTCCTACGGAGGTGCAGTGGGCGGGCAGCCTGCGGCCGGCCGCCGACACCATGCGCACGGCGTGCGTGGAGTCGACCTTGGCGATGTAGATGACGTCGGTGCCCTCCAGGATGGCCACGTGCACGGTCTCGTCGCAGGTCTCGGCGACCGAGCGGGCGACCTGCTGGCCCTCGGCGGCGAGGTCGAGCTGCTCGGCGTACCGGCTGCCCAGCTGGTAGGGGCGTACGCCGAGCCGGTAGCGTCCGGGCTGGCCGGGCACCTGGACGATGTACGACCGGGCGGCGAGCGTGGTGACCAGCTCGTGCACGGTGGTGCGCGGCAGCTGGAGCCTGCGCACGATGTCGGGGGCGGAGAGCGTCCCGTCACCGTCGAGGAAGAGCTCAAGAATGTCGAGAGCTCGGGTCACGGCAGGTACAAGGCGTCCCACGACCGGCCCCCTCTCTTGTTTCTAAGGCGCCTGTGTTCGAAATTTCAACAGACGATCGGCATGACGAACACAGGCTAGTCATAGAGCGTTTGCCCGGGCAATGGGCGGGCGCCGTCACTTCCACCTCACCTGTACAACCTTTTCTCCGCTCCCTGGTCTTACTCGTGGAGATATGGTGATGATCCTTTAGTCACCTTTTGGAGCTCCTTGGGGGGAGCTTGTCGAGCCAGGGAGTGGTTGTCGAGCTATGGAGTGGTTAATGAAGCGGGATTCCCTTGAGCTGCGCCGTGCCCGCCTCAGACGTGGCGCGGCGACGGTCGCCCTGGTGGCGCTGGGCGCCGGGGGCGGCTGGGCCGCGGTGCCGGCCGCGGCGGCCGGGAGCGCGGTCGCGGGCAGCGTGTGCGAGCCGACGGCGGGCTTCACCGGCTGCCGGCAGTTCGACGCGACCGGGGCCAGGGAGAACTTCAAGGTCCCGTCCGGCGTGGCCTCGCTGGACGTGCGGGCCTGGGGCGGGGGCGGGGACGGCACCGCCCTGGCCTTCGGCGGCGCCGGCGGGTACACCGCCGGAACGCTGAAGGTCGCGCCCGGCGAGAAGCTGTCCGTGGCGGTGGCCGGCCTCCGCGACTTCGGCGACGCGCTCGGCGGTGCCGGCGGCGGCAACAGCGGCGGCCGGGGCGGCGCCAGCAGCGCCGTCCGCACGAGCGGCGGAAAGGCGCTGATCATCGCCGGCGGCGGTGGCGGCGCGGCCAACGGCCGCACCGTGTCCAGCCAGGGCTACGGCGGCGCGGCCGGCGGCGAGAAGGGCCAGGACGGATTCGAGGCGGCCGGCGGCAAGGGCGCGAACAAGGACACCGCCGGCGCGGGCGGCGGCAACGGCAGCTCGGGCGGCGACCTGTCCGCGGGCGGCCGCGGCGGTGCCGGCGGGCCGGACGGCGGTGGCGGCGGCGGTGCCGGCTACGCGGGCGGCGGCGGTGGCGCCGGGGCGAGTGGCTCCGACGAGTTCGGCAGCGGCGGGGGCGGCTCCAGCTACGCCGACCCGGCCCGGGTGAGCGACGTACGGCTGCTGGGCGGCGACAGGACGAAGCCGGCCGCGAAGGACGACCCGTTCTGGTCGCCCAACTCCGACCCGGTGACCATGGGGATCGGCGAGGGCGGTATCACCAGCACGCCCGGCGGCGACGGCCGAGTGGTGGTCCAGTGGAAGGGTGCCGCCGCACCCGCGGAACTGAGCCCGGCCTCCGCCACGGAGCAGTCCGTGGAGCCGGGTGACGAGGTCCCGCCGACGGCCGCGGTGGTCCGGGACAAGGACGGCGACCCGGTCGAGGGCGTCTCGGTGAAGTTCGCGATCGACGACCCGGCGAAGCTGGGCATGACCTTCGGCCAGCGCGAAGACACGTCCGTGGTGGTGGCCACCGACGACCAGGGCCACGTGGAGACACCGCCCATCTACACCAGCAGCAGCAAGAAGGGCGACTTCACCATCCGCGCGACGGCGCCGGGCGGCCTCTCGACGGACTTCCTCGTGCATATGAAGAACCTGGCGAACGAGGTGAAGGTCCTCGCGGGCGACAAGCAGCGGGCCGAGCCCGGTCAGCCCTTCGCCGAGGCGCTCCAGGCCCTGGTGACCGACGAGGGCAAGCCGGCCGTCGGCGCGAAGGTGGACTTCCGCGTCGAGGGCGACGGCTCGGGTCTGCCCGAGTTCGAGGGCGAGTCCTCCGGCGTCCGGGAGACGGCCGACGCCGAGGGCAAGGTCACGGCGCCGGAGCTGGTCGCCGGTGCGGAGCTCGGCACGTACACCGTCACCGCGACGGTCGGCGGCGGCGCGTCCGCCACCTTCACCGTCGAGGTCGTCGAGAAGGCCGGGACCGACCCGTCCGCGTCGCCCAGTCCCACCCCCACCCCCAGCCCGACCGGCTCCGCCGGCAACGGCACGGGTGGCACCGGCGGCACAGGTGGCACCGGGGACGACAACGGCTCCGGCAACTCGCCGCAGCCCACCGGTGGCGGCCTGGCCAGCACCGGTGCGGGCGGCATCGGCCTGATGGCCGGCGCGGCGGCTGCCCTCGCCGCACTGGGTGTCGCAGCGGTCCGTTTCTCGCCCCGCCTGCGGGTGCGTTCGCAGAACCGCCGCTGATCTCCTGACGCCGGTTGATCTGCCGACCGGGGTGCGGGGCGCTCGCAGGGCGCCCCGCACCCCGGTCGTCCCAAGTTCAGCCGCGCCGCCCCTCCCCCAGCGTCCCCCGCAACCGCTGTGCCCGCAGCACCAGTTCGAGCTCGAAGCGGCGGTCCGGGTCGTCGATCTCGGCGCCCCAGAGCTCGCGGATCTGGCGCAGCCGGTACCTGACCGTCTGAGGATGGACGCCCAGCCGCGCCGCCACCTCCGGCGCCCCGCCCCGGGTCTCCAGCCACGCCAGCAGCGTTTCCGCGAGGCGTCGGGCATGGGTGGGGCCGCAGTGGGTGAGGGGGGCCAGGCAGCGCAGGGCGAGGTCGTCGATCAGTTCCTCGGGCTGGAGCAGGACCAGCGCCTCCGTGTGCTCGGTGCAGTACAGGACTTCCCCGGCCGGCAGCAGGCCCCGCTCCATCAGGTCTACGGCCGCTTCCGCCCAGCGCAGTGACTTTGCCGCGTCGGCCAGGGGCACCGGCGGGCCGATCGCTCCCGCCCAGCCCGTCAGCGCCCGGTGCAGCAGTTCCGGGCGGCCGGCGGCGGCCGGTTCCGGCACGACCATGCGGGGCTGCTCGTACTCCATGTCGAGCAGCACCCCCTCCCCCACCGCGGGCGCCACCGCCTCCCGCGCCGGGCGCAGCAGCACTCCCACCGCGACCTTCTCCGGCAGGGCCCAGCCGATCCGGGCGGCCCGCTCGGTGAGTGCGTCGGCCGGGTCGCCCCGGTGGTGTTCGGCGAGGAGGAGTTCCATCAGGCGGCGCTGCAACCTGAGCCGCTCCCCGGCCTGCCGCGCCGCCGCCTCCGCGTAGCCGCGTACGGACTGGTCGACCAGGCCGTCCAGATACTCGTAGCCCGCGTCCACCAGCTCGTACATCGCCGGCGGCGGGATGTCGACGCGCTGGCCGATGTCGGCGAAACGGCGCCAGGCCAGCCGTACGCCCATGCGGTAGATCGCCTGGAGCGAGTCGAGGCTGCGCCCGCCCAGGCCCTCGCCCCGGCCGAACTCCTGGAAGACGCCGGGCGGTACGGTCGGGCGGCCCGTCGAGAAGTCGGCGTTCTCCAGGTGCTGGACGAAGACCTCGATGGCACGGCGGATGCCGATCAGCGCCATGGGCTCGCCCGACTCGTCGAGGACTTCGGGCAGATGGGGGTACTCGCGGCGGATCTCGCGCAGGATCTCCTCGGCGAGCGCGGGCGCCTCGGCCATGGAGGTCGCCGCGAACCGGCGGACCTGGATGCGGGGTACGTCCTGCCAGGCCGAGCGGGTGGTGACGGCCGGAGAGCGGGCGGGCACGGGTCAACTCCCCTGGCCTGCTTGCTCGTACGTGATCAAGGGAGTGTTGGGCTGGTCGGGCGTCGCTTCGAGCACCGCGACGAGACCGAGCGCGGCGCCCACCGCGAGGGCGGCGCCGAGTACGACGGTGAGTGCGGCGGCGAGCAGTCTGGGCATCGCAGGGTCAGCCTCTCTGTACGGATCTGTACGGAGGTCGTGCCAGCCCGGTGTCCCACCCCTGCCTGTCGGCCCAGTGTCGACAAGCATTGACACTCCGTCAAGGGGCGCTTACCGTTCCCGCCTCAAAGAGCGGCCCGAACTCCTCCACCACACGCCCTGGAGTATCCGGATGCGCCGTACAACCTCACCAATTTCCCTGATTCTGCTGGGACTCGGCACGTTTCTGCTGGTACTGGCGCCCTTGCTCGCCTGGTACGTGGAACCGCGGGCCGCCGTGAATCCCATCGACATCGACACCACCGCCGTCTACCGCGGCACGGGCAGCGTCTTCGACACCGAGGAGCTGGAGACCGTGCCCGGCCAAGCGATCACCATCACCCAGCGGGTGCGGGGCGACGTCGAGGACAGCGAGCGCAGCGGCGCCGCCGTCTGGGACGTGACGACCACGGCCGACACGGACAAGTCGCTGCCCGCCGCCGATCCGCACGACGCGCTGGAGTTCATCCCGCACCGATGGGTCATGGACCGCAGGACGACCAGGCCGGTGCACTGCTGCGAGGAGACCCCGTACATCGAGGGCGAGGCCTATCTGAAGTTCCCGTTCGACGTGCAGAAGCGCTCCTACCGCTGGTGGGACAACTCCCTCGGCTCTACGGTCACCTTGAGCTACCGGGGTACCGAAAAGGTCCAGGGGTACACCGGTTACCGGTTCACCGGCACGGTCCCGCCCTCGAAGGTCGGCACCCGGCTGGTGCCGGGCAGCATCGTCGACCAGCCGGGCCGGCCGCAGGTGCTGGCCGAGGAGTGGTACTCCAACCACGGCATCGAGCTGATCGTCGACCAGGCCACCGGCCGGGTGATCTACGCGCAGGTGGGCCCGAAGCGGACGCTGCGGGCGCCCGGGGCGAAGAAGGACGCGCAGGTGCTGCTGGACAGCCGGAAGCTCGCCTTCACCACCGGGACGCAGCAGGAAGCGGTGCGGCAGGCGAAGAAGGACAGCGGTCAACTGCGAGCGGTGGGCGAGACGTTGCCGATCGGTGCGGCTGTGGCCGGGTTCGTGCTGGCGGTCGTGGGGGGCGTTTTGGTGGTGCGGGGACGTCGGCGTCCCGATGCGGAGGAAACTCCCGATATGCCCCGGGTCCCACTCACGATGTGACGTGGCGTCAGCTCCAACAAAGCCGGAAATTGTCACCTCCGTGAGTAGCCGTGGGGAACGGCTGGGCGAAAACTGTCCACCCCACCCGCACACAGCCCGCCCACACCCACCTCGCAAGAAGTACGCAGATCCCCCACAGATACGCAAACCCTCTTCCCCCACGCTGAGTTCCGCACCCTGAGACGAGTTGGAGCACCAATGCCCCAGCACGTGCCTTCCTCGCTGCATGCCGCGTCTCCCCGGGCGTCGCAGCACCCTTCGGCGCTCCCCCCACCGCGCCGAATCGTCTTCCTCGCCCATCGAGATCTGGACAACCCGGCCGCCGGCGGCTCCGAGCTGCTGGTCGACCGCCTCGCCGACGGACTGACCCGGCTCGGCCACCAGGTGACCCTGCTGTGCGGCGGGCCCGCCTCCTACCGGGACTACCGGGTCGTGTCGGCGGGCGGCGAGTTCGGCCACTACCTGCGCGCCCGCTCCGCCTTCACCCGCCAGATCGGCGACTGCGACCTGCTGGTCGAGGTCTGCAACGGGATGCCGTACCTGGCGCCCCTGTGGCACCACGGCCCCACCCTGTGCCTGGTCAACCATGTCCACACCGACCTGTGGAAGATGCGGTTCGGCGGGCCGCTGACCCCGGCCGCGCGGATCGGCCGAAGACTCGAGCACTGGGCGCTGGCCGGTGCCGCCCAGCACCGCAATCTGCTGGTCGCCGTCTCCCCCTCCACGGCCCACGCGCTGCGCGCGATCGGCGTCGAACGCGACCGCATCCGGGTCGTGCACAACGGCGTGGAGGAGCCGGGCCCGCGCGCCGACCGCTCACCGGAACCGCTGTTCGTGGCGGTGGGCAGACTCGTCGAGTACAAGCGCATCGATCTGCTGCTGCGGCTGTGGGAACGGGTGCGGCCGGTCACCGGCGGCCGGCTGGTGATCGTCGGCGACGGGCCCGAGCGGGAGAGGCTCGCTGCGCTGGCTGGGGCGGGGGTCGAATTCACCGGGCATGTTTCCGAGGCCGAGAAGCATCGGTTGCTGTGTTCGGCCTGGTTGTTGCTGCATCCGTCGGCTGTGGAGGGGTGGGGGCTGGTGGTTACCGAGGCCGCCGCCCGCGAGACGCCTTCCATCGCGTTCGACGTACCTGGGCTGCGTGATTCCGTCGTGGATGGTGAGACGGGTGTTCTCGCGCAGGGGGAGTCGTCGTTCGCGGCGGCCTGGTGCACCCTCGCTTTGTCCCATCACCGCCGTGAGCTGATGGGGAAGGCTGCGCGTGATCGGGCGGCTCGGTATCGGTGGGACCGTACGGTGAGGCAGTTTCGTGCGGTGGCCTCGGAGGCGGTGAGGGGCTGGGTGCCTTGACGCCTATGCGCCGTGGCGGCAAATCCGTCTCGCGAGTGCCGGTTGTTCGTGGCTGGTCGCGCAGTTCCCCGCGCCCCTACGGGGGCGCGCTGAAGGACCCCTCCTTTCGGCGCTCTCTTGCCCTTTTCCGGGCCTTCCTGCGTGAGCAGGAGGATCCGGACGGCTGTTACTCGCTGCTTGCCCGGGACGCCGTCGACCAGGTCGAGGCCTACGACGGTCCCGTGGCCGGTCGCATCGTCGTGGACGTCGGGGGCGGCAGTGGTCACTTCACCGAGGAGTTCCGCAGGCGCGGCGCCGATGCTCATCTCTTCGAGCCGGACGTACGGGAGTTGGGGCCGAAGCCGCCCGACGGGACGGTGATCGCCGACGGCTATCTGCTGCCGCTGCGCGACGGGGTCGCGGACGTCACCTTCTCCTCCAACGTGCTCGAGCATGTGGCCGATCCGCAGACCTTCCTCAGCGAGCTGGCGCGGGTGACCCGGCCCGGGGGGCTGATCTACCTGTCGTTCACCAACTGGCTGTCCCCGTGGGGCGGTCACGAGTGGGCGCCCTGGCACTACCTGGGTGCCGAGCGGGCACGGGCCCGCTACCGGCGCCGTACCGGAAGGGCCGCCAAGCACACGCTCGGCGAGAACCTGTTCGCCGTGCACATCGGCCCGACCCTGCGGCAGGTGCGCGCCCGCGACGACGTCCAGGTCGTCTCGGCGCGCTCCCGCTACTGGCCCTTCCTCGCGGAGACCGTGGTGAAAGTGCCCGGGATCCGCGAGGTCGCCACCTGGAACCTCCTCCTCATCCTCCGGCGGTGTCCACCATGACGACGTCCACGGTCCAGGCCCCTCCTCCGGCAGCTGTCCCGAGCACCGCGATCATGGCGGGACCGCCGCAGGGCCCGCGGTCGCGGCGCTGGCTGCTGGGGTTCTGGGCCGTGGTGTTCGTGCTGTTCCTGGCGGTCCACCCGGGCCGGCAGACCTTTGACACCAAGCTCGGCGTCACCGTCGATCCGGGCAGGTTCCTTTCGGATCTCGGCCAGTTGTGGCACGACCAGGGCTCGTTCGGCGGGATCCAGGACCAGTACGTCGGCTACCTGTGGCCGATGCTGCCGTTCTACTGGCTGGGCCACGCCGTGCAGTTGCCGGTGTGGCTGATCGAGCGGCTGTGGCTGTCGCTGGTCGTGTCGGTCGCCTTCTGGGGTGCGCTGCGGCTGGTCGAGCGGCTGCGCGTGGGCAACGGGGCGTCCCGGCTGCTGGCCGCGGTGGCGTACGCGCTGTGGCCGGTGTTCACCGTGGTCGTCGGGTCGACGTCGGCGGCGGCGCTGCCCGGCGCGTTCCTGCCCTGGGTGCTGCTGCCGCTGGCCGACGAGCGCTACAGCGCCCGGATCGCCGCCCTGCGTTCGGCGCTGATCGTCCCGTTCATGGGCGGCGTCAACGCGGCCTCGACCCTGGCGGCCCTGCTGCCGGCCGGCCTCTACCTGCTCTCCCGCCCGCCCGGGCCCAGACAGCGCAAGCTGATCGCCTGGTGGGTGCCGGGCGTGATCCTGGCGACGGCCTGGTGGTGGATCCCGCTCCTGCTGCTGGGCACCTACGGCGAGAACTTCCTGCCGTACGTGGAGAGTTCGCAGACGACGACGGAGACCATGTCGGCCACCGAGGCGCTGCGCGGTGGCGGCAACTGGGTCGCCTATCTGCATCTGGTGGAGGCCTGGCTGCCGGCGGGCTGGACGGTGGCGTCCGCCGTGGTCGTGATCCTCTGCTCGGCGTTCGCGGCCGGGCTGGGGCTCGCGGGCCTGGCCCGGCGTGACATGCCGGAGCGGCGCTGGCTGGTGCTGACCGTGCTGACGGCCGTACTGGTGCTCCTCGCCGGGTACGGCGGGGCGTTCGGCGCACCCTTCCACGAGACCGTGCAGGGCTGGCTGGACGGCTGGCTGGCGCCCTTCCGCAACATCTACAAGTTCCAGGCGGGCCTGGCTCTGGCTCTGGTGCTGGGGGTGGCCCACCTGGTGGGCGTGGCCGCCGAGGCGCGTGGCGCCCGCCGGGTGCGTGGCCGCCGTTTCGCGCCGCTGGTCGCGGCGGTCCTGATCCTGCCCGGGCTGATGTGGCCGTACCTCAACGGCTCGATCCTGAACCCGGGTTCCTTCCAGGAGCTGCCCAAGTACTGGCAGGCCACGTCCGACTGGCTGGAGAAGTACTCCCCCGACTCGCGCGCCCTGGTCGTCCCGGCGACCGCGCACGGCATCTACACCTGGGGCTCCCCCATCGACCAGCCCCTCGACGTGCTCGCCGACTCCCGCTGGGCGCAACGCGATTACGTCCCCTTCGGCACCCCCGGCAATCGGCGTGCCATGGACGCGGTGGAGGAGGCCCTGCTGACGGGCGGCGAAGTCCCCGGCCTGGCCGACTACTTGAGCCGCGCGGGCGTCTATTACGTCGTCGTCCGCAACGATCTCGACCCCGACCAGATCGGCGCCACTCCGACCACGACCGTGAAGCGGGCCCTGGAACAGTCCGGCTACCAGCGGGTGACGGGCCTCGGCCCGGTCATGACCGGCGGCCGGATCGCGGACGACACCCCGCTCCAGGTCGAGGGGCTGTATCCGAGGCAGCGGGCGGTGGAGATCTACCGGCCGGCGAGCGAGGACGTCGCCCGGCCCGGGCAGGCCGGGCTGATGCCGGTCGCCGACACGGCCGTCGTCTCCGGCGGCCCGGAGGCGCTGCTGCCGCTGGCGTCGCAGTTGCGCGGCCGGGCGACCGTGCTGACCGGCGACAACCACCCCGGGCTCGGGACTCCGCCGCTCCAGGTGGTCGGCGACGGGCTGCGCCGCGCGGACACCCGGTTCGGGCTGGTCAACGCGAATACGTCGTACACGTACACCCGCGACGAACGCAACGCGTCCGGCGCCGCCCAGGACCCCGGCGAAGAGCCGCACCAGATCCTGCCGACCGCGGGCCTCGACCACCAGACGGTCGCCGAACTGCGCGGCGCCCGCACGGTCACGGCATCCTCGTACGGCAACTGGCTCTTCCACCTTCCGCAGTTCGACCCGGTGAACGCCTTCGACGGCAACCCGGAGACGGCGTGGACGGAGGGCGTGGCCGGCTCGCCGAACGGTCAGTGGCTGCGGGTCGGCTTCTCCGACGACGCGTACGACATGCCGTCGTCGTTCAAGGTCACGCCGTTGCCGCAGGAGAGCGTGCGGTCGGCGGCGACACGGGTGCGGGTGGAGACGGACAAGGGGTCGGTGACCAGCTATCTCCGTCCGGACGGCTCGACGCAGAGCGTCAAGGCCCCTGCGGGTGCGACGAGTTGGATGAAGCTGACGATCGTCGACTCGGTGGCCCGCCGGGCCGGACTCGCGGGGGCGGGCTTCTCCGAGATCGACCTGCCGGACGTCCAGGTGACCCGCCTGCTGCGGCTTCCCACGGACGCGCGGACCACGGACGCCGCCGCCGAGCTCGTCTCCCTGCACCGCGCCGCTGACCCGGCCGGGTTCTCCCCGACGGGCACGGAGGCGGGCCTGCACCGCAGCTTTTCGACGGCGACGGCGGGGACGTACGAGGTGAAGGCGAGCGCGGTGCCGGTGGCGGGTGAGGAACTCGACCGGATGCTGTACGAGATCGCGCCCGACCAGCAGGACCGCATCACGGCGACCGCCGACTCCACGGCGAACCTCGGCGCCGGCCTGTCGGCGCGCAACCTCACCGACGGCGACCTGACGACGGCGTGGATAGCGGGCGACCGCCCGACCCTCCACCTGCGCTGGACCGGCAAGCAGCCGATCAGCGAGGTGGTCCTGGCCCCGGCGGGCGGCCTGTCCGCCCGGCCCACCGAGGTGGACATCAGCTCCCCCGACGGCGCGGCGATCGCCGGCGTGGACGAGAACGGCGCGGCCCGCTTCCCGGCGATCACCACGGACCGTCTCGACATCACGATCACCAAGACGGCCCCGATGACCCTGCACAACCCGGTCGCCGACGAGGACCTGCAACTGCCGGTGGGTCTCACGGAGGCGTACCTCCCGGCCCTCGACCAGTACCGCACGCCCCAGCCGAAGCCGAACCGGAACTTCTCCCTGCCGTGCGGGCAGGGGCCGGTGCTGGCGGTGGACGGGGAGCTGTACCAGACGAGCGTGCGGGGGAAGGTACGGGACCTGACCGAGCGCCGGGCAGTCGATGTGACGCTCTGCCAGGAGGGGCGCAGCGACGGTGAGTTGGAGCTGACGGCGGGCTCTCACCGGGTCGAGGGCGGGGACGCGGGCCCGCTCGCCCTCACCGACGTGACGCTGACGCGCGGCACGGTCACCACGCCCACCCCCCTCGACCGTGATCTGCGGATACGGGACTGGCTGGGCGACGAGCGCGAGGTGACGGTCGGCTCGGGAGCCGCCTCCTATGTCACGACGTACGAGAACTTCAACGACGGCTGGCGGGCCGAGCTGAACGGCCGCGAACTGTCGCCGGTGCGGCTGGACGGCTGGCAGCAGGGCTGGCGGATCCCGGCGGGGGCGGGCGGCACGATCAAGCTGTCGTACGAGCCCGCGACCACGTACGACGGCGGCCTGATCGGCAGCGGGGCGGGGCTGGCCGCGCTGGTGGGCCTGGTCCTGTGGCGGCGGCGCTCCCCCAACCCGGACGACCCGCAGCCACTCCCGCCGCCGCCCGGCCTGTGGCTGGGCACAGTGGCGCTCACGCTGGTGGGCGCGGTGATCGCCGGGTGGTTCGCGCTGCTGGTTCCGGCGCTGGCCCTGGTCGCGTACCGGCGGCACCGGCTGCTCGTGCCGATCGCGTTCGTGGCCCTCGCGGGCGCGGGGATCGCGGCGGCGACCGGGGCCGGGGAGCCGGTGGGGACCGAGGAGGGGGCGTTCGGGCCGACGGCCCAACTGCTGGCGTTGATCGGGTTGTTCGCCGGGTTGGTGAGTGCGCGGGAGCAGCGGCCTCCGGCATCGGAGGCGCCGACTCAGCAACTGCCGCCGGTCGAGGGGGGCGAGCCCAGGTGATGGTACCCACGCGCATCCCGTTCCCGGTCGTGGACGAGGTGGCCCGGCACTGTCTCCAGGAGGAGGAGCCGGAGACGGTCCACATCGAGGTGCATCTGCCGGGGCAGTTGGATCCGGGGCGCCTGCGCAAGGCGTTCACGGAGGCCCTGCATCGGCATCCGCGGATTCTGATGCGGGAGGCGCCGGGGCGCTGGTACCGGCGCCGCTACGAGTGGGAGCTGACGGCCGAGCCGGATGCGGAGGTGGTGAGCTTTCCGGCGCCGGGGCCGAACGCACTGCGGGACGCGCGGACGCGGGCGCTGGTCGAGGCGCCGCCGCTGTCGGTGTCGCCGCCGGTGCGGTTGGAGGTGGTGGGTCCTCATCTTGATGGCGCGGGCTCCCAAGGGACGGTCCTGCTCCTGACCATGAACCACACCGCTCTCGACGGCCCGGCCTGCCTCCGCGTCCTGGCCACCGCCGCGGAGTTGTACGGCGGCCGGGACAACGCCCCCGCCGCAGCCCCCGTCCGCACCCCCGAACCCCCGCAGGGCCCCCCGGACACCCTCTCCAACTGGTCCAGGCCCGCCCGAGTCGCCCCCGGCGCCCCCGAACCTTCCGCCGGCAACGGCCTCCTCGTCACCGAACTCTCCCTCCCGCACCGCCCCAAGGGCTCCCCCTACACCGTGAACGACCAGCTCATGGTCTCCACGGCCCTCACCATCGCCCACTGGAACCGGGAACACGGCGCCCGTCCCCGCCCCCTGCGCATCACCATGCCCGTCGACGACCGCCCCCGGGACACCACCATGCCCATCGGCAACGGCACCCGCCTGGTCGAAGTCCCGTTCGCGCCGGGCGAATTGGACCACCCGGACCTGCCCGACCTGTTGCGCCGTACGGCGATCCGCACCCGCGCCCTCAAGTCCCTGCCCCGCCCCCAGCTGGGCCACGGCGCCGCCCTCCTGACCGCCCCGGTCACCCCGGTCGCCTGGCGGGCCGCCCTCACCCGAGGCCTGCGCAGGGCAGCAGCGCCCTGGACGTCGACGACCCTCCTCAGCAACATCGGCCGTATCCCGTACCCGCTGGACTTCGGCGAGGAAGCCGGCCGCGCGCACGCCGTCTGGTTCTCCGCCCCCGCCCGCATGCCCCGCGGCCTCACCGTCACCACCGCCTCCACCGCGGGCCGCCTCCACCTGGCCCTGCGCTGGTCGCGCTCGCTGCTCGGGCACGGCGACGGCGCCCACCTGCGGGACCTCTTCGAGCACTACCTGCACACGACGGAGGTGAGCGCATGACCAGCACCACCCAACTCCCCAAAGACCTCCGCGACTTCTACGAGAACCCCGCCGTGCCCGTCGCCTCCGGCACCCGTCGTTCCCTCCGCCAGGCGCGCATGCTGGCCGCCGCCCTCGGTCCCGCCACCGGGAGTCCCGCCACCGGCAGTTCCGGCACTGGGAGTTCGGCCGCAGGAAGGGCGCAGACGATCCTCGACATCGGCTGCGGCGACGGCACCGCTGCCGCCACCGCGGCCCCCCTCCTCACCGGCCACCGCGTCATCGGCGTCGACTGGTCCCAGGACGCCCTGAAACGCGCCCGCGCCCATCTGACGTACCCCATCCGCGGCGAACTCACCGGCGCCGGGCTGCCGTTCGCCGCCGGGTCCGCCGACGCCGTGCTGTTCAGCGAGGTGATCGAGCACCTCGTCGACCCGGACGCCGCGCTCGACGAGATCCGCCGGGTGCTGCGCCCGGGAGGCCACCTCATGCTGTCCACCCCGAACCTGGCCGCCTGGTACAACCGCGCCCTGCTGCTGGCCGGCGTCCAGCCCGTGTTCTCCGAGGTCAGCCTGCGGGCCATTCACGGCCGGCCGGGGCGGGAGGTCGTAGGGCATCTGCGGCTGTACACCGCCCGCGCGCTGCGGGAGTTCGTCGCCGCGGCCGGCTTCGAGGTCGTACGGCTGGCAGGGGCCCCCTTCCACGGCGTACCGCGTCCGCTGCGGCCACTGGACCGGCTGGCGTGTGCCAGACCGTCCCTCGCGTCGATCCTGCTGCTGCACGCCCGAAGGACGTAGACCATGTGGTGGGGAGTGGCAGCGGCCCTGGTGGCGAACGTCCTCTACAGCACCGGATTCGTCCTGGAGAAACGGGCGTTGGCCGCCCTGCCCACGGTGACGGTCCGCCGCCCGGTCCGGCTGCTCGGGCTGGTGCTGCGCAGCCCGCTGTGGATCGGCGGGTCGCTCTCGCTCGCCGCCGGGTTCGGGGCGCAGCTCGCCGTCTACCGCACGCTGCCGATCGCCGCCGCGCAGGGCATCTTCGTCTCCGGCCTGGTGCTGCTCGTGCTGCTGTCCGCCCGGCTGCTGGGCGAGGAGACCACCGGCCGCGAGCGCTACGCGCTGGGGGCGATCCTCGCCGCGCTGCTCATGGTCGTGCTGTCGCTGCGGGAGGACTCGGACAAGGTGAGCCAGGAGGCCCCCTATCCGCTGATCCTGCTGGTGTGCGTGCCATCGCTGGCGGCGGGCGTGTGGCTGTACAACTCCGCCGAGCGCCGCGCCCGCCACCGGCACCGCGCACCGACCACGGGCGTGGAGTACGGCGTGGCCGTGGGCCTGCTGTACGGCGTCAGCTCACTCGCGATCAAGGGCGTGTCGAGCTACCTGACGGGGGACGGCCTCGGCGGGGCCCTGCTCGACCTGCTCCGCTCCCCGTACCCCTATCTCCTGTTGTTCACCGGTGCGTTCGGCCTGGTCCTGTCGCAGGCGGCGCTCCAGCGGTGCCGGGCCTCGCTGATCGTGCCGGTGTGCACGACGGTGACGTGTCTGTTCACGGCGGTGCTCGGCACGCTCTCGTTCGGCGAGGCGCTGCCCCAGGACCCGCTCAGGCTCGCGCTGCGCCTGGCGGGCACCGCGCTCGCCATCGCCGTACTGCTGGGCATGCCCAAGCACGACAAGGCGCCGTCGCCTCAACCCTCCCTCGGTGCCAAGGAGTTGACACCATGAACCCCGACGACCCGCTGTTGAAGATCCTGGCGTGCCCGCTCGACAAGGGGCCGCTGCACCTCGTCGTACCGGACGGGCCGGCGAAAATGGAGGTCCTCTACAACCCGCGTCTGCACCGCCGCTACCCGATCGTCGACGGCATTCCGCAGCTGCTGCCGGCCTCCGGGGAGCAGGTCACGGACGACGAGCACGAGAACCTGCTGAAGCGGATGGGGATGACTCCATGACGGGCCCGGCGCGCACCTGGGCGGCTCGCCTTGCCCCCCTCCTCCCCACCCGGCTGGTCGCCGCGGCCGCCCGAGCGGTGTACCCGCGCTTCGAACCGGAGCTGGCCCGGCTCGCGGACCTGTGCCCGTCCGGCTGCGATACGGCCGTGGACGTCGGCGGCTGGTACGGCCCCTGGACGCGGCGCCTGTCCGGGCGGGCGCGCAAGGTGGTGACCGTCGAACCGGTGCCCCACCTGGCGCGGCTGCTGACCTCGGCGGCCCCGGCGAACGTCCGCGTGATCCAGGCCGCCGCCTCGGACCGCCCGGGCACGGCCCGCCTGTGGCTGCCGCCGGACGACGCGGGCGACCGGGGCGTGTCGTCCCTGGTCCGCCGGGACATCCACGGCCACGCCCTCGACGTCCGCTGCGTGGCCCTGGACGACCTGGGCCTGCGCGAGGTCGGCTTCATCAAGATCGACGTGGACGGCAACGAGCTGGCGGTGCTGCGCGGGGCGAAGGCGATCCTGACGCGCGACCGGCCGGCCCTCTTCGTCGAGCTGGAGTCCCGTATCCAGCCGATCGCGCCGGTGGTGACGTACCTGTCCCTGCTCGGCTACGACGGCTGGGTGCTGCCCGGCGACAGTTGGGTGCCGCTGTCCGCGTTCCCGCTGGAGGCCCACCAGTCGGCGGCCTCCTACGTCGTCGCACACGGCCTGCTGCGCCGTGTCCTGCCCTTCCGTGACCGGCCCCGGTACGTCAACTCGGTCCTCTTCCTCCCGGACGGCCGCCGCCCGGGCGAACGGAGGGTGCGCGACGATGAACACCATGCCCTCAGGAAACAGTCCGAGTAGCCCCTTCACCCCGCGCGACTTCCAACTGGTCCTCCTGCGCCGCATGGCCGACCACAACCCGGACCTGGTCGAGGACGCCCGCCACACCCTGGGCGCCTCGATCGCCGACATGCGCGAGGCCAACAAGCGCTGGCAGGCGATGATCCGCTCCCCGCGGGCCCGCGCCGCCGCCTCCCGCTACCGCTCGGTCCTGGGCACACCGGAGTCGGTCATCACCCGCAAGGTCGGCGACCTGGAGTGCGAGGCGTGGCTCTGGCCCCTCCCCCTCTGGCCCGACCTGCGCTTCGAGGTGCTCCTGGCCCCGAACGGAGCGGTGTGGAACGAGTGGCTGATCCGCGCGCCGGGGGCGGAGGGCCCTTCCCTGACAACTCTCGACGACCTCACTCCCTGGTCCTGCACGGTCGACGAGGCGGCCCGGGCCTTCGCCCCCGCCCGCCCTCTGGAGGGCACGGCCCCGACCCGCTGGGGGCTGGCGTTCACGGCGCCGGATGGTCAGGGGGTGCGGTGGAAGTGCGTCGCGGAGTTCACGTGGGGGTTGTTGCAGAGGGTGGCGGTGGGTGATCGGGCAACTGGCGGTGAGTAGGCCTACGAACCGTCTCGGCTGGAAGCCCTGTAGACCGCGTAGATGGTTGAGCCGACGAGGACGAAGAGGCCCAAGCCTGCTATGGGCAGCAAGGTCTTGAGCACACTCTTGTCCACCCCCAGGGTCAGCAGCAGCTGAGCTGCCAGGAGCCCGGCACCCCCGACGAGGAACATGATTCCCAGCCTGCGTGCCAGGTAGCGTTCGCTCACCATCAGGCGCATGCCGCCCGCGCGAAAATTGAGCCGGATGAGCTTCTCGCCGATCCTCTTGGGATTGAAGGTGAATACCAGACCAAAGATGGAAAACCAGGCTCCGATGAGAAACATTCGGTTCGGGCTCCTTTCCTGCATCCGGGCCTTCGGAGCCCTTATCGCATTCTTGCATTTCTCTTGCCGCGGTCGACAAGAGGACGAACACGGCGGCGGGAAGCCTGTCAGGCTTCCCGCCGCCCTGGACTAGCCCGTGATGCCCGTGCAGGTGTAGGAACCCGACGCGGCGAGGCCCGGTGTGGTGATGCCGAACCCGATGGTCCCCACAGGCACACCGTCGCTGTTCGTGCCCGCACTAATAATCGGCGCGCCCACCTTGCACGACGACGAGGTGCTGTTCACGGAGAGCCCGACGTCGCCGTAGACCCCCACGGGGGCACCTCCGGAGACTCCGACGTCCACGCCGGAGCCCCGCAGTTGGTTCCAGTCGTCGGCATTGCTGTACATCAGACCCAACGAGCCCGAGTACCCGAAGCCGACTTCACCTCCCTTGGACCCGATCCAGGCCATGTCGTACCCGTTGCGGGTCTTCATGACAGCGAGACAACCGGAGGCGGTGCCGCCCAGCCCGAGAGCCGCGTCGGCCCCCGTGCAGATCGCCGAGGTGTTGGAAAACCCCAGGTAGCCGCCGATGGGGTTCTCCGACTGGGTGCCGTAGTACAGGATGCCCCCGACGAAGTTCTCCCAGGCCGGAATCGACTTCGACTCGGAACTTGAGCTGTCCTCGAATCCGGTCTTGCCGTCCGGGGTGGTCTGGGCATACGTGGTGCTGAGGTGGTAGTCGTCGCCGGGCGACGTGGGCTTGGTGTCCTCCTCGGGGTCGGGGTAGTACCCGCACTCGGGCCCCGGCTGGCTGCACAGCATGTGACCGTCCAGTTCGAACCGGTTCACCGGGTTGCCGCCCGCGAAGGCGTAGCGGTTGCCTGTGTAGGGGTCGGTGCCGAGGTTCATGTCGGCGAGGGCGCTGTTGTACATGTCCCTCGTCGTGAACCGGTTCAGTTTCGGGTCGTAGTCCCGGAAGCCCATGTCGTAGGTGCCGGAGGAGGCATCCCACCGCTTGGCGTTGAAGCGATAGGGGTTATAGGGCTCCTGGGTCGGATCGGTGACGTCCGCATGGTCGGCACCGCTGAACTCCGTGCCGTCGTCGGATCCGTAGGCGGTGTATCCGTACGTCGTCTTGGTGTCTCCCGTCGACGTGGTGATGTCTTCGACGTCACCACGCGTGTTGTACCCGTACACGCCGAGTTCCTCGGTGCCCCCGGACAGCTTGGTCTGGGAGAGCAACTGGCCCCACGGCGAGTACTGGTAGGACGCGGTGACCGAACCACCGACCTCCTCACTCAACACCTTGTCCGTCAGGCCGAGGTAGTTGTAGTCGGTGGTCTTGCCGGCCACGGTTTTGCCGGCCGTGCGGTCAAGCGGGTCGAAGGTGTAGCTCGTCACCGACTGGGTGCCGTCGGACTGGAGCGTGGAGTGCTCGACGACGTGGTCGAAGCCGTCGTAGGTGTTGCTGTTCACGACCTTTCCACCACCGGTGATCGACTCCAACCGGCCGAACGGGTCGTAGTTGTAGGAGGCAGCCGCACCGCTGACTGTCGCCGCCAGGAGCCGGTTGCGGTCGTAGGAGAAGGTCGTCGGCACTCCCTTGACCTGCTGGCTGATGATGTTGGCGTTGTCGTCGTAGACGTAGGACTCCGCCGATGTGCTCGCACCGGACTTGGACACCTCGGTGATCCGGTCGGCCGGGTCGTAGGTGTAGTCGGCCGTGAGGTTGATGTACGCCGACGGGGTGTCCGCGTTCATCTTCGTGCTGACATCCCGCGACTTGTTGCCGTTGGGGTCATAAGTGACGGTGTGCTGGGAGACGAGCGTGCCGTTCGCCTTCTTCTCGGTCTGGGTGTTCACCAGACCGTCCAGGTAGTAGGTGTAGTCGACAGCGTTGCCGTTGGCCTTCGTCTCCTGGAGCTTCTGGCCGCGGTCGGTGTACGTGTACGACGTGACCTTCGGGTCGGTGTCCGTCGACGAGGTGCCCACCGAGACCGTTTTCACCAGTTCACGTAGGTCGTACGTGTACGTGGAGTACTGGTCGGGGTGGTCGACCGTCGCGACCTGTCCATCCACGTCGTAGGTATACGACGTGGCGTCCTTCACCACGCCGCCGGCGGACTCGGTCACTTTCTGGACCTGGTTGAGGCCCGTGTAGTCGATGCCGTAGTTGTCGATCGTCGCGCCGGACGAGGTGTCGCCGATCGACTTCAGGTTGCCGTTCACGTCGTAGGTATAGGCGAACGTCTTCTGCTCGTTGTCGGTGTCGGCCGAGTTGTCACGGACCAGCTTCACACCGTCGGCGACGACGGTGGCGCCGCTGTTCTGGAACAGCTGCAGCTTGGCCGCGTTGCCCTGCTTGAAGCTGTACGAGCCCAAGGACACCCAGGTGCCGGCGCCGGCGGTCTGGTCGATTGTCTTGTCGGTCGTGCCTCCGTCATGGGTCACGGTGTACTTCGCCGTCGTGGCCGCGCCCGACACCGCCGGGAACTTCACGAACGCCTCGTACGTGCCGTCCGTCGGGATGTTCAGCGTCCAGGTGAAGGCGTCCGTGCCCGTGCCCGCCGTGTGGGTGGCGTAGTTGTAGCCTTGCTCGCCGCTGGTGTCACCTGTCGGCCACGTTCCCGTGGAGGAAGTGTTCTGGGTGTCGGAGTTGTCGACCAGAACCACGTCCTTGCCGATCGGAACCCCGTCGTCGGAACGCGTCTTCAGCTTGCCGTCGGGGTAGTAGGACCAGTTCATCGTGCGGTTGGAGGAACCGCCCGCCGACGTCAGGGTCCTGGCCGTCTGCTGGCCCAGGTCGCTGTAGTCGTAGGTGGTGGCGATGTCCCACGGGTCCGTGGAGGACTTCACCCAGCCGTTGTCGAAGTAGCTGTAGTTGGTGGTGTTGCGGGCCGTCTCGCCCTCGGATGGCGGCAGCGACGTCGAGGCCACGCGGCCCGCCGCGTCATAGCTGGTCTGGGTGTAGACGTTCGGGTCGTTGTAGCGGGCGTCCGCCGGGTCGTAGGGCTGGTACTGCTTGACCGGGCGGTTCAGCGCGTCGTAGTCCGTGCGCTGGGTGAACGCGTCCGTCGAACCGGCCGAGACCGAGCGGGGTGTGAGTAGCTTGGTGACGTTGCCGACCTGGTCGTACTCGTACTTCGTCGTGCGATACGTGATCGGTGACGCGCCCGCGTGCGGGACCTGGACCTCGATCTGCTTGCCGCGTTCGTCGTAGGTGATGAGCGTGGTGTTGTTCTCCGCGTCCGTCGTGGAGACGACCAGACCGTCCTTGTCGTAGGACTTCTTCGTCGTCTTGCCGGCCGCGTCCGTGACCTGCGTGACCCGGTGGTCCAGGTCGTAGGCCGTCTTGGACGTGTAGTCGGTCGTGTCCGTCGTCGCGTTCTTGATCGGGTCGATGACCGTGACGACGTTGCCGACGTTGTCGTACGCATAGCTGATCGTGTCGTTCGCGGAGTTCACGACCGACGTGAGCTCGTTGATCGCGTCGTAGTTGTTCGTCGTGACGTAGTCCGTGCTGTCGGACGTCGTCAGCGTGCCCTTGGGCTGCGTCGTCGTCTTGAGATTGCCGACCCTGTCGTACGTGTAGGCCGTCACCCGGTCGTCCGACGTGGAGGTGTCCTTGGGCGCGGTGGCCGAGGTGATCTCGTCAGCCGGGTCGTACACCGCCGTGGACACCGCACCGTTCGGCGCCGTCGACGTGGTCACGTTGTCGTTCGCGTCGTACACCGGCGCCGGAGTCGTGATGTACACGCCCGACGCTTGGTCCTTGGGCACCGTGTTGACCAGCGGACGCCCGTACGTGTCGTACGTCTGCGTGGTTGTCTTCTGGTTGGCGTCGGTCACGGAGGTGACCTGGCCGCGCTCGTCGTACACGTACGACGTGGACTTGTTCAGCGCGTCCTTGATCGTCGCCGGGTAGCCGGTCGGGCCGAAGCCGCTGTAGGTGGTCGGGCTGCCGTTGGCGTCGGTGCCCGTGGTCAGCTCACCGTAGGAGTCGTAGGCGTACGTCGTGGTGTAGTCACCCGCCGTCGCGGTGGCGACACCCTTGGGGTCGGTGACCGACGTCAGATTGCCGAAGTTGTCGTACCCGAACTGCCAGGCGCGGCCCTGAGGGGACGTCTTCGTGTACAGGTCGGCCGCGTAGCCGTCGACGCGCGTCTGGTACGTGTACGCCGAGCCGTTGGCCGGATAGCTGGACGGGTTGCAGTAGTCGGTCGGGTTGAACGACGTCCACGACTTCGTGGTCTCCTCGTCCCACTGGCGCAGCGGATAGCCCGTCTTGGGGTCGTAGCAGTACGCGGTCTTCGCGCCGTTGGCCTCCTCCAGGTACGTGACGTTGTTGTCCGCGTCCCACGACATCTTCGTGGTCTGGGACTTGGCGTCGGTCGTCTGGACCGGGCGGCCGAAGTCGTCCGTCACATAACTCGTTCCGTGCGATTCGGCGTCCGTGACCGTCGTGTCGGTGAACGCCGGAGTGGTGCCGTCCACCGCGTACGCGAAGTTCGTGGTGCCGTTCACACGGTCGGTGATGGTCTTCGTCCACCAGTGGTACGTCGGGTCGTCACCGGCCTGCGGGGCGTAGTACGCCAGCTGGGTGTCGTGGCCGCGTGGGTCGGTGGCCGTGACCAGCTTGACGTTCTTGTTGCCCTGCGTGGCGTCGTAGGTGAACTTGAACACCTTCGGCTGGGACGAGCCGTCACCGTCGGTGAACTGTCCGAGCAGGCCCTGGGTGGTGTAGTAGAAGGAGATCTTGCGGCCCGAGATGTCTGTGATGGACTTGACGTGGTCGTAGATCTTGGAGTTGGTCAGGTTCGAGCCTGTGACCTTGGCGCCCGTGCCGTCGATGTAGTCGTACGACGCGTCGCCCTTCTTGTAGTAGTCGACCGTCAGGGACTGACGGCCCGCCGGGTCGGTGATGTACGTGAGGAACTTGACCGGCTTGTTGTTGGACCTGCGCTCCTCGTACGTGTACGTCTGCGTGTTGCCGTTCTTGTCGACCGCCGACGTCAGGTAGCCGTCGCAGCCGAACAGGAAGCGGGTGCCGTCCGGGCGCAGCAGGCTCCAGGCGTCCGGGACCGGATCCTTGTCCGGGGTGCAGTCCAGGCCCGCCTTCATCGTCAGCTGGTAGTGGACGCCCGCCGGGGCCTTCCAACTGCCGTCCGCCTGCTGGGTGAAGACGTGCGTCGTGCCGTCGCCGTCCGGGAGACGGATCTCGGTCGGGTTGGGGTTGGGGTGGAAGTCCAGCGGCGCCCCCAGCCGGATCGGCCCGGCCAGCTGTGCCGACCAGCCCGCGCCGGAGACCGTGTCGGAGGTGTCGAGGGAGTTGTAGGAGAAGCGGGCGAAGGTGGTCAGTCCGCGGCCCGGGTTCGTGAACGCGTTGTAGGACCACACGGTGTTGCCGGAGGCCAGGTTGTTCATCACCGTGGAGCCGGCGCCGGTGTTCTTGCCGGTGTAGGAGTAGAACTTCTCCAGGCCGAGCGTGTCGGAGGTCGGGTCCTCGACGGCGATGTTCTGCGCCAGGCCCGCCACACCGCCGGTGGCCGAGTTCCAGGTGCTGTTGCTCTTGTTGTACGCGTCCCAGGTCAGCGAGTACTGGGTGCGGGAGTTGGTCGGGTTGCCGGAGTCGGCGTTGGTGGGCGCCTTGACCTGGGCGTGCACCAGCACCGTCTCGCCCGGGGAGATGTCCTGCGGGAGTGCGGTCTGGATCTGGTTGCCGCCGTTGGTGACATCCGTACCGTCTGGCAGGGTCCACCGGTAGGACAGCGCCTCACCGGCCGCGGTCCAGGTGGCGTTGGTGGTGTTGGTCAGATTGACGTCGACGTTGTAGGTGGTGCCCGGCGTCATCCGGGACGGCGTGTCCGCCGCGTAGTAGGTGGAGTCCGTCGTGGCGTCCACGTAGGTGACATCCAACTGCGGCCGCAGCTGCGGCTCGGACGTCTCCGAGGACAGGAAGGTGGAACGCTCCTGGGGACCGGAGGTCGTCTCGTTCGCCAGCTTGATCAGAACACCGTGGTTGGAGGACGGAGTGTTGATCCAGCCCTGGGTCAGCGAGGTGGCGTCCCACCAGTGCCGCACCGGGTCGTTGCTCACCCCGGCGACGGTGTCGGACACGGTCGAGGAGTAGTCACCGCCCGCCGTCGTCCACGCCGTGGTCGAGGTGGCGTTGTTCCAGGTGGCGGCGGCCTCGTCGAAGTCCTTCGTCAGCCCGTGCAGTTCGTACGTCGCCGAGCCGCCACCGGAATTGGTGGTGATCGTCGACATCGCCTGCACCTGGGCGTCCAGCACCCGGGCCGTCGACGGCAGCGAGCTGGTCGGGAACTTCAGCACCCCACGGGTCGTGCCGTAGGTGGCGGAGTTGTCGCCCACCTCCAGCCACTTCTGGTTCACGCCGTCGGAGGAGATGGTGTCGTGCGCGGTGGTCGCCTGGGCCGAGGACAGGGTGGTGTCGGTCTGCCCCGACTGGATGATCTGCGTGGTCTGGCCGGCCTTGGGCAGGTCGGTCAGTTGCACCGGGCCGCCGATGATCTGCCCGCCCTTGGTCTTGACCGCGACCTCGTAATACACCGCGTGGAAGGCGTCGGGCGAGTCCGCGGGGGTGGGCACCGCGGTGGTATCGGTGAAGCTCGTCGTGCCGGCCGCGACCGGGGACACCAGGGTCGCCGAGGAGGGGGTGAAGCCCTGGAAGACGGAGCGGTGGACCTGGTATTCGGCCAGGTCGTTCGCCGGGTCTCCGGTCGTGTTCGTGTACGCCGGCCAGGACAGCTCCGCACCAGTGGCATGGATGACCGTCGGCGGGTTCACCGCCACACCCGGGGTGCCGTAGACGACTGTCAGCTTCGGATACGTCGCGGTCTCACCGCCGTACCCGAACTCCGACGCCTCATACAGCGGGCCGCCCTGGCCCAGCGTCGACTCGTCGGCCGCCTGCAGCACCAACCCGTTGTTCGCCGCCGTACCGTTGACCCACTTCTGCACGGTGTCGGTCACCGCGAAGTTGTGCCACTGGTCGTACGACCCGGCCGGCTTGGTGATCGTCGTGCCCGGCTCCACCAGCCGCACCGCATCCGCGATCACCGACGTGGTCGCGGACGCCGGACCGTCCCCCAGCACGACCTTGCCCGCCGTACCCGCCGCGAACGGCAACGGATTGCCGTTGTTCAAGGACCGCCACACCCCACCGGTACCAGCCGACTGGTCGACTGTGCCGTTGTAGGTCCCACCGTTGTACGTCACCGTGTACGGCGCGTTCGTCGCCCGGTCCGAGGCCGGGATCGAGTGCACATCCACCCGGTACGAGCCCGCCTTCGACACCGTCGGCTGCCAGGTGTACGTATCACCCGCCACCGTGTCCTTGTTGTACGCGTAATCCCCGTTCACCGCGTACTGCGTATAGGCGGTGTTCGCCGAGTACGGCCACGAACCCTTCGCCGCCGTCCCCGCGTCACCGTCATCCAACTGCACCGTGGTGCCGGACAACTCCCCCGACAAAGCACTGGTGTTGTTCCATGTCGCGGTCGTCGCATCCCACGAGCCAGTGGCCCGGTGCGCCTCGATGACGACGTCGTTGTTGTTCGCGGTGTGAACCTGGTTGTAGTACACGCCCAACTGCGCCGACGTGATCGGCGTATTCGCCGGAATCCCCGTCAACGGGAACTTCAGCAAGGAACGCAGCTTCCCGGTCGCGGTGGTGCCCACACCCAGCTGCCAGGTGCCGTCGAGGTTCGTCGTCGCCTGAGTGGAGTCGACCATCACGTCCTGAGACGCCGACGGTGTCGGGGCCAGCATGATCGTCGGGTCCACCGCCACCGGAAAACGCCGACCCGGCGCGGACAGCCACCGCGCATCCGGCGTGAGCGTGACCCGCCACGACGAACCCGAGCGCGTGAGCTTCTGCGCCACCCGGCCGTGGGAGAGGTCAACCACCGCTGAACCGGCGCTCTTCGGAGCCTGGAACATCACGGCTGCGGGGATCACCGCAACCGGACGGCCCGTCTCACTGCCGCCGTACAGCGCGATCGACCCGTCCTTGCCCTGCCGCGGCGTCAACCCGTCCGTATCCAGCCTGAAGGAGAACGACACCGGATGCGCCGGCGCCTGCTTGAGGACGATGTCCTCCTTCACCGCACCGCGACCCACCCGATACGTGAAGTCCGCACCCGAGGCCAGGTCCCGGTAGGTGACCGTGTCGTCCTTCGCCACCGGCTTGACACCCTTGACGGCACCGGCCAGCCCCAGGGTCACCGTGTGCTTCGCATCCGCCTCGAACCGCAGCAGATCGCTGCTGCGCGAGCCGAAGTAGGTACGCGCCAGGTTCGAGGTGTTGGCGAAGACATAACCCGAACGGCTGGTGCCGACCGCCTTGGTGTCGATCGCCTTCCAGCCACCAGGGGCCTTGTACGACAGCGGCACCGCCGACAACTCGGCCTGCGTCGTCCCGTCCGACATCTTCCAGTACCGCGCCGACGGGGTACGTCTGGAGGTGAGCTCCCGTACCCGATGCGCCTTCGGCGCCCTCTTGCCCGGCGGCAGTTTCTGCCGGTCGGCTATCGCGTCCTTCGGCCCGACCGGCGGCTTGGGGGAGGAATGCCCGCCGCCGAACCAGCCCTTGACCGTGTCCATGATTCCGGGACCGCCATGGCCCGACGACGGCGCGGATGCGAACGCCGGGGTTTGTATGACAGCACCCAGCAACGCTCCCGCCGCCATAGTTGCGGCAATCCTTCTTCGTCTCGCCACGAAGACTCCTCGTCACGCATGCTCGAAAAAACAGGCACGAGCGATCGCGTCTGGGCGCGTGAGTTCATGAGTTTCGGGGCGCGAATATCCAAGGGCATGACTGACGCCCCCCGCAGCACCGTAAATCACGCACGTAGACGTGACCGCACTAAACCGGCGATGGCGGTTCCAAAGCCGGTAATGCGACCAGTGCGGGGGGACACCGAATCAGCGGCCGGACTGTGACACGACGATTGTGAGCAGGTCCAGCAAGAGCACAGTTCCAGAAAAATCGGGACGAATCTGCCATCTTGCCAGCCGATTCATCAGGTTCGTCCGATTCGCCGGTCATAATTTGGCCATAATTCGGTCATAGGAAAAACACAACCTTGGAGCCAGCTTTGTCTTCATGGGCGGCACTTTGCTGAATACAGGCATCCATTTACCGATGCTTCAACGATCCTTCAGTTCGTGCATCTTGACCAGCAGGCCCGAACAGGGCCCCCGGACCG
Source organism: Streptomyces sp. NPDC050619 (assembly GCF_040654815.1). Lineage (NCBI taxonomy): Bacteria > Bacillati > Actinomycetota > Actinomycetes > Kitasatosporales > Streptomycetaceae > Streptomyces > Streptomyces sp. NPDC050619. The sequence continues at coordinate 643,976 of NZ_JBFAIR010000001.1, read as the reverse complement.
GCACTTGCACGCTTCCGTCGCATTGGCTCTAATCGACGGGAACACTGCGACGAAATTCGAAGCCGGGCGTTCACGCCCATATGCGGAACGGAAGTCGGCGATGGAAACCCAGACTGCAGCAGACACCGAGACAGACACCGAGACCCCCGAAAGCGATGAAATCGCCGCGGGGCCCGCCGCACGGCGCCGCGTCCGCGCGCTCGTATTCGGCGTCGGCGCGCTCGTGTCGGCCGCCCTCGCCACCGCAGGCGTCCTGTTCGCCGTCCACAGCGGGAACGGCGACAAGAGCGCGGCCGCCAAGCAGCACGGCTCCACCGTTCCCGTGGCCTACCAGGTCACCGGCCACGGCACCAGCCAGATCGGCTACGCCGGGCCGGACGGAAGGCTGCACACCGTCAGCGTCCACCTTCCCTGGCGGGGCGGGGCCGACCTGACCGCCGGCGGCGCCCCGGCGGTCGTCTCCATCATCCTGGGCAAGGACGGCGGCAACGCGACCTGCTCGGTCAGCCTGCACGGCAAGGTGGTCCAGCAGGCCACGGCGTACGGGTCGTACGGGCGCGCCAACTGCAGGGCAACGCTTGGAGGATGACGCTCGCCGAGGCCGCGGCGCAGCTCGGCTGCCACCACCCGGCTGCTGCCGGGGGCCGCACCAGCACGCGAGTCATGCGCCACCCCACAGGTCAGCGAGAACGCGTCAGTGAGAACGTCTGCGGCGTCGGACGGCGATGACGGCGCCGCCGCCCAGCAGAGCGGCGCAGCCTGCCGCGGTGGCGAGGAGTGTCGTCCGGCCCGCGCCGGTGGCGTCCTGGGTGTCGCCGGACGGTACCGCCGCGGTCGGTGTGGCCGACGTGCCAAAGGCGAAGGCGAAGGTGACGCTGTCGTTTGAGGCGTCCGGGTCGTGGAGGGGGATGCCGGCCGGGCCGGGACGCACGGTCGCCGTGCCCTTGGCACCGTCGTAGGCCTTGGACGTCTTCCCCCACAGTTCGAACCGCTGGCTCTGGCCGGCGGCGACACCGAGCGGCACGGTGCACAGGTAGTGCCGGTGGCCCGCCTCGAAAGGTGCCGTGCTGGTGCCGCCCTCCCGCAGCAGGCAAGGGCCGTAAGGGCCGTCCTCCTCCTCCGAGTGAGCGGTGCCGGTCGCGAGCGCACCCTTGGGCAGGACGACATCGACCACGGCGACAGACTTGTCGTCGATCCCGTACGCGGAGGCCGGGCCGTGGTTCAGGGCGTTGATGTCCAGGGTCCATTCGCCTGCCTTGCGGCCCGGCTTCGTGGTGGCCTCGGCCGCGAGATCCGCGGAGTTGTCGGCCGCGACGGTGAATCGGCCCTCGGCACCCTTCTCGAATCCGCTTCCCGCTCCCGCCGCCCGCACCAGGGTGAGCGCCGGCCCGGTGCCCTGGTGGCTGCCGCCGCCGGGCTGTACGCCAGGTTTCAGCAGCTCGGCCGAGTAGTCGGTCACAGCGGTCAGGACGTGCTTGCCGACGGTGGCGGTCAGGGGGCTGCTCAGCTCCACGGTGGCCCCCGCGGGCACGGAGTCCGGGCCGGCCGGGAAGACGCAGGTGACGGATGTCCGGCTGCCGGGCTCGCCGGGCTCATCACCTTCGCCGTAGGCGCAGTTGGAGAACTCGCGGTCGAAGACCAGACCGCCCGCCGATTCCCAGCGCAGCATGACGCGCCGGTCAGTGGCCAGATCCCCGGTGTTGCGGAGCCGGAGCGGAACATCGACCCGGGACCCGACCTTTGCGTGCGTCACATCCGGCAGCCTGCCGACGATCAGATTCGGGATGCCGACGACCACCTTCGCGTTCACCGTGGTTCCGGTGGCATGGTCGGCGGTGACGGTATATGCGAGCGTGCCGGTGGCGCCGGGGGCGGCGCCGGCGTCCGCACGCAGGGTGAACTCGACCGAACGGCTCTGCGCGGAATCCGTGTTGCCGCAGGTGATGACCTGCCCGCCGCCCTTGCACCTGGGGTCGTCGACCGCGACGCTCGCGACGCCCTCCAGGTCACGCGCGTCGATGACGAGCGTGTCGTGTGTGGGTACGGGGACCTGCGCTCCGCCGTCCCAGAACATCCAGCTCACATCGGCCGACTGCGCAGCCGACGCCACGTTCAGCTGTTTTTCCGCCTCGATCGTCGCGTATGCCCGCGTCGGCAGGGGGGACGGTGTCGCGGACGGATCGGCGGCCACAGCGGCAGCGGCTGCGGCTGCGGCTGCTGCACTGGGCGTCAGGGCGAGCGCCACGGTAGCCAGCACCGCCCCGAACACCGTGCACTTGGACCTCATGCACCTTTTGATGTGCGAGAGGCCACGAAGGTTGCCTTGCTCAGATATTGGGGTTCAGGCGGGTCCGCCAATGGGAGACGACGTAGTTGTGATCGTCCGGGCCGTAATCGGCGTTCGGGTCCCAGTTGCTGACGGTGATGTTGAAGTTGTCGAAGGTGGAGCAGATCTCGCCCCACTTGCGCCGGTCGACGATCGTGGTCGGCTCGTTCCCCCACGCCCACTGGCCATGGGCGAAGCCCCACCCGTGATACGCGAATTTCGGCCCCCAGCCGGAATTCGCCGCGTCCGGCTTACGTGGGCGACCCCCTTGTTGTCCAGGACGGCGCCGTCGATCTCGACCTTCCCGGCGAGCGGGTCGGAGTGCGAACGCAGTCCGATGGGCGCGCGCCAGTCCGCGTCCTTTCCCAACCGCGGCGTGCCCTCGTTGTAGCTGTCGCCTCCGATCAGCAGCAGCGAGCCGTCGGACAGGCCGACCGGAATGCACAGGTCCGTGTACGGCACCGACCAGGCCTGGGTGTGCTCCGGCCCGGTGAACTGACCGTCACCGACCCGGCGCGCATTGGCCGGGGCGAGTCGCCCGATCCCTGCCTGGGCCGTCTTGGACCCGACGGTGGCCGCCAGCCCCGCACCGGCCGCCACGGCCGCGCCACCCTTGAGCACGGCGCGACGGCTGACCAGCCCCAGCTCCGACAGCTTGCGCGTCTCTCCGACCTCCGGCATCGGCACACTCCTTCCCTCTCCTCAACTCGGACCATTTCCATGACCCTTGGCCGTCCGTCCACCGTGGCACAACTCGCACGGAATCCGTCAAAGGGGGCACTGGGAGCGTTGCGGGAACGTCTTCGTTTCTTCACCTCGGTGCCGGCCAGCCGTGCTCAACGAGAGGGCCGGCCTCGCTCAGGTAGCCGAGCAAGCCGGCTTCCGGGTACTCGATGATGTCGTCGGGCAAATCGTGGACGGTGAACCATTCGAGTGCGAGGCACTTCTCCGGCTCTGTGTTGACGGGCCGGCCCTCCCACCTCGTGGCCTCGAAGAAGAAGCCGATCCGCTCGACGTCCTCCCCCTGCCGGTGGTGCACGACCTGGACCAGGCGAAGGTGATCGGGATCGACGACGATGCTCGTCTCTTCGCGAAGTTCGCGGGCCGCGCCGACGGTCAAGGGCTCACCCTCGTCGAGCTTGCCGGATGGCATGTGCCATCGGCCGCGGCCGTAGGGGCCGCCCCTCTGTGAGAGGAGGATCTTGTCTCCGTCGCGGACGAAGACGTGTGTGTCGATGACGGGCTGTGCCGGTTGTCCGCTCATGTTTCCTGGAGGGTCGGGCTGGGCTGAGGTCACCGACGGTAGTGGCAGTGGTGGGATCTCGTTGGCGATTCGGTTCGCTACCTACGATTGGCTGGCCTGGCTTGCCGCCCCGCCGACGGCGGAGGTCACCCCGAAGCTCAGGCAGACACGGCCGGGTGAACCGGGCGGCCTGCTCGCGTGCCCGCTTGCCCAGCCGCGGATCCTTTCGGACGGCACAGGCCGTGGGCTCCGACGGTCAACGCTCTCCCAGGCCCGCCCGGACGGCGCGCAGCAACGGGGGGACAGGCGGCTGATGCCGCCGCACCGGGGCACTGCGGCCCGGTCCTCGTCAGCCCCGGTGCTCCACCCAGGCCTGTGTCGCGGCGTGCAGCTTGTGCGTCCACTCGTCGGGCCGGTCAGCGCGCGCGATCGACTCCCACAGCCGTTGTTGGGCACAGGCAAATGCGTCGATGTGCCGCACCGGTGTGATGTCCCAGGCGGGATGCAGCGCGGCCAGGCTCTCGGCGTCAGCGGCACTGTGGCCGGAGGCGATGAGCCAGATCACCCATAGGGCGGGGTCGATCCAGGCTGCTCCACTGGAGGCCCACGCCCAGTCGACGAGCCGGGCCTGTCCGTCCACGATGAGGACGTTGTCGGGTTTCCAGTCGGTGTGCAGCAGGGTGCTGCCCTCGAAGAACCGCACGTCTGCCGGGTCCGTGACGTGGGCGATCATGCGCTGAGGCATCGTCTTCAGTTCGACGCCGGAGGGCGGCGTGGCAGAGGTGAGGTACCGCATGGCCTGAAGGACGAGTTCCAGGTCAGGAGAGCCAGGAGAGTAGTCGGCGTGCCGCCCTCCGAGGTCTTCGAACCCCAGCAGGTCCCACCCTCCTTTCCTGATCTCCCAGCGCAGCGCGGGGGCGAGCCCCTGTGTGAAGGCGTTGATGTCGGCCTCGCGCTGCTGTGTCCACACCCGTGGGTGGTCCTGGCGCAACCCCTTGACGAAGACCGTGCCGTTGTCGAGGTGCAGGCGAGCGGCGATCTCGCTGTTGTAGCCGGCCGACACCATTTCGACGTCGTGCACCGGCCCGGCGATCGTCGCGATCATCTTCAGTGCATCGGCGGGCAGTTCGGTGAGGCGGTGCGTAGCCACGGATGTGCTCCAGGAGAAGAAGATCGTCGTGCGATACCGCGAGGTGGGGACTCGCGTGGGGCCCCACCCCGCGGTTGCGGATCAGTTGTACGGGTTGTCGTCGTTGCAGCCCGGCAGGGCGTCGGCCGTCAGGGCGTCGACGTCCTCAACGAGTACGACGGCCTCCGGGTCTTCCTTGATGGCGGTCCGGCTGGGCCCGATCTCGACCAGTACGGCTGTCATGAGGTCACCTGCTTTCGTGTTGGCAGTAACTTCCAGTGGTGCCTTCGCCTCCTGGAAGACCTTGGCCATCGGCATGAGGGACTCAGCGATATCGCCGAGTCGGGCCAGCCCTTCCACGCCTTCCGCGATCAGGTCGATGTTCGGGTCCCGGCCAACCTTGCAGATGGAGGCCCGCCCAAACGGGTCGGCGTGCCCAAATCGGCTACCCGCAAGGCACTTGAGGACGTCACCGGTCTGCCCGCCACCGCTCTAGGGTTCGTGCCACGGGGCAGGACTCCGTCCACCCCAGCCCACCGCAGCAGGAGGACCCCGGCATGAAGCGCCGTACCCTCGTCGGCGGCATTGCGGCAGCTGCCGCCGCAGCAGCCGCCGCCCCCGGCACCGCATCGCCGCGCCGTATCGGCATGAGCGACGTCGACCGTCTGCAGACGCGCTTCGCTGAGATCATCGCCAGCGACCACCGCCACGGCGGACAACTCGGCATCGAACAGCGAGCCGCCGCGCTCGCCGACGAGGCGCTGAATCTCCAGAACGCGGGCAGCGCCACCCAGCGCGTGCGCAGCAGCCTCTACGCCTCCGCAGCGGCGTTCCGCTCCTCGGCGATGTGGGCCGCCATCGACGGCCGCCGCTACGACGTCGCCAAGGCGCACATGCGTGAGGCCCAGGCCCTCGCGGAGATGTCCGGCGATCAGGCGATCAAGTTCCGCATCTGGAGCCACGCGGGAGCCATGTACCGGCACATGGGCCGCCCCGCCGAGAGGGTGGGTTGTCCGGTTCCGGGGCTTCACGGTCGGCCGGTGGTGCGGTCTGCTGGGGAGCGTGAGCGGGCGTCAGCCGTACCCGGGTGATCTGCCGGATGAGGCATGGGAGCTGATCCGGCCGGTCATCACGGCCTGGAAGGCGAGGCATCCCTCGGTCAGCGGGCATGCGGGCCAGTACGCGATGCGGGAGATCGTCAACGCGATCCTCTACCAGGCCCGTACCGGCTGCCAGTGGCGCTACCTCCCGCACGACCTGCCGCCCAAGAGCGCGGTGTATTACTACTTCGGCAGGTGGCGCGACGACGGCACCGCCGAGACAATCCACGACCTGATGCGCTGCCTGGGTCGCGAAATGCGCAAGCGGCACGAGGATCCGACCGCCGTCGTCCTGGACTCGCAGACGGTACGGGCCTCGGTGAACGCGCCGAAGGACACGACCGGGCTGGACCCTGGCAAGCGGAGCCCGGGCCGCAAGCGGGGCATCGCCACCGACGTCCTCGGCTTGATCGTCGCCGTGGTCGTGGTCGCCGCGAGCGTGCACGACAACGCGATCGGCATCGCTCTGCTGAACAAGGTCGCCGCCACGGCACCCACGGTGACCAAGAGCTGGGTGGACGCCGGGTTCAAGCAGGCCGTGGTCGAGCACGGCGCCCGCCTCGGCATCGACGTGGAGATCGTCCAACGTGATCCCGGGGCAAGAGGATTCACACCGGAACGGCAGAGATGGGTGGTGGAGCAGACGTTCGGCACCCTCCTGCTGCACCGCAGACTCGCGCGGACTACGAGACCCGGCTGGCCAGCTCGGTGGCGGTGATCCACTGGTCCATGACCGACGTCATGCTCCGCCGCCTCACCCGCACCGCCACCCCGACCTGGCGCGATGCATCCCAGGCAAGCGGGAGCGGACGGTGAGAGAGCTCCTGGACAAGATCGAGACCCGGCAGCGGCTGGTCCGCGAGACCGCCGAACGGCTGCGCGAGCAGATCGCCCAACTCACCGGGCAACTTGCCGCTGCCGAGCGCAGCTTGGAACGGCTGGAGACCACCCGCGAGACCGTGCTGGAACTGGCCACGAAGGACGGCGCCCCATCACCCGAGCCGCTGCCGCCGGGCTACCACGAGATCCTGGCCCTCTTCGAGCAGAACAGCGACGGGCTGCGCGCCCGGGAGGTCTGCCGCACCCTCGGCACCGGCACCGAACCGCGGCACACAGAAAGCATGCGCGCCAAGCTGAAACGCCTGGCCAACCGCGGCATCCTCACCGAATCCGAACCCGGCCTGTTCACCCTCACCCTGTCGGCACTGACCACCCCAGAGACCGACTCAAACTGAGATCAGACGAAGGCCCGCAGAACACGCACTCAGACCCCGACCACGCCCGACAAGGCCGGTGACCAGGAGCATTGGGAAGGCGGCTCAGGGGCCGCGCAGCCTCCAGCGCCGTGACTCAACGACATGTCAGCCTCTGGTCTGCGGCTGCGCCGGTACGGCGATCATCGCCCGGTAGGTGGCGGTGTCGTTCGGTTCGCCGACGGGCCTGCCCTCGGCTTCCACCCAGGCGTGCGCTCCGAACGGTGAGGTGCGTACCCCGCTGCACCACTGGGGCCAGTGCCCGCGCATCCGGCACAGCAGGGCGGTGGCCAGGGAGCGTTGGAGGCAGTAGCGGCCCGCGCACAGGGTGCTGACGGCCGTGACTTCCTGGCGGGCACGCAGGGCTTCGTCGTAGCGGGCGGGCCGGGCCCCGCGCCGGGCGACGCCGAGTGCGGCACGGATCCGGCGTGGGGGCAGGCGGGCGAGGAGCCTGGCGATGGCAACGGCGGTGTGGGCGGCAAGGCGGGATCCGGGGGCCGGCCGGACACCACTGGTGTCCAGGATCTGGCTCACGAGTCAGTCACCAGCCTTTCCTTCACAAGGTGCGCGACCAGCGCGGTGACGTCGGCGGTGACGCGTTCGTGGGTGACCGGGCGGGTGGCGGCGAGCCGTTCGGCGGCCTGTTCGGGTGTGACGCCGTCCAGCAGGGCCTGGACGACGAGGGCGCCGGTGTGGTTCAACTGCCAGTAGCGTCCGGCGCGTTCGTCGAGCAGGACCATGCCGTCGTCCGTGGCGCAGGCGGTGACATCAGCACGTAGTCGGTGCACCGTTCATCTCCCTCGTGCCGTCCGGGGTGTACTGGTGTTCCAGGCCGCGCAGCCACGCCTCCACTCCCAGCGTGGTCTCGAATTCCGCGGTCCCGCCGATCAGTAGTTGGGGCGAGAGCAGGGCGCGGCGCAGTGCGTCCTCGTCGGCCAGTCCGGTGGCCACCAGGCGGGAGTCCTCGGCCCAGGCGGCGAGCACGTGTCGGTTGCGGCGCAGGCCGTCCTGCCATTCGTATCCGAAGTGGTCCTTGGTGGTGCGGCGCAGGATGGTCTCTGGCACCAGGCCGTGCATGGCGGCGGCGAGGAGCGGCTTGTAGGACCAGGGGCCGGCGGCCTCGTGCGGGCGGGCGGCGAGCGCGGCCGCGATCACGGCGTCGTCGCAGAACGGGCTGTGAAACGGCAGCCTGTCGAGCTGCCCGCAGTGGGCCAGGCTGCCGGCGAGTCGGCCCCCACGCTGCGCTGCGGCGAGCCAGGCGTGCCGCCCGCGTTCACGGTGCAGGGGCTCGTTGGCGTCCCGGGCCGCGCCGAGCAGCCGCTCACCGCACAGCTGTACGGTCTGCTCGCTCGCCCAGGGCGGAAGATAGGGGCGCAGTCCCCAGCGCAGGTCGTCTCCCTGCACAGGCGTGTGCAGCAGTCCGGCGGCCTCGGTGAGCCAGGCGGCGTACGAGCCCCGGTCGAGCAGCGCCCTGGTGATCGCCCCGAGGGACTGGCGGCGTCGCGCGCGCCACCCGGCCGCGTGGCGCAGGCCGGCCGCGGGTGAGCGCCGCAGCAGACCGTGCACATACGAGGGTTGCGACTGGATGACCTGGTCCCCGCCGAAGCCGGACAACCGCAGCCGGGCCCCGCGCGCACGCATCTGCTCGGCCAGGTACCGCTGCTCCACCCGCGTACGCACGATCGCGGACGGCTCGTCGCCCAGATCCACGCGTTCGTCCAGCCCGCTGAACTGGGCGGGCAGATCTGCCGACTCGAACACCAGATGCTCGATGTGGGGCAGGTGCCCGGCGGCCCGGGTGGCGTAGAGGCGGTCTTCGTTGGTGGGTGCGCCCGCGTCCATCGTGACGGTGACCAGCCGGGCGCCCGCCTGTGCGGCCAGGAAGCACAGCGAGGTCGAGTCCATGCCGCCGGACAGGTCGGCGCCCACCACCTCGTCCGGTCGGACCCGCAACGCGACCGCCTGCTCAAGTGCCTTCCGCAGCCCGGCCGCGGCCTCATCCAGGGGCAGTTCGGCCGTCGCCGGCCGCCACCAGCGCCGGGTGCGCACCTCGCCGCCGGGCGCCAGCTCCATGGCGGTGCCGGGCAGTACGGCGTGCACGCCACGCCACAGCGCATCCCAGGCGAGCGGGTGCGGAACGGTGTCACCGGTGAGCCGCAGCGCCAGCTGCGCGGTGTCCAGCTCCGCGGCGGTCAGCCGGGCGAGGACGCGGGCCTGGTCGGCGCAGACCGTGGCGCCGCCGGCCTCGGCCCAGTACGCCCGCCGTTGCCCGGAGAAGCTGCCCCGCACGTACGTGTGTCCGGCGACGGACGCGAGGACATGGAAGCAGCCGTGGGCATCAAGCAGCACCGGCTCGATGTGCGCGGTGTCGTTGATCTGCCGGGCCCGCGCGGCCAGTTCGGCGGGCTTGAGGGAACACGTCCCGGCGACCGCCAGGCGTACGTCACCGACGGCGCAGGCAGTCAGCTCGTCGTCCGGCCAGCAGCCGACCAGCCACGGACGGCCGGACGCATGCGGCACGATGCGGAGCGCGGCCGGACCGGCGAGGTTCCGCAGACGATCGAGGAGAACGGGTGAGAGATCCCGGTCGGGAAGGACAACGAACCAGCGGGCCGGCGTGGCGCCCATCGACGATCTCCAGGGTGGGGACGAGTGACAGCGTGGCGGCGTGGCACCGGGTGCCGGCCCAGGCCCTTGCGGCCAGGACCGGCACCCGTCGGGCTCATCAGAGCCACAAGCCGACCGGGAAGTCAGGCCAGTCCCCGAATTCGCCCTGGGTCAGCTCGGCGTACTGCCCGGCCTCGGCCAGCATCGGCGGCTCGTACACATCCGTGGTCTCGAAGCCCTGCAGCGTCTCCTGCACGGTGATCACCTCCGTTTACGTGGAGGCGGACTTCCGCCTCCTGCAAGCCAGTTAGGCACGCGGCGCCACCAACCGACCAGCCCCACCAGGGCGAATCCACCTGTGTGAGGGATAAAGATCCTCACTCGGCGCGCGCCGGGGTGCGCACCACCCGCGCACAAGTCACAAGCTCATCCACCCAAGACCACGCCCCGATGACCAGCCCGTCACGCCAGCGCACCCGGAAGCATCACGGTCAGGCGATGCCGACCGGACCGACACCGGGGGCGGCAAGGCCCTCGCGGTCGTCCACGACAACAGCCCCATCCCCGCCCTGCGGCGGCTGTATATGACGGCCACACCCCGACTGTGGCAGCTGGACGACGGCCAGGAGCCCGGCGGGCCCGGCGAGCTGGTTGCCTCGATGGAGAACGATACGGACGGGCCATTCGGGGCGCTGCTACAACGCTCACGCTGTGATGACCGGCCGGATCAGCTCCCATGCCTCATCCGGCAGATCACTCGGGTACGGCTGACGCCCGCTCACGCTTCCCGGCAGACCGCACCACCGGCCGACCGTGAAGCCCCGGAACCGGACAACCCACCCTCAAGCCAACGAGAACCGCTGAACGCTCGCAGAACACCCACTCAGAGCCCGCATACTCCTCCAGCCGTGCCAAGGCCGACCCGTCGAGACAGCACGCTCGGCGCCGCGCTACCGGACGCGTACCGCGACGATCGTCGCCAAGGTTGGTGACAGGCGGATCTCCGTCGCGCGCAGCAGCGGATGCTCCAGCCAGTGGCGTCGCGCGGCGTCATGTTCCGCGGCACCCGGGGCGCCGGCGGGAATGAAGTCATCAAGCACGACGGTCCCCCCAACCGCCAGCCATCCCGCGGCGGGATCCAGGGTCGAGTCGACCGACGGGTCTTTGCCCTTGCCTCCGCCGTCCAGGACGAGCAGGTCGAACGGGCCGTACTCGACAAGTCCCCGCCAGTCGCCTTGCTCTACGCGGACATGTGGGTGGTCCGCGAAGAGCTCGGCGGACGCCGAGGCTCGTCCATGGTCGAGCTCGATACTCACGAAGGACGTGCTCGGGTCGGTCGCTTCGACCATCCACGCCAGTCCGACGCCGCAGCCCGTTCCGGTTTCACCGATCCGTCCACCGCGCCAGCCGCGAGCCAGGACCGAGAGCAGCTGCCCCTGCTCCGGGGCACACGATTGATCGAAGCCGAGGCTCGCCGCAAGCCCCACCGCCGAATCCACCAGCGGTGCAAGCCCGCCGACATCCGAATACGCCGAGTTTCCGCCTATCGCCATGCGCACAAACTATCCGGTCGTCTGGTTGAACCCACCTGGGCTATCCGGGGACGGTGCCGAAGTCGACGCCGGTCAGGTCGCAGCTCGCGTCCCACAACCGCGCCGCGACGGAGGTGTCGGCGAGGTGCTTCCACACCGGTTCACGTTGGGGCTTGCCTCGCAGGCCGAAGACGCGCGGTCCCCACAACTGCCCTCCGCGCACGGCCGGGTCGAGTACCGCTCGGACCGCGGGCCAGGCGCCGGCATGCTTGCCCTGGACGAGGAGGGCGGCGGGTGCCACGCGCAGTCGGGCGCCGGTGGTCCGTACATGGACCGGCGGCCGTGACGGGGTCAGGGCGTCCAGCGCGCCGCCGGGATGGACGACCAGGCTCGCCACCGTGCTGCCTACGGCCCGCAGGTGGCGGTCGAGTTCGAGGCCGAAGTACATCTGCGCCAGCTTGGAGCGTCCGTAGGTGCGCTGGGGGCGGTAGTCCTTCCGGGACTGAAGGTCGTCGAGGTCGAGCCGCTCGGACTTCGCCGCGAAGCTGCCGACGGTCACGATGCGGGCCGCCGGTGCGGCCGACAGCAGCGGCATCAGCCAGTGGGTCAGCGCGAAGTGCCCGAGGTGGTTCGTGCCGAACATGAGCTCGTGACCGTCCCCGGTCTCCCGGCGCGGCGGGTCGTCGAGGGCGACGCCGGCGTTGTGGACCACCGCGTCGAGGCAATCCACACCCAGTGATTCCACCGCTGGGCCGAGCGACGACAGATCGGCGAGGTCCAGCCGTACGGCCCGCACCCGCGCGCCAGGCACACGCGAGCGGATCGAGGCGGTGGCGACTTCGGCCTTCGCGGGATTCCGGCTGCCCAGTACGACAGTGGCTCCGGTCGCGGACAACTGCTCCGCGACGAAGTACCCGATGCCGGCGTTGCCGCCGGTGACCAGGAAGACACCGCCATCGGCACGCGGCAGCCGTTGAACATCCCAGGGCACGGTGGAGGACGTGGGCGACGACATGGTGGCGGGGCTCCCTCGCTGTTGAAGGCGACTAAGGCTGCGGCTGCCCAGCGGGCAGCTCCACGCCCACGGTTTCAGCGGCCACCGACACATCGCCTATACATCACCGACAGCCCCGCCGGCCCGCCGACAGCCTGCTGACACGCTGCCGGCCGTGGCCCGGAAGGAGATCGGCGCCCGGTTCCTTGTGGTCCTTTTCAGCCACGCCTGGATGTACGGAGCCCCCCACCCCCGAATCCCCGCCACCCGAGCCCGAAACCGCCCCCACAACGACACCCTCGCCGGTGCGAATCGCGGTGGCGGCCACGCTCATGGCGGCGTGTGTCGTGGTCCCACACGCTCTCGAACGGCCCGCCACGCGACCCAACCAGCCCACCCCGCAAGGGAGTTCAAGCAGCTCATGGCACATTACGGGTCGGCCACCCCGTTCGGCGTTCGGCGGGCCGCCGGAGGGGCGTACGGCCCTGCCGACGCTCGTGTCACGTGACCGCCCGGGCCGCCCGCGCAGCCGCGCCGCGTCGGCAGTGGAAGTACGGACGAGGTAAGGAGAGTGTGAAGCACTTGCGTGCAAACGGGACCGTAACCCACACCGCAGTACGTTAATCCTCACCGTCCTCCGGCAATCAGTGGCGCGATCTCGCTCCCCCGGGTCTCTGGTTTCCGGCGGTACTTACGTGCGCGCTGAGCTGTCCGCCCGGCGGGCGAGAGGGGTTTTCGCCGTGGGACACATGGATCACTTCAGCGCCGGATGGGTCACCCCCGTCCTCTCCTACCTCATGGCCTGCGTCGGCTCGGCCCTCGGCCTGCGGTGCACCGTCAGGGCCCTGGAGACCGACGGCACCTCGAAACGGAACTGGCTGCTGCTGGCCTCGTTCGCGATCGGCTCCGGCATCTGGACCATGCACTTCGTCGCGATGATGGGCTTCGGCGTCGAGGGCACCCCCATCCGCTACGACGTCCCGCTCACCGTCCTCAGCCTCGTCATCGCCATCGCCGTCGTCAGCGCCGGCGTCTTCACCGCCGGGTACGGGCGCTCGCGCGTCATGTCGGTGGCGCTCGGCGGGCTCGGCACCGGACTGGGCGTCGCCGCCATGCACTACACCGGCATGGCCGCGCTCAACCTGCACGGCAGCGTCGACTACGACCCGCTCCTCGTCGCCGCCTCCGTCGTGATCGCCGTCGTCGCCGCGACCGCCGCGCTCACCCTCACCCTCATCGTGCGCGGTCCCGTCCTCGCCGCCGTCGCCGCGCTCGTCATGGGGCTCGCGGTCAGCAGCATGCACTACACCGCCATGTACGCCGTCGGCGTCAACCTCGCGCCCAGCAGCTCGGAGCTGCCCGGGGCCACGGCCACCGAGTTCCTCTTCCCGCTCGCCGTCGTGCTCGGCTCGTTCCTCTTCCTCACCTCCGCGTACGTCGCGCTCTCCCCGACCGGCAAGCGCGCCGAGTCCGTCGCCGCCGAACTGCTGCGCGAGGTCGAGCTCTCCACCGCGACCGCCACCGCGACCGCCACCGCGCCCACTTCCGCCACCACCGCGACCGCCTGAGCCGTACGCCCGCCTCCGGCCGCCCCGCGACGCCCTGAGCCGTACGCCCGCCCAAGCCCTGCGTGCGCCCAAGCCGTACGCGCCCCCCGCCTGAGCCGTACGCCCGCAGAGTCGCACCGCACACACCCTCGAAGAGGTATCCCATGCGTGTCCCCCTTACAGCGGAACTGCTGCGCCCTAAATCGGTCCGGGCCAAGATCGTCGCCCTGCTCATGCTGCCCATCGTGTCCCTCATGGCGCTGTGGGGCTTCGCCGCGGTGACCACGGCCTCCAGCATCGGCGACACCGAGCGGGTCAAGGACGTCAACGCCGAACTCCTCACCCCGGTCGCCGAGTTCGTCACCGCGCTCCAGGCCGAGCGGACCGCCGCCACGCGCCACGCCGCCGCCCCGGACGCCGCCAGCCTCGAAACCGTCGAGGGGGCACACAAGGCCACCGACCAGGCCGCCACCGCATTCCGCGACGGCGCCAACACCGCCACCGCGGACGCCGAGCTCCTCGACGCCGGGCTGCCCGCCCGCATCGACCGCCTGGAGGCCGACGCGCGCGGACTCACAGCGCTGCGCGCGCGGGCCGAAGCGGGGACCGACGGGAAGGACCCCGCCCAGACGTCGTTCACGGCGTACTCGACGGTCATCGAGCACGCCTTCGCCGTCACCGGCGCGCTCACCGGCGAGAACGGCACCGACGCCGCGTCCGAGGCGCGGGTCGTCCTCGAACTCGCCCGCGCCCGTGAGGCCGTGGCGCAGGAACAGGCCCTCCTCGCCGCGGGGAGCGGGGCCGGGAAGCTCACCACGGAGCAGTACACGCTGTTCGCCGGCGCCGTCGCCACCCAGCGGGAGCTGCTGAAGCCCGCGGTCGCCGACCTGAAGCCGGCGCACCAGGCGGCGTACGACGCGGTGCTGGACAGCAGGAGTTACGACGGGCTCGTGGCCGGCGAGGACCGGGTGCGCGGTGCCGGGCCCGGCGCCTCGGTCATCTCGGCGGGCTTTCTGAACGACTGGGACGAGGCCGCCGACACCGTGCTGAAGGGGCTTGCCGCCGCCGAGTCGGACGCCGGCACGGGGGCCACGGCCAAGGCGAACCCGTTCGGCTGGGACACGCTGGGCGCCTCCGGCATCGCCGTCATCCTCGGCCTGGTGGGCGTACTGCTGTCGCTCCTCGTGTCCGTGGGCGTCGGCCGCGGACTCATCGTCGAACTGCTCGACCTGCGCAACAACGCCCTCGAAGTCGCCGGGCGCCGGCTGCCGCAGGCCATGCGCCGACTGCACGCCGGGCACGACCTGGACATCGACGCCGAGGCCCCGATGCGCCGCCTCGTCGGCGACGAACTCGCCCAGGTGGGCACCGCGCTCACCGCCGTGCAGCGGGCCGCGCTCAAGGCCGCCTCCGAGCGCGCCGAACTGCAAAGCGGCATCTCCGGGGTGTATGTCAGCATCGCCCGCCGCAGCCAGGTGCTGCTGCACCGCCAGCTCGACCTGCTTCACCAGTTGGAGCAGCGCCCGCGCGACCCGGCCGAGGTACAGGAGCTGTACCAGGTCGACTATCTCGCCACCCGGATGCGCCGCCACTCCGAGAGCCTGCTCATCCTGTCCGGCATCGCGCCCGGGCGCGGCTGGCGCGACCCCATCCCGCTGACGGACGTCCTGCGGGCCGCCGTCGCGGAGATCGAGCAGCCGGGCCGGGTCCAGATCTGGACCGTACCGCGCGTCTCCCTGCACGGCGGCTCCGTCGCCGACGTCATCCACCTGCTCGCCGAACTCGTCGAGAACGCGGCCTCCTTCTCACCGCCCAGCGCCCATGTCCAGCTGCGGGCCGCCCGGCTGCGCGAGGGCCTCCTCATCGAGATCGAGGACAGCGGCTTCGGCATGGACGAGGAGGCGATGGCCGAGGCCAACCGCAAGATCCAGTCCGAGAACGTCGACCTGCTCGACGCCAAGCAGATCGGGCTCTTCGTGGTCAGCCGCATCGCCGGCCGGCAGGGCCTGAGCGTCGAACTGCGCTCCTCGGCGAGCGGCGGGGCCACGGCGGCCGTCCTCATCCGCGAGAACCTGATCCGGGACGACATGCCGGTGCACGACGCGGCCCTCCCCGGCGACCAGGACCGCGGCCAGGACGGCGGCCGGACACTGGCCCCCGCGTCGGCGTTGATCCCGCGGCAGCGGGGGTGACCAGCGTTGCGACCAGTGGGGGACGGGCATCGGTGACGTACCGCTACTCCAGATCCTCCGCCCCTAGTCCAGCCCCTCCGCCCCTAGTCCAGCTCCTCCGCCCCCGGCCCCACTCCCCCAAGGTTCTCCGTAATGGCCCCGGTGGCGGCGACGAGCAGGGCGCCCAGCTCCGGCACCCGCTCGCGGGTGACCCGGGCGGCCGGTCCGGAGACGCTGACGGCCGTGGTGACGTCGCCCCTGTGGTCGTAGACCGGGGCGGCCACGCAGCGGATGTCGAGTTCGTTCTCCACGTCGTCGACGGCGTAGCCGCGCCGGCGGATGAGGGTGAGTTCCTCGCGCAGGCGCTCGGGTGAGGTGAGGGTGGCCGGGGTGCGGGCGGGCAGGCCGGCCGCGATCACCTTGTCGACGACGTCGTCGGCGCTGTGGGCGAGGAAGATCTTGCCGGTGGCGGTGCAGTAGGCGGGCTGGCGGCTGCCGATCCGGGAGTGCATGCGGACGGCCTGAGTGCTCTCGACCTTGTCGATGTAGACGATCTCGGGGGGATCGAAGGTCACGAGGTGGACGGTCTCGCCGCTGTCCTCGGCGAGCCGGTGCAGCACCGGCGAGGTGATCTGCCGTGGGTCGCGCCGCTCCAGGTAGGCCTGGCCGAGCAGCGCGTTCTGCGGGCCCAGGCGGTAGCGGCCCGACTCGGGGTCCTGGTCGACCAGCCGCACCTCCCGCAGCGGGGCGACGAGGCGCAGCACGGTGGACTTGCTCATCCCGAGCCCGTCGGCGAGGTCGGTCAGCGTGACGCCGTGCGGATGGCCTCTGTCCTCGGCCAGGTGCATGAGGATGCCCAGCGCGCGCCGCAGGGAGGAGGAGGCGTTGCGGCGGGCCGGAGGCGGCTCAGGGGTGTCGGATGCGTCGGTCACATCGCACATCCTATCGTGCTGCATTGCAAAACATCGTGTTACATATTGAAATCCCCCATTGACGGTCGCGAACAGCCGGGGCTAGCTTCTGCCCAACGTTCTGCGAAACGAAGTTTTGCATTGCAGAACAACCTCATCCCCGAAGGGACCCCGCGATGCGACTTCGTCACCGTACCCGCCCCCTGATGATGGTTTGCGCCGGTGTGACCGCCGCCGCATCCCTCACAGCCTGTAGTTCCAGCTCCGGCACCTCCGCCTCCGGCGCCCAGTCCTCGACGCTCCAGACGGTCATCAAGCGCGGCACGCTGAACGTCGCCAGCTGCCTGACGTTCCCGCCGTTCGGTTCGCTGAGCAAGGACAACAAGCCCCAGGGCTTCGACGTGGACGTCGCCGGCGCGATGGCCAAGGCGCTCGGCGTCAAGGTCAAGGTCGTCGACACGACCTCCGCCAACCGCATCCCCAACCTTCAGACCAAGAAGGTCGACGCGGTGGTCTGCAACTTCACCACCACCGCCGAGCGCGCCAAGCAGGTCGCCTTCAGCGACCCGTACATCGTCGCGGGCGAGGTCCTGCTGGTGAAGAAGTCCAGCGGCATCGCCACGATCAAGGACCTGAGCGGCAAGACGGTCGCCGTCACCAAGGGCTCCACCAACGGCGACGCGGTCAAGGCCGGCAACCCCGCCGCCAAGATCCAGGAGTACGACACCTCCTCCGCCGCCGTCCTCGCGGTCAAGCAGGGCCAGGCCGACGCCATGGTCGAGGACTCCAACTTCCTCAACTTCCAGGCGAAGCAGGACCCCTCGCTCAAGGTCACCAAGGACTCCGTGGTCCCGCTGGAGTACAACGGCATCGGCGTCCAGCTGGGCGACGCCACCTGGCTCCAGTGGGTCAACACCTGGCTGCGGGAGTTCAACACCTCCGGCGAGTCCGCCGCCCTCTACAAGAAGTGGTTCGGCGTCGACCGCGTCTTCCCGCTCACCCCGTCCTACTGAGTTCCGGCGGGCGGCGGCACCCGGGTCACGGGATCGTCGCCCCCCGTGAACGTGTGGAGGAACCCCCATGCTCACCGACTGGAGCTACGCACTCCAGGACTGGCCCACCTACCTGAGCGCGGCCTGGCTCTCGCTGAGGCTCTCGCTCGCCGCCTTCGCCCTGGCCTTCGTCCTCGGCCTGGGCGGAGCCCTGGCCCGCAGATCCCGGTACGCCGTGCTGCGCGCACCGGCCGCCGTGTACGTCGAGGTCATCCGCAACACCCCCGTCCTGTTGCAGATGTTCGTCGCGTACTTCGCGCTGCCGTCCGCCGGTATCCGGCTGAGCCCCGTCCAGGCGGGTGTCCTCGCGCTCGGCGTCAACGTGGGCGCGTACCTGACGGAGATCTTCCGGGCCGGCATCCAGGCCGTGCCGAGCGGCCAGCGGGAGGCGGCGCGCGTGCTGGCGCTGAGCCCGGCCCGGGCCTTCGCGCACGTGGTGCTCCCGCAGGCGCTGCGCAATGTCTACCCGGCGGTGGTGAACCAGCTCGTCCAGATCATCCTGGGCTCGTCGCTGCTGTCCGCCATCTCCGTGCCCGAGCTCACCGGCGAGTCGATGGTCATCAACTCCCGCACGCTGCTGACCGTCCAGGTCTTCGGGATCGCCGCGGTGCTCTACCTCGTCCTCACCAACCTGGTGGTGCTCGCGGCCGGGCTGATCGGCCGGGTGGCCTTCAAACCACCGCTGCCGACGGCCGTACGACCGCGCCCGCTGGACGCCGTACGACGGCTGCTGCCCACGCGAGCAGTGCCCAACGTCCGTAAGGGGGCGGCGTGATGGACTGGTCGGTCATCTGGTCGAACCGCGAGCTGTTCACCGACGGACTGTGGGCCACGGTCCTGCTGTCGTTGGCGGCCATCGCCACCGGCACGCTCGCCGGGCTCCTCGTCGCGGCCGTACGCACCAGCCGCATCCCGCTGCTGGCCCAGCTCGCCCGGGTCTATCTGGAGGTCTTCCGCGGTACCCCGCTGCTGATCCAGATGCTGTTCCTCTACTTCGGCGCGGCCTATCTGAACCTCGCGGGCATCACCGTCTTCGGCGCGGCCCTGCTCGCGCTGACCCTGTACCAGGGCGCGTACATCGCGGAGATCTTCCGGGCGGGCATCGAGGCCGTACCCAGGGGGCAGTGGGAGGCGGCGCGGGTCCTCGGCATCACCCGCACGCAGACCTTCGCCAGCGTGATCCTGCCGCAGACCCGGGCGATCGTGCTGCCGCCGCTGGTGGGCCAGTACCTCTCCCTGGTCAAGGACACCTCGATCGCCGTCGTCATCGGCTACGTCGAACTCGTACGCCAGGGCCAGGCGGTCATCGACCGCGCGGGCGATCCGGCCACCACCTATCTCGCCGTGGCCGCCCTGTACTTCGTCATCTGCTACCCGCTGTCGCTCGTCGTGCGACGGATGGAACGAAAGGCTGTCATCGCATGACGACCACCGACACCACGAGCGTGGAAAAGACGGTCGCCCGGATCGCCCTGTCCGGCGTGCACAAGCGGTTCGGCGCGCTGGAGGTCCTCAAGGGCGTCGACGTCGACGTCGAGCCGGGCGAGGTCGTCGTGCTCATCGGCGCGAGCGGCTCCGGCAAGAGCACGCTGCTGCGGATCATGTGCGATCTGGAGCGCGCGGACGACGGCGAGGTCTGGGTCAACGGCGTACCGCTGCACGACCGCAAGCGCGCCCCCGAGATCTTCGGCCAAGTGGGCATGGTCTTCCAGCAGTTCAACCTGTTCCCGCACAAGACCGCGCTGGGCAACGTCACCCTCGCCCTGCTCAAGGTCAGGAAGCTCTCGCGGGCCGAGGCCGAGGAGCGCGGACATGCCGCGCTGGCCCGGGTCGGACTCGCCGACAAGGCCGGCTCCTACCCCGCGCAGCTCTCCGGCGGACAGCAGCAGCGGGTCGCCATCGCCCGCGCGCTCGCCATGGACCCGGCGATCATGTTCTTCGACGAGCCGACCTCCGCGCTCGACCCGGAGCTGGTCGGCGAGGTCACCGGCGTCATGCGCTCGCTCGCCGAGGACGGCATGACGATGGTCGTGGTCACCCACGAGATGCGCTTCGCGAAGGACACCGCGGACCGGGTCGTCTTCATGGACGGCGGGGTCGTTCTCGAACAGGGCCCGCCGGCGCAGGTGTTCGGCAGTCCGGCGGAGGTCCGCACGCAGCAGTTCCTGCACCGGGTCCTGGACACGTGAGCGGCACCGGCCGCCCGGACGTCGTGTGCGTCGGCGAGACCATGGCCGTGCTCAGCCCGCCGGACGCCGGGCCGCTCGCCGGTCAGCGCACGCTCGCGCTGACCGTGGGCGGCGCCGAGTCCAACGTGGCCTGCTCGCTGGCCGCCCTCGGCCACCGCGTCGCCTGGCTGAGCCGCGTCGGCGCCGATCCGCTCGGCCACCGCGTCCTGGACGATCTCACGGCCCGCGGGGTCGACGTCTCCGCCGTGGAGAGCGACCCCGAGCGGCCCACCGGCGTGTACTTCAAGGACCCGGCCCCGGACATGACCCGCACCTACTACTACCGCCGGGGCTCGGCGGCGTCGGCCATGAGCCCCTCCTTGGCCCGCCTCCCCCTCCTCCACGAGGCCCGGCTGCTGCACCTCTCCGGCATCACGCCTGCCCTCTCGGACAGTTGCGCCGAGCTGATGGACGTACTGCTGGTGCAGCGGGCCGTCCCGGGCCCGCTCGTCTCCTTCGACGTCAACCACCGCCCCGCCCTGTGGCGGCACCGCCCCGACGCGGCGCAGGTGTTGCTGGGTCTGGCCCGCGCCGCCGACATCGTCTTCGTCGGCCGGGACGAGGCCGAGACCCTCTGGGGCACCGGCAAGGCGGAAGAGGTACGGGACCTGCTGCGCCCCGCCCGCGTCGTCGTGGTCAAGGACGCCGACCACGGAGCGACGGCCTACACGGAGGACGGCGCGGAGACCTTCGTGGCCGCGCCCCCGTCCCGGATCGTCGAACGGGTCGGCGCGGGCGACGCCTTCGCCGCCGGCTACCTGTCGACGGCCGTCCTCGAAGGCGGCGGGCCCGCCCAGGGACTGCGCCACGGCCACGAGCTGGCCGCGACGGCACTGGCCACGCGGGACGACGTACCGGCCTGATCAGCGTGCCGCCGCCGCCAGAATCGCCGTCACGACGTCGGGCACCGAATCCGGATGCAGGAACAGAAAGAGATTCGGCTCGACCAGCTCCAGCTCCATCACCCGCGGCCGGCCGTCCTCCCCGTCCACGAGGTCGACGCGGGCGTACAACAGGTGGGGGGCATCCGGTACGGCGGCCAAGGCGCGCTCGGCGACGGCGAGTTCGGCCGGGGTCGGGGCCCAGGGCTCGAGGCCGGGATGGGAGACCTTGTCGGCGTCGAAGGCCGTACCGGGGGCGAGGACGGCCCGCTTGCGGCTGGCGTGCAGCAGCCGCCCGCCGAAGAACTGCAACGCCCGCTCCCCCTGGGCGTCGATGCCCTTCATGTACGGCTGCACCATCGCCGTCAGCCCCTCCTCGTGCATGCGCGCGAGATGCCGTACGGCCGTCTCGCGCCGCTCGGGCGTGTAGCGGGCGGCGTACCGGGCGCCCGCGCCGGACGTGGGCTTGACGACGTACTCGTGGTCGTCGGGAAGGTCGACGGCATCGCCGGGCCCGGCATACCGGGTGGGGACGACGGGCACACCGGCCGCGGCCAGATCCCCGAGATACCGCTTGTCGGTGTTCCACCGCACGACCGAGGCGGGATTCGCCAGCCGCGTGAGCGCACCGCACTTCCGCGCCCACGCCACGAACTCGTCCACCCGCCAGCTGTAGTCCCAGGTGGACCGTATGACGGCGAGGTCGTACGCCCCCCAGTCCACCCCGGCGTCGTCCCAGAACACGGCATCCGCCCCGGCCCCGGACGCGCGCAGGGCGTCCAGCAGCACGGGCAGGTCGCGGTCCACTTTGGTCGGCGGGGGGTCGTAGGTGACGAGGGCTATTCGGGGCACGGCGGGTTCCCTTTCTCATACAGCTCTTCGCATACGGCTCGGCTCGCAGGCTAGTCACGCGGGCCGCAACCGCGACAACCCGTTTGACCTTCCCCTTCGGTGAAGCCCCAGCATCGTCGGTGACGGGGAACGAAGGATTCCGGGGGTACGCATGGACGACGGCCTGCTGACGATCGGCGCGTTCGCGAAGGCCTGCCGGCTGTCGCCCAAGGCGCTGCGGCTCTACGACGAGCTGGAGCTGCTGCGCCCCGCGCGGGTCGACCCGCACACCGGATACCGGTACTACGCGGTCGAGCAGTTGGAGCAGGCGCGTCTGGTGGCGTGGCTGCGGCGGCTGGGGATGCCGCTGGCCCGGATCCGTGAGGTGTGCGAGGTGTACGCCCTCGACCCTTCGGCCGCCGCCCGGGAGATCCGCGCCTACTGGGCGCGGGTGGAGACGGAGACGGCGGTACGGCGTGACCTCGCCGCGTTCCTCGTGGACCAGTTGACGGCAGCACCGAGGAAGGACACCACCATGCTGGAACTGCGCTACTTCGCCCACTCAGACCGGGGGCGAACCCGCCCCGAGAACCAGGACACGGCCTACGCGGGCACCCGGCTGCTCGCGGTAGCGGACGGCTTCGGACCGGCGGGCGCGCCCGCGAGCAGCGCGGCCGTGGAGGCACTGAGGTTCCTGGACACTCAGGAGGTGCCGGCGGGCAACGTCCTCAACCTCCTGGAGGACGCGGTACGGGGCGCGACGGAGGCGGTCCGGGACATCGCCGGGAGTGCGGACGACGTCGGCACCACGCTGACCGCCCTGCTGTGGACGGGCTCCCGCCTCGCCCTGGTCCACATCGGCGACTCCCGCGCCTACCTGCTGCGCGACGGCGCCCTCTTCCGCATCACCCACGACCACACGCTCGTCCAGTCGATGATCGACGAGGGCCGCCTGACCCCCGAGGAGGCCACGGCCCACCCCCAGCGCGCGATGCTCCTGAAGGCCCTGCCGACCAGTGCCCCCACGCCCCCGGACCTCCAGCTGAACGACGTCCAAGCCGGCGACCGCTACCTCCTGTGCTCCGACGGCCTGTCGAGCGTCGTCCCGGACGACCGCATCCGCGCCCAACTCACCTCCGCGCCGGCCCCGGACGCCGCCGTCCACGCCCTGATCTACGCGGCGAACGACGCCGGCGGGCCGGACAACGTGAGCTGCGTGGTGGCGGATGTGGTGGAGGCGGATGTAACGGATGTAGTGGAGGCGGCGGCGGTTTAGCGCGCCTCCTGGCCCGGCTCCCAGTCCAGCAACCGCACCTTCGCCACCGTACGGACATGGCGGCGCATCGCCGTCGCCGCCTGTCGTGGCCGGCGGGCGGCGATGGCGTCGAGGATCGCCTGGTGCTGCGCCAGGGAGCGGGTGGGGCGGCCGGGCTGGCGCAGGGACTCGGTGCGGCTTTCGGCGATCTGGTCGGCGATGGAGCGCATGAACTCGGCGAGGAGGCTGCTGTGGGCGGCCGCCGTGACCGCCGCGTGGAAGAGGCGGTCGCCCTCGGTGCCGTGACCGCTCCGCTCGATCTCCTCGGCCATGTGGGCGAGCGCGGCCCGCATCGCGGCCAGGTCCTCCTCCGTGCGGCGCTCGGCGGCCAGTTCGGCGAGTTTCGTCTCCAGGGCCTCGCGGGCCTCCAGGACGTCCGGGAGGCGCCGGCGGCGTTCGACCATCTCCTCGACGGGCTCGACGTCCAGGCTGTCGCGGACCAGATACGTACCGCCGCCGTGCCGCGCCTCCACCAGGCCCTGGACCTCCAGGACCACGATCGCCTGCTTGACCGAGGCCCGGCTGACGCCCAGTCGCTGGGCCAGGTCGCGTTCCGGCGGGAGACGGTCGCCGGCCTTCAGGCCGCCCTCGGCGACGTACTGGCGCAGCCGGCCGAGCACCTGCTCGTAGAGGCGCTGCTTCGCCATGGGGCGCAGGGCGTCGGTCGCGGGGTCGGTCACTGGTTCGGTCACTGGTTCGGTCACTGGTTCGGTCACTGGTTCGGTCACTGGTTCGGTCACAAGGTCCCCCTCTCGTCGGGAGAGTAACACCGGGCCCCGGGTGGCCGAGTGGCTGAGCCAATTTGTGCGCGACCCCTTGACGCCGCCCCGGCGCACGCCCACGCTATCCAGCCAACCGACCTAATTGGCTCAGCCACTCGACCACTCGCACCCACCGACCGATAACGCAACCCGCTCACGCAACTCCTCCGGGACCCAAAGACGGGAGCCCGTATGTCCCCCGAGCTCATCTCGATCCTCGTCCTCGTCGTGGTGTTCGTCATCGCCACCACGCGTTCCGTCAACATGGGCGCGCTCTCCTTCGCCGCCGCCTTCGGGGTCGGCGAACTCGTCGCCGACCTCGACGCGGACGGCATCTTCGCCGGCTTCCCCGGCGACCTGTTCGTCGTCCTCGTCGGCGTCACCTATCTCTTCGCCATCGCCCGGGCCAACGGCACCACCGACTGGCTGGTGCACGCGTCCATCCGGCTCGTCCGGGGCCGCGTGGCGCTGATCCCCTGGGTGATGTTCTTCATCACCGGCGCGCTCACGGCGATCGGCGCGGTCAGTCCGGCCGCGGTCGCGATCGTCGCGCCGATCGCCCTGAGCTTCGCCGCCCGCTACGGGATCAGCCCGCTGCTGATGGGCGCGATGGTCGTGCACGGCGCGCAGGGCGGCGGCTTCTCGCCGATCAGCATCTACGGCACGATCGTGAACGGCATCGTCGAGCGCGAGAAGCTGCCGGGCAACGAGATCGCCCTCTTCCTCGCCTCGCTGGTCGCCAATATCGTCATCGCGGGGGTCGTCTTCCTCCTCTTCGGGGGGCGCAAGCTGTGGGCGCAAGGGGCGGTGGCGGCGGACGAGATCTCCGGGGATGCCACCGAGAAGGACAAGGGTGACAAGGGCGGCCTTCCGGAGGGCGGCACCGGCGCCCGGCCCACCGACACGGGCGGCACGGCAACCGCCACCGCAGTGGCCGCCCGCCCCGCGGCCGCCGACACCACCCGCCTCACCCCCGCCCGCATCGCCACCCTCACCGCGCTGGTCGCCCTCGTCGTCGCCGTCCTCGCCTTCGACCTCGACGCCGGGCTGACCGCGATCACCCTCGCCGTCGTCCTGAGCACCTGCTGGCCGGATGACAGCCGCAAGGCGGTCGGCCAGATCGCCTGGTCGACGGTGCTGCTGATCTGCGGTGTCCTGACCTACGTCGCCGTCCTGGACGAGATGGGCACCATCACCTGGGCCGGCAAGGGCGTCAGCGACATCGGCGTCCCGCTGCTGGCGGCCGTACTGCTCTGCTACATCGGCGCGATCGTGTCGGCCTTCGCCTCGTCCGTCGGGATCATGGGCGCGTTGATCCCGCTCGCCGTACCGTTCCTCGCACAGGGCGAGATCGGGGCCGTCGGCATGGTGGCCGCGCTCGCGGTGTCGGCGACGGTGGTGGACGTGAGCCCGTTCTCGACGAACGGCGCGCTGGTGCTGGCCGCGGCGCCGGACGTCGACCGCGAGCGTTTCTTCCGGCAGCTGATGGTGTACGGAGGGATCGTGGTGGCGGTGGTACCCGCGGTGGCGTGGCTGGTGATGGTCGTGCCGGGCTGGGGGTAGGCACCGCGCACAACCACAGACAGCCACAGACAGCGGCAATCGGCGACACTCAAAGCGACATCTAAGGAGCAACACGCGTGTCCTCTCTCTTCCCCGCCCTGACCGGCAGCCGTACCGACCGGCCCGCCCTCCGGTTCGGCGACCGGTCCCTGACGTACGGCGAGCTCGGCGCCGCCGCCGGTGCCCTGGCGGCGCGGATCGGCGGGGCGGGCCGGGTGGCCGTCTGGGCGACACCGGCACTGGAGACCGCGGTCGCCGTGGTGGCGGCGCTGGAGGCCGGCGTCGCCGCCGTGCCGCTCAACCCGAAGTCCGGGGAGAAGGAGCTCGGGCACATCCTCACCGACAGCGCGCCCGCCCTCGTGCTCGCCGCACCCGGCGACGAACTCCCCCTTGCCCTCAGGGACTTGGAGCGCCTCGACGTCGAGGTCCAGGCCACCGAACCCGCCCCCCACGACCACGACAGGGCATCCGCGGACGACGATCCCGCCCTGGTCGTCTACACCTCCGGCACCACCGGCCCGCCCAAGGGCGCCGTCATCCCCCGCCGCGCGGTCGCCGCCACCCTGGACGCGCTCGCCGACGCCTGGCAGTGGACCGGCGACGACGTCCTCGTGCACGGGCTGCCGCTGTTCCACGTCCACGGCCTGGTCCTGGGCATCCTGGGCCCGCTGCGGCGCGGCGGTTCGGTCCGCCACCTGGGCCGGTTCAGCACGGAGGGCGTGGCACGCGAGCTGCACGACGGCGCGACCATGCTGTTCGGCGTCCCGACGATGTACCACCGGATCGCCCAGACCCTGCCCGACGACCCGGACCTGGCCAAGGCACTGGGCCGGGCCCGGGTACTCGTCTCCGGCTCCGCCGCCCTGCCGGTGCACGACCACGAGCGCATCACGGCCGCGACCGGCCGGCGGGTCATCGAGCGGTACGGCATGACGGAGACCCTGATGAACACCAGCGTGCGGGCGGACGGCGAACCGCGCGCCGGAACCGTCGGCGTTCCCCTCCCAGGGGTCGAGCTGCGGCTCGTGGAGGAGGACGGGGCGCCGATCACGTCGTACGACGGCGAAACCGTGGGCGAGATCCAGGTGCGCGGACCGAACCTGTTCACCGAGTACCTCAACCGGCCCGACGCCACGGCCGCCGCCTTCACCGCCGACGGCTGGTTCCGGACCGGGGACATGGCGGTGCGCGACCCCGACGGCTACGTCCGCATCGTCGGCCGCAAGGCCACCGACCTGATCAAGAGCGGGGGTTACAAGATCGGGGCCGGCGAGATCGAGAACGCGCTCCTCGAACACCCGGCGGTGCGGGAGGCCGCGGTCACCGGGGAGCCGGACGCCGACCTGGGCGAGCGGATCGTGGCCTGGATCGTCCCGGCGGATCACCAAGCACCGCCGACTGTCGAGGAGTTGGCGGATCACGTGGCGAGCCGCCTCGCCCCGCACAAGCGCCCCCGAGTCGTCCACTACCTCGGGGCCCTCCCCCGCAACGACATGGGGAAGATCATGAAGCGGGCGCTGACCCGTGACTGACCGCCCCACCGCCCGCGAGACCCTCGCCACCGTCACCGACGACTTCACCGAACTCCCTTACCCCGCAAGGGAATCCAAGCCGGACGGCCCCCTCGCCTGGCAGGGCTACGACGCCTCGCGCGCCCGCGCCGCCGAGCGCACCGGCGAGACGGAGTCCGTCGTCTGCGGCACCGCACACGTCGAGGGCACCCGGGCGGTACTGATCGCGTTCGAGTTCGGCTTCCTCGGCGGCTCGCTCGGCGAACGCACCGGCGACCGGCTGGAGGCGGCGTACACCTACGCCCGCGAACACCGCCTGCCGGTCGTCCCGTTGGTCGCCACCGGCGGCAGCCGGATGCAGGAGGGCATGCTCGCGCTCACCCAACTCCAGCGCGTGGCCCGGCAGTCTGCGCTCACCCGCGCGGCGGGCCTACCGCAGATCGCGGTGCTGCGGGACCCGACGACGGGCGGCGGCTGGGCCACGCTCGGCGCCGGCGCCGATGTGATCCTCGCGCTGCCCGGCGCCCAGGTCGGCTTCGCGGGCTCCCGGGTCCGGCCACCGGACGCGGACCGGGCGGCGTACACGGCCGAGGCGCAGGTGGCGGCGGGCTCGGCGGACGCGGTGGTACGGCCGGAGGAACTGCGCTCGACACTTGGCCGATGGCTCCGCCTGCTGTCGGCTCCGTCGACCGACCCCGCTCCGGTCCCCCCACCCCTGGGCGCGACGGACTTCCCGCCCACCGGCTGGGCCGCCGTGCAGCGCGCTCGCTCCCGTCAACGCCCGCGCGCCGAACATTACTTGGACGCCTACTTCACTCACCGTCTCCCGATCAGCGGCGACCGGTGCGGCGGGACCGACCCCGACGGCATGCTGTGCGGCTTCGGCGAGCGCGAGGGTCGTACCGTGGCCTACGCCGCCCAGACCGGTACAGCGACCCGCCCCGCCGGCTACCGCACCGCCGCCCGCCTGATCCGCCTCGCGGACCGGCTCGGCATCCCGGTGCTGACCTTGGTGGACACGCCCGGCGCCGCGAACGACGCCGAGGCCGAACGGCAGGGCGCGGGGGCCGCCATCGCGGACGTGTTCCACGCGGTGGCCGCCGCGCGCACCCCGATCACCACCCTGCTGATCGGCGAGGGCGGCTCCGGGGGCGCACTGGCCCTCGCCGCCCCCGGCAACACCTGGGCCACACCGGACAGTTACTTCTCGGTCATCGCCCCCGAGCTGGCCGCGGCCATACTGAAGCGCCCGCCGGAGGAGGTCGAGGCGACGGCCGACCAACTCCGCATCCGCCCCCAGGACTTGGCGGAACTGGGTGTGATCCGGTCCGACGACTGAGGACTGAGGCCTGAGAGAGAGCGAGCCGTCCGCGTACGGAGAGGAACCCGCGACATTCCAAGCACCGTCCGTAACAATGGAGTTCGCAGAAGCCCACACACACCACGGGGGAGCGAGCGGGGCCATGGACGGGTTGACGGAGTTCAAGACGGAGGACGGCGCCGTGGTCGTCGTGGAGGGCGTCGACGACGAGACGGGCGCCCGTCTCGCCGCGCGCGGCGACGGACCGGACCGGGCGGCCCGCACCTTCGAGGGCGCGCTCGACGGGGTCCGGGCGGCGGCCGAGTCGGCGCTGCGGGTCTTCCGGGACGGCGCGCTGAAGCCGGACTCCGTGGAACTCGAATTCGGCGTGAAGCTGAGCGCGGAGAGCGGGGCCGTGATCGCCAAAGGGTCGGCGGAGGGGCACCTGGTGGTGAAACTCAGCTGGTCACCCGGCCGGTCCTCGTCGGACCCGGAGGCCGGCGACCGGTCATGAACAGCGCTGCCTGGCACGCCCGGATCGTGTGCGGGAAAGAGGTCGGCGCGGGCTTCCTGGTCTCCCCCCGCCGCGTGCTCACCTGCGCCCACGTCGTCCGGTGGAGCGGAACGTCGGCGGTGACGGTGACCTTCCCCAACAGCAGGGAGCTCGGCCCGGTGACCGCCACTGTGGCCGTCCACGGCGGCTGGGCGGGCGACGCCGCCGACCCCGGCGACCTGGCCGTCCTCGAACTGGACCGCGAGGTACCGCTGGAACCCGCGCAGTTCGCGCCTCCGGACACCGAACTCGGCTCAGTTATCGAAGAGTTGGGCGGCCCAGGACCAGAACTCGACGCCCCCGTCCTCGTCGCCTACGGCTTCCCCAAGGGCTACGACGAGGGCATGCTCGCCCGCTACCAGGCCGTGCCCGGCGCGCTGGTCTCGGACGAATGGCGGCAGCTGGAGGCCGTGACGGCCCACGGGCAGCCCCTGGCACCCGGGTTCAGCGGCGCGGCGGCCACCCTCGCGGACGGCAGGGTGGTCGGCATGGTGTCGACGGTCGCGGGCGCGCGGGACGTACGGGTCGGCCGGATGCTGCCCACCCAGGTCATGGTCCGCTACTGGCCCGA
Organism: Streptomyces sp. NPDC050619; assembly: GCF_040654815.1. Taxonomy (NCBI): domain Bacteria; kingdom Bacillati; phylum Actinomycetota; class Actinomycetes; order Kitasatosporales; family Streptomycetaceae; genus Streptomyces; species Streptomyces sp. NPDC050619. Next base: position 614,597 of record NZ_JBFAIR010000001.1, on the reverse strand, counting down.
GCTGTGCGAACTGGTCCCCACCTCCGAGCACCGCCCGGACGCGGTGCGCCGGCTGTACACCCTGGTGCGGCGGGCGGTGGCCGAGGGAGTGGACTGCGATCCGAACCGGCTGTACGTGGCCGCCGTGGGACCCTTCGGCCCGCCGCTGCCGGAGGGCGGCTTCGCCTCGCTGGGGGCCGCCGCCGGGTACGTGCAGTGGGAGGTCCCCGGCACCGAGGCGGTGACCGCCTTCGCGGACCGTCTGCGGGAACTGCTGGACGCGCCGCCCGTGCGGCCGGCCACCCCGGCCTGGTCGCCGATCCTCGTCGAGATCGACCACAGCGGCGCCGGCCCCGACCAGTTCACCGTCGAGGTGTCCGCCTACCGCGACGGACACCGCCGGCGCGTGGGCTCGCACCGCCTGCCCCGCACCGCGGTGGAGGCGTATGTCCAGGAGCGCATCGACGAGGCGTTCACCCAGCTCGCCCCGGGCGCGGAGGAACTGCTCACGTTCGTGCTGCCCCGCGAGTGGCTGAACGAGCCGGTGGCGCACTGGGAGTGCGGCGCCGACGACGCCACACCGCTGGGCTGCGCCTATCCCCTCGTCGTCGTGGACCGGTCCCGGCACCGCAGCGGCCGGCTGCGCCACCAGCTGGCCAAGAAGTGGCAGAAGCTGGACGCCTGTCCAGGGGCGCGGCTGCACCGCGTGGACTGCGGCATCCGGGAACGGCCGCCGAGCCTGCGCAAGCGGCTGCGCGACGACGATGCCGACCTGGCCGGTTTCTCCTTCCCGCCCGGCACGGGGCGGTCGCATTTCGAGGTCGGCCTCAACACCCCGGTGCCGGTCCTGCTGTGGCCGCGCACGGGCTGCACCGACACCGCGCACGACGGCCCCTGCTCCGGCGCCGCGTTCCTCGACGAGCTCGCCGCCACCGTCGCCGGTGTCCCGCCCGCCGAACTCCCGCGCCACGTCATGGCGTTGCGGGAGACCGCCGCCGCGGACGACGACCCGGACCGGCACTGGGCGAGGGACGTACAACTCCTCTGGGACGACCCCCGCTGCTTCCCCGAGCCCGTCGCCGGCCTGCACTCACCCGTCGCCTGAGCCGCCGCCATACACGTCAGGCCATACACGTCACGGAGAGAAGATCCATGCCCCTGTGGCCCGTCTACACCGGCACCAACGAGCCGCACGACGGCATCACCCAACTGCCGCCGCCCCCGCCCTGGCGGGCCTTCGACGGCGCACCGGTCATCGACCCGCCGGACGCGACCGCCGTCTCGCCGGACCGCACCCACCGCGCCGAGACCTACCGGGCCACCCCGCAGACGGTCCAGCTGGTCAACGCCGCCCTGTACCTGCGCCGTCCGCTGCTGGTGACCGGCCCGCCCGGCACCGGCAAGTCCTCGCTCGTCTACGCGGTCGCCCGCGAGCTGCGTCTCGGCCCGGTCCTGCGCTGGAACATCACCAGCCGCAGCACCCTCCACGACGGCCTGTACCAGTACGACCCGCTCTCGCGCCTGTACGCGGCAAGGAACGCACCCGCGGCCGAGGCCGGCATCGAGGACCACCTGCGCCTCGGCCCCCTCGGCACCGCCCTCCTCCCCTACGCCCGCCCCCGCGCGCTGCTCATCGACGAGATCGACAAGAGCGACCTGGACCTGCCCAACGACCTGCTGAACGTCCTGGAGGAGGGCCAGTACGAGATCCCTGAGCTGATCCGCACCGCCCGCGACACACCCACGGCCGAGGTGATGATCCACGACGCCGACCGCCGGGTCGCCGTGGAGCGCGGCCGGGTCCGCTGCCGGACCTTCCCCTTCGTCGTCCTCACCAGCAACGGCGAGCGCGAGTTCCCGCCCGCCTTCCTGCGCCGCTGCGTCACCCTGCGGCTGCGGCAGCCCGACGACAGCCACCTCGCCGACATCGTCCGCGCCCACTTCGACGAGGAGCCCGACACCTACGCGCAGACCCTGATCAGCCGGTTCCTGTCCCGGGTGGGCGGTGGCGACCTGGCCACCGACCAGCTCCTCAACGCGATCTACCTGGCCCGCTCCTCCGACCTCGCCGCCGAGTCCCTCGACGAGCTGGCGGAGCAGCTGATGCCCTATCTGGGCGAGGCTCCGCAGACCGATGCCTTCTGATCGCCCGGGACGACGCGGGAGGACACCTCTGGTCCGCCTGGCCGACGTCCTGGCCGAGGCGGCCGGCGGGGCGCGCCCCACCCCGCTCGAACTGGCCGAACTCCTCTGGCTGGCCCGCCACATGGAGCCCCCGTCCGACCCCGCGCCACAACCCCCCGCCGAGGCCGTACGGCCTCCCGAACCTCCCGTGCGGACACCGCCACCACCCCCGCACAAGCAGCCGGCCGACGCCCCCTCCCCGCCCCCGGAAACCCCCCGCGCCCCGCTGCACCTGCCCGCCCCGGCCCGGACGCCCCGCCCATCGACCGCGCCGCACGCCACGCTCCTGGCCCCGGCGCCCCCGATGCTGCGCCACCCGCTGGCCCTCCAGCGCTCCCTGCGCCCGCTCAAACGCCGTACCGACGCGCCCGACCGCCTCGAACTGGACGAGCGCGCCACCGCCGACCGCATCGCCCGCCTGGGCGCGGCCCCCGAGTGGTGGCTGCCGGTGCTGCGCCCCGCACAGGAGCGCTGGCTGCGGCTGAACCTGGTGTACGACGCCGGGCCCACGATGCCGGTCTGGCGCCCCCTGATCCGCGAACTGCACACGGCGCTCGCCCAGTCGGGCATCTTCCGCACGGTGAGCCTGCACCGCGCCGAGCCGGACGGCACCGTGCGCCACCACGGTGCCCACATCCCTGCCGACGGCCGCACGGCCACCCTCCTGATCAGCGACTGCATGGGCCCGCAGTGGCGGCAGGGCCCCGCCGCCACCCTCTGGTACGGCACGCTGCGCCGCTGGGCACACCGGATGCCCCTGGCCGTCGTACAGCCCCTCCCGGAACACCTGTGGCGGGACACGGCCCTGCCGGCGACACCGGGCCGCCTGTCGGCGCCGCATCCGGCGGCCCCGGCCGCGACGCTCGCCTTCACTCCGTACGAGCGGGACGACGGCCCGGACGATCCCGAGGGCTTCCTGCCGCTGCCCGTACTCGAGCCGGGCCCGCGCTGGCTGGCGAACTGGGCGAGGCTGATCGCGGCCCCCGGAGGTCAGGAACTTCCCGGCTCGGCGGCCCGGTTGAGCCGGTCGCTGCCCGTACACCCGGGTGACCGCGGGGATGTCACCGGCCTGTCCGCCGAGGATCTGGTCCTGCGGTTTCGCGCGTCGGCCTCCCCGGAGGCGTTCCGGCTGGCCGGCCATCTCGCGCTGGGGCGCCCCGACCTGCCGGTCATGCGCCTGATCCACGCGGCCCTCGAACCGCGCCCACGCCCCCAGCATCTCGCCGAGGTGATCCTCAGCGGCATGCTCACGGGTGCGGCCGGCCCGCCCGGTTCGTACGCCTTCCGGCCGGGGGTGCGCGAGCTGCTGCTGCGCGGTCTGCCCCGCACCGCCCGGGGTCGCACCACCGAACTGCTGGCCCGGGTGGGCGGGTTGATCGACGAGCGGGCCGGGGCCGCACCGGGCGAGTTCCGGGCGTCGACTCCCGCGCGAGGCGGCCGGCGTACGGCTTTGGACGAGGAGGCGTTCGCGACGGTCAGTGCGGAGAGTGTGCGGCAGCTGGGCGGGGAGGTCGAGGCGGTCGAGACTCCGGTGTCCGTTCCGCCGGGCGTGGGAGGTCACTACCGGTTGCTGGAGCGGCTCAGTCCGAATGGCGCGCTGTGGCGGGCCCGGGACACGGACGCGAACCGGACCGTCGCGGTGCGGCTGCACCGGCCGATCACCGACCCGGAGCGACGGGAGGCGTTCCTACGGGACGCGCGGATCCTCGGGAGCGTCGAACACCCCGGCGTCGTGACCGTCCACGACTTCGGCATCGAGGACGACACGCCGTACGTCGTCATGGAGTACCTGACCGGCATCCCCCTCAACTCGCTGGCGGGGCCGAACGGTTACCGCCTGCCTCCCCCACTGCTGCTGTCGATCGGGGAGCAACTCGGGCGGGCTCTGCTGGCCTGCCACACGGCCGGCGTCACCCACGGCGGCCTGGAGATGTCGCGGGTGGTGCTCCTGCCGGACGGCACGGTCAAGCTCAGCCAGTTCGCGCCGGGTCGCACCTCGGGCGCCCAAGGACGCGCGGAGGACCTGCGGGCACTGGCCGAGCTGCTGCTCCAACTCGCGGCGGGCACCTCGCGGTTGGTGCCGCCGGTGCGCCCCGATGACCTCGTCCATCTGCCGGACACCGTGAGGCCGCCGTTCGCGACGGCCCTCGGCAAACTCCTCTCCGGGGTCCTCAACACCCAGATGAAGGGCGTGGAACAGCTCATCGCCCTGGAGGCCGCGCGCCTGGCGCAGGAGTCCTACGACCAGCGTTTCTACTACCTCCTGGGCCCGTTGACCGTGGAAGGCCGAAGCGGCGACCTCCTCATCCCCGCGGACCTCCGGCCGATGCTCGCCATGCTGCTGCTCAAGCACGGCCGCACGGTGACCAATGACGAGCTGGCAGCGGGCGTGTGGGGCCCGGGCGAGGCGCCCCGCAACACCATGGCCGAACTGGGCCGCCAAGCGTCCGCACTGCGCGCTCTCCTGGGCCGCGGCGCCCTCGCCACCCTGCCCGACGGCTACGCCCTGCACACCAGCGCCGACTTCGTCGACCTGATCGAGTGCGAACGACTGGTGGCACTGACGCCCCGGCAGCGCGCCTTCTACGACAGGGCCCTGGCCCTCTGGCGCAGCGGCGACCCCCTCGCCGACGTCCCCGGCCCCGCCGCCCGCACCGCCCGCACCCGGCTCCAGCAACTCCGCCTCGGCCTGCACCGGGCCCGCGCCGAACTCGACCTGGAACGCGGCGAGTTCGAGCGCGCCGCGACCGCCCTCGCGGAGCTCCTGCGCACCCACCCGGCCCGCGAGGACTTCCGCCGCCTGTACCTGATCGCCCTCCGACGTCAGGGCCGTGTGGAGGAAGCCCTGGAGGCCTACGAGGAGTACGAGCTGTCCGGCGGCCAGAATCCCGAGCTGCTGGTGCTGGGGCGGGAACTGCGCGAGGAGTTCGGCGGCGACATCTCGGAGGACGCGCCGGACGACAGCGGGTATGAGGAGCGGTCTGACACCGGTACCGAGACCGACATCGACGCCGCGTACGGCTTCGCCCGCGAAGAGCCGTCCGAGGAGACCCCGCTCTCTGCGAACGACGAGCCGGACGACCTGTTCGAGGTGGAGGACGCGCTGTCGGCACAGGAGTCCCTGGACGCGTACGACGAGCCGGCGGAGGAGGACGACGGCTGGACGGTGCCGGACATCTTCCACCACGACTGCGCCCGCTTCGAGTTCGCGGACGGCCCGCAGCCCGAGGACGCGCGGGAGGAACTGCGTGCGCTGGTCGAGAGCCTGCTCGCGGACAGCGGACTCGGCCCTGACGTGCAGCGGCTGACGGAGGACGACGAGGGCATCACCGTGGTGCTCCGGCCATACGACGACGCAGACGGCCTGATCCGCGCCACCGTGGAAGGGCTGCACGACGGACTGGCGCGCCTGAACCGTTTCCAACGCCTCCGGGTGGACTTCTTCACGCAGACGGAGCCGGGGTACGACGGAGCCGAGGAACAGAGCGACCGAGCGGACACCGGATTCGTCACCGCCGCGCTGGACGCATCCGGAGCGCGGGCGATCATCGCCCTGTCGAGCTTCTGGGACTACAGCGTCTTCGGCGCCCCCGACGGGTTCGTACAGTTCGACGACGGCACAGGGTGGTACCTCCTGGTCCACCGGACCGACTCGGCCTGACGAGAGGTACTGCTCGTCAGGCAACCATAGGCAAACCCCCCATTCAGCCGCACCCCACCCGGCCCACCACAACACGCGCCCCCTCCCCCGCCCCCGCACCATGCCAGTAAGGCCCGCCACCCGGCGGTCCGCACGGTCTGTGCTCTCGGGAGGACCTGCCATGACCGCCAGTCTGGAGCAGCTGCGCCGCTGCCACTTCGCCGTCGACCTGGGGGCGGCGAGGACGCGGGTGTACGTGAAGGGGGCCGGGCTCGTCGTCGACCAGCCGTCCGCCGCCGCCGTGAACACCCGTACCGGCGCGCTGATCGCGGTCGGCGAGTTCGCCGAGAAGATGACAGGGCGCACGCCCGACTACATCCGGGTCGTCCGGCCCGTGTCGGGCGGGACGGTCGTCGACATCGAGATGGCCCAGCGCATGCTGCGGCATCTGCTCGGCGACAAGATCCGCCGCAACCTGCGCCGCAAGCCCTTCCTGCGCGCCGCCGCCTGCACCCCGCACGACGCCGATCCGCTGGCCCAGCGCGCGGCGATCGAAACGCTCGTCGGGCTCGGCGCCCGCCGGGTGGAGCTGGTGGACACGCTGATCGCGGCGGCCGTCGGCTGCGGGCTGCCCGTCGAGCGGCCCGAGGCCACCATGATCATGGTGTGCGGGGCCGCCGCCACCCAGGTCGCCGTCCTCTCCCTCGGGTCCATCGTCACCGCCGAGCGCATCCCGGTCGGCGGTGAGGCCGTCGACCACGCGATCGTGCAGCACCTGCGCCACGAGCACGAACTGATGCTGCCCAGCCAGTCCGTACGGCCGCTGCAACTCGCCCTCTCCGGCAACGGCCTCACCCCGCAGGGCCCGGCCTCCACCGAGATCCACGGACGGGACGTGGCAACCGGCCTCGCCCGTTCCGTGCAGGTCGACACCGCCGCCGTACGCGATGCCATCGAGACCCCGCTGACCGCCGTGCTCGACGGCATCGGCAGGGTGCTGCGCAACTGCCCGCCCGACCTGGTGGCCGACCTCGCCGACCGCGGGATCATGATGGTCGGCGGCAGCGCCCTGCTCCCCGGCCTCGACCAGATGCTGCGGCAGGCGACCGGCATGCCGGTGCACATCGCCGAACGGCCCGACGTGTGCGCCGTCCAGGGCCTGGGCTACATGCTGGAGGGCAAGATCGAGCCGCTGATGCTGGACCCGCTGGCCAGCTGAGGCCCGATCAACAAGCGAACCAGACGCGGACGGTTGTCCCTTCCTCCGCCGTGTGCACCCGCACCAGGTCCGCGACCAGGTTGACCATGAGCAGTCCCCGGCCGCCGCGCTGGTCACGGGGCGCGGGCCGGCGCCCCGCCAGCGGATCCGTCAGCCGTCCCTGGTCGCGCACCTCGCACACCACGTGCCGGTCCTCCTCCGCCCACACCCGCAGCGCGCCCGAACCACCGCCGTGCACCACGCTGTTGGTGGTCAGCTCGGCCGTGACGAGTGCCAGGTCCTGAAGTCGGACGCCGGTGAGGCCGAGTCGCGCGGCGACGTCGGTGGCGATGTGCCGGGCCTGCGAGAGCGAGTCCGCGTCGAAGTCGCAGGAGAAGGACGGCACGTCCGGGACGGACGGCAGCGGCTCGTTGTAGCGGGCGACGACGGCGTCGGGAGCGTAGGCGCCGTTGTCCGCCTGCGGGCCGGTGCCGGCCTGGACGACGGTCGGGTGGGTGGCGTACGCGTCGTCGATGACCCGCGGTGCGAGGTGCCGGGTGTCGTACGGACACAGGATGCTCACCGTACGGCCCTGGAAGGCCGCGTTGATCAGTGCCTCGTGCTGCACACAGGCGGGGTACTCGGTGTCGCTGCGGCCCGCCCAGATCGGCTCGCCGATGATCCGCACCCGCCGGCCGGGGGGCTGGGCGTCGGCGAAGGCGCGCAGTACGCCGGGGATGATCCGGCCGGGGTTGCGCCCGGCCTCCCGCATGTCCAGGAACCGTACGGCGTCGGCGTCCGCGCCGAGTCCGGCCCGGATGACGTCGAGGTTCTCCCCGGGGACGGCCACCGCCACGGGGTCACCCGCGACGAGGCCGGCGCGCACGAAGGAGACGGTGCCCGCGAGGTACTCCCGCTGGTCCCCGTAGAACAGCGCCGGATGCACAAAGGGTTCAAGGGATTCAGGGGTCTCAGGGGTTTCAGGGGATTCGAGGGGTTCAAGGGGTTCGAACGATTCAGCGCGCTGGCAGGAAGGCCTGAACGGTTCGGCCGCGGCACTCATGACATCGACACCTCGATCGACGGTAGGTCGGGCCAGAACATCTCCAGCACGCGTCGCAGGGCGGGCGGCGGCTGGTGCAGCACCATCCGCCGGCCGTCCCCCAGCCGCTGGGCGGCCACCGCGAGTGCTCCGGCGCCCGCGACGTCCACGAACGTCACCGACGACAGCTCCAGGTAATACACGTCCCTGTCCTCGCGCACGGCCTGCTCCAGCGCGCGCTCCCAGACCGCGTGCGTGGCCAGGCCGACCTCTCCCGCCACGCGCAGCCCCTTCGGCTCGGCGAGCGGGGACACCTTCAGCTCCGGCGCCGAGCCGACGACTCCGAGCGGTTCCTGGTACCGGATACCCACACCGTCTCCCCAGTCTCCCCAACCTCTGCGGACTTTCCGGACGAGAGCGCGGATACCCCGGGAGCCACCTGACATTCCTGGAGACGGTGTGTAGTCCGCCGTGCGGCGGGCAGGCGAATGGTCAGCACCGCCGGGCCCCCGCAACTGACCCACCGAGTGCGCGACTTCACGACCGGAGTCCGGCGGAGACGAACGTCTGAAGACTGTCCGAACCAACAAGGCGGGGACATGACCTCAGCGGCACACACACCTCGAGCGGGGCGGCGGCCGGCCGCCCTGGTCATCGACGTTCGGGGGGACGCGGGCCGAGCGGTGCTCGCTTTGCGCGGGGAACTCGTCCGCGGCTGCGCGAACATCCTGGCCGAGAAGCTGGCCGAACTGCCGGCCGGTATCCGCCGGGTCGAACTGGACATGACCGAGGTGGTCTTCATGGACACGGCCGGCCTCCAGTTCCTGGAGGTCCTCGGCGAATACGCCCACCGGTACGGGACACCGGTCACGACCCTGAACTGGAACGGCCAGCCGCGCCGGATCCTGGAGCTGGCGGGCCTGGACAGCACCGACCCGCTGCGGGATCCGACGCCGGAACCCGGTTCAGCCGCGTCCTCCGCGGTGGCCGTGGAGCGAGCGGAGCAACTCCAGCTGCTGCGGGAGGAGGTCGACCAGCTCCGTCAGGCGATAGCCTCCCGCCCGGTGATCGACCAGGCACGCGGCATCCTCATGGCCACCCAGGCCTGCACCTCCGACGAGGCGTGGACCATCCTCAGGCAGGCCTCCCAGCTCTCGAACACCAAGCTGCGCACGGTCGCCTCGGCGCTCACCGCCAGCACGGAGGCCGACGGCCCGCCGCCCCCGGAGGAAGTCCGCACGGCACTGCGTACGGCGATGGCGCGTCAGCATCACGAGCGTTGACCTGCACCTCCGCCGACATCAGTTCAGTACGGCAGCAGCCGTCCGGAGGGCGTCCTGCGGTCGATCGTCACATCGCGCGCAGGCGCGGGCCGACGGCTGACGCGAACACGAATCTGACGGTTCATAACGACCTCCTCAGACCACCGGTTGCGACCACCGGTTGCCCCCGCCATACCCACCTGGGCTGGTGAAGATTCACCGGGCGCGCGATGTTACGCGCCGGAAACCTTGACGATCAGTGTGCCGGGTGCCACGATTCCGGCGCCGCGATGTTTACGTAAACACCGCTCACTTGTTCGAATGAATGTTTACGCAAACACCGGTGCGGTCGCGCCAAGCCCCGGGCCCCCTCCCGGCTCCCCCGCGTCGAGCCGCCACCTCCTGAAAGGGCAAGCTGATGCGCAAGTCCCCCGCCAGAACCCGCCTCACCCCCAGGCTGCGAGCCGCCTTCGTCGCGGTCGCGATCACCGCGATCAGCGGTACGACCCTCGCCGGCAGCCCCGCCTCCGCGTCCGCCCCCGCCGCCGCGCCGCGCATGGACACGACCCAGTTCAAGGGCGTGAACTGGGCCGACCCCCGCGACAACTTCGCCGACGACCCGGTCGTCCTGTCGGGCCTGTCGCTCTCCGACACCTACGCGCAGACCTACACCAAGGCGAGCCGGATCATCTCGGCGTTCCGCGCGAACCTGGGCGCCAACACCGTCCGGCTGCCCATCAACCCGTACACGGTCAACGGCTCCTACTGGAAGTCCTACCGCGGGGTCATCGACGCGGCGTCGGCCAAGGGCTTCAAGGTCATCGTCTCCTACTGGGAGGGCACGGGCGCCCAGAAGGACGGCTTCATCGACGACCAGGCCACCTACTGGCCCATGTGGGACACCGTGGTCAAGGCCTACAAGAACGACAGCCGGGTCTACTTCGAGCCGATGAACGAGCCCCACGGCTACACCGACACCGAGTGGGCGGACATAGCCGCGAAGTGGCTGGCGACCTATCCCTCGGTCCCCCGCGACCGCGTGTTCGTCAGCGGCGCCGGCTACAACGACCACGTCACCTCGGTCTGCGCCGACCCGCGCCTGAAGGGCACCTACCTGTCGCTGCACCACTACGGGTTCTGGAAGGAGTACGCGACCTACGACCAGTGGGTGGCCGACCTCAAGGTGCGCATCGGTGACTGCGCGAACCGGACCGTCGCGGACGAGTTCGGTTCCCCGATGACGACCGGCCTCAACTACAACAAGCCGGACGCGTCCAACAACTTCGTCAACTACCTTCAGGCCGTCACCGACACCTTCCGCGAGCTCAAGATGGGCTCGGTCTACTGGCCCGGTCTGCGCACCGACGACACCTACTCACTCCAGACCCTGACCGGCGACCCCGCCCGCCCCTGGCTGGCCACGACCAACCAGTCCGGCGCCGACCGCCTCGCCTGGGCCTGGGGCCGCGGCAAGCCCGTCCAGCCCTGACCCGCCTCCGCATGCGGCGCGGGGCTCCGCCCCGAAGCTCGGGGCGGAGCCCCGCAGGCCCGTGGACGGACCCGGAGCGACTCGGCCGACGAAGGTGAGGGAAACCCTGTACGTACGCCGGTACTGGGTTAGCCTCGTCTTCTCTGCGAGCCGAACTGGCGTACGGCGAAATTGACTTCGAGGGATCCGTGTCAGAACAGCGGCCGGTGCCACCGGACTTGGCAACGAGGGAGGCTGCCGCGTTGCGGCAGACCGGGGCCTCGCCCCTGCGCTCCGTCGATCCGGGCCAGGTCGGCCCCTATGTGCCGCTGGCGCTGCTCGGCAGCGGCGGCATGGGACGGGTCTATCTGGCCCGTCCCATAGACGACAGCCCCGGCCTGGTCGCGGTGAAGGTGATCAGGCCGGAGTACGCGGAAGACGTCAGTTTCCGGCGCCGGTTCGAGCGTGAGGCGTCGGTGCACGCCAAGCTTCGTACGCCGCACACGCCGAGGTTGTGCGGCACGGGTTTCCGGGACGAACTGCTGTGGATGGCCACCGAGTACCTCCCTGGGTTCGATCTGGCGGCGGCCGTACGGGAGGACGGTGCCCTGGAGACGGCCGCGGTCTGGCGGCTGATGGCGCAGCTGGGGCAGGCACTGGCCGACCTCGCCGAGGCGGGGATCGTGCACCGGGATCTGAAGCCGTCCAATGTGCTGCTGACCGTCCGGGGCGCGCATGTGATCGACTTCGGCATTTCGAAGGCCGCGGACGCGAGCGCGATCACCGGCACGGGCAACCGGGTGGGAACTCCGGCCTACATGTCGCCGGAGCACCTGCGGACAGGCACGTCCGACGCGGCGTCGGATGTGTTCGCGCTGGCCGGGACGCTGGTCTACGCGGCGGCGGGGCGCGCTCCGTTCGGCGACGGCACGGGTGTCGACGTCATGCACCGGGTGGCGTTCGAAGAGCCGGACGCGGAGCTGATCGGTGCGATCTCGGCGACGGACACCGCACTCGGCTCCCTGCTGTCCGCCTGCCTGACCAAGGATCCCGAACGACGGCCCACCGCACAGGACTTGATCGACGCGGCCGGAGCACACTCCACCGACACACCGAGCTGGCCCGAGCCACTGGACGGCAAGGTCCGGGCACGACAGCGAGCATACGAGGCGCTGCACCGCTTGCCTGCCGAACGGGGGGTTCGCTTTCGATCTGCGGGGGGCGTGCGCGAGGGGCGGGGGGTGGGGGTTCGGTCTGCGGGGGCCGGGCGCGACGGACAAGGGGGCCGCCTTCGGTCCGCGGACGCCCTGGCTGCCGAACGGGGGGATAGGTTCCGGTCTGCGGATGCCCCGGCTGCCGAACCAGAGGCCGGGTTCCGATCTGCGGGTTCCGTGCCCGACGAACGGGATGCTGAGTTCCGGCCCGCGGGCGCCCTGCCCGCCGAACGGGGGACTGCGTTCCGGCCCTCCGTCGACCGGCCCGCCCAGCAGAGGGCCAGCCTCCAACACCCAGCCGACCAGCCGGAGGCGGAGGCGGCGGCGACAGGTCCTTCCGCGGCCACCGATGCCCCCGCCGCCGTCGCACCGCCGGAGCCGTTACGCCCGGCGGGAACCGGTGCCTGGGCGCGGAGGAAACCGCTGCTGGCCGTCGCCGCCGTGATCAGCGTCTGCGTGGTGGCCGCGGGGGTCCTCCTGGCCACTCGTCCGGACGCCACCGCCCCCTCCGCCGCCTCTTCCCCGGGGGCCGGCGCGCGGACCGCCGTCGGCACCGTGCCCGGTGATGCCGACGTCCCGCCGACACCCGGGCCCTCGGACGGGCCGTCCGCCGAGGGCGCGCCCGGCAAGGGTGCCGGCGGCCCCGCCGACACCCAAGGCCGCGCCTCGGATCCTGAGGTTCCTGAGGTCTCCGACGCCGCCGACGACGGCCGGCACAGCTCGCCCTCCGCTCCGGGTGTCGAACCCGGCGCCCCCGCCGACACCACTGCGTCCGCGAGCAGCCCGCCGCCCCCCGAGCCCGCGACTCCGCCGTGGATCTCCGACTGCACGCACTACGCGGGCAACGGACGCACACGTCAGGGCGACAGCGGCAAACGCGTGCTCCAGGTGCAGTGCATGCTGACGAAGCGCGGCTACGGCGTGGGGAGTTCCGGCGTGGACGGCGAATTCGGCTCCGGAACGGAGTCCGCGGTGCGCGGCTTCCAGAGCGACAAGGGCCTGAACATCGACGGCATCGTGGGCCACGAGACCTGGACCGCGCTGCGCGAACCGGAGTGACGTCCGCGGTCACGCACGCCGGCACCACCCACACCCCAGCCGAACGTGTCAGGCCGTCATCGCCTCACGGACCTTCGCGGTGTCCACGAACTGTTCGAAGCGGACGATACGGCCGCCGCGTACGACGAAGTGGTGGGCGACGCGGACGTCGATGTCCTTGCCGGTGGCCTTGTTGGTGGCGGTGTACCGGGCCAGGACCACGACGTTCTCCCCGTCGACCACATAGGTGTCGTCATGGGCGGTCCAGTTGTCCCAGTCCTTGCCCAGCTGCTCCATGACGTTGGCGGTGACGCCCTCGGGGGTGCGGTAGGTGCCGGCCAGCGGGAAGCCGGCCATCTCGGTCCACTCCACGTCGTCCGCCAGCGTGGCGCGCAGGGCTTCGAGATCACCGTGGGCGGAGGCGAGGTACTGGCGCCGCACCACGTCGGCGGGGGCGGTGGAGGTGGGGAAGCCGGTCGTCTCGTTCATGGCGGTGGTCTTTCCGGTGAGGGGCGCGAGGGATCGGTGTGGCGGTCGGTCGGTGCCGGGAGTGCCCAGCACCGGACCGAGGCGACGAGAAGCGAGTCGACGCGAGGCGGAACGGATCAGCCCCAGGTCATCTCGCCCTTGGCGACCTTGGCGCCGAGCTGGGCCGCGATGAGCATGCCAGCCTCCGGGTAGCGGGCGACCAGCGCCTTGGTGAGGGCCTCGCCGGTCTCCGCCTTTTCCAACTCGGCCTCGAACGCGGTGAGGTAGTCGCGGGTGTAGGCGATCGGGCTCGCGTCGAGGGTGATGGTGGGCAGCCGGTGGCCGGGGACGGCGAAGGCGGGGTCCAGGGCCGTCATCTCGTCCAGCAGCTCGGTCCACACGGCGCGGGACTCGGGCGTGGCGGTGTCGGCGACCCAGACGTGCTCGTTGTGGAAGAGCAGGACGCCGGCGACGATCGCCCGGTGCTCGGCCTGCCACAGGTAGTGGCGGTCGGGCAGGCCGGGGTGGCCGCCCTTGAGCTGGAAGACGTGGCCCTCGAAGGTGAGGTCACCGGTCAGTTCGGTCATCTCGACCAGGCGGGTAGGGCGGTTGACGCCGACCGGCTCCCAGGCCTTGAGCTTGCCCTCGTAGGCGGCCTGGATGTGCTCGATCACCAGCGCGGTGGCGACGATCTCCGCCTCGGGGAAGGCGTCCGCGATCACCTCGGCGCCCCAGTAGAAGTCGGGGTCGGCGTGGCTGATGAAGACCTTGGTCAGTGTCTTGCCGGAGTCGAGGATCTCGGCGGCGAGGCGGTGGCCGTCGGCGCGGGTGAACCCGGCGTCGATCAGGAACGCCTGCTCCTCGCCGGTGATCAGGGTGGCGGTCTTGTTCTTGGCGCCGACGGGGAAGTCCAGGTCGATGACCTTGAAGTCGAGGGTGCTCATGGTGATTCCTTCCAGGAGGGGGAGAGGGACGGGCTGGCCGTGCTGGATTCACCTGAGACAACAGTATCTGACACGTCAGGTATTTCCTCGCAGGGCCCCCTTCTTCAATCGGCTCGGTCAGCGCTACAGCGGGCCCTTCAGCGCAGCCGGGGCAGCGCCGCGCCCGCCGCCAGACTCAGTGTCCGCAGGTCGCGGGTGAACTGCTCACGACGCTCCGCCGGCAGCGCGTCGAGAAAGTGCCGCTGCACGTTCTCCACATGCAGACGGGCGGCCCGTACGACGGTCTCCTCCCCCAGCTGCGTCAGCCTGACCAGACGTCCCCGACGATCACCCGGATCCTCGTCGCGGGCCACCAGCCCCGCCGCCTCCATCCGGTCCACCAGCCGGGTCACCCCGCCCGTGGTCAGCACCCGCTCCTGGCCGATGGCCCGCATCGACATCCCCGGCCCGCCGGCCCGGCCCAGAATCAGCAGCACCTCGAACATCAGGTGACTGATCCCGCACTCCTGCTCTATGGCCCGGCCCAGGATGTACTCCAGCCGGTTCGCGGCCCCCTGCAACCAGCCGAAGGCCAACACCACCCCGTCGTTCGCCGCCTGCTCGGCCGTCGTGATCTGCGCATCCCCTGCCACCGGCCCACCTTTCCCACCTCAGTCACGGCGCGGACGCGCCGATGACCATCATCCCGCGCGGACACCAGGAACCGCGCTGGTGGTCACTACTGTGACCGAGATCAGGAAGAGTCCGCGCGGGCCCCTGAATACGGCATTGATCCATTCCTCGGCCGGAGCATAGGTTCCAGGGCATGACGAATCTTCGGATCGGCGTGATGTACGACCGCGACTGGGCCCCGGAAGAGCTGCCCGGGTTCGCACGGCAGGCCGAGGCGCTCGGCGTGGACGACCTGTGGGTGGTCGAGGACCTCGGCTGGAACGGCGGGGTGTCGGCGGCGGCCGTGGCGCTGGGCGCGACGGAGCGCCTCCGGGTGGGTATCGGCATCACCCCCGCCCCGTTGCGCAGCCCCGCGTTGCTGGCCATGGAGCTGGCGACGCTGGCCCGGGTGTTCCCGGGACGGCTCGTGGCCGGGATCGGGCACGGGGTGCGCGGGTGGATGGCGTCGGTGGGCGTCGCGCCGCGTTCACCACTGGCCCTGCTGGAGGAGACGATCACCTCCGTGCGCGCGCTGCTGCGCGGGGAGAAGGTCGAACTGGAGGGCCGGGAGGTGCGACTCGACGGCGTCCAGCTCGTGCACCCGCCCGCCGAACCGCCGCCCGTGGTCGCGGGCGTGGTCCGTGCCCGCTCGCTGGAGCTGTCCGGCCGCGTCGCGGACGGCACGGTGATCACCGAGGGCCACGGCCCGCGCGACCTGGAGAACACCCGGGCGCTGACGGCGAAGGGCGGGGCCACCGCCGACCACACGCTGACGGTGCTGTCCTTCTGCTGCGTCGGCGAGGACCCCGACCAGGTGGCCCGGACCCTGCACCCGCACACCGAGGGCCACGGCGCCTGGCTGGGCCGCCCGCAGGAGGAGGTGTTCACCGTCTCCGGCAGGCCGACGGAGGCCGCCGAGGACATCCGCGCGCTGAACGCGGCGGGCGCGGACACGGTCGTCCTCCGCATCGTCGGCCCCGAGCCGCTCCGCCAGCTGAAGGCCGTGCTGGATTCCCTCGGACGCTGAACGCCGCCCCGCCCCCTCCGCGTCTATGCGTCCTAGGCGTCCTGGGCCGACCCGACGACCGATCGGGTCCAGTCGAGGTCCGCCCAGCGGCCGAGGTCGGCCGGGTCGGGCAGGCCGCGGCGGTACGCCGGATCCTGCTGGTGCCGGAGCCGGACGCTCGCGTGGAACACCGCGTCCTCGGGTACGGCACGGGGCCGCCTGCCCACGAGGAACCAGAGCGGGCCGTTGCGGTGGACGGGGGCGTCGACGCAGTCCTCGTTCAGCGCCGTCGCCTCGGCATACGCGCCGGCCCGGAAGAGCAGGTCCTCGTGGACGCCGTCGACGATCCACTTGAGGGTGACCGTGGAGAGCAGCGGGTCGCCCTTCGCGTGGTCGAACGTGCCGCCGACGTCGGAGTGCACCCCGGCGAACCAGACCTCCTCGAGCGTGTCCCGGACCTGCTCCGGCCGGGGTTTGACGAGGTACTCGCGGTAGGGGCGGCGCTTCTCGTCGAGGGACACGGCGTGCCGGATGCGGGCGGCGTTGGGCAGGGACCGGGTGTAGGGCCACCGCAGATTGCCCAGACGCAGGACGCCGGCCGCTTTCACGGTGTCCCAGAGCCCCAGGTAGGCGATCGGCACGGCGTAGCGCGAGACCTGCTTCGGGTCGTTGCGCTTGACCGTCTCCCACAGCGGGTCCGTGTGGGTGTGCCGGCAGAAGGCGCGCGAGAACCGCGCGACCTCCTGCTGGGCCCGGTCGATGTCCTGGTTGAAGGCGTACTTCGCCACGGCGTAGGGGACGAGGTTCTCCGCCCCGGGGCGCATGAGCCCCGGCTTGTTGAGCATCCCGACGAGCGCGCGGGCCGTATAGGCGCCGCGGCTGAATCCGAAGACGTACACGGAGTCGCCCGGCTCCCAGTGCCGCATCAGGTACGTGTAGGCCTCGGCGAGGTTGGTCCTGAGTCCCGTCCCGAAGGCGAGGCCGCCGAGCCGGGAGAGCCGCCTGCCGAGCGGTCCGCGCACGGTGGCCGAGGACATGGTGCCGACGCCGGGGTCGTAGTAGAGGAGCTGGGCGGCAGGGTCGTCGTCCCTGAGCATCTCGTACAGCTTGACCACGTTGGTGGGGTTGCGGGCGCCGACCTGGTTGCCCGATCCGTCGAGGCAGATGACGATCTTGCGCGACATGATCGCTCCGCGCCTAACCGGCGGGCGGGGTGGCCGCGGTGTCCGCCCCGGGCGGGATCTGCTGCTCGAACGCCGCCAGCGCGATGGGGCTGTCCGGCGGGACGACCGCCATCTCGCGGCGCAGCTGCGCCTGAGCCAGGGCATCCCCGGCCGGCGTGCCGTGCCGGGCGTGGACGATGCGCACACGGCCGTCACCGGAACCCCGGCGGCCCACCGGAGCGACACCGACGTGGGTGTCGTCGGGCAGGGTGACCCAGAGCTGGAAGTCGTCGAACTTGAAGAAGTCCGCGGACTTGGTCGGCCAGGGGTAGTGGTGTTCGCCGGCCGCCTTGGGCAGGACCCCCGAGTGGTGGGGGTTGCTCATCGGCACGCACGCGTTGAAGAGCCCGTCGGTCCAGGCCTCGACGCTGTCGGCGTCCGTTATGGGGGTGTTCAGGAGGTCATCGGCGCGCTGGTAGCCGAGGTCGTCCAGGGCCGGAAGCGTGAGCGGGAACGCGGCCACGAGCTCGGCGGCCTCCTGCCGGAGCCGTTCGACCTTCGCGGGGTCGGCGCAGAACTGCATGCTCCACTCGATGCCGACCCGGGCCCGGTACATCCGCCAGCCGCTCTCCGTCATGACCCAGAGACTGCCGCCGTGGTGCATCTCCCAGGGGCCCGGCCCGTACGGCGCGTCGGCCCCGTCGGCACTCAGCTCCTCGAGGATCTTCTTGGCCACCTTCTTGGCGGCGCGGAAGTGACTGGACTCGGAGCGTGGCGGATGCTTGACGATGCGTATCTCCCAGGGCCGGGTCTCCCCATGGGTGTGGTCCACCTCCAGGTCTGTACCCGCCCCCCGCGCCGCAACCCCCTGCACTCCCGCGGAACCGACATCGGCCATGACCGGCCTCCTTCTGTCGGCGGCCCCGCACGCCACACCGCGCACGAACGCCGCTACCTCCATCGTGCGGCGTCGAGTTGACGGCGTCGACCGCTGGGACCGACGGCCGAGCAGATCCACACAACCGGACGGGCCCGTCACCCATGAGCGCCAGTCCGGCTGTGCGCCGGATGGGAAGAGGCGTGTCACCCCGGAGTGTGAATCCGGCGGCCCGTCGCGCCGGGGGCGGCGGGCGGGGCGGGCGGACATGGGCATCGTTGCGGGGTCCGTACGGGGCTGCACAGCGGTGGTCCCGCAGAACCGTTGGAGGTCGTACGTGCTCGGCACAGATTTCACCCATGGATCACCCTGCTGGATCGATCTCGGCAGTCCGGACACCGAGCGGGCGGCCGCCTTCTACGGCGGCGTCTTCGGCTGGCAGTTGGTCTCCGCGGGGCCCGAGGCCGGCGGGTACGGCTTGTTCCAGAAGGACGGCGCCACCGTTGCCGGACTGGGCCCGCTCACCGAACAGGGCGCGAGCAGCGCCTGGACGGTGTACTTCCTGACCGATGACGTCCAGGCCACGGCCGACGCCGTCGAGCAGGGCGGCGGCACGGTGCGGGTGGCCCCCATGGACGTCATGGACGCGGGACGGATGGCCCAGCTCACCGACCAGCAGGGGGCCCAGTTCGCGGCATTGCAGCCGGGCACCGGGCCGGGCGGGCTGGAGAAGGCGTCCGAGGACGACACCCTCGTGTGGGTGGAGCTCCACGTCCCCGACCCGGTGGCCGGGATCGACTTCTACCGCGGCCTCTTCGGCTGGCGCTCGGCGGAGATGCAGGCGCCCGGGATGACGTACCGGGTGCTCAGCCTCAAGGACGGCGACCAGGAGGCCACGTCCTTCGGCGGGGCGGCCCCGCTTCAGGAGGGCGGCCAAGGGGCGAGCTGGGTGCCGTACTTCGCGGTCTCGGACGCCGACGAGACCGCGCGGAAGACGGAGGAGAACGGCGGCTCGGTGCTGATGCCGGCGTCGGACGTGCCGGAGGTCGGCAGGATCGCGTGGCTGGCGGACACCGCGGGTGCGGTCTTCGCGGTGCTCAAGCCGAACCCGCGGCAGGGGTAGGGCCGGACCGGCCCTGGCGGGGCGCTCCCGCGGACCGGAGCCGCCGTCCCCTGTGCGGCGGCTCCGGACGGTTCGCCGGTCAGGAGTGGGTGACCTTGAGGCGGGAGATGCGGACCTCGCCGTAGTTGTCGTCGTCGCACGGCTCGGAGTTGTCGCAGTTGGCCTGTGTGTAGGCCCCTGCCTTGAAGTAGTTGGTGTCGCCGTCGTGGGAGATCGTGGTCTCCAGCCGACCGTTGTAGTACGCGTCGATCTCACCGTCCTTCGCCACGAACTTGGCCTCGAACTCGGTGCCCAGTTCGTAGTCGTCGGTGACGAGATGGTGGTGACGGTCGTCCCCGTCGGTGATGTAGAGGCTGCTGCCTTCGAGGCGGAAGACGGTGACGTCGTCGTCCCCGCCGTGGACCTGCGCGCCGACCAGGTAAGGCCGTTCGTCGGGCAGTGCCATGAACGCCTCCCTGACGACGAGGGTGTGGGTGCCGTCCGTGGTGGACCACTCGGCTTTCTCCTCGCCGCCGTCGGTCATCTCCCGCAGCTCGGCGCGCGGGTAGCTGGACCCTCCCGTCGTCACGCCGTTGACGGCGGCCCGGAACCTGACCGCGTCGCAGGTGGCGTCGGCCCGGAACCAGGGATCGGCGGAGAAGGTCGCCAGCTCGGGCTGGGTGATCTCGGTGGGGTCCTCGTCCTCGCCGGTGGGCAGGGTCAGTTTCCAGTCGGTCAGGTCGAGGACCTCGGCCGGGTACGCGCACCGGGCGACCGCCCGCGCGTGCGGGGCCTCAGTGACGGCGTGCGCGGACAGCGTGAGCGCGGCGGTCGAAACGGCTGCGGTGATGCCCGCCAGCACGTAGGTCCGAGGGCTTGGCATGGAGGGTTTCCTCCCTCTCGGGGGTGTTCGGTACGGGCCGACGCGTACCCTAGGGCGCCGCTGCCGGGACCGGTCCCGCGACCATTCCCGGAGAGCTGCCCTTCGCAGTCGGCAGGGGTGCCGGTTCTCGGCAGGTTCTACGTATGCGTGCGACTGATGAAGGCTCTGGGTAGACACTGCGAGCGACCCACCGTACGCAGTAAGTTCGATCCACGCGCGCGCGGCCCTGGGCCGTGCGGGTTCCGGACTTGACCAAGGGGGAAGATCCGTGCGTTCCGGGGACGAGTTCGCCGACCGCTATGTCCTCAAGGAGGTCATCGGCGCGGGGCGTGGCGGCGAGGTGTGGCTGGCCCACGACAAGGTGGTGGGCCAGGATGTGGCGCTGAAACCGGAGCGGATCGAGGACGAGGGCGAGACCGCGGTGCGGCGGCTGCTGGGCGAGCCGCGCGCCATGGCCAAGTTCCGGGATCATCCCCATGTCGTGACCCTGTTCGACGTCGTGACCGTGCCGCGGGACGTGGACACGGACGGGAGCGGGGACGGCGACGGGGCGCGGACGTACTGGTTCGTCATGGAGTACGTGCCCGGCGGCGGCCTGGACCGGCAGCCGCCGGTCTCTCCCGTGCGGGCGGCCCGCATCGGTGCCCAACTCGCCGACGCGCTGGCCGCCTTGCACGAGGCGGGCATCGTCCACTGCGACGTCAAGCCCGCCAACATCGGCCTCACCCGGCACGGGACCGCGAAGCTGCTGGACTTCGGCGCCGCGTACCGCGTCGGCGGCACCGAGACCATCACGGTCAACGGCCCGTACAGCTACACCCCGGACTACGCCGCCCCCGAACTGGCCAGGGGCAACGTCCCCCGGCCGGCCTCGGACGTGTTCTGCCTGGCCGCCACCCTCTACGCGCTGGTCACCGGTGCGCCGCCGCGCGGGGACACACCCGAGGAGAACGCCGCCCCGGCCAGGACGGGGGACGACGGGGAGGACGCCGAGCGACTGAGGCACTGGAAGGCCGAGCAGGGCGTCGTCGGGCTGGACGCCGCCGCCGTCGGACCGCTGTACCCGGTGCTCTCCGCCATGCTTCAACGCGATCCTCGGCAACGCCCCGACGCCGCCGAGGTCAAGCGGCTCCTGGAGGACATCGCCGGATCCGAGCCGAAAGCCCCTCGGGACACGGCCACCACCGCCACCGCCACCGGGCGCCGACGGTGGCGCCGGCCGCTGATCGCGGCAGCTCTCGGCCTCTGCACGGTACTGGCCCTGGGGGTCGTCGCCCTCCCTGACCACGGCGACGGCGGGAAGGCCACTCCCCAGCCCGGCCAGAGCCGGCCGGAGGAAGACGCCCCGAACGGCGCACCGCAGGCCCTGATCGGCGATCCGCACACGGCCGACGTGTGCGACCTGGCCGACCCCGCCGCCCTCGACCAGTTCGGCGACGCCGAAGTGGACGTGGACTACGGCAACTTCGACCGCTGCGACATGCTCGTGAGCGTCGACGACAAGAACCGGATCGACGTGTCGTTCCGCCTCCTTCGCGGCTCGCCGCCCGAGGGGTCGAAGCCCTCCCGTACCGTCGGGAAGATCGGCATCCGGGAGGAGGGGGCGGAGAGCGACGAGTGCAGGCTGCTGCTGACGGCCGACGGCGACAACGGCGACACCCTGGTCGGGGTCCGCGTCAACATGGGCAAGGGTTCCGTGTTCGGCGGCAACGCGACCCTGTGCACGGTCGCCGACAAGGCCGCCGGGAGCGCGGCCGAGGTCCTCGACCGGGGTCCGCTCCCCCGCCGTTCGCCGTCCTACCCGCGCGCGTCGTTGGCCTGGGACAACGCCTGCAAGCTGCTCGACGCCAAGGCGCTGTCCGTCGTTCCCGGCCTCAAGGTCGACGTGCCGGACGTCGGAGTGGCGAACTGGAGCTGCGAGTGGTCGAGTGACGTCGACGAACTGGACGCGGAGGTGGGCTTCTTCCGCGATCAGCCCAAGTCCGCGCCGGACGGCAAGGCCCTCAGCCTCAGCGGATACCGCGCCGTCGTCGAACCGGGCGACGACGGGGACAGTTGCACGGTCTTCGTCGAGTACCGCAGGTACAGCGGCCAGGACGCCGTGACGGCCGCCGAGATGCTGCGCCTGGACGTCGGCGGTCAACGGCCCACGGACGAGCTCTGCGGGATGGCCTCGGACCTCGCGTCCTCGGCCGCCGCCGAACTGCGCGCACGATGACCCCGGGAGAGAGCCCGCCTGTCAGGCTTCGGGGTCCGGCCAGGCCATGTCGTCCTCCATCAGCTCCAGGTCCGGGGGCACCAGCGTGGTGGACTCCACCAGTCCCTTGAGCAGGTTGTGCAGCAGGCTGTTGTCGGTGGGGCGGCCCTGCGACTTGTCGTGCATCAGCGGGTAGCGGAAACCGGTGCGGTCCAGGCGGCGGCGTACGGCCTCGATCCGGTGCTCGATCCTGCGCTCGTTCCATTTGTCCTCCGGGCGGAGGCAGGCGAGCTGCTTGGCGGTCATGGCGTACGTCAGGGGCCGCGGGTCCTCCTCGTAGAGCAGGTACCGCTGGCCGAGGACGACCAGCAGCAGCCGTTCGTCGTCGTCGAGCGCCCAGGTCTGGGGCCGTACGGTCTCCGCGCGCCGCCGCGACACCGGGCCCTGGTCGTCGTGGCCCGCCACATACAGCTCGACCAAGTGCTCTCGGTAGCCGGAGCCCTTCACGAACAGCGGGGTGTAACCGGCGTCGAGCGGGATCGGCTCGGTGGCGAGGTGCATCATCCGGCCGCGGGGCAGACGGACCAGCTGCTGCCCGGTGTTGCGCAGCCACCACAGCCCCTGGCGGTACGTCAGCTCACCGTGCCGCCGGCTCACCCGAAGGTCGTCCACGCCGACCCCCAGGTCCACGTCCGGCTTCTCACCGCGCCCGAAACGGACCGTCAGACCCGGCCGGGGCGGCACACTGAGGTCACCGGTGACCGTGCGGGCATGCAGAGTCCCGGGCGTGGCGGGCGCGACACCACGCGCGAGACTGGCGGAGAGGGACATCGCTGGTCTCCTCGTGTCGGGGGCTTCTGGATCGGAGAGCGTCTCGCCAGGCGTATGACGTATGACGTACTGACCAGTGTCCGCACCCATCACGGGACCCCTCCCACAAACGGGGCTGGGAGGTGGAACGGGTTTGCGAGGTGGAACGGGTTTGCGAGGTGGAACGGCTTTGCGAGGTGACTGGGGCGCTATGACCCGCTCGGCTCCGCACTCGGGCCCACGCCGTCCAGTTCCTCGATGGTCCCGCCGAGCTTGGCCCGGAATCCCGCCAGCATCTCAGGCTTCGCGCTGACGACCCACCGCGAGCCGACCAGATACTTACCCCCGTAGATCGCGGCGGAGTCCAGCCAGGTCTTTTTGTACTTCTCCTCGGGGAAGGTGGTGATGAGGTAGTCGACCTTCTTCGTGTGGCACACGCCTTGGCGCAGTTGGTCCGCCTCGATGCGGATCTTGGCCTTGCACCCGGTCAGCGAGGCGATCACCTCGACCTTGGCCGGGGCCACCACACCGGCCGCGGGGGCGGCGGACATCTGCGACGGTTTGCCGCTCGCGGAGGCGACGTCGTCCTCACCCCCGCCGCAGGCCGTGGCCAGGGGAAGAAACGCCAGGCACGCGGCCAGCGCGGCGCCGCGCATGAGGCGGGCAGCGGACTGAGTACGGCCGTAGCGCCCTCGCTGTGACTGCTCTGCCTGCTCTGCCTGCTCTGCCTGCTCGGGGTGGTGTGGCACGTGCCTCTCCGTGTCCGGGCTGCCCTGCCCGCACCTGCGGCCAGGCGTACGACAAGGGGTACGGGCGGACACCGGCGGCCGTTCAACCTGACCCGGCAACATCACCGTGCCCGCATGGCGAGGCGAGGTGAAGGAGACGAAAATGAGATGCCGGCGAACTCAATGAAGCTTCCGGAGGTATTCCCGGAGGCGCAGGCAGGACAGGTGATCGCTCATGTGCCGATGGCTCGCTTACTCGGGAACACCCCTGCTGCTCGACACCATCCTCTACAAGCCGGCTCACTCACTGATCGATCAGAGCCTCCACTCCAGACTGGGTGTCGAGACGACGAACGGCGACGGTTTCGGCGTCGGATGGTATCCGCAGGAAAACATCGACACCCCAGCCTTGCTCAGGGACGTCGGCCCCGCCTGGAACAACCGCAATCTGAGGGAGATCGCGGATCACGTCCGCTCCCCGTTGTTCTTCGCCCACATACGGGCGTCCACCGGCACGGCGGTGCAGCAGACGAATTGCCACCCGTTCCGGCACGGCCGTTGGATGTGGATGCACAACGGCGCCATCACAGGTTTCCACCTCATGCGCCGCGATCTGTCCCTGCTCGTCGACCCTGATATGTACTCCGACATCGAGGGAACGACGGACTCGGAGACGATGTTCTACCTGGCGCTCACGTTCGGCCTGGACCAGGACCCGCCGGGCGCCGTGGCCCGGATGGTGGGAGCGGTGGAGCGCAGCGGCCGCGACCACGGTGTGGAGTTCCCGCTCCAGATGACGATCGCCGTGACCGACGGCGAACGCCTGTGGGCCTTCCGTTACTCGAGCCAGGGCACTTCCCGGTCGCTGTTCTACAGCACCCGCGTGGACACGCTGCGCAAGCTGCACCCCGATATGACGTTCCTGGAGGAAGTGTCCGACGAGACCCGCCTCATCGTGTCCGAACCCCTCGGTGATCTGCCCGGTGCCTGGAACGAGGTACCCGAGAGCAGCTATGGCGTCGTACATGCCGGAGCCGACGAGCTACATCGCTTCGTCCCAGAACCGGCATAACGCGGCGACTCACCGCAGGGAATTACACATTCGGTGGTTTCGCATGTCGCTTCCTGCGTCTACGCGCAGTGACGACACAGGCGAGCATGCCGAGGGCCCAGGCGATCAGAAGGGCACCCCACAGGGGCATGGTCACCGTGGGGATGAGAAGGCGGATCTCGACGTCCTCGTGGTTCTCGAAGATGAAAACCAGAGCGATCGCGGTGATCAGAACGAACGGTATGAGGCGGCGGACTCCGGGGCGGGACAGAAATGGCGTGTGCTGCTGTTGGTCTGGGCTGGTTCGAACCATGAGATGTCTCCAACACGTAGCCCCTCCATCCAGCCTCCTCTTCCAGCACGCGGCTCGCTACCGAAGAGGCCGCAGCCCGAGATGCTGGTCAGTGCGGCGTGTGGAACGGTGGGAGAGGGCCGGGCAGCTGGAGCTGGAGGAACAGCGGCGCGAGACGACTGCCGCGCCGCGAGGCCCGGCAGAGGCAGGAGGACGACGATGAGCAACGACGACCTGTATCTGGCGTACGACTATCCGCTCCTGGGCGCGTTCTGGACCATGATGTGGATCTTCCTGTGGATCCTGTGGATCATCCTGCTGTTCCGCGTCATCGGCGATGTCTTCCGCGACGACTCGCTGAGCGGCTGGGGGAAGACGGGATGGACCTTCTTCGTGCTCGTCCTGCCGTTCCTCGGCATCTTCGTGTACCTGATCGCCCGGGGCCGTGACATGGGCAAGCGTGAACAGCAGGCCGCCAGGGCACGGCAGGAGTCGCTGGACGCGTACCTCGCAGGAGCCGCCGGAAAGGCCGGCACGGCCAGCCACGCGGACGAGCTGACCAAGCTCTCCGAGCTCAAGAACAAGGGTGAGCTCACCGAGACGGAATTCCAGCACGCCAAGCAGAAGGTCCTGACGTCCTGACCTCGTCCGCAGGTCGATGCCTCCGGCCCGGCGCGGTCGCCGATCACCGCGGCGCCGGCGGGAGGACCCGTCCTGGGGCGGGTGGGGAGGCCCCTGCCGGGGTCCGCCCCAGGACGGTGGACGATGGCCTACTTGAACGGCACGTTGACGCAGGCGAGCCGCGCGCCCGCCGTTCCGGCGTGGCCGTCGTGCGTGGCCGTGGCCATCTCATGGATCACGACAGATCGGGCACCGCCCTCACGGAACCGCCAGTCGACCCCGGCCGTGGCGCGGCCCGTGCCGTCCCTGTTCGTGGTGAGGTCCAGCCACACCTCGTTCTTCGGGTTGGCGTACTTCGAGTCGACGGACGGCTGGGTCGGGTCCACCTCGTTCTGGTAGTGCGGGCCCGCGTCGGTGGGGAGCTGACCGCACGGCTTGGTGTGGACGTGGGCGCCGTAGGTGCGGTCGGCGGCGAGGTCCTTCACGCGCAGTTCGATACGGGTGGCGTCGCCGAAGCCAAACTCCTTGACCCGGACGCGGCTTCCCTCGGGAACCAGCTCGGTGTTGTACGTCACCGCGTCAGCCTCGGCCGCCTCGCCCGCCGGGGCGAACTTGACCTTGACGACGACCGGCTTCCACGACGTCGGCTCGGCGGGCGACTGGCTGGCCATGGCGGTGGCCGCCAGGCCGATGGCCCCGGCGAGTGCCGTGGCACCGGCGCCGACGACCATGAGGCGTCTGTGCCGGGTGGTGAACTTGTGTCGACTCATGCGGAACGCTCCAAGTGTGTGGCGAAGGTGCGGACTACGTCGCACGGACTGCGATGTGCGCAGGGCGAGGGGTGGCTACTCCGCGAAGCTCTCGGTGACGACCTCGTGCTCCCCGGCACCCGGCGAAGCGACGAAGGCCGGGTTGACGGCGGAGGCGTGAGCGCTGCCGCCGTCCAGCAGCACGACGTTCGTGAAGCAGGTGTACGCGTCGAGGGAGTCGCTCTTGTCCAGGGTGGGCGTGCAGGTGTAGGTCGCGTCCGAGCCCTCGCGCGTGATGGCCACGGTCGTCTGGTCGTTGGCGTACTGCTTGCCCGCTTCGGTGAGCTGTATCCGGCCCCAGGCGACACCGCAGGTCGCGCTGTGCCGGATCTCGATCAGACCGACCGTGGCATCGCCCACTTTGATGTCGTTGGACTTGGCGGTCGTGGCGTCCGCGGCACAGTTGTCCGTGTAGGGGCTGTCGCCGTCCTTGATGGCGGCCTCGTCGTTGGCGGCGGCCGGCACGAAGACACTGCCCGAGGGGGAGGGGGTCACGTCGTCGGCGTGGGCGAGGGCGGGGGCGGCGAGCGCGAGCAGCGGGGCGAGGGCCGCGGCCGCGACGGCTCGACGGGCGGAAACGGAGCGCATGAGAAATGTCCGATCTCAGGAGTGCATGGGGGGTGTGAGGCCACGGACACCGAGGTGGGTGCAAGCTCGGGCCCGCTCCCAACAGTTGAGGCGTCCACGGCTTCGATCATGACCCTATAGCGCCGTTTATCGCACTCCTGGACTACTACCGCAGGGTACTGAGGGGGATACGTGAAAGTTCAAGAACTACTCTCAGTCAGTTCGTACCGGACCACGGCGAGTTACCCGTCGGTGGGGCGTGCGGGAGCCCGCCGCTCAGCACCACGTGAAGATCATTTGTGGTCGGTGGCCTCCGCCGGCAGACCCTGGCGGTCGGCCGGCCGGTCGACGTCACTGGTCGTCGAATCCGTCAAGCTTCACGCAAGAGAACGAGGCGGAGTCGACGATCTCGATGGTGCCTCGCTCCCGCCAGGAGCCCCCGCCAAAGCCCTGTGTCCTTCCCGCCATCGGCCGCCGCCGCGAGGGCCCCGCGTCCGGAGGCCAAGGGCCTGGTCGGCGGGCCAACGGCTACCTGGAGACGTCGTTCCTGCCCGGCAGGGTTTTCGCCTCCCCGGGCGACTTCAACACGCAGCTGAGCTCGTGGCTCGAGGTCGCCAACCGGCGGGTGCACCGCACCCTGGAGGCCTGCCAGCGGGTGCTCCGGCCGGGCGGGCCGCGGTTTCGCCATCTCAGTGACCGATACGGTGACAGATTCGCTTGCAGCTCGCTGTCCGTAGAGTCGGGCGCGGTCAGCGCACTCGCGCGCGCACCGCGGGAGACGACATGGCGACGCGATCACCGAAACCGGAAGCCAGGCCCCCCGCTTGCACTTCCCCCATGCAATTTGCTCTCACTACCGAAGACCACTTGCCAACCACCCACCCCCACGTTTAGATTATGAACATAATCTAAGGACCCTGGAGGTCACAATGACTACAACAAACCGACCGGTGGCACTCGTGACAGGCGCGTCCACAGGTATCGGACAGGCGGCCGCCCTCGCGCTCGTCGCAGCTGGTTTCGAGACGGTGGGAACGAGCCGGAAGGTGTCGGGAGCCGACGTTCGCGACGGCGTGACGTTCCTCGCCCTCGACGTGGGCGACGACGATTCGGTCGCTGCCGCGGTCGAGCAGGTGATCGAGCGGTTCGGGCGGATCGACGTTCTCGTCAACAACGCGGGCATCGGCTCCTCGGGCGCCGACGAGGAAAACACTGTTGCGCAGGCCCAGCGCCTCTTCAACATCAACGTCTTCGGTGTGATGCGCATGACCAAGGCCGTTCTCCCGCACATGCGCGCCCAGGGAAGCGGGCGCATCATCAACATCTCGTCCGTCCTCGGGTTCCTCCCCGCGCCCTACATGGCGAACTACTCGGCGTCCAAGCACGCGCTCGAGGGGTACACCGAGTCCCTGGACCACGAGATCCGCGAGCACGGGGTCCGGGCCCTGATCGTCCAGCCGGGCGGTACCAAATCCGCGTTCGAGGCGAACACCGTCGCGCCCGACATGCCCATGGAAATCTACGCGGAGCAGCGGCGCATCGCCGACCAGGTGGCGTTGGCGGTCAACGAGGAGGGCGACGAGCCCTCCGTCGTCGCGAAGGCGATCGTCGAGGCCGCCACCGACTCCAAGCCGAAGGTGCGGTACACCGCCGGCCGGCAAGCCCGGGTCGTCAGCGCGGCGCACCGTATCCTTCCCGCCGGGGTCTTCGACGGACAGATCCGCAAGAGCAACAAGCTCCCCGGCTGAGCCGCCGGTCGGGGCTGGTATTGAGCGTCGAGGTGGTCTCCGTGCTCGTGGGGCGGGATGCCTCCGATCGGCGTGTGGAGGCGCTGATTGCTGAACCAGTCGACTCCTTCCGCGGTGGCGAGTTCGACGTCGGCCAGGTCGTGCCAGGGCTTGCGAGGCTTGATTGACTCCCCCTTGTTGAGGCCGATCTGACCCGGCAGCCGTAGTTCTCGGTCGTCATGGTGGTGTCATGGGGCCGCGGTGGCGGTGCTGTTGTTCCAGCGCCGGTGGCAGGCTTGCGCGATGGCTTGGTGGCGGCGTCGCCAGGCGGACCAGTGCAGGACATGGCCGATGTCGTGGCGGAGCGGGGGCAGGGCGGTTGCCCGCAGGATGGTCAGCAGCTCGCGTGCGCTGACCGGGATGAGGCCGACGGCCAAGGTGGTGGTCGCGGTGCGGGCGTGGGTGACGGCCAGGACAGCGGTGGCCAGGGTGCTGATCAGGCTCCAGCGCATCCAGGAGTTCCAGCAGGTCGTCTGGCCCTGGTCGAGTCCGGTGGCGCCCTTGGCCGGCTGGAAGTCTCTTCGTCCACAGCCAACGCGCGAGGATTGCGGACGAGATGTGAGGTCAGGTGCCCCAGTAGCGCCTGGGTCGAGCGGCCCAGGCCAAGGGCGTCCAGCAGTGGGACGAGGCGGGCGATGTCCTCGACCGCAGACCGCCGTTCGAGCGACAGAGGCTCCGCGCAGAGCGCCTTGACGGCGCGTTCAACCGCGGGCCTCCTCGTCGTGGCCGAGGCCGAGCCGCACGGACAGCAGCGGCACTTCGATCCCGGGGCTCGCTCCTTCCGGAGCCGTCAGCCGGACCGGGCGCTGACGTGACTGCCGGTCACCTCGGCATGCGGGCCCTGCGCGCACCAGGCGGACGCCGGGACCCGCACACACCCCCACTCATATCGGCGCAGGCCACTCGGCAGTCACGGGCCGCGATATACAATCGATCATGTATATTGATATACGTCATCGTGTGCATGAGGAGGCCATCTTGAGCCGCACTGTCATCGACCTAGACGACGAGGCACTGGAAGCCGCCGCCAAGGAACTCGGCACCACCACCAAGCGAGACACGATCAACACCGCCCTGCGCGAGATCACCGCCCGTTACCGGCGCTTGCGCGCGCTCGACGACGCCCGGCAGCTGGTGACCGAAGGCGCCCTGGACATCGACATCCTCCTGGACAAGAGCCAGTACCGGCGGTGACAGTCGCCGACTACCTCATCGACACCTCCGCCCTCGCCCGCGTCCTGCTCGGCCAGAACACGACCGAGTGGGAGGATCGGATCACCGGTGGGCTCGTCGCGATCTGCGACATCACGGAACTCGAGGTCCTCTACTCCGCCCGCTCGACCGAGGACCGCGCACGGCTGAAGGCGGCACTCGACGCCCACTACGCGTGGTGTCCGATGCCCGACGGCATCTACCGCCGCTCCCGCGTGATCCAGGAGCAGCTCACCGCGAAAGGCGAACACCGCAGCGCCGGCCCGGTCGACCTCCTCGTCGCCGCCACCGCCGAAGAGGCAGGACTCACCCTGCTCCACTACGACCGCGACTTCGACACCATCGCCCGAACGACGGGGCAGCCGGTACGCGCGATCGATCTCAAGTAGCAGAGCCCCCGCGGGCGCTCGCTTGGAATCTGCTGACGCGGGCACCAACCGGCCGCGACCGCGCCGTCATGCGGGCGAAGGACGCCGGCGACTCCACATCGCCGGCATCCGCGAGCACCGTCGCCTGCGCGACTGGCAGGCGACGTACACCGAGCATCCGCAGGCATACGCACACAGCCCTCGGGAGCGGCGCGGTACGTCTTTGCCGTTTCCCCAGGTCAGACATGCTGATCGGTGTCAGCCCCGTGCAGTGCTTGTGGGTCTGTCCCTGTCCTTGTGGCCCCTCAATGGCCCCTGGGGGTCGATGAGTTAGATGCGTACCACAGGAGCAGCCGCGTCCGCCCAGTTCAGCCACGAGAATGGAACCTACGCACAGCGGAGTCCCTTACCGACGAGATGATGCTCCACCCCTGTGCATGAACCAGGTTCACAGCTTGCCGATCGGGTCAGCCGAGGACGTAGGTCTCATCGCCGAAGTCAGCGACGATCTTCAGCTTGCCGCCGAGCGCCTTGACGTAGGCAGCGAGGGTGTCGACCTCGCTGCGCTCCAGTTGCCCCTTCTCGATGCGTGAGACGCGGGCCTGGGTGACGCCCATGGCTTCGGCAACCTGGACCTGTGTGGTGTGCTGCCGCTTCCGCAACTCGGCGAGGCGGTGCACACGGGAGGCCAGGACCATGGCCTGCGCCCCCTTCTGGATCTGGTCCTTTTCGGCATCGGTGAAGGCGAAGTCCTCGGTCAGGTCTCCCCAGGAGACGGCCTGCGGGTCCTTGAGGTGATCAGTCATCGTGCCCCGTCCTCTCCATCGATTCGCTTCAGATGCTCCGCGTATGCCTGCTCCGCTTGGGGCACCGCGACGCGGTACCAGCCGGACCAGTTGCCGGCCTTGTCACCGCCGACCAGAATCACGGCCTGGCGGGTCGGGTCGAACACGAACAGCAACCGCACTTCCGTGGCCCCTGCCGAGCCGGGGCGGAGCTCCTTAAGGTTCGGCAGCACTGATCCCTTGATCGTGTCCACCAGGGGCCGACCCAGCGCGGGTCCTTCCTCCTGAAGGGCAGTAACAGCCTGGCTGACCTGAATCAGGGTGTCGCGGTCAGTGCGGCGCAGTCCGTGAAGCCACGAAAGAGCCGGCTCGACCACGACGATCTCCCAAGCCATGCATACGCCCCCATCTGGCAATTTATTACACTGGCAGCATACACCACTGGTGTTATAACGGCAGACGTGGGACCGGGCTGGCCTAGCCAGCCAAGAGGATGGAATCTACGCACAGCGGAACACCCGAAAATGAACGTTTCCGCAGGTCAGGACCTGCACAGGTGGGGCGGGTGGGACTCGAACCCACGGCCGACGGACTATGAGTCCATTCGGGATCTTGGCGACTCTTGCCGATCAGCGCTCATCCATGACGTTTCAGCAGGTCAGGCGAGGTGAGTGGTGTCGGTGCTCGTCAACACTTGTCGGTCTGTTCCTGTCCTTGTGGCCTCAACTCCTGTCCTTGTGGCCTCAAGGAGGCCGCAAGGGGCAAGACCGACGGCGTCGAGAGTGATCTCGCCAGCTGGATAGGACCTCTCGAACTCGCCCGCGTCGGATTCCCCTACCGACGGGCGAGGCTCCACCACATGTGCGGGCGTGGAATCTCGTGCCCGTTTCCGCGGTGCCGATGTCTAGCTTGCCTCGGTATAGAGAGCCCTGGCGCGCCGGTAGTCGACAGCCTCTCGGCCCGCCCCGGCCACCTCCCCGTCGGATCAGACCGTGAACTCCCGGATCACCACGTTCCGGAACACCGCCTGCCCGTCGATCGCGAACAGCGCCAGTGCGGTGTCCGACGGGTCGGGGAAGGCCTCGGTCGAGTGCACGTACCGGCCGTCGCCGACGAACATCTCGACGGACGTGCGGTCGACGAGGATCCGCAGGCGGACCGTGCCGGCGGACGGGTCGAACGGCGTGCGGCTCTCCTGCCAGCGGCCGGAGGTGTCGGGGCTCACGGTGTAACCGCGGTTGACGAAGGCGTAGTCGCCGTAGACCCCCGCGTCGATGTGCCGCCCACCGTCCGACGACCGCCGCAACTGGAGGCCGGCGCCCACCAGTTGGTCCCAGGTGATCTCACAGGTCAGCTCGTACGCGGTACCCGTGTAGTCGACCGGTCGGGTGCCGTCGACCGCGATGTCGCCGAGGTCCACCGTGCGCGACACATGGTCGTCCAGGGCCGCCACCGGCTGGGACGCCAGGTAGTACGTACCCGACACGTGCTTCAGTCGTACCTCGCGGACGATCGAGTCGGTGCCGTTGAAGCCGTCGCACTCGATGGTGGGCGTGGTGTTCGCGTAGTCCCAGTGGTTCATCCAGCCGATCGCATACCGTGCGTCCGGGTCCGGGACCCCGCTCGCGTCACGTTTGTCGAAGGTGACCGCCGCGTACCAGTCCCAGCCGTGGTCCAGCCACTGGGGATCGGACGCGTCGGCGGTGAAGGTCGTACCGTCGAAGGAACCCGTCCAGTACGCGAACGTGCTCGGCAGCCCGGAGCCCTTGCCGTTGGCGCTGACGCCCAGCACCCACTTCCAGGTCCCGTCGTCCGCCCTGATCCGGAACAGGTCGGGGCACTCCAGGACGCCGATGCCGCCCTTGATGAAGCCGCCGACGTACGTCCACGCCTTGAGGTCGGCGGAGTGGTAGAAGCCCACTTTGTCGTTCTCGGCGAGCAGCATCACCCACCGCCCGCGCTCCTCGTCGCGGATCACCTTGGGGTCGCGGAAGTCCCGTACGCCGGGGTTGGGGAGGACCGGGGCGGTGCCGTGGTTCGTGAAGGTGCGGCCATCGTCCGTCGAGTAGTACAGGTACTGGGCCTGGGTGGCATCGTCGGGCGCCATGGTGGCGATGACGATCACCGCGCCCGCGCCGAAGCCCGCCGTGTCGTCCGTGTCGACCACCGCGGAGCCGGACCAGACATCGCCATTGGGCGTCGTGTTTTTCGGCACGGCGATGCCCCGGTCGGTGAAGGAGACGAGGTCGGTGCTGGTGGCCAGGCGCCAGGTGGTGCCGGCCGTCGTGCCGCCCGTCGAGTAGTCGGGGTTGTAGAGGTAGTAGTAGTGGTACTCGCCGTCGATCCAGATCGGGCGCTGCGGGTCGTTCATCCACTGGTCGGGGACCGTGAAGTGGTACTCGGCGCGGTAGCTGCCCGTGCACGCGGCCGTCGCCTCGCGGCCCGCCGCCGCCGCCGGTCTCACGAGGTCCGGCAGCAGAACACCGGCGGCGCCGACGGCCGAGGCCGTCAGCAGCGACCGCCTGGACAGGGTCTCCCCTGTCTCCCTTTGGCCGAGCGAACTCCTCTTCATGCCAGGCATCATGCGGCTCCCTTCCCCGACGTCGTCGTAGGGACACGGCTCATGTGGTCCGGAACCGTATACCTAACTCGTTAAAGGTCAAGCCCTCGCGCACCGGCCGTTCCCCAACTTCCCATCCGCGCATATCCCTTGACAGAGCCGCAGCCGGGTTCTCATCATCATGAAATCAATTTCGGCTAACACGAGTTAGGCATGCCGATGACCGACTCGCTCCTCTCCCGACGGGCCCTGATGCGCTACGGCGCGTACGGCGCCGGAGCCGCCGCTCTCGCCGGTGTCGCGGCCGGCTGGGACCGCCTCACCGCCGCCGACATCCCCGGCCGCGACGACGGCTCGCTCGTCATCGCCACCCTGGGCTCCGCCTTCAACCCCGAGGCGCAGCGCGCCCTGCGCGACGGATTCCGCGAGGCCCACCCCGACATCAGGATCCGCATCAACCCCGTACAGGCATATGACTGGTCGGACTTCTTCTCCAAGATCCTCACCCAGATCGCCGCGGGCACGGCACCCGACCTCGTGTACGTCGCCACCGAGGGCGTGCAGCTCTTCGCCCAGCGGCTCGGTGTACCGCTGGACAGGTGGGCGAAGCGGGACGCGGCCGAGCTGCGCACGTACTTCGCCGACGTCCATCCTTCGCTGGTCGAGTCGATGATGTACGAGGGGAGCCTCTACCAGCTGCCGGTCGAGTTCAACGCGGCCGACATGTACCTCAACAACCGGGTCCTCGAACGCGCGGGTGCCGACCTGCCCGACGACGACTGGACCCACGACGACTTCACCACGCTGCTGCGAGCGATGAAACGCAGCAACGGCGACCGGTTCACCCCGTACTTCTGGACCAACCGGCTGTGGGGCGGAGTGGTCCCCTGGCTCTTCGCCAACGACACCAACCTCCTCACCGAGTCCAAGGCCCCCGGCGGCGACTGGCTCTGGAACTCCTTCTATCCCGAGGCACTGCGGCGCGGCCGGGGCGGCGGCTACCGGTGGACGACACCCCTGGCCGACTCCGACCGCGTCGCGGAGGTCTACGACTACCTCTCCTCCCTCGTCCAGGAGGACCTGTGCACCCGGCCGGAGGGCGGCGACGGCCGCAACCTCGTCGGCGTCTTCTCCACCGGCCGCGTCGGTGTCACGCCCGCGGGCGGCTTCTGGGCGGGCGGCCTGCATGAGGCGGGCATGAAACCGGCCGACTACGACGTGCGGTACTTCCCGCGCCGGCGTACCCGGCGTCACCAGTTCGGCGCCGCCGGGTACGCGATGCTGCGCACGTCGACGATGCGGGACGAGGCCTGGGAGTTCATCAAGTACACCGCCCGCAAGGACGTGATGACCCAGCTCTTCGCGGCCAACCAGACCACTCCGGCCCGCCGCTCCATGGTCGACGAGGCCCGCTACCGGGAGACCGGCCCGGCCCACTGGCAGGTCTTCTACGACACCCTCGACAAGATCCCCACCACCGGCCCGATCCCGGCCCCGCCGCAGGTCAACGAGGTCGAGCAGCTGCTGATCAAGCACACCGGAACCGCCCTCGCGAGCCCCGGCGCGGTGCGTCCCGCGCTGCGCCGGCTGCAGGGGGACCTGGAGAAGGCCATGGAGCGTGAAGTGTGACGAACACCGAGATCAGGCCCGTAGGGCCGGAGCCCGCCCACACCCGCAAGAGTCGCAAGAGCCGAGGGAGCCGCAGGACCGGTCAGACCCGCAAGGCATCCGAGTCCACGTCCGCCACAACCATCCGCACCCGGGGCACCCGCCTCCTCGCCGTACTGTTCCTCGCGCCCACCGTCGTCGGCATCGTCGTCTTCACGGTCGTACCGATCGTCGGCTCGGTCGTCCTCAGCCTCTTCCAGTGGGACGTGATCGACGACCCGCGGTGGGCCGGAGCGGCCAACTACCGGGAGATCCTGACCGATTCGACGGTCCTCGTCTCCTTCCGCAACACGCTCGTCTTCATGGTGCTCGCGGTCGCACTCCAGTTGCTGATCGCGCTCGTGCTGGCGATCGCGGTGAACGGCCGGATGCCCAAGTGGCTGCGGTCCGTTTTCCGTTCGGCGTTC
The DNA here is from genome assembly GCF_040654815.1 of Streptomyces sp. NPDC050619. Taxonomy (NCBI): domain Bacteria; kingdom Bacillati; phylum Actinomycetota; class Actinomycetes; order Kitasatosporales; family Streptomycetaceae; genus Streptomyces; species Streptomyces sp. NPDC050619. The sequence continues at coordinate 578,616 of NZ_JBFAIR010000001.1, read as the reverse complement.
TTCTTCCCGCTGGTGCTGTCCGCCGCGTCCATCTCGGTGGTGATGAAGTACCTGTTCAACCAGGACTTCGGCCCCGTGAACTGGCTCCTCGGCACAGTCGGAATTCCCTCGGTCCCCTGGCTGACCTCGGAGAACGGGGCGATGGCGGCCGTGGTCCTGGCGTACGTCTGGCAGCAGTTCGGCTTCTCGTTCCTGCTGTTCGTCGGCGGCCTGAACAACATCCCGAAAGAGGTGCACGAGGCGGCTGCGCTGGACGGCGCGAGCGGGGTGCGCAAACACCTCGCCATCACCCTGCCGCTGCTGTCGCCCACGCTGCTGGTGGCGTCCGTGGTCGGCATCATCAACGCCCTCCAGGTCTTCGAGCAGCCGTACGTCCTCACGGCGGGCGGTCCCGGCGACTCGACGCGCACGGTCGTGATGGTCATCTACGAGACGGCCTTCGAGCAGCTCCGCTTCGGCGAGGCGTCCGCCGTGGGCGTCCTGCTCTTCGCCCTGATCATGGCGGTCACCGCACTCCAGTTCCGGCTCAGCCGGCGTTACGTCCACTACCAGTGAGCCGGGTGAGTCAGATGAGTACGAGTTCCCTCTCGGGTACGACATCGGGTTCGGTATCGGGTTCGGTATCGGGTTCGGTATCGGGTTCGGTATCGGGCTCGATGCCGGGTCCCCGCACGAGCCCCACCGCGTCACGCGTACGGCACGGCCTGGCGCCCTGGGGCCGGGTCGCAGGCCTGGCACTGTGCGCCCTGTTGACGCTCGGCCCGGTCGTCTGGACGGTGTCGACGTCACTGCGCACGCCGGCGGAGTCCTTCGACCTGCCGCCGAAGATCATCCCCACGGACCCCACCGTCGACGCCTACCGCGGGGTCTTCGACCAGATCGACGTCTGGCTGTACGCGCTGAACTCCACCCTGGTGACCGCGCTGATCGCGGTCGGCCAGATGATCACCGCGGGCCTGGCGGGCTATGCCTTCGCCCGCCTCGAATTCCGCTTCAAGAAGCCGCTGTTCGCGCTGGTCCTGGCCACGATGATGGTGCCGTTGCAGGTCACGATGGTCCCGGTCTTCCTGGAACTGAAGACGATGGGTCTGACCGACACCCTGCTCGGCCTCATCGTCCCGGCCTTCCCGACGGCTTTCGGCACCTTTCTGATGCGCCAGTACTTCCTGGGCATGCCGAAGGACCTGGGCGAGGCGGCGATGATCGACGGCGCGGGTCCGTGGCGCGTCTTCCGGTCGGTGTACGCCCCCTTGGCGGCCCCCGGTCTCGCCATCGTCGGCGTGCTGGCCTTCAACTACCACTGGAACGAGTTCTTCCGGCCGCTGATCCTCGAAACCTCCACCGAGAACCTCACGCTGCCCCTGGGCCTGGTCTCCCTCCAGGGCAACCTCGGCACCGGCTCGATCTCCGTCGTCCTCGCCGGAGTCGTCCTCTCCATGATCCCCGCCGTCGCCGTGTTCGTCGTCGGCCAGCGCCCTCTGCGCGAGGGCATCACATCCGCAGGAGTCAATCGTTGAGTTCCGCCGCAGGTAGTCCCGTCAGCCGGTCGACCGACGCCAACAGCCCGCGTTTCCGGGTCCGCCCGCCGGCCAACTGGATGAACGACCCGAACGGCCCGTTCCGCTGGGGCGGTCGATACCACCTCTTCTACCAGCACAATCCCGACGCACCCGTGCACACGAACGTCCACTGGGGCCACGCCTCCAGCCCCGACCTCGCCCACTGGGACGACCACGGGATCGCCCTGCGCCCCACGCCCGACGGCCCGGACGAGGCGGGCTGCTGGTCCGGCTGCGTGGTGGACGACGGTGGTGTACCGACAGCGGTGTACTCCGGGATCGACCACGACCACCAGGGCCTGAGCGCGATCTGTCTCGCCGTGACCGAGGACGACGGCCTCCAGAAGTGGAAGCAACTGCCGGTGCCGGTGGTCGCCGGCCCACCACCCGGCCTGGACGTGACGATGTTCCGGGACCCTTTCGTCTTCCGCTTCGCCGGACGCCGCTGGGCGCTGATGGGCGCCGGCCACGCCGACGGCACCCCGTCCGTCCTGGTGTACGACTGTGAGGACCTGTACGACTGGCGGTTCGCCGGGGTCCTGCTGGACGGCCGGGACCCGGCGGCGGCCCGCGCCTTCGGCAAGCGGGCGATCGGCTGGGAGTGCCCGCAGTTGTGGGCGACCCCCGGGGGCGACTGGGTGCTGGCGGTGGCCCTGTGGGACGGCGACCCGCTGAGCACCGCGTATGTCACGGGCCGTCTGGTGGAGCGGGCGGACGGTGGACCGAGGTTCGCGGCCGGTACGGGCGGCGCCCCGCTGGACCACGGCCGCGACTTCTACGCCCCCTCCGTCCTCCAGGACACGCAGGCCGGCCGCGCCCTGCTCTGGGGCTGGTCCTGGGAGTCACGCCCACCCAAGGAGGTGGACCGCGCGGGCTGGTCCGGCGTCCTCACGGCACCCCGGGTGATGGACACCCACGAGGACGGCACGCTACGGGTCGTACCGGCTCCGGAGCTCGAACTCCTGCGAGCGGCCGTCCCGTTCACGGCCGCACCAGGACCGCACCGGCCACTCCCCCTCGCGTACGACCTGCTGGTGACCGCCCGTTCGGCGGCGACCGTGAGTCTGCTGCGGGCCACGTCCGGGGCCGAACTGACCGTGCGACTCGACCCGGCGTCCGGCACGGTGACCCTGGACCGCACGGCCTGGCCACGCTCCCGCCCGGACGGCACGGCCCCCCTGGTCCTGCCGACCTCGCCGGGCGAGACCCTCACCGTACGGATCCTCGTGGACGGCTCCCTGCTGGAACTGTTCGCGGGTGACCGGGCGACGGCCACGGAACGGGTGTACCGACGCGGCGACGACATCGCGGAGCTGACCGTGACGGGGACGGACGTCGAGGTCACGGGCTGGGAGCTGGTCCCACCGAACCCCGCGTGACGACGGGGCACTCCAGCCGCCGGGTGGTGACCGGCGGCGCGGTCCCGCTGTCGATGGCGTCCAGGAGCAGGCGGACGGCCGTCTCTCCCATCGCGCGATGGGGCAGAGCGACCGTGGTGAGGGGCGGGCTGAGGAAAGCCGCCATGTGTTCTTGGTCGTCATAGCCGACGACGGACAGGTCGGCGGGCACGTCGAGGCCCAGGCGCGCGGCGGCGTGGAGGACGCCCGCGGCGACCCGGTCGTTGTAGCAGACGATCCCCGTGGGCCGCCGGTGGGCGGGGACACCGTCCAGCAGCCGCAACGCTCCCTCGTACCCGGCGGAGATCTCCCCTCCCGTCCGCACGATCCAGTCCTTCCCAGCCGTCAGCCCCACCGTCCGCAGCGCGTCCCGGAAGCCGCGCAGCCGTTCCGCGGTCGCGATGTCGTCCAGACCGCCCACCAGGGCGACACGGCGGTGGCCCGCGTCGAGAAGGACGCGCGCGGCGCTGCGGCCGCCGGCCCGCTCGGCGGGGATGACGGCCGGGAGGGAGCCGTCCTCGGGGAGGCAGTTGGCGAACACGGCGAACGTGCGGTGCAGCCCTTCCGGGACTCGGGCGCGGCGCAAGGACAGCGCGGCGTAGATGATCCCGTCGACCCTCCGGTCGAGCAGTTCGGCGACGGCCGCGTCCTCGGCGACCGGGTCCTGCCCGGAGTCGACGGTGAGCACCAGGTGCTCACTGCTCCACGCCATGTCCATGGCCCCGCGCAGCAGCAGCCCGGCGAACGGCGAGGTGGCGATCTCGTCCGTGACCAGACCGATCACGGCGGTACGACTCCGGCGCAGGCCACGGGCGACCGCGTTCGGCCGGTAGCCGAGCTGTTCGGCCGCCTTGCGGATCTTCTCCTGTGTCTCGGCGGAGAGGTTGCCCTGGGCACGCCCGTTGAAGACGAAGGACACGGCCGTGTGCGACACCCCGGCAAGCCGGGCGACATCCCGCGAGGTCGCCCTCTCGGCCCCGCCACCCCGCGTCTTCTCGACCCTGCCCATGCCCCGTCCCCGCCGACTTTGCCTGATCAGGCGAAGCCTACCCGCGGGAGATGTCGCGGAGCCCGCCGCCGCAGACCGAAGGGAACACCGGGGTGGAACAGCCGCTGACCTCGGCACACCGGGGTGCAGGTCGCCGTGCGACCGTGGACGTCCGACCGCCGTCCCTCGCGGCTGTCAGCATCAACGAGACTCGGCCTCGACCGCCCCCGACAACCGTCGAGGGCTCCCTGCGAGGCCGCTTTCTCTAGGGGCCGTTTCTTCACCACTTACCGGCCATGGCCAAGGCACATCCCGAGCGGTCCACAACCCAGAGGACCCCCACCGAACTCTTCGCTCGACGTGCTGAGGGTTGAAGTGCGCACCGGAGACGGGACCGAGAAGGCACGCCCGCGCCGTCGGGGTCTACCGCCTGTGGCGCGGCGGCGGCTTCGCCGTCGCGCCCTCCTCGCCGGCTTCCTCGCCGACGCCTACGGCATCACCACCGCGATCTGGACCGTCGCCGCCCTCAACGCCGCTGCAGAGCCGACCAGAACACGCCTCACCAGCTACGTTTCCGGGCGCATACGTGCAGGTCAGAGCAACATCAACCCAAGGATGAACGTTTCCGCAGGTCAGGACCCTGCACAGGTGGGGCGGGTGGGACTCGAACCCACGGCCGACGGATTATGAGTCCGCTGCTCTAACCGGCTGAGCTACCGCCCCGACGCGGCGTGTCGCGTACATGTGTGCGCGCCGTCTGCCGCAGCATAGCCGCTCATACGATCTCCTGCTTCGGATGGTCGGCTTCGCACGGCGTTCACGACCTTGAGGACTGCGCCGCGCCCCGGGCGGTTCCCCCGGACATGAAAAAGGACCCCTACGGGGCCCTCGTTCAGCATGCTCCCCCGACTGGACTCGAACCAGTAACCTGCCGGTTAACAGCCGGCTGCTCTGCCAATTGAGCTACGGAGGACCGAGCTCCCCCGACTGGACTCGAACCAGTAACCTGCCGGTTAACAGCCGGCTGCTCTGCCAATTGAGCTACGGAGGAATGCCTCGTTGCATCGAACGTAGCTACCTGGGTATTCGCCAGAGGGCGGACGCTCGCTGCGACACATACATTAGCGCAAGCAGGGGGGTGCTCCGCCAATCGGTTCCCCCGGCACCGACACCGCGCCTACGACCTATACAAGGGAAGGGTGGCCGCCATGCGCTACCGACTCACGTTCGTCGCGGGACTGGCTCTGGGTTACGTGCTGGGCACCAGGGCCGGCCGCGAGCGCTACGAGCAGTTGAAGAAGTCCGCACGCCAGGTCTCGCAGAACCCCGCCGTCCGCAACACCGCGGAGTCGGCCGCGCAGCAGGGCCGCCAGTTCGCCGGCAAGGCGTACCACGCGGTGAGCGAGAAGGTCGGCGACCGCGTCCCCGACTCCGTCGCCGAGCGGGTGCGCACCCTCCGCGAACGCAACACCAACGGCAGCGGCGCGGACGACTGGGGCACCAGCGACACCTGACGGCACCTCGTCGGCGCTGGGCACAGCGACTCTTTCAGGGGCGCGGGGCTGTGGACATTTGCGGCTCCGCCGCGCGGGCGCGACCAGCCACAACGCACCCGCACCCGCCCCTCGACACGCACTCCGACGGCGCCCATGGCCCAAGCCAACGCGGCGATACGGCAGAATTTCGGCCATGGGGATAGTCGCCGGGTTGGACAGTTCGCCCGATTTCACACGCATCGTGGTCTGCGACACGGACACGGGTGCCGTGCTCAGGCAGGGATACGCGCCGCATCCGGTGGAAACCACCGAGGGCGGCGCGCGGCCCTCCGATGTCGATCCGCAGGCCTGGCTGTTGTCCCTGGGCGAGGCGGCGGGCGGCGGGCTGCTCGAAGGCGTGCAGGCGATCGGCGTCTCGGCGCAGCAGAACGCCGTCGTACCGCTCGACTCGCAGGGCAACACCGTGCGGCCGGCGATGGTCGGCGGGGACAAGCGGGCGCAGGTCGCGGCGGCCGATCTTGTCGACGCGCTCGGCGGGCGCGAGGCGTGGGCGCAGGCGGTGGGCAGTGTGCCGCAGGCCGCGCAGCCGGTGACCAAGCTGCGCTGGCTCGCGAAGAGCGAACCCGAGGCCGCGCTGCGCACCGCCGTCCTCCTCCAGGCGCACGACTGGCTGGTGTGGCAGCTGCTCGGGCGGCCGGTCAGACGGACCACTGATCGCGGCGGGGCTTCCGGGACCGGGTACTGGTCCGCCGCCACCGGCGGCTACCGGCCCGATCTGGTCGAGCTGGCGCTCGGTCACCAGGTGATGCTGCCCGAGGTGATCGGGCCCTCCGAGGCGGCCGGTACGACACCGGAGGGGCTGTTGATCTCCGCCGGGACCGGCGAGACCATGGCCGCCGCCTTCGGGCTGGGGCTCGGTCTCGGCGACGCCGTCGTGTCCCTCGGGGCCTCCGGGTCCGTGATGGCCATTCACCCCGAGGCGCTCGTCGACCAGACCGGGATGATCACGTCCCTGGCGGACGCGACCGGCATGCACCTGCCGGTCGTCACCACGCTGAACGCCGTACGGACGCTGCGCGGGGCCGCCGAGATGCTCGGGCTGGCCGATCTGGAGAGCCTGTCCGACCTGGCGATGAAGTCGACGCCGGGGGCGCACGGGCTGGTGCTGCTGCCCTATCTGGAGGGTGAGCGGACGCCGAATCTGCCGCACGCCGCCGGGACGCTGTCGGGCCTGAGGCGTGAGTCGATGAAGGCGGAGCATCTGGCGCGGGCCGCGTTCGAGGGCATGCTGTGCGGGCTCGCGGACGCGCTGGACGTGCTGCGCGGCCGGGGCGTGGAGGTGCGGCGGGTCTTCCTGCTCGGGCCGGCCGCCGAGCTGCCCGCCGTGCAGGCGGCGGCGCCCGCGCTGTTCGGGGCGCAGGTCGTCGTACCGCAGCCGGCGGACTACGCGGCGATCGGTGCCGCCCGGCAGGCCGCCTGGGCGCTCGGGGTGTCGCAGGGCACCCTCGATCCGCGTACCCCGCCGCCCTGGCAGGGCGCGGCGGCGCAGGTCCTGGAGCCCGGCGAGGAGCTGGCGGTGGGGCAGGCGGTACGCCAGCAGTTCGTGTCGGTGCGGGATCAGACCCATCCCGGGGTGTTCCGCCTGTAGCACCCCCGTCTGTAGCACCCCCCATAGCACCTACCTCTTGGGTTAATCGGTTGAGGTAACACCGGTGGAGTGTCCGACGATAGGGGCCAGGGGCAACCAATCACCCCCCACCGCCGATCGCCCCCACCGCCGACCCGAGAGACACAGCGTGCTCATACGACTTCTCCGCAACTACCTCAGGCCTTACAAGAAACCCATCGCCCTGCTGGTGCTGCTTCAGTTCCTGCAGACCTGCGCCACCCTCTACCTCCCCACGCTGAACGCGGACATCATCGACACCGGTGTGGTGAAGGGTGACACCGGCTACATCCTCTCGTTCGGCGCCCTCATGATCGGCATCTCGCTGGTGCAGGTCGTGTGCAACGTCGGTGCCGTGTACTACGGCGCCAAGACCGCCTCGGCGCTCGGCCGGGACGTGCGGGCCGCCGTCTTCGACCGGGTGCAGTCCTTCTCGGCGCGCGAGCTCGGCCAGTTCGGCGCTCCCTCGCTGATCACCCGTACGACCAATGACGTCCAGCAGGTCCAGATGCTGGCCCTGATGACGTTCACCCTGATGGTGTCGGCGCCCATCATGTGTGTGGGCGGCATCGTGCTGGCGCTCGGTCTGGACGTGCCGCTGTCCGGGGTGCTGGTCGCCGTCGTGCCGGTGATGGCGATCTGCTTGACGCTCATTGTGCGCGCCCTGCGTCCGCTGTTCCGGTCCATGCAGGTGAAGCTGGACACCGTCAACCGGGTGCTGCGTGAGCAGATCACCGGCAACCGCGTCATCCGCGCCTTCGTGCGGGACGAGTACGAGGAGCAGCGGTTCCGGAAGGCCAATGCCGACCTGACCGACACTGCCCTGGCCAGCGGCAACCTGCTCGCGCTGATGTTCCCGATCGTCATGACGGTGGTGAACCTGTCGTCGATCGCCGTGGTGTGGTTCGGCGCGCACCGCATCGACGGCGGGGACATGCAGATCGGCGATCTGACCGCGTTCCTCGCCTATCTGATGCAGATCGTGATGTCCGTGATGATGGCCACCTTCATGTTCATGATGGTGCCGCGCGCGGAGGTGTGCGCCGAGCGCATCCAGGAGGTCCTGGACACCTCCTCGAGCGTCGTTCCGCCGACGGCTCCCGTGCGCGAGCTGCGCCGGCACGGTCATCTGGAGCTCCGGGGCGCGGGTTTTTGCTACCCCGGTGCCGAGGAGCCGGTGCTGAAGTCGATCGACCTGGTGGCCCGGCCGGGCGAGACCACCGCCGTCATCGGCTCGACCGGCAGCGGCAAGTCCACGCTGCTCGGGCTCGTGCCGAGGTTGTTCGACGCGACCGACGGAGAGGTGCTCGTCGACGGCGTGGACGTGTCGGTCATCGACCCGATCCTGCTGGCGAAGACGGTCGGGATGGTGCCGCAGCGGCCGTATCTGTTCGCCGGGACGGTCGCCACCAATCTCCGTTACGGCAATCCGGACGCCACCGACGAGGAGCTGTGGCACGCGCTGGAGGTGGCGCAGGCCAAGGACTTCGTGACCAGGCTGGAGGGCGGGCTCGACGCGCCGATCGCGCAGGGCGGCACGAATGTGTCGGGCGGTCAGCGCCAGCGTCTCGCCATCGCCCGTACCCTCGTCCGGCGCCCGGAGATCTACCTCTTCGACGACTCCTTCTCCGCGCTCGACTACGCGACCGACGCGGCCCTGCGTGCGGCGCTGGCCGACGAGACGGCCGAGGCGACCGTCGTGATCGTCGCCCAGCGGGTGTCGACCATCCGGGGGGCCGACCGGATCGTCGTCCTCGACGAGGGGCGGGTCGTCGGTACCGGGCAGCACCACGAACTGATGGCGGACAACGAGACCTATCGGGAGATCGTGCTCTCCCAGCTGACGGAAGCGGAGGCTGCCTGATGGCGGGCCCAGCGGGGCGCATGATGGCCGGGGGCGGTCCCGACCAGAGTTCCATGGACTTCAAGGGGTCGGGCAAGCGGCTCGTCGCGCAGTTCAGGCCCGAGCGGCTCACCCTCTACACGCTGCTGCTGTGTGTGGTGGTGAGCGTCGGTCTGTCGGTCATCGGGCCGAAGATCCTCGGCAAGGCCACCGACCTGGTGTTCGCGGGGATCATCGGGCGGCAGATGCCGGCCGGGGAGAGCAAGGCTCAGGTCCTCGACGCGATGCGCGAGCGGGGTGAGGGCTCCGTCGCCGACATGCTCAGGAGCACGGACTTCACTCCGGGCAAGGGCATCGACTTCGGCGCCGTCGGCGAGGTGCTGCTGCTCGCGCTCGGCGTGTTCGTCGTGGCCGGTCTGCTGATGCTGGCGGCCACCCGGCTGGTGAACCGTGCGGTCAACCGGACGATGTACCGGATGCGCGAGGACGTGCAGACGAAGCTGTCGCGGCTGCCGCTGTCGTACTTCGACAAACGGCAGCGCGGTGAGGTCCTCAGCCGGGCCACCAACGACATCGACAACATCGGGCAGACGCTCCAGCAGTCGATGGGCCAGCTGATCAACTCGGTGCTCACCATCATCGGTGTGCTCGTGATGATGTTCTGGGTGTCCTGGCTGCTGGCGCTGGTCGCGCTCGTCACCGTGCCGCTGTCGTTCGTCGTGGCCAGGAGCATCGGCAAGCGGTCGCAGCCGCACTTCGTGCAGCAGTGGCGCGTCACCGGCAAGCTCAACGCGCACGTCGAGGAGATGTACACCGGGCACAACCTGGTGAAGGTGTTCGGACGGCAGGACGAGTCGGCCGCGCAGTTCGCCGAGCAGAACGACGCGCTGTACGAGGCCGGGTTCAAGGCGCAGTTCAACAGCGGGGCCATGCAGCCGCTGATGATGTTCGTGTCGAACCTGAACTACGTGCTGGTCGCGGTCGTCGGCGGGCTTCGGGTGGCGGCCGGTGCGCTGTCCATCGGCGATGTGCAGGCCTTCATCCAGTACTCGCGGCAGTTCTCGATGCCGCTGACCCAGGTCGCCTCCATGGCGAACCTGGTGCAGTCGGGCGTCGCCTCGGCCGAGCGGATCTTCGAACTCCTGGACGCGGAGGAGCAGGAGGCGGATCCGGTGCCGGGGGTGCGGCCCGAGGAACTGCGCGGGCGGGTGGCGCTGGAGGGTGTGTCCTTCCGGTACGACCCCGACAAGCCGCTCATCGAGGATCTGTCGCTGAAGGTGGAGCCCGGGCAGACGGTCGCGATCGTCGGCCCGACGGGCGCCGGCAAGACCACGCTGGTCAATCTGCTCATGCGGTTCTACGACGTCTCCGGCGGGCGCATCACCCTCGACGGCGTCGACATCGCGCGGATGTCCCGGGACGAACTGCGGGCCGGGATCGGCATGGTGCTCCAGGACACCTGGCTGTTCGGCGGCACGATCGCCGAGAACATCGCGTACGGGGCGTCCAGGGAGGTCACCCGGGGCGAGATCGAGGAGGCGGCGCGGGCGGCCCACGCGGACCGGTTCGTGCGGACGCTGCCCGACGGCTACGACACCGTGATCGACGGTGAGGGCAGCGGGGTCAGCGCCGGTGAGAAGCAGCTCATCACCATCGCGCGGGCGTTCCTGTCCGACCCGGTGATCCTGGTGCTGGACGAGGCGACGAGTTCCGTGGACACCCGGACCGAGGTGCTGATCCAGAAGGCGATGGCGAAACTCGCCCACGGGCGGACGTCGTTCGTGATCGCGCACCGGCTGTCGACGATCCGGGACGCGGACACGATCCTCGTGATGGAGAACGGCTCGATCGTGGAGCAGGGCAACCACACCGATCTGCTGGCGGCCGACGGGGCGTACGCGCGGCTGTACCAGGCGCAGTTCGCTCAGGCGGTGGCCGAGGTCGACTGACCGTCGTGCGGGGGCCGCTCGCGCGGGAAGAGCGGCCCCCCTCTAGTCCAGATAACCCCTCAACTGGTCCGCGAAAGCGTGGTCCCTGAGCTTGTTCAGGGTCTTCGACTCGATCTGCCTTATGCGCTCCCGGGTGACGCCGAAGATGCGGCCGATCTCCTCCAGCGTGCGCGGGCGGCCGTCCGCCAGGCCGTAGCGGAGCTGGACGACCTTGCGCTCGCGTTCGCCGAGGGTCGACAGGACCGCCTCCAGGTGTTCCCTCAGCAGCAGGAACGCCGCCGACTCGACGGGCGAGGTGGCGTCGCCGTCCTCGATGAGGTCGCCGAGGGCGACGTCGTCCTCCTCCCCCACGGGTGCGTGCAGGGAGACCGGTTCCTGGGCCAGGCGCAGCACTTCGCTGACTCGCTCGGGTGCCAGGTCCAGGTGGGCGGCGACCTCTTCCGGGGTCGGTTCGTAGCCCCGTTCCTGGAGCATGCGGCGCTGGACGCGGACGACCCGGTTGATGAGTTCCACGACGTGGACCGGGACGCGGATGGTGCGGGCCTGGTCGGCCAGCGCGCGGGACATGGCCTGGCGGATCCACCAGGTGGCGTACGTGGAGAACTTGTAGCCGCGGGCGTAGTCGAACTTCTCCACGGCCCGGATCAGGCCCAGGTTTCCCTCCTGGACCAGGTCGAGCATGGTGAGCCCGCGACCCACGTACCTCTTCGCCACGGACACGACCAGCCGCAGGTTCGCCTCGATCAGGCGGCGCTTGGCCATGCGGCCCATGACGACCAGTTTGTCCAGGTCGAGGGCGAGCTGGCTGTCCAGGTCGGGGGCGATCCGCAGCCTCTCCTCGGCGAACAGGCCGGCCTCGACCCGGCGGGCGAGTTCGACCTCCTCGGCCGCGGTGAGCAGCGGGATGCGGCCGATCTCCCGCAGGTACTGGCGGAACAGGTCCGAGGAGGGCCCGCTGGTGTCGGCCTTGGCGGGGCGGGCGGGCTCGGGGGGCTCGACGAGTTCGGGAACCTCGGCGGGGGGTTCTTCCGGCTCGGCCGGGGCTTCCGGCTCCGCCTCGGGGTGGTGCGCGACACGGCTCTGCGGCGGGACCGCGACGAGAACGTCGGTCTCCGTATCCGCTTCCGTGCCGTCCGTACTGATGTCGGTCTGGGTCAGGGTCTGGGTCTGCACGGGGGCGACCTCCAGGATGATCGCTGCTGAGGTGTGCGGCAGCGCTACTTCGGGAGCGGAGTCGACGGCCTCGCCGCTGTCCGTCCCGTACGCGATGAGCGGAACCGCGGGGGTGTGGGACCCGTTGGGGACGGATCCGCCGCGCTCCGAGGACTCAGGCACCGGAACCCAGTGTGGAGTACGACACATCGCCGCCACGAGGGGCGTGCGGTGACTTTTTGAGTCCGGTCCGTGACCGGGTGGTTACCCTGGCCGCCGCGATGCCCTCAGAGAGCTGCGGCTCCGTGCTCCCGCAGCGCCTGGTCGTACTGCTGGAGTACCCACAATTCGTTCTGTACGGCGGCCAGCTGGGCCGGGTCTCCGCCCGCGGACAGGCGGGTCAGCTGAGACTGGACATCGCGGATGCGGCGCTCGACCGCGCGGCGGCGGACGGTGACGAGCTGGTCGCCCGCGTAGTGCTCGTCGACCGTCTTGCGCATGATCGCCTCGACCGCGAGCTCGGTGACCATGGCGCGCACGGCGTTGTCGGGGGCCGCGTCACGGACCTGGATCAGGTACTCCTGCGAGTCCTGGACGCCGTACTCCGCGCCGCCCGCGTCCATGATCGCCTGGCGTACGGCGGCGTAGGGCGCGGCGGTGAACTCGTCCATGCCGTAGGCGTCGAACGCCGGGGAGACCAGTTCGGGGCGCTGGAGGGCGAGTTTGAGCAGCTCGCGCTCGGTGGCGTAGACGGGGTTGCGGAGGGTGAGGGCCGGGCCGGAGGGGGCTCGCACGGTGTCGTACTGCTGCTCGGGGCGCTGCTGCCGGTCCGGTGCCGGGCCCTTGCCGCCGCGGTCGCGGGCCCAGCGGGCGAGCTGGGCCACCCGTTTGACGACGAACTGGGTGTCGAGGATGCCGAGCATGCCGGCGAGCTGTACGGCGACCTCGTGCTGGGCGCCGGTGTTCTTGATGCGGGCGACGATCGGCGCCGCCTCGTCCAGGGCTGCCGCCCGGCCGGCCGGGGTGTCCAGGTCGTAGCGCAGGACGATCTGGCGCAGCGCGAACTCGAAGAGCGGGGTGCGGGGTTCGACCAGCTCGGCGACCGCCTCGTCGCCCTTGGCCAGGCGCAGGTCGCAGGGGTCCATGTTGTCCGGCGCGATGGCGATGTAGGTCTCGGCGGCGAACTTCTGGTCGTCCTCGAAGGCGCGCAGGGCTGCCTTCTGGCCGGCCGCGTCGCCGTCGAAGGTGAAGATCACGCGGGCGCTGCCGTTGTCCATCAGCAGCCGGCGGAGGATCTTGATGTGGTCGGTGCCGAAGGCCGTGCCGCAGGTGGCGATGGCGGTGGTGACGCCGGCCAGGTGGCAGGCCATGACGTCGGTGTAGCCCTCGACGACGACCGCGCGGCTGGACTTGGCGATGTCCTTCTTCGCCAGGTCGATGCCGTAGAGGACCTGGGACTTGCGGTAGATCGCCGTGTCGGGCGTGTTCAGGTACTTGGGGCCGTTGTCCGCCTCGTACAGCTTCCGCGCGCCGAAGCCGACGACCTCGCCGCCGATGTCGCGGATCGGCCACATCAGACGGCCGCGGAAGCGGTCGATGGGGCCGCGGCGGCCCTCCTGGGAGAGGCCGGAGAGGAGGAGTTCCTTGTCGGAGAAGCCCTTGCCTCGCAGGTAGCGGGTGAGGTGGTCCCAGCCCTGGGGGCTGTAGCCGACCGAGAAGTGCTCGGCCGCGGCCTGGTCGAAGCCGCGCTCGGCGAGGAACTTGCGGCCGGCCTCGGCCTCCGGGCTGGTGGCCAGCTGCTCCACGTACCAGTCGGCGGCGGTCTTGTGGGCCTCGACCAGGCGGATGCGTTCGCCGCGCTGGTGGGAGGGGTTGTACCCGCCCTCCTCGTAGCGCAGGGTGATGCCGGCCTGGCCGGCGAGGCGCTCGACCGCCTCGGAGAAGGTGAGGTGGTCGATCTTCATCACGAACGTGATGGTGTCGCCGCCCTCCTGGCAGCCGAAGCAGTGGAAGAACCCCTTGCTCGGGCTGACCTGGAAGGACGGTGACTTCTCGTCGTGGAAGGGGCACAGGCCCTTGAGGTTGCCGCCGCCCGCGTTGCGCAGCTGGAGGTACTCGGACACCACGGCGTCGATCGGGACCGCGTCCCGAACCGCCTTCACGTCCTCGTCGTTGATCCGTCCTGCCACGCGTGAATTCTACGGGTGCGGTGTGACAGTCGATCGCCCTCGTCAGTTCACGAGGTCAGGCTGTCCAGTGGCACGCGCGGGTCCGCGAGTGTCTCCGTGGTCACCTGGGCCCCGGACCGGATCAGCTGCTGGATCGGCTCTGTGACGTCCCACACGTTCACGTTCATCCCGGCCAGCACCCGGTGCTCCTTCAGCCAGAACGCGATGAACTCACGCTTGCCCGCGTCTCCCCGGATCACCACTTCGTCGTAGGTCCCCGGGGGCGCCCAGCCGGAGTACTCCATCCCCAGGTCGTACTGGTCGGAGAAGAAATAGGGCACGCGGTCGTAGGGGATGTCCTGACCGAGCATCGCGCGGGCCGCCGCCGGGCCGCCGTTGAGGGCGTTGGCCCAGTGCTCGACGCGCAGGCGGGTGCCGAAGAGGGTGTGGTGGAAGGAGGCGACGTCACCGGCCGCGTAGATGTCGGGGTCGGACGTGCGCAGCCGGTCGTCGACGGCGACTCCGCCGCCGTGGGCGCGGTCGGCCAGTTCCAGCCCCGCCGCCTCCGCGAGAGCGACCCGGGGGGCCGCGCCGACCGCGGCGAGGACGTCGTGCGCGGGGTGTTCCTCGCCGTCGTCGGTGCGGGCGGCAAGGACCATGCCGTCCTGGCCGACGATCTCCGTCAGCTTCGCGCCGAAGTGGAAGCGGACGCCGTGCTCGCGGTGCAGCTCGGCGAAGAGGTTGCCGAGCTCGGGGCCGAGGACCGAGTGCAGCGGGGTCGGATTGTGCTCGACGACGGTGACCTCGGCGCCGTACTCGCGGGCCGCCGCCGCGACCTCGAGGCCGATCCAGCCGGCGCCCGCGATCACGATGTGGCCGTTGTCCCGGCCGAGAGCGGCCAGGACGCCCTTGAGGCGTTCGGCGTGGGCGAGGCGGCGCAGGTGGTGGACGCCGGCGAGGTCCGTGCCCGGGATGTCCAGGCGGCGGGGCTCGGCGCCGGTCGCCAGGAGCAGTTTGTCGTAGCGGACGACGGTGCCGTCCTCGCCGAAGCGGACCGTCCTGGTGCGGCGGTCGATGGCGTCGACGGTCTGGCCCAGGTGCAGCTCGATGTCGTTGCGCGCGTACCAGGCGGGCTCGTGCACGAAGACGCTGTCGCGTTCCTCCTTGCCGAGGAGGTAGCCCTTGGACAGCGGCGGGCGCTCGTAGGGGTGGTCGCGTTCGTCGCAGATCAGTATCACGCGGCCGGTGAAGCCCTCCGCTCGGAGCGTCTCGGCCGCCTTCGCGCCGGCGAGACCGCCTCCGACGATGACGAATGTCTGATCAGCGTCGACCACTTGATGCCTCCTCGTAATGGTGCCGCCATGCGAGCGTCCCGCACGCAGTGTGATGCGGGAAGAGGGAGTGGCCCGTTCAGGCCACGCAGGGTCACATTCGGGCTGGTTTCACTTCACTTCTCTCCCATCAGGTCCCATCAGGATCACAGGTGCCCCGTCATACGGGCATGAAGCGAACGGGCCGAGGCGTCGGTGAGGGACGAGATCTGGTCGACGATCACCCGCTTGCGGGCGCGGTCGTCGGGCGCCTGGTCGAACAGGGCGCGGAACTGGGGGTCCAGTCCGTCCGGGGCGCGGGCGGTGAGCGCCTGGGCCAGTTCGGCGACCACGATCCGCTGGTCGGCACGGAGCCGCTCCTGCTCGGCGCGCTGCATGACGTACCGGTCGGCGACCGCCTTGAGGACCGCGCACTCGAGGCGGGTCTGGTGCGGTACGACGAGCTCGGCGGCGTATCTGGTCAGCCGGCCAGTGCCGTACGCCGCGCGCGTGGCGGCCTCCGCGCCGAGACAGAAGTGGCCGATGAGCTGGCTGGTGGCGTCCTTGAGGCGGGCCTGGGCGACGGCCGAGCCGTCGTAGCCGTGCGGCCACCACTCCTGGGCCAGGAGTCGGTCGAGGGCCTCGGCGAGCTCGGCCGGGTCGGTGTCCTCGGGGACGTACCGGCCGATGGCGACCGCGAAGACCGCCTGGCGTTCGGGTTCGGCGTGCAGACAGGCGGGGTCGATGTGGCCGGCGTGCAGGCCGTCCTCGACGTCGTGCACGGAGTACGCCACGTCGTCGGACCAGTCCATGACCTGGGCCTCGAAGGTGATGCGGGTGCCGGGGGCGCCCTCGCGGACCCAGTCGAAGACCGGCCGGTCGTCGTCGTAGACGCCGAACTTCGGTGACTTGGGGTCGGTGGGGTGCGCTCCGCGGGGCCAGGGGTACTTGGTGGCGGCGTCCAGGGCGGCACGGGTGAGGTTGAGGCCGACGGATCTGTCCGCGGTGAACCGCTTCGGTTCGATGCGCGTGAGGAGCCTCAGTGACTGGGCGTTGCCCTCGAAGCCGCCGCAGTCGTCGGCGAATTCGTTGAGGGCCTGTTCGCCGTTGTGGCCGAAGGGGGGGTGGCCGAGGTCGTGGGAGAGGCAGGCGGCTTCTACGAGGTCGGGGTCGCAGCCGAGGGCTGCGCCTAGTTCGCGGCCTACCTGGGCGCACTCCAGGGAGTGGGTGAGGCGGGTGCGGGGGGTGGCGTCCCAGGGCTGGTTGCTGGTGCCGGGGGTGACGACTTGGGTTTTGCCTGCGAGGCGGCGTAGGGCTGAGGAGTGCAGTACGCGGGCGCGGTCTCGTTGGAAGGCGGTGCGGCCGGGGCGTTTGTCTGGTTCTGTGGCCCAGCGGGTGACTGACGTCGGGTCGTAGCCGGGGGGTGCGGTGCCTGCCATGTTTTGACAGTAATGCGCCCTTGCGTCTGCCGGGTGCTGTTGTGTCGCGGGTGCGGGTGCGTGGGGGCTGGTCGCGCAGTTCCCCGCGCCCCTAGGTAGCTATAGTCACCCGGCGTTTTCAGGCTGAGGCCAGCGCCGGTTCTGTTGTTGCCGTTGCTGCCAATGACTGGTCGTAGCGGTGCAGGATCAGGTCGGCCATGGCCGGGTGGGTTCCCAGGGGGGCCGAGGCGATCCAAGGGGCCGCTTCCGCGCACTGGGTGGCGAAGAGGCCGGGGGCCGTGAAATACGAAGCCACCGCGACCCTGTGGCGGCCACGGGCGGCGAGGGCGCGGATCGCCGTCTCTACCGTGGGCGCTGCCGCGGAGGCGTACGCGGGGACGACCGGGACGCCGAGGCGGTCGGAGAGGAGTTGGGCGGTGCGGTGGGTGTCGACGGCGCCCTCGGGGTCGCGGGAGCCGGCCGCGGCGAGGACGACCGCGCTGGTGCGGCGGGTGGCCTCGTCCGTGCGGGTGCGCCAGCCGGCCTCGACGAGACGGTCGTACAGGGTCTCCACGAGCAGCGGGTGCGGGCCGAGCGGGGCGGCCACGCGCGTGCGTGCCTGAGCGGCCGCCGCCATCTCGGGGATGTCGCGCTTGACGTGGTAGCCGCGGCTGAGCAGCAGCGGTACGAGGACGGCGTCGCCGGTGCCGAGGGCGGCGAGCGTGTCGGGCAGCAGGGGCGCGTTCAGCTCGATGTGGCCGAGGTGCACGGGCAGGCCGGGGCGCAGCTCGCGGATGCGGTCGAGGAGTGTGTGCACGGTGGCCAGCGTGCGCGGGTCGCGGCTGCCGTGCGCCACGAGGACCAGGGCGGGCGGCTCGGGGCGCCGCCTGCCGTCGAGCGAGACGAGGCTGAGCTGGGTGGCGAGCTGGCTGCTGATCCGGTTCATGATGTGCGCCGTACTGTCGAGGTGGGCCCCCGGGAGCGGCTGGCTGCCGACGGGGAGGGTCGTGGACTCGCTGTGCCGAGGTTTCGACGCCGTCATGTACCGATGGTGAAGGCGGGAGGTTGCCGCCCCGTTGCACGGGAATGACGGGTCTTTTCCGGGGGTTCACGGTGGGGTGCAGGGGGTGTGTGAGGTGCCGCGACCTGCGGTTTCGTCGTTCGGCGTGAGGCTGGTCACGTGGTCGGCAACGAACCGCCCGGCTTTACCGGACGTCTGTGTCTGTCGAACGGCCGACCAGGGAGGGAAGGGAGGGACGCCTCGATGCGACTGCCCAAGCAGCGCAGGCCCCGTCTGCCGCGCACCCGTACCGGGCAGCGGCGGCTGGTGCAGGTCGTGATGGCCGCGTGCGTGCTGGCGCTGCTTCCGGCGACCTGGATGTACGTCGTGACGGGCGACCGGCTGCGTACGACGGCGGACGTGCCGCGTACCGAGGTCGCGGTCGTCTTCGGCGCGGGTCTGTGGGACGGCGAGCCGTCGCCGTATCTCGCCCACCGGCTGGACACGGCGGCGAAGCTGTATCGCGAGGGGCGGATCGAGGTCGTCCTGGTCACCGGTGACAACAGCCGCGAGGACTACGACGAGCCGGACGCGATGCGTACCTATCTGACGCGGCACGGTGTGCCGGACGGGCGGATCGTCAGCGACTACGCGGGCTTCGACACCTGGGACTCCTGCGTCCGCGCGAAGAAGATCTTCGGCGTCGACCGGGCGGTCCTGATCAGCCAGGGCTTCCACATCCGGCGGGCGGTCGCGCTGTGCCAGGCGGCGGGGGTGACGTCGTACGGCGTCGGTGTCGATGACGTACACGATGTGACCTGGTACTACGGGGGCGCCCGGGAGATCATCGCGGCGGGGAAGGCGGCCCTGGACGCGGTGTTCGAGCCGGATCCGCGGTTCCTCGGGCCGAAGGAACCGGGAGTGAGCCGTGCGCTGGCCGACAGCCGGTGACCTGGGCGGGCCTGCGCCACACCGCGCCCGGTGACCTGCGGCGGGCCTACGCCTCACTTCAGCCTGGCGGGGGCGGGGAGGTCGCCGTCCCGGCCGTGTAACACGGAGCCTCCCGGCGTGTAACACGGCCGAAGCACGCTGAGGGGTATGCCGAACACCGCTACGCCCACGCACTGCCCGTACTGCGCCCTGCAGTGCGGGATGAATCTGACGCCCGCACCGGACGGGACCGTCGAGGTGAGTGAGCGGGTGGACTTTCCGGTGAACCGGGGCGCGCTGTGCGGCAAGGGCCGTACCGCGCCGGCGGTGCTCTCGTCCCGGGTGCGGCTGACCTCCCCGTTGGTGCGCTCCGAGGGCACGCTGGTGCCCGCCACCTGGGACGAGGCACTGGACCGGATCGCCGAGGGGCTGTCCCGCACGCGCACGGAGCATGGCCCGGACGCGTGCGGGGTCTTCGGCGGGGGCGGTCTGACGAACGAGAAGGCGTACTCGCTCGGCAAGTTCGCGCGGGTGGTGCTGGGGACCTCCCAGATCGACTACAACGGGCGCTTTTGCATGTCGTCCGCGGCGGCGGCCGGGATGAAGGCGTTCGGCCTCGACCGCGGGCTGCCCTTCCCGCTGGAGGACATCCCGAAGTCGGGCTGCGTGATCCTCGTCGGGTCGAATCTCGCGGAGACCATGCCGCCGTCGCTGCGGTTCTTCAACGAACTGCGCGAGAACGGCGGCACGTTGATCGTCATCGACCCGCGCCGCACGAAGACCGCCGAGCAGGCCGACCTGCACCTGGCGCCCCGGCCGGGGACGGATCTGGCGCTGGCGCTGGGGCTGTTGCACCTGATCGTCGCCGAGGGGCGGGTCGACGAGGAGTACGTCCGGGACCGGACCGTGGGCTGGGAGGACGCGCGGGCGGCGGCGATGGCGCACTGGCCGGAGTACGTGGAGCGGATCACGGGGGTGTCGGTGCCCCAACTCCGGGAGACGGTACGGATGTTCTGCGAGCCCGAGGCCGCGATGGTGCTCACCGCGCGCGGGCCCGAGCAGCAGTCCAAGGGCACGGACACCGTGGGCGCGTGGATCAACCTGTGCCTGGCGACCGGCCGCGCGGGCCGCCCGCTGTCCGGGTACGGCTGTCTGACCGGGCAGGGCAACGGGCAGGGCGGGCGCGAACACGGCCAGAAGGCGGACCAGTTGCCCGGCTACCGCAAGCTGACGGACCCGGCGGCGCGACGGCATGTCGCCGAGGTGTGGGGCGTGGACCCGGACAGCCTTCCGGGGCCGGGGCGCAGTGCCTACGAACTGCTGGACGCGCTCGGTACGGACATCAAGTCGCTGCTGCTGATGGGCTCGAACCCGGTGGTGTCGGCGCCGCACGCGTCGCACATCGAGGAACGTCTGCGCTCGCTCGACTTCCTGGCCGTCGCCGACGTGGTGCTGTCCGAGACGGCGGCCCTCGCGGACGTCGTCCTGCCGGTCACCCAGTGGGCCGAGGAGACGGGCACCACGACCAACCTGGAGGGCAGGGTGCTGCTGCGCAAGCAGGCGCTCACCCCGCCCGAGGGCGTGCGCAGCGACCTGGAAGTGATGCACGAGCTGGCCGGCCGGCTCGGTGTGGAGAAGGGCTTCCCGACCGACCCCGAGGAGGTCTTCGAGGAGCTGCGCCGGGCGAGCGCGGGCGGACCGGCGGACTACTCCGGGATCACCTACCGCAGGATCTCGGAGGAGGACGGGGTGTTCTGGCCGTGTCCCGCGGCACCGGTGGACGCCGAGGACGCGTCACTGGACGTGCTCGGGGAGGACCCGGTGCAGGACGACGAGACCTCGGGTATGCATCCCGGCACGCCCCGCCTCTTCCTCGACCGGTTCGCCACCGAGGACGGCCGGGCCCGTTTCGTCCCCGTCTCGCACCGGCCGATCGCCGAGGAACCCGACGCCGAGTACCCGGTGCTGCTGACGACCGGGCGGGTCGTGGCGCAGTACCAGTCGGGCGCCCAGACGCGGCGCGTGGACGAGCTGAACACCGCCGCCCCCGGCCCCTTCGTGGAGCTGCACCCGCGGCTGGCGGAGCGGCTCGGCGCGGCCGAGGGCGACCCGGTGGCCGTGGTCTCCCGGCGCGGACGCGCGGTCGCGCCTGCCCGGATCACCACCACCATCCGCCCGGACACCGTCTTCATGCCGTTCCACTGGTCCGGCGAGGGCCGCGCCAACACCCTGACCAACCCGGCCCTCGACCCGACCTCCCGTATGCCGGAGTTCAAGGCGTGCGCGGTGCGGGTGGAGGCCGTACGCGGGTGAATCCCGCTATGACGCCTCACCTGACCGACCAGTCGCCGCCCTCCATCAACTTGCCCCGCGCGCGCAGGCGGGCGGCGACGGAGGGGGCGGCGACGTACACCCAGGCGCGTACGGCCGTGCCGTCGGCGTCGCGGATCACCTCGCGTTCGACGCGCTCGTAGAGGTTGCGCGGGTCGCCGGGGGCGTACTCCTCCAGGCGGTCGAGTGCGACGAGCAACTCCGCGTACATCTCCGGCCGTGCGGTGACGAGTTCCCCGCTGACCGTCCCGCCGGGCTCCTCGACGGCGTACGGATAGCCGGGCCCGTCGTACAGCACCGCACCCGTGAGCCGGGCCGGCTCCTCGGAGCGTGTCCGGCCGCGCAGGAAGAGGTCGTGGTTGGGCTCGCCGGGGCGGAGGGTGCCGTAGACGAAGAACGGCAGTCGCTGGGCTCTCACGGAACCGATTCTCTCCCCTCACATACTCACGCGTAGGCGCTCTGGACATGACATGTCATGGCCACTTAAATCTTGTTCAACGTCAGCACCGCCGCCCCCTCCCCCTCACGCGTGAGCGCCTCCCCGAGGAGACCGATGAGCCGAATACGGCAGCATGTCCGAGGTTCCCGTGGACTCGCCACCGCCGGAGCGGCCGTCACCACCGCCACCCTGCTGGCCGCCGCCCTCTCCCCCGCCGCCGGCGCGGCCGACACACCGACCCGGGACAGCGCGATCGAGAACGCGGCGTCGGCGCTGGTGGACCAGGCCGCGGCCCTCGGGCTCACCGCCGCCCAGGCGACGCGGGTCCGGGACGTCGTCGTCGACAAGGACGGCACACAGCACGTCCGCTACGACCACACATACCGCCAACTGCCCGTCCTGGGCGGTGACTTCGTGGTCCACCTGGCGGCGGACGGCTCGTACCGCAGCGCGAACCGGGCGACGAGGAGCGCGATCTCGCTCGCGAGCATCACCCCGGAACTGTCGGCCCCCAAGGCCGCCGACCTCGCGGTGAACGCTCTGCGCGGCGCCCACCTCGGCGAGACGCTGAAGAAGGTGACGGCCCGTCCGCGGCTGGTCGTGGACGCCCTGCACGGCGCCCCGAAGCTGGCCTGGCAGACCGACGCCGTGGCGCGGGACTCCCTGGGCAACCCGGTCGCGCGTACGGTGCTGACCGACGCCCGCACCGGCGCCCAACTCGACGCCTGGGACACCATCGAGACGGCGACGGGCGACGGCAAGTCGCTGTACAGCGGCACGGTCGCGCTGGAGACGACGCCGTCGGGATCGACGTACCAGCTCAAGGACGCGACGCGCGGGAACACGTACACCGGCGACGCGGCGAACAGGACCGACCTGTGCGTCCTGGGGATCTGCGTCAACCGGGCCCCGTCGACCGTCTTCACGGACGCGGACAACCACTGGGGCACGGGCGCGACCGCCGACCGCGCGTCGGCGGCGGTGGACGCGCAGTACGGCACGGACGAGACCTGGGACTACTACAGATACGTCCACGGCCGCAACGGCATCGCGGGCGACGGCAAAGGCTCGTACAACCGCGTGCACTACGGCAACGGCTACAACAACGCTTTCTGGGACGACAGTTGCTTCTGCATGACATACGGCGACGGTGACGGGACGACCCTCGGCCCGCTGGTGTCCCTGGACGTGGCCGGCCACGAGATGTCGCACGGAGTCACCTCGAAGACGGCGGCACTGACCTACTCGGGCGAGCAGGGCGGCCTGAACGAGGCGACGTCGGACATCTTCGGCACGCTGGTGGAGTGGCACGCAGGCAGTGCTTCCGATCCTGGCGACTACCTGATCGGCGAGAAGATCGTCCGCTCCGGCTTCGGCCGGGACGCCCTGCGCTACATGGACAAGCCGTCCAAGGACGGCAACTCGGCGGACTGCTGGAGTAGTTCGGTGAAGGATCTCGACGTCCACTACTCCTCGGGCGTGGCGAACCACTTCGCGTACCTGCTGGCGGAAGGCAGCGGCCCGAAGACACTGAACGGCGTCAGCTACAACTCGCCCACCTGCGACGGCTCCACGGTGGCGGGAATCGGCCGGGACAAGCTGGGCGCGATCTGGTACCGGGCGCTGACGGTCTACATGACGTCCTCGACGAACTACGCGGGGGCGCGTACGGCGACGTTGAACGCGGCGCGGGATCTGTACGGCGCGGGGAGTGGGGAGTACGGCGCGGTGGGGGCGGGTTGGAGTGGGGTTGGCGTGGGGTGAGGTCGGCGTGGGGTGAGGTGCGCGGCCGTTGGCCGGTGGGACCATGCGGGCCATGGACATCGTCACCACCCCGGAGATCCTCGCCGCGATCAGGGAGGGGCTCAGCGACTGGCGCAAGCTCGCTCAGCCCCTCGCCGCGCGCTACCGCGCCGCCGACGCCGCCGACGGGGCCGCGTTCGTGGCAGCGGTCGTACGGGCGGCAGCCGCTGCCGAGCACGACGTACCGGAAATCCGGCTGGGGCGCGGGGGGATCGGGGGGACCGTGATGGTCGACGTCACCCTGTTCAGCGTCGACGAGGACACCGGTGGGCGGTGGATCACCGCGAAGGACCTCGAACTGGCCCACGTCATCACCGGGCTCGCCCGGGAGCACGGCCTGCTCGCCGTGCCCGGCGAGGTGACACAGCTCGAGCTTGCCCTCGACACCGCCGACGACTCGGCGGTGGCTCCGTTCTGGTCCGCACTGCTCACCGGGGACGCCGGCCACACCGTGTTCGACTCGGTCTTCGACCCGACGAACCGTGTCCCCAGTGTGTGGTTCCAGCAGACCGACGCCCACGAGACCCCGCGCCAGCGCTGGCACATCGACCTGTGGCTGGCTCCCGAGGTGGCGGATGAGCGCATCGCGGCCGCTGTAGCCGCCGGGGGCACGGTGGTCGACCCCTCCCAAGCCCCGTCATTCACCGTGCTCGCCGACCCCGACGGCAACAGGGTCTGTGTCTGCACCGCCCTTGATCGCGACTGAGGGGTCGGCGTCGCAGCACGCGCCGCTTCGGATCCCGGCCCGATCAACGGCCGCGGTGCCGCCGTGCGCGGGGGCGTGTTACGGCCGCCTCGATCCTGGGGCCGGGGCGGCCGTCGCGTGGCTCAACGTCCGTTGATGAGTCTGACCACGGTGACGGTGAGCACGGAAGCGGAAACCTAGTAGAGCACGATGGCGTCGAGGACGGTCGCCTCCCGGCGGTCTCGGTCGCCCCTGACCGCGGTTGACCCGTGACCGTACGGGTCACGCCCGATCGTCCGCACCATGGCATCCCGGAACGCTTCGGCATTCCGCATCTTGGCCAGGTGTCATCCGCCGGCGGGGCATAGGTGATGCGGTAGCTCAAGCCGCGCCCCGCCTCTCGGCCTCGTCCGCCGCCAGCCGCTCCAAGAGCGCATCGGCCTCCGGGTCAGGTACGGCTTCCAGCATCCAGTGCCGCATCACCGCGTGGATGTCGTGCACACCGGCCGCATTGACGGCACGGTCGAACTCCTCGCGCCGCTCCTTGGAGAGGGCCGCGCGAATATCGGGGATGCTGTTGGGGACCTCGACCTCGACGCCGTTGACGAAGGTCTTCAACGGTTCGGCCATGGTCATCCTCCTCGGTGGCGGGGCTTCGCTGCGGTCACGGTAACGGGCCGGGGCCGTCTGGCGTACGACATCCAGCTCGCACCAAACCGTCTTGCCAACGCTCAGTTCGCACACGCCCCAGCGGTCGGCCACCTGTCCGACGATCAGCAGGCCGCGCCCGAACATGTCATCCGCGGTCGCCTCGCGAAGGCTCGGCAGTAACTCGCCCTTCGGATCGGACACGGAGATCCGTACGACGCGCTCCGTGAGGGTGAGTTCCACCCGGAAGAGCCGGTCGCGCAGGCACCCGTGCAGTACGGCGTTGCCACCGAGCTCGGAGACCAACAGGGCGGCGTCGGCGGCGAGTTCGGGGTGGCCCCAATCGGTGAGGAGGCGGTGGGCTCGGCGGCGGGCGAGGGTGACGCTCTTGGGGAGCGGGGTGTAGTCGAGGCGGTCGTGGTGGAGGGGGTCTTCGGGGGCGACCATGTCGCGCACCTCCCGGGCAGGGACGGACGGCGCCAAGTGGCACCGTTCTGTAGTCCGTTCACCACGGAATGTAGCGAGAAGGGCGCGTTCCGTTCAACCTCTTCCCGGAAGATGTCCACCGATCGTGTTGCGAGTGATGCTCAGCGCCCGCCAGACTGACCCTGGAGAGCCGCGAAGGAGCGACCAAGTGACAGCAGGTCAGGCACGGCAGGGCAACAGCACGTCCAGCGTTCTGGGACGCAGACTAGGTACCGAACTCCTCAAGTTGCGTACAGCGGCGGGACTTACACAGCCCCAGGCCGCGAGGGTGCTCTCCGCCTCGACGGCAAAGATCGCCAAGATGGAGGGCGGCTGGGTACCCGTGCGCGACCCGGACATCCGCGCACTGTGCGAGGCGTACGAGATCCACGACCCCGGCGTCGTCGGCGGGCTTCTGGAGCTGGCCAAGGTCGACCGTGAGCGCCGTAAAGCGAAGGGCTGGTGGGACGACTACACCCTCCAAGGGGTCATGCAGGAGTACGTCGCACTGGAGGGCGCGGCAACGGCGATCAAGGTGTGGCAGCCGGCGTTCATCCCCGGCTTGCTGCAAACCCCGGACTATGCAAGGGCCTTGAGGAGCAGCCCCATCACTTCTGCGGCCATGAAGCGGCAACCGGACGACGAGTTCGTCGCCGCGCGGATCGCGCGGCAGCAGCGCCTGTCCGGTGACACTCCGCTCGTCCTGCGATCGGTGATCTACGAGGCGGTGCTGCGCAACTTTCCCGGCGGCGCGGAAACCGCTCGCGGCCAGTTCGACCAACTGTCCCGACTGGCAGACCTGCCCAATGTCAGTATCCGGGTCTCCCCCTTCAGCGCAGGCACGCACTTCGGCCTTAACGGCTCCTTCAACATCCTCTCGTTCGCCGAACCCGGAGCCATGGACATCGTGTACGTCGAGGCCCCCTTCGCCCAGAGGTGGGTAGAGGGCGGAGACGGCGCCGCCGCCTACGATGAGCTGTTCGAGAAGATCGCCGAACAGTCCCTCGGCGAACGGGAGTCCGTCTCGTTCCTCCACAAGCTCCGGAAGGAACTCTGAGCCATGGTCGAGTTCGAGTACCGCAAGTCCAGCTACAGCGACCCCGAGGCCGAGTGCGTCGAGATAGCCACAAACATCCCCACCACCGTCGCCGTACGCGATTCCAAGAACCCCACCGGCTCATACCTGCGCATCCACCCGACGGCGTGGCTGGCCTTCCGAGCATCTCTCGATAGTTGAGAAGCGGTCAGCGTCATTCCTCTGCGTCGCGGACCAGGAGTGCGATCTGCACCCGATTCTCGACCGCCAGCTTGGCGAAGAGGTTGCCGGTGTGTGCTTTGACCGTCGCGATGCTGATGTGCAGCCTCTTCGCGATCTCCGGGTTGCCAAGTCCGTCCGCGATGGCCCGGGCGGTTTCGCGTTCTCGTTGAGTCAGTGTCGACAGCTGTTTCCGCGCGGCTCGCTCGCCAACACCGCCTGTCCGACGACCCGCCGTTGTCACTGCGGGCTGTGATCTACGAGGCGGTACTCCGCAACTTCCCCGGCAGCTCGGCGACGGCCAGAGGGCAGCTCGAGGAACTCGCGAAGGCGGCGGAACTGCCGAATGTCAGTCTGCGGATCTTCCCCTTCACCGCCGGTACGCACTCGGGTCTCAACGGATCGTTCAACATCATCTCGTTCGCCGCACCGGGGGCCATGGACGTCGTCTACGTCGAGGCCCCCTTCGCCCAGCGCTGGGCAGAGGGCGGAGAGGCCGCAGCTGCTTACGATGAGTTGTTCGAGATGGTCACCGAACGTTCCCTCGGGGAGCGGGATTCGGCGTCCTTCCTCCACAAGCTGCGCAAGGAACTGTGAGCCGTGCCCGAATTCAAGTACCGGAAGTCCAGTTACAGCGACGACGCGGCCGAGTGCGTCGAGATAGCCACAAACATCCCCACCACCGTCGCCGTACGCGATTCCAAGAACCCCACCGGCTCATACCTCCGCTTCCACCCCACGGCCTGGCTGGCCTTCCGAGCATCTCTCGATAGTTGAGAAGCGGTCAGCGTCATTCCTCTGCGTCGCGGACCAGGAGTGCGATCTGCACCCGGTTCTCGACCGCCAGCTTGGCGAAGAGGTTGCCTGTGTGGGCTTTGACCGTCGCGATGCTGATGTGCAGCCTCTTCGCGATCTCCGGGTTGCCCAGTCCGTCCGCGATGGCCCGAGCGGTTTCGCGTTCTCGTTGGGTCAGGGTGGACAGCTGTTTCCGTGCGGCTTCGCGGGATGCGGTGCGAGCGTGCGAGGACTGCGGGCCGGTGGCCGCGGCGATCACCCGTGCCGTGGCCGCCGGAGACAGCACGGGGTTGCCGTCCGCGACCGTCCGCACCGCGTCGAGGATCCGCGGCGGTTGGGTGTCCTTGAGGACGAATCCGAGTGCTCCGGCGCGCAGTGCGCCGAGCACCAGATCGTCGGAGTCGAAGGTGGTCAGCATGAGCACCCGGGGCGGCGCCGGTCGGGTGAGCAGCTCCCGGGTCGCGCTGAGACCGTCACGGCGGGGCATTCGTACGTCCATCAGCACGACGTCCGGCCGCTGTTCGTCCACCACGGTGATCGCGGCGTCCCCGTCGGCCGCCTCCGCGACGACGGTCAGGTCCGGTTCGCCGTCGATGACGAGCCGCAGCGCCATGCGCACCAGCTGTTCGTCGTCGACGATGACGACACGGACCGGCTCCCGTTCGCTGTCCACTCAGGTTCTCTTTTCGTGGGTGGGGTTCGGCCACGGTAGTTGTGCGGTGAGGACGTATCCGTTGTCGGGTGTGGGGTGATGGTCGAGTTTTCCGCCGGCGAGGTCGACTCGTTCGGTGAGGCCGAGCAGGCCGAATCCCGATGCCGGTCGCGGCGCGGGTTCTGTGGTGGCTGGGGAGTTGTGGACGCTGACGTCGAGTTCGTCGCCCGGTGTGCCTTCGAGGGTGATGTGGATGTGTGCGCCAGGGGCGTGTTTGGCGGCGTTGGTCAGTCCTTCCTGGACGACCCGGTAGCAGGTTCGTCCGGCGACGTCGGACGGTGTTCCCGTCACGGTGGTGGTGAGCGTGACGTCCAGTCCGGATGTGCGGGCGTCGGCCACCAGGTCGGGGATTGCGTCGAGGGAGGGTTGTGGTGGTTCCGGGTGGCCCGGGTCGGCCCGGAGCACACCGAGGACATCCCGTAGTTCTTCCAGGGCTTGGTGGGCGCCCTCGGCGATGCCACGGACCAGCACCCGGTTTTCCTCGGCTCTGAGGTCGCCGCGGTGATCCAGCACTCCGGCCTGCATGGCGACCAGGGAGATCCGGTGCGCGAGCACGTCGTGCATCTCGCGGGCGATCCGGTTGCGTTCCAGGGCCCGTGCCTGCGCCGCCCGTGCGGCCTGTTCCCGTTCCGCGCTCTCCGCCCGGTCTCGCAAGGACCGCACTTCCACCCGCCGCGCGCCGACGGCCATGCCCACGGCCACCGCGATGCCCGCGGTCAGTGCCGGGAACGCGAGCTGGAACCACACTGAGCCGGGCGAGTCCCTGACCGGGTAGAGCCCGACGGCCAACTGTGACGCGGTCACGTTGGCCAGCGCGACGACCCCGATCTCCACCGGACGGCGACGGGTGGAGATCGAGCCCAGCGCCAGCAGCCCGGCGCCGGTGGCGAGTGCCGACGCGGTCGAGGCGATCGCGACCGTCATGGCGACGGCGAGCGGGAACCGCCGCCGCCACACGAGCGCCGTCAGGCAGCCGAGAGCCACCAGCGGATCACCGGTGAGGAACCAAGAGCGCGTTTCGGCCGACTGCCCCTTCAGCAGCACACCGACGGAGAGCCAGATCGGTATGCCCACTGCCGCGGCAGCCGCCAGCCGCCAGGTCTGCTGCCACCACCCGAGCCGTGGCGCGACGTCCATGTTCACCTGGTCATTGTCGCGAAACCGTGCGGACGGTGAGTCAGACCGAGGGCTGACTCACCCTCGACCTAAGTCGAACCACAGCCTCGTCCGTGGTCGAAGACGTCTCGATCCGCCGGGCTGATGTGCCGGGTGCGTCGCACGAACAGACTGCCGAGAAACCGTCGTGCGCCCCTTCAGGAGGAGACACCAGATGCACACGCCCCTGTCCCTCGCCCTCACCGCCACCACACTGGTGGCGACAATGACTCCGGGAGCTTCGTTGGCGGCGACGCCGGACACCGTGCGGTGGAGCCCATGCTCGGAGAAGGCCGCGGTCACGTCAGAGAAAGTCGCCGTCGCCTCGGAGAAGGCCGCCTTGCCCCCTCTCGAGTGCGCGACGCTCGAAGTCCCGCTGGATTACCGGGATCCCGACGGCCGGCAGATCGAGATCGCGATCTCCCGGCTGGCGAGCAAGGAACCCTCGCAGCGCCGCGGCGTACTGCTGACCAATCCGGGCGGCCCCGGCATCACGGGACTCGGCTATCCGGCCGTTCTCGCCGGCTCAGGGCTGCCGCAGAAGGTGCTGGACTCCTACGACCTGATCGGCTTCGACCCGCGCGGCGCCGGCCGCAGCACACGGGTGACCTGCGATCTCACGCAGGATCAGCAGGACCGCGGCAACCTCCCGCCGTACGCGTACACCGCGGCCGATGTCGCGCGGGAGGCGGGGCACGCGCGGACCGTCGCCGAGCAGTGCGCCACCTCGCGGACGGCGTGGATGCTGCCGCACACCACCACCGCGAACACCGCGCGCGACATGGACCGCATCCGGGCGGCGCTGGGCGAGCCGAAGGTCTCGTACCTCGGTGGCTCCTACGGCTCCTACCTCGGTGCGGTGTACACGACGATGTTCCCGGAGCGCGGCGACCGGATCGTGCTCGACAGCAACCTGGGCCCCGGCGGCTACGACGTCACGGCCATGCGGTCGCTCGCCCGTGGTCTGGAGGACCGCTTCCCGGACTTCGCGGCGTTCGCGGCCGCACACCCCAAGTACGGTCTGGGCACCACACCGGAGCAGGTGACCGCGAAGTACTTCGATCTCGCGGAGCGGCTGGAGGCGAAACCGGTCCAGGGCATCGACGGGACGCTGTTCCGCGGGCTCACGTTCGACCGCCTCTACGCCGATGCGAACATGCCCGTGCTGGCCGAGTTCTGGCAGGCGCTCGACACCGACCGGCCGTTGCCGCCCAGCCCGCCGTCGGCGGACTTCGAGAACTTCATGGCCGGCCGTTTCTACGTGATGTGCGGTGACAGTCGCTGGCCGGGGACGGTCCGGGAGTATCAGCGCAACGTCGCGGTCGACCGGCTGAAGTACCCGATGCTGGGCGGATCCTCGGCCGGCATCGGACCGTGCGCGTTCTGGCCGGACGAGCGGGTCGAGCCGCCGGTGCGCATCGGTGACCGGGGGCCGTCGAACGTGCTCATGGCGCAGAACGAGCGCGACCCGGGGACACCGCTGGCCGGCGCCCAGGAGCTGCGGCGGGCGTTCGGAAAGCGGGCCACGATGGTGACGGCAGACCAGGGCGGGCACGGTGTCTATCCGTTCGGCCCCAACACCTGCGCGAACGACACGGTGACGACATTCCTGACCACCGGGCAGCGCCCGACGCGGGACCTCGCCTGCCCGGCGGAAGCCAGCAAGTAACAGGAGTAGTAACAGGAGTACAGGAGTAGAGGCATGCTCAAGGAATGGCGGCATCGCCGGGCCGTGCAGCGGGTCAAGCCCGGCGACGGGCGACCGTTGAAGCGTTTCCGCTGGTGGCAGATGCTTACCCGCGCACTGTTCCATCTTCGGCTGATGGACGACGACGGCCGGCAGACGGTCTACGCCGTCGACGTCAGGCATCAGAATCAGTCGGACGGCTACGTCAAGGCCCACCTGTACCTCGACGGCAGGCATCACGCCGAGTCGAGAGTCCCTGCCGCCTTCCCCGTCCAGGGCGGCACCGTCGAAGTAAGGACGAGCGGCTTCGGGCTCAAGCGCTGCCACTACGTCACCGCCGATGGTGCCGAGCACCAACTCGTCCCGGACCCGGTCTCCGCCGAGGGGCGCCGCGCGCGCCTCGACCGATCGCACCCCGCGCTGAGCCGCTGTATCGGTTTCCTCTCGGCGATCGTGCTCGTCATCGGCGTGGTTCTCCTGGTCCTTCAGCTCGCCGAACAGGTCACCAGGGCGCCGGAGGGCGTCGCCCAGTACGTCGGGACCTTCACCTCGCCCATTGATCTGCCGGCAGGGGGCAACGTCGTGGTCGGGCTCGTCACCGTGGCGGCCAGCACCGAGCGGGCGCTGCGGCTGCGCTACAACTGGCTGCTCGACGGCGGGACGGGCTGAGCCCGGACTGGGGTACCCGCTGACCGACGGCAATTCAGCCGGTCACCCGTTCACAGTCCGGCCCTGCGCCCTTCGGGTTCTTTTCCTGGCGTGCCTCTGCCGAGTCGGTGACCTGCTGAAACGTCGACCAGAGCGCTCCGGGCACGCCTCGCCTGACACCCATTCACCTCATTTCTGACACTCCCTCAGGAAGCGGTCCCGCCCCACTGCCACTTACCTCGAAAGGGCAGCCCCCACCGAAGAGCTCGAAGGAGCACCGATGCGAGGTCCCACCCGTCTGCTGACCGGTACCGCCTTCGCCGTCGCCGTCGCGGGCTTCGGCGCCGCGCCCGCGTACGGCGGGACCGCGGGCGGCCTGGAGGTGTACCCGTCCTCAGTCGTGCCCGGCGGGCAGGTCACGGTGAACTCGGCGGACTGCGGGGACGACGGTGCGGCGGCGGGCGATGCCAGCGCGGTCGGCGCCGGTCCCTTCACGCTGGCGCCCAGCACGCACGAGGGCGAGGCGATCGGACAGTTCCGGGTGCCGCCGAGCGCGCAGCCGGGGACGTACGAGATCACCGCGACGTGCGGGGCGAGCGGGCGACAGGTCATGGGTGACCTGGTGGTCACGCTCACCTCCACCCGCGATCAGGTGTACCCCCGAGGAAGTGTGAAGACGGGGGTCGGCGGCGCTCTGGGCCCCGATCCCGTACAGACCGCGGCCGGCGTGGCGGCTCTCGCCGTCGCCGCCGCGGGCGGTACCTGGCTCCTGCATCGCCGGGCGAGAGGCGACGGGATCTGACGGACACCCTCCGCTGTCCGTCCGCCGGTACCGCAGCATGTCCTCTCCCCCTCCGGGTCCGCCGCCCCTCGCGGCCCGGAGGGGGAAGAGGCCGCAGCGTTCCTGAAGATTTGGAAAGGGGGTTCGCCATGCCCAGATTCGGGTTCGGGTTCGGGTCCGGCAACGCCGCGATAGCGGCCGTCACCGCGGTCGCCCTCTGCTCCGGCGCGTGGCTGCTGCGCAGCGGCGCCGAGACGCACGCCCCGCCGCAGCCGTCCGCCGCGCAGGCCCACGCCGATCCGCGGGCGGACGCCGATCCGCGCGCCCACGCCGATCCGCGCACTCGGCGATCCGCGGCGCCCGCGCTGCCGCCCTCCCCGCCCGACCGGATCCGCGTCCCGTCGATCCGCGTGAACGCCCCCCTGATGGGGCTCGGCCTCACCGCGGCCGGCAGCCTCGACGTCCCGCCCGCCGCGAAGAAGAACCTGGCCGGCTGGTACGAGGCGGGCACCACCCCGGGCGAGACGGGCACCGCGATCGTCGCCGGCCATGTCGACAACGCCGACGGCCCCGCCGTCTTCTACGACCTCGGCGCCCTGAAGAAGGGAGCCGTCATCGAGGTGGACCGGCGCGACGGCGGTGTCGCCGTCTTCACCGTGGACGCGGTCGAGATGTACGAGGCGAGGGACTTCCCCGACGAGAAGGTGTACGGGGTCTCCGGGCGGCCCGAGCTGCGGGTGATCACCTGCGGCGGGGGCTACTCACGAAGCACCGGCTATCAGGGGAACGTCGTTGTCTTCGCGCACCTCACGGGCAGCCGCTGAGCCTCCCGGCACCCCTGGTACTTCCGGCACCCCCGGTACCCGTGGTACTCCCGATGCTCCCGCTACTCCCAGCACGTTCACCCGCCCCCACGCGCCCAGCGGTGCCAGCGCCTCGTTCAGCGAAGCCCCCCGAGGCGTCAGCGAGTACTCGACGCGCGGCGGCACCTCGTCGTACGCCTCCCGGTGCACGATGCCGTCCGCCTCCAGCTCGCGCAGGTGTGCCGCGAGCACCTTCTCCGTCACGCCCGGCAGCTCCCGGCGCAGCTCGCCGAAGCGGCACGGCCGCACGTGCAGCGCCCACAGGATCAGCACCTTCCACTTGCCGCCGATCACGTCCATCGCCGCGTCGATCCCGCAGACGTACGCCCCCGGCGCCCCCGGCCTTCGTACGGTCGCCATGCCGTTCCCTCCCCTGCCTGCATCCTTTCCCGGCGGTAACCACCCACTCGAAAGTACGTACTTGAGCAGGCCGTTCACCTCGTCGAGCCTAACTCCCATGACTGACAACGCACCTGACTCTCGTACGCCCGTCTCCCTCCTCGGCACCGGCGCCATGGGCACCGCCCTCGCCCGCACCTGGCTGGCCGCCGGGCACCCGGTGACCGTCTGGAACCGCACCCCCGCCCGCGCCGAGGCCCTGGCCGCCGAGGGCGCGACCGTGGCCCGCAGCGCCGCCGAGGCGGTGGGCGCCGGCCGTCTCGTGGTCGCCTGTCTGCTCGACGACGCCTCGGTCGGCGAGGCCCTCGACGGGGCCGACCTGACCGGCCGCGACCTGGTGAACCTCACCACCGGGACGCCCGCGCAGGGCCGTTCCCGTGCCGAGTGGGCCTCCGCGCGCGGGGCCCGTTTCCTGGACGGCGGGATCATGGCCGTACCGCCGATGATCGGGGTGCCCGATTCCGGCGGGTACGTCTTCTACAGCGGCTCGGCCGCGCTCTTCGAGGAGCACCGGGACACGCTCGCCGTGCCGGCCGGCACCACCTACGTCGGCGCGGACCCGGGTTTCGCCGCGCTGCACGACGTGGCGTTGCTGAGCGCGATGAACGGGATGTTCGCGGGCATCACGCACGCCTTCGCGCTGATCCGCGGGGAGGACATCGCGCCGAAGGACTTCGCGCCGCTGCTCGTGTCGTGGCTGACCGCGATGGCACCGGCCGCGCACCAGGCCGCCGAGCAGTTGGAGAACGGCGACTACGGCAAGGGGGTCGTCTCCAACCTGGCGATGCAGGTGGCCGGCAACGCCACATTTCTGCGGACCGCCGAGGAGCAGGGCGTCAGCCCGGAGCTGCTGACGCCGTACATGGCCCTGATGGAGCGGCGCCTCGCCGCCGGGCACGGCCACGAGGGCACGACGGGCCTGGTCGAACTACTGGCGTCCCCGAACAGGGGTTAGGGCCTGTCCGGCGGAGCATGCCGCAGACGCGGGGTCTGGCACGCACATCTGCCGCGTTGTCGTCACTCGCCGACGCTCCGCGTCGACTCCCTCCTCCGCCTTGCAGCTGCACGCACCAGACCCCGCTCACCGGCACTGAACAGCGCTGTCGATTTCCTGCGACCTGCTCCGCCGGACAGGCCCTAGGCCAGCCACTGCTCGTACGCCAGGTTCCCCACCAGCGCGAACACCACCGTCAGCAGCACGACCCGGACGAAGCCGCTGCCCTGCTTCAGGGCGGTGTGCGCGCCCAGCATGCCGCCCGCGAGGTTGAACACGGCCATCAGCGCGGCCAGTTGCCACAGGACGGTGCCCTGCCAGGCGAAGGTCGCGAGGGCGCCCGCGTTCGTGCAGCAGTTGACGATCTTGGCGGTGGCGGAGGCGGTCACCAGGTCGAGGTGCAGGACGGCGGTGAGGGCCAGGACCAGGAACGTACCGGTGCCGGGGCCGATGAGACCGTCGTAGAAGCCGATGCCGAGGCCCGCGAGGCCGATCGCCGCGAGGATCTGGCGGCGGGAGGCCGGGCCGGTCGCGGGCGCGGTGCCGAAGGCGGGGCGCAGGATCACGAAGGCGGCGACGGCGAGCAGCACCACCATGATGACCGGCTTGAGCACGTCCGTGCTCATCCCGGCCGCGAAGAAGGCCCCGGCCGAGGATCCCGCGAGGGCCGCGAGGCCGATGCGTACGGCGATGCGCACGTCCACGGGTGCCTTGCGGGCGTACGTCACCGCGGCGCCCGAGGTGCCGACGATGGCGACCGCCTTGTTGGTGCCGAGCGCGTAAGCGGCCGGGGTGCCGGCCGGCAGCCCGAGGAGGAGCACCGGGAGCAGCAGGAGGCCTCCGCCGCCGACCACGGCGTCGATCCAGCCGGCCGCGAGGGCGGCGAGGCACAGGACGGCGACCATGGTCAGTGATATGTCGGGCATGATCGCGACCCTAGGGAGGGGATCGGTGGCCCGTCCAACCAAATACCGGCCTTCTGAGCCTCTCCTGAGGTTCAGCTGTTCGATCCGAGCCTCTCCCGAGGCTCGAAAGCCCCAATGGACCCAGTGGGACGTACGCCACACCCAGGGACACCCCGCGCCGCGAACGCCTCCCGCACGAGCCCCCGGACCCGCACGGCAGCGGCGGCGCGCACCGGCAGCCGAGCCGGCCGAGTCGGCCGAACCGGTATGTTCCAGACACCGTCCATGATCCGTCCCCCCGCGCGTGAGCTGGTGAAACCCCTCCTCTCCGGCCTCGCGCCGCCTCCGGTCGTAGACGATGCCGCCTGCACGGAACCCGGGGTTCGGCTCCCGTCGCCCGCCGCATCTCACAGCCCGGCCCCCGCGCAGACTCCGAACCCTCACATCCGCCGGGCGGCTGTGCTGAGGGCAGCGTTCCCCGCGGGAAACAGACGTGATGCGGTCGGGTAACACCGGCATCGCACGCTCCTGGACATGACCTCGAATACGCGTGTGGTGGTGATCGGCGCCGGACTCGCGGGCGTCCGGCTCGCCCGGCGGCTCGGTGAGCTCGGCACGCCCGTGACGCTCATCGGCGAGGAGGAGCACCGCCCGTACAACAGGGTCCTGCTCGCCGAGGTACTGGCCGGCCGCTACAGCCCCGAGGTGATCGCCCTGCCGGCGCCCGCGGAGCTGACCCGCGGCCGGGTCACCGGCATCGACCGTGCGGAGCGGACCGTCGAGTGCGCGGACGGCTCGAAGATCGCATACGACACGCTGGTCCTGGCCACCGGCTCCAACCCCGTCCTGCCGCCCCTGCGCGGCCTGTTCACCGGCGAGCGGCACGAACTGCCCGACGGTGTCCACGCGTTCCGCACCATGGACGACTGCCTCGGCCTGTCCAAGGCGGTACGGCCGGGCGTGCGGGCGGTCGTCATCGGCGGCGGGCTCCTCGGGGTCTCCGCGGCCCGGGCGCTCGCGATGCGCGGCGCGCAGGTCGTCCTCGCCCAGCAGTCCGAGCGGCTGATGGAGCGTCAGCTCGACCCGAGCGCCTCGAAGCTGGTCCGGCGCCACCTCATCGACCTCGGCGTCGAGATCCACACCGAGTGCCGGGTGCGCGACGTGCGCTGCGTCGGCGGCGCGGTCCGCTCGGTCGAGATGGCCGACGGATACGCCCTCGACGCCGACCTCGTGGTGCTGGCCTGCGGGGTCCACCCGCGCGTGGGCCTCGCCCAGATCGCCGGCCTCGACGTCCGCAAGGGCATCGTCGTCGACGACGAACTGCGTACCTCCGACCCGCACATCAGGGCCGTCGGCGACTGCGCGCAGCACGACGGCACGGTGTACGGGCTCGCCACCCCGGCCCTCGAACAGGCCGACGCACTGGCCGAATCGCTCGCGGGTGACCCGGACGCCCGCTACACCGGCACCCGTTCCCTGACCCGGCTCACGCTCGCCGGGAACAGCGCCTTCGACCTCGCCGCGTTCGGCGAGACTCAGCCGCTTCCGGGCGACGACGTCGTCCAGCTGGCCGATGCCACACGAGGCACCTACCGCAAGGTCGTCGTCCGCGACGACCGCCTGGTCGGCGGGGTCCTCGTCGGCGAACTGGGCACCGTCGGCGCACTCGCCCGCGCCTGGGAGGGAGCAGAGCCGCTCCCCGCCGACGGTGCTCCCTTGCTCCACCTGCTCACCAACGATGGAGGCTCCTGATGTCCGCGACCGCAATTGTTGGGGACGCCCCCCGCCCCACGATCGTGCTCGTCGGCCATGGCATGGTCGGCCAGCGCTTCCTCGAAGCGCTCGCCGAGCGCGGTCTGACCGCCGCGCACCGCGTGGTCGTGCTGTGCGAGGAGCCGCGTCCGGCGTACGACCGCGTGCAGCTGACCTCGTACTTCTCGGGCAAGACGCCCGAGGACCTCTCCGTGACCGACATGGAGTTCATCAAGGACCACGGGATCGAGCTGCACGTCGGTGACCCGGCTGAGACGATCGACCGGTCGGCCAAGGTGGTGACCGCCCGCTCGGGGCTGACCTTCGACTACGACTTCCTCGTCCTGGCCACCGGCTCCTACCCCTTCGTCCCGCCGGTCCCCAACAAGGACGCCGAGGGCTGCTTCGTCTACCGCACGATCGAGGACCTGCTCGCGATCGAGGAGTACGCGAAGTCGAAGGCGACGACGGGTGCGGTCGTCGGCGGCGGTCTGCTCGGCCTCGAGGCCGCGGGCGCGCTCAAGGGCCTCGGACTGTCCACCCACATCGTGGAGTTCGCGCCGCGCCTGATGCCCGTCCAGGTCGACGAGGGCGGCGGCGCCGCGCTCCTGCGCACCATCGAGGACATGGGCCTCACCGTCCACACCGGCACCGGCACGCAGGAGATCGTGACGGACGCCTCGGGCGCCGTCACGGGCATGAAGCTGTCCGACGGCTCCGAACTCGCCACCGACATGGTGGTGTTCTCCGCCGGTGTCCGCCCCCGCGACCAGCTGGCCCGCGACAGCGGCCTGACGGTCGGCGAGCGCGGCGGCATCAGCGTCGACGAGCAGTGCCGCACGGTCAGCGACCCGCACGTCTTCGCGATCGGCGAGTGCGCGCTGGCCTCCGACGGCCGGGTCTACGGCCTGGTCGCTCCCGGTTACGAGCAGGCCGAGACCGCGGCCGCCACCATCGCCGCCGACGAGGAGGCCGCCTTCACCGGCGCCGACCTGTCCACCAAGCTGAAGCTGCTCGGCGTGGACGTGGCGTCCTTCGGCGACGCCCACGGCACCGCCGACGACTGCCTGGACGTCGTCTACTCCGACTCCCGCTCGGGCCTGTACAAGAAGCTGGTCATCGGCCGCGACGGCACGCTGCTCGGCGGCATCCTGATCGGCGACGCCGACTCGTACGGCACGCTGCGCGCCTTCACCGGCTCCGTCCCGCCGATCTCCCCCGAGGCCCTGGTCCTGCCCGCCGGCGCCGGCGCCCCGGCCCAGCTCGGCCCGTCCGCGCTGCCGGACGAGGCGATCATCTGCTCCTGCCACAACGTCTCCAAGGGCACCATCCGCGGCGCGGTCACCGACCACCAGTGCACGACCGTGCCCGAGGTGAAGAAGTGCACCAAAGCCGGTACCGGCTGCGGCAGCTGCGTCAAGGTCCTCGGCCAGCTGGTCAACGCCGAGCTGGAGGCCAGCGGCGTCGAGGTCGACAAGGGCCTGTGCGGCTGCTTCTCGCAGACCCGCGAGGAGCTGTACGAGATCGTCCTCGCCCTGCGCATCAACACCTACCAGGACCTCCTGGACCGCTACGGCCGCGAGGACGCCCGGGGCGGCGACGGCTGCGAGATCTGCAAGCCGGCCGTCGGCTCGATCATCGCCTCCCTCGCCCCGACGATCGGCGCGAGCGGCTACGTCCTGGAAGGCGAGCAGGCGGCCCTTCAGGACAGCAACGACCACTTCCTCGCCAACCTCCAGAAGAACGGCTCGTACTCGGTCGTCCCGCGCATCCCCGGCGGTGAGATCACCCCCGAGGGGCTGATCGTGATCGGCGAGATCGCCCGCGACTTCGGCCTCTACACGAAGATCACCGGCGGCCAGCGCATCGACATGTTCGGCGCCCGCGTCGAACAACTCCCGTCCATCTGGGCGCGGTTGGTGGACGCGGGCTTCGAGTCCGGCCACGCGTACGGCAAGGCGCTGCGCACGGTGAAGTCCTGCGTCGGCCAGACCTGGTGCCGCTACGGCGTCCAGGACTCCGTCCGCATGGCGATCGACCTGGAACTGCGCTACCGGGGCCTGCGCTCCCCGCACAAGCTCAAGTCGGCGGTGTCCGGCTGCGCCCGCGAGTGCGCGGAGGCCCAGTCGAAGGACTTCGGCATCATCGCCACCGCGGGCGGCTGGAACCTGTACGTCGGCGGCAACGGCGGCGCCACCCCGCGCCACGCGGACCTGCTCGCCCAGGACCTCTCCGACGCCGAACTGATCCGCCTGATCGACCGGTTCCTGATGTTCTACATCCGCACCGCCGACCGCCTGGAGCGCACCTCGACCTGGCTGGAGCGGATCCCGGGCGGCCTGGACCACGTACGCGACGTGGTCGTCGAGGACTCCCTCGGCATCTGCGAGGAGCTGGAGTCGCTGATGGCCGCGCACGTGGCGGGGTACCGCGACGAGTGGGCCCAGACCATCAACGACCCCGAGAAGCTGGCCCGGTTCGTCTCCTTCGTGAACGCGCCCGACACCCCCGACCCCGTCGTCGGCTTCGTCCCCGAACGCGACCAGATCAAGCCCGACCTGCCGCTGCTCAGCATCGGCATGCGTCCCACGGAAGACGTCCTGGAAGGAAGCGCCCAGCGATGACCCTGGCACCCGAGACGACCGACCTGAAAATCCAACTCCGTCTGGACGACGAGGAGGACACCTGGTTCACGGTCTGCGACCTGAGCCTGCTCTTCCCCGGCCGCGGAGTGGCGGCCCTGCTGCCCGACGGCCGCCAGGTGGCCCTCTTCCGCGACCGGTCCGGCAAGCTGTACGCCATCGACAACCGCGACCCGTTCGGCGGCGCGGCGGTCCTCTCCCGCGGCCTGATCGGCTCCCACAAGGGACGGCCCTTCGTCGCCTCGCCGCTGCTGAAGCAGCGGTTCGACCTGGAGTCGGGGCGGTGCCTGGACGACGAGTCGGTACGGGTGGCGACGTATGAGGTGCAGACCGCATAAAGGAATAAAGGAGGGGCCGGCGGGCTCACCACGATCGGGCTCACCACGATCGGGCTCGGCGTGACAGTGGCCGTGACCGGCCGCAAGGAATGACCGGCCCGTCACCTCTTCAGCGCGTCGAACGTCACCCCCGTCAACTGCTCGGAGACATCCCAGAGCCGCTCCCCCGCCACGTCGTCGAGCGTCCACCTGGCGCGCCACGACCTGGCGGGCGAACCGCGCCAGCCCAGCAGCGAAGGGCCCGTGAAGGAGTCGGGACGCACGCCGGACTCGGTGGCCGCGTACAGAACGGGCAGCGCGCCGGCGTCCGCGGACTGCGCGAAGAACCGGTTCCCGATCCGCATGAACCGCTCGGCGCCCCTGCGGCCCGCCATCGCCGGCCCACGGGTCTGTAGGTTCGTGGCGGCGTAGCCGGGGTGCGCGGCGGCCGCGACGACGCCGGAGCGGATGGCGGCGAGCCGCCGCGCCAGCTCGTGCGTGAAGAGCAGGTTGGCGGTCTTGGAACGGGCGTACGCGACCCAACTCCGGTAGCGTCGCTCGCTGTTGAGGTCGTTGATGTCGATGTTGGACAGCGCGTGCACTGAGCTGGACAGCGTCACCACCCGGGCGCCGGAGGTGGCCAGCAGCGCGGGCAGCAGCAGCCCGGTGAGCGCGAAGTGCCCGAGGTGATTGACGCCGAACTGCGTCTCGAACCCGTCGGCCGTCGTCCCGTACGGCAGCGCCATCACCCCGGCGTTGTTGACGAGCAGATCGAGGTGGTCGTACGAGAAGGCGGCCGCGAACGCCCGCACCGATGCCAGATCCCCGAGGTCCAGCCGCGCGAACTCCAGCTCCGCACCCGGGACTTCGGCCGCCAACCGGTCCCCCGCCGCCCTGCCCCGCGCCTCGCTCCGGCACGCCAGCACCACCCGGGCGCCCTTGCGGGCCAGCTCCCGGGCGGTGACGTATCCGATGCCGCTGTTCGCCCCGGTGACCACGGCGACGCGACCACTCTGATCGGGGATGTCCTTCTCGGTCCAGCCGGACATGACCGACCTCCCTCCGCTTACGGGTGGGAGTCAGCCTACGAGCGGCGGGCGCCCGGCGTAATCGTCCGGAAGGGGCCGCGTGTCCAGGTAGAACCACTCGGCGTCGGGGCCGGGGGACTCCGTCGGTTCGGCGGGTGTGGACGAGGCCGTCGTGGCCTCGGCCGGGGTGGTGGTGCTCCAGGGCTCGGCGGGCGTGGTGGTCGTCGGGTCGGCGGTCGTACCGGCCCACTGCTCGGTGGGCGTGGTCCACGCTGCCCGGCCGCGCATGGCGCTCGCTGGTCCGCCCGGCTTGGACATCGTCCGCCCGCCGGGCCTGGACGTCGTCCTCTCGGTTACGGCCGTCACCGGCCCGACTGCCGTCTCGACCTCGGGAGAGACAGAGGCAGAGGCCGTCTCCGCCGCCTTCCCCGGCCCCGGCATCAGCAGCTCCACCCGCAGCCCCTTCCCCCGCTGCTGGGCGGTGAACTCCTCGACCTGGTTGCGGCAGGCGTGGTCGAGATGCGTGACGCCGGTCAGGTCGAGGCGGATCCGCGGCTTCCCCGACGCGGCGGCGGCCTCCAGCGCCTCGATCACCTTCGGCAGCCGCAGGAAGGTCGCGTTGCCCGCCATGACGACCTTGGCGGTGTCCTCCTCCAGGTGCTGCTTGACGACCGTCTGCGACATCCGCAGAGCGGCGAGGACGATCCCGGCGGCCAGGCCGATGAGGACACCCTCCAGCAGGGCCGTCGCCACGATGACCAGCGTGGTGACGGTCATCACCACGAACTCGCCCCGGTCCTGCCGCCACATCTTCGGGAACTCCTCCGGCGCGAACAGCTTCCAGCCGCTGTGCACCAGCACCCCGGCGAGCACCGAGATCGGGATCAGCGCGAGGACCTGCGGCAACAGCAGCGCGAACGCCAGCAGCCACAGACCGTGCAGGGTCCGGGACAGCCTCGTCTTCGCACCCGCCTGGACATTCGCCGAACTGCGCGCGACCACCGCCGTGATGGGCAGCGCACCCAGCACACCCGCCACCGTGTTCCCGGCGCCCTGCGCGATGAGTTCCGTGTTGTAGCGGGTGCGCGGGCCGCTGTGCATACGGTCCACCGCGGCCGCCGTGAACAGGCTCTCCGCCGAGGCGATGACCGTGAAGGTGAGGATGGAGGTGATGATCGCCGCGTCGGCGAGCCCCGCGAACTGCTCACCACCCGGCACCTGCACGGAGGCCAGCAGATTGCCGACCTGGAGCGTCTTCACGTCCACGCCGGGCAGCGCGGCCACCCCGATGCCGATACCCACGGCGACCAGCGCGGCCGGGACCTTCTTGACCGGCCCCGGCACCTTCTTCCACACGAAGCTCAGCACCACGGTCACGATGCCGAGCAGGGTGGCGATCATCGCCTGCCGGTTCGTCAGGATGTCCGCGAACAGCCCCGGAATCCCGGCCATGTTCTCGATCGGCGTCCCGGGCGCCTTGCCGTCGGCCATCGGGTACACCTGGCTGAACATCAGCGGCAGTCCGATGCCGGCCAGCATGCCCTGGACGACGGCGAGGGAGATCGCCTGGAACATCCGGCCGAGCCGTACGACACCGAGGACGATCTGCAGAATCCCGGACCCCAGCACGATCACACCCAGCATGGCCACGCCGTGCTCGGCCACGGTCTCCGCGACCAGCGCGGCGAGACCCGCGGCAGGCCCGCTGACCTGGAGCGTGCTGCCCCGCACCGCGCCGACCACCAGCCCGCCGATCACCCCGGAGATGATCCCGAGCTCGGCCGGCACACCGGACGCGACAGCGACGCCGATGCACAGCGGCAGCGCGACGAGGAAGACGACGAGGGAGGCGGTGATCTCAGTACCGAGATCGACCTTCTCCCCCTTCTCCGGGCGGGACACCGGCGTCTTCTCCGGGCCGGACGGGCCGGACGGGCGAGAACCCGGCGCCGCGGCCTGTGTCACCGTCGCCGTCCCGCCGGTCGTCGTCGCTCCCCGCGTCCGGCCCCGCGCATGCGCCCCGCTCATCCGGCATGCACCCGGAAGCGACCGTCGTCGTCCATCTCGTACACACACCCGGTGTCGACCTCGTAGTACCAGCCGTGCAACCGCAGCCGACCGCCCTCCAGCCGCTGCCGCACCGACGGATAACTGCGCACCGCCGCAAGCTGGTTGACGACATTGCGCTGCGCCACCTCGGGCATCGACGGATCGTCGGAGACGGCCGCCAGCACCGGGGCCAGCTCCGGGCGGGCGAGCCCCAGCCAGGCGTCCACACCGGGCAGCGCGGTCAGGTCGTCACCGGACTGAAGCGCACCCATCGCCCCGCAGTGTGAGTGACCGCACACGACGATGTCCTGAACCCCGAGCACCTCCAGCGCGTACTCGATGGTGGCGGCCTCACCCGAGGCGCCGTGTTGCCCGTACGGCGGCACGATATTACCCGCGTTGCGCAGCTCGAATATGTCTCCGGGCCGGGCGCCGGTAATGAGGGCGGGTATGACCCGAGAGTCCGAGCAGGTAATGAAGAGTGCCTCAGGATATTGCCCCTCGGCCAGCTTCCGATATTCGCCGCTCTCGAAATCCGCCCGCCGCCTGAACGACCGGGCACAGTCCAGCAACGCCTTCAACGATGCCTCCTCAACTGGGAGTTCAGCCTGTTCAGGACCACCGTAGAGGGGCACACACCAGAGGAAGGTTAACGGAACGCCAGAGCGCGGCCAGCAATTGAACATTCTTTGTCCGGACACGCACAGGCAGCGCCGTCTTGTAACCTGTCGACTCCGGGGAGCCAATGACGAGTTCACGTTTCCTGGATTAATTCCGGTTGCCGGTTTCACGGAGAGACAGGACGCATGGGCCTACGAGTGCTGCTCATCGAGGACGACGAGACGATCGCCGAACCGCTCGCCGAGGGCCTGGGACACTTCGGCCTGACGGTGGATCATGTGACCACCGGAACCGAGGGGATGAGAGCGCCGTACGGCGATGTCGTCCTGCTCGATCTGGGGCTGCCGGACATGGACGGCATCGACGTCTGCCGGGGCATCCGGCAGGTCTCCGACGTCCCCATCGTCATCCTCAGCGCACGCGGTGAAGAGGCCGACCGCGTACTGGGCCTGGAGCTGGGCGCCGACGACTACCTGGCGAAGCCGTTCAGCGTACGGGAGCTGGTGGCCCGCGTACGAGCGGTGACCCGACGCACACAGGCCACACAGGCCACTGCCCTTCCGTATACCACCGCCACCGCGGTTCCGTACGAGTCCTACGACCCCTCTCCCGCCGCTCCCCCCGCCGAACCCGGCCCCCTCGTCGTCGACCGCCGCACCCGCCAGGTCTGGGTCGGCGAGATCACCGTCGCCCTCACCCCCAAGGAGTTCGACCTGCTCGCACTGCTCACCGAGGACCCGGGCGCCGTCTACTCCCGGCAGCAGATCCTCGACCGGGTGTGGGACCCGCACTACGAGGGCCCCACCAAGACGCTCGACGTCCATGTCGCCTCGTTGCGCCGGAAGTTGGGCCACCCGGCGTGGATCCAGACACTGCGCGGCGTCGGCTTCCGGCTGGCGGTGCACACCGGACCGGACGACCAACAGGTGACCTCCCCATGACCCGCCGCCTGCTGCTGAGCTACCTCACCCTCGCCGCGCTCGTCCTGCTCTGCCTGGAGATCCCGCTCGGCTTCGTCTACTCGCGCGGCGAACGGGAGCGGGTGGTCAACGCCGCGAAGGACGAGGC
Source organism: Streptomyces sp. NPDC050619 (assembly GCF_040654815.1). NCBI lineage: Bacteria > Bacillati > Actinomycetota > Actinomycetes > Kitasatosporales > Streptomycetaceae > Streptomyces > Streptomyces sp. NPDC050619. The sequence continues at coordinate 533,698 of NZ_JBFAIR010000001.1, read as the reverse complement.
CGAGTCGGTCTCCGCGTACGCCGCACTGTCCCTCGCCACCGGCCGGGCCGAACGCGACCTGCCCGGCCGGGTGGCCCACTGCGCCGCACGCATCGGGGGAAAGGTGGTGGTCGTAGACGGATCAGGCGCTCCACTCGCCACCTCGCACCCACTGAGCAGCGAGGTATCCGGCGCACTGGCCTCCCGCCCGGGCATCGCGGCCGCACTGCACGGCACTTCCACGGCCGACGTCCGCACCTCCACCATCGGCGGCGTCCAGTACCTTTCGGTCGCCGCGCCCGTGGGCCAGGGCGCCCGCCCGGAAGGCGCCGTATGGCTCACCGTCCCCACCCAGATGGTGCACCAACGCGTCCACCACGTATGGCTGTTGCTCGCCCTGGGCGGACTCGGCGTCCTCACCGCCGTGACCTTCGTGGGCTTCGCCATCGCCCGCTGGACCGGCCGCCCGATCCGCGAACTGGAACGCGCCACCCACGAGTTGGCGGAAGGCGGCCGGGCCGACCCGGTGACCGTCACCAAAGGCCCGCCCGAAGTCCGCAGCCTGGCAGCCGCGTTCAACCGCACCGCCGCCCGCCTCGCGCATCTCCTCGCCTCCCAGCACGCCTTCGCGGGCGAAGCCTCACACCAGCTCAAGACCCCGCTCGCGGCACTGCGGCTGCGCCTGGAGAACCTGGAGCCGAACGTCTTCGACCCCGGCCGGCCCAGCCTCACCGCCGCCGTGACCGAGACGGACCGCCTCTCCCGCCTGGTCGAAGGCCTGCTGGCGATGGCCCGACTGGAGGAGGACGCGGCCACCCCCTCGCCGATCGACGTGGGCGCCGTCTGCACCGAACGACACCACACCTGGGCACCCCTCTTCGCCCAACAAGACGTCTCCCTGGTCCTGTTCGCGAGCAGCGTGGGCCCCGTCCTCGCCCTCCCCGGATCCACCGAACAAATCCTGGACAACCTCCTCTCCAACGCTCTGCGCGCCTCCCCACCCGGCAGCACGACCACCATCGAACTACGCCTGCACGTCCCGCCCCGCCGCACCCTGCGCGACGCCCGCCCCTGCTGGGTCGACCTGCACGTCACCGACGAAGGCCCCGGCATGACCGCCGACCAGCGCGCCCGCGCCTTCGACCGCTTCTGGCGCGCCCCCGGCGCCCCCAAGGGCGGAACGGGCCTCGGTCTCTCCCTGGTCCAACGCCTCGCCCACGCGAGCGGCGGCGAGGCGAGCCTGCGCGCCGCCGCAACGGGCGGACTCGACGCCGTGATCCGCCTGCCGTCCGCCGAACCACCCCCCGGCGCCCACATGTTGGCAAGGCCGAGCACACGCCGCCGAGAAACACCGACCCAGCCCCACCTCGGCGTCCAACTTCACCGCACGCCCACTCCACAGCCCGTCCACAGCAAGCCCAAATCCACCCCACGCCCCTAGAGTCCGTCACCGTGCAACCCCGCCGCCGACCGGTGGCGGGCCGGTCACGACACCCTCCTGGAGCAAGCGTGGAACGTCGTACCCTCCTGCGTACGGCCGCCATCGGCGCCACCTCGGCCGTCCTCGGCGGCACCCTCTGGCGCGGCGCCGCCTACGCGGCCCCCGCCCAGCCCGGCACCGGCCCCTACGGACCCCTCGGCTCACCGGACGCGGCCGGCATCAGACTCCCCAGCGGCTTCACCAGCAGAGTGATCGCCCGCTCCGGCCAGACGGTCACCGGAACGTCGTACACCTGGCACAACGCCCCCGACGGCGGCGCCTGCTACCCGGACGGCACCGGCTGGATCTACGTCTCCAACTCGGAGATCAACCCGTCTGGCGGAGCGAGCGCGGTGAAGTTCTCGTCGACGGGCGCGATCACCTCGGCGTACCGCATCCTGTCCAACACCCGCCAGAACTGCGCGGGCGGCAAAACCCCCTGGAACACCTGGCTGTCCTGCGAGGAAGTGTCACTGGGCTACGTCTACGAGACGGACCCGTGGGGCACGAAGGCAGCCGTCCGCCGCGACGCGATGGGCCGCTTCAAACACGAGGCGGCAGCCGCCGACCCGGTGCGCAAAGTCGTCTACCTGACCGAGGACGAGACGAACGGCCGCTTGTACCGCTTCGTGCCCACGACATGGGGCGATCTGTCCTCAGGCACCCTCCAGGTCATGGTCGCGGGCACCGCCACATCGGGCTCCTTCACCTGGGCGAACATCCCCGACCCGGACGGCTCCCCCACCACCACCCGCACCCAGGTATCCGGTTCCAAGTCCTTCAACGGCGGCGAGGGCTGCCACTACGCCGACGACACCGTCTGGTTCACCACGAAGGGCGACAACCGCGTCTGGCAGCTCAACCTGACGACGAACACCTACGAGCTCGCCTACGACGACTCCCTCGTCACCTCCGGCACCGCCCCCCTCACCGGCGTGGACAACATCACCGGCTCCGCCTCCGGCGACCTGTACGTCGCGGAGGACGGCGGCAACATGGAGATCTGCGTCATCACCCCCGACGACGTAGTGGCCCCCTTCCTCCGCATCGACGGCCAGTCGGGCTCGGAGATCACGGGCCCGGCCTTCTCCCCCGACGGCACACGGCTGTACTTCTCCAGCCAGCGGGGCACGAGCGGGAGTTCGTCGGGCGGGATCACGTATGAGGTGAGGGGGCCGTTCCGGTCGTAGTCGGCCAGGGACCCCCTGACGCGGTCAGCCCGCGTCAAGGGGTCCGCCGTCAGCCGTCAGCCGTCAGCCGTCGGACTCCGACGACGGGATGTAGGCACCCGGCACATCCTTCGGAGCGAAGATCTTGTCCTCGCCGGGGTACGGCTTCGTCCACCCGTGCGTCTCGTACCACGTGAAGTGGTTCATCTGCGCGGGATTCGCGAAGTCGGGCACGGCGTTCGGCCCGGACAGCCGCTGATGCGACTTCCAGTCCTGCCACTGTGCCGCGAGCCCCTGCTCGTCCGCCGGCACCTTCGCCGAGGGCACCGCCGCCGCCTTGGGATCCTGCGCCGCCGGGGTGTCCACCCCGCACGCGGGCGGGGTCGCCAGACCATCGGTCAACGAGGTCCGGTTGGGCAGCGCCTTGAACGGCGTGAAGTCCGCCTTCTGGGTGAACGCGCCACGCATCGGGCTGGCCGCGCTGTCCTTCTGGTTCATCGGGTGGACCCCGAGGATCTGCTCGATGGTCCGGATCATCGTGATCTGCGAGTAGTAGTGGCTGTCGACGACACCGTGCCTGGCCCAGGGGCTGATGATCTGGATCGGGGCCCGGTGGCCGTCGACGTGGTCGAGGCCGTTCTGGGAGTCGTCCTCGGCCACGAAGATCGCCGAGTCCTTCCAGTACTTGCTGTGCGAGATCTCGTCGACGATCCTGCCGGTCGCGAGGTCATTGTCCGCGACCTGTGCGGCCGGGCTCGCCGGACCACCGGTGTGGTCGCTGGAGAGCCAGAACATGTTCAGGTTCGCCGGCCCGTTCTTCTCGAAGTCCTGCTTCCAGATCTGCTCCCGGTAGATGTCTGGGACGCTGGTGTCGAACTTCGGGAACCCGTGCACCGACACGTCGTTGAGCGACGGGATCGGCGAGGACGAGACCAGGGGGTAGGCGGTGTCCTGCCCGGTCGCCGCCATGTTCTTGGAGTCGCAGTACAGGTTCTGCCAGCTCGCGTCCGCCGGCTTGGTCAGGAACTGCTGGAACTCACCGAAGTCCCGGACGGACTTGCCCGCCGCCTGCGCACCGGTCCAGATGAAACCGGTCCGCTGATGGCCGAGGGCGTCGTCCTCGGTGTCGTAGCTGCGCGCGTACTCACCGGCCGAGGACTCGGTGTACTCCGGGTCGTCCGCCTGCATCATCCAGTTGTGACCCTCGGCGGAATTCGTGCCGATGTCGTACGTGTTGTCGTACAGCCCGAACTGCCTGGCCAAAGCGTGCTGGTTCGGCGTCACGTTCTCGCCGAACTGCGCCAGCGACGGGTCGCCGTTGCCCTCCGGCATGTCACCGAAGACCTGGTCATAGGTCCGGTTCTCCTTGACGATCAGAAAGACATGCTTGATCGTCGAGGGGTCGCCGAGCCGCTGCGGGACCGGCACCGGCGCCGCCGCCCCCGTGCCCTTGGTGACCGAGCCGCTGGCCCAGCCGTTCTGCTGGAAGACCTTGGCCGTCTGGGACCTGATGACGCTGTCGCCGGGCAGCGTGAAACGCTGCACGCTCGACGTCGTGTCATGGGTGCCGTGCGCACCGGCAGTGGTGGGACGGCGGGCGTCGATACCCCGGGTGTTGGAGACCAGCACCTCCTTGCCGACGGCTGTGATCTCCGCCGGGAAGTAGTCCGTCGGGAGCAGGCCGACGTAACTGACCGGCTCCTGCGGGCTGGTGTACCGGTAGACGGCGACCGCGTTGGCGCGGCCGAGTGTCACCAGCAGGTGTCCGTCGTCGGTGAGCGTCACCGCGTCGGGCTCGTAGCCCACCGATGCCTCGGGCCACGGCTGGGTGGCGATGGTCTGTACGACCTTGTCGCTGGAGGTGTTGATGACCGATACGTCGTTGGTGGCGGTGTTGGTGACGAACAGCGCCCCCTTCTTGGCGTACAGGGCGGTCGGATGCAGACCGACGTTGATGCTCGAGACGGCGGCGTCGGGGTTCGCCAGGTCGATGACACTGACCGTGCCGGTGGTCGTGGCAGCGGTCTTCGGGTCGGCCGGCACCTGGGTGCCGTAGGAGTTGATCGTGGTGTCGCCGGACTTCGCCGGGCGCCCGCCCTCGTTGCTCACGTAGAGCTTGTCGCCGACCGTGACCATGTCACGCGGTGCGTTGCCCACGGCCCAGCTCTGCTTGATGTCCCCGGTCGCCGCGTCGATGGCCACCACGCGGTTCTGGCCGTTGACGGCGGAGTACACGGTGGAGCCGTCGGACGAGAACACCGCCTCACCCACCAGCGCGTGCTTGTCCCCGTCCGCCGGGATGCTGACGGACGTCGGGCCCGCGACGGTGCCGTCCGGGCTCACGGTGAACTTGGTGTAGCCGTCGGTCTGCCCCAGCCACAGCTGCGAACCGTCGGGAGAGTACGTGGGGCCTTCCTGGCCCACGGAGTTGCTGCTGATGCGCGGGGTCGACGACGCGGCCGTGCCGACGAGCTGCTGCACCTTCCAGTTCTTCAGGTCGACGATGGCCAGCGCCGAACCACCGTCGGTCACCGAGGCCGCGAGGTGCGCGCCGTCCGGGCTGACGGTGGACGACATGATCTTGCCGTTGTTGACGACGAGGCGGTCGCCGTACGGGGCGATGTACTGGTCGCTGGAGACGACCTGGCCCTGATCGGTGACCTGGCCGACCTGGTCGGTGCCGAACTGGTGCGTCTGGGCGAAGGCGACGCCGGCGGCGACGATGGCGAAAGCGGTGGTGCCTGCCGTTACCAGGGGTATCCGGCGGCCGAGGCGTCTGCCGAGAAAGCCGGAACGGGCCTTCTCGACACGCCGACGACGGCGTGTTACCTGCATGGAGTTATCCCTTCGGGGTGGCGGACAGCAGCTCGACGTTTCCGTCGAACTGCCACAGCGGGTTCGGTGCGTCACCGGTCGAAGTCCGCACCAGGAAGTAGCCGTTCACTTCCTTCGGTCCGTCGCCATCGGCCATGAAGCGCCCGTCTGGGGTGACGTCGAGCTGGTAGACGGCCGTCCCTACGGCCTCGACGTCGGGGAGATGCCAGGAGACGACGCAACGCCAGTCGTTGCCCGACCCCTCGGCGGCGACCTGGACGCTGCCCTTGTCGCACGCCGCCGTGGCCTTCAGCCGCGCTTCGGTGACGTCGGGGCGGTTGAGCTGCTCCGTCTGGACCCGGTACAGGTGCGCGAACTCCGTGGCGAGCGAGCGCTGCACCTTGTCCTGCTCGATCCCGGAGCCCGTGGCCCCGGTCGCCGCGGCGACGACCGCGACCGTGACGGCGACCAGCCCGACGAGCGGCAGCACTCCGGCGGTGACCGCGCGACGCACCGATCCCTCGTGGCTCAGGTTGGTGAAGTCGCGCCGCAGGAAAAGCACGTACGCCAGCGACGTCGCGGTCACCGCCCACACCAGGCTGACCACGACGCCGATGAGCAGCGGGCCGAGCTGTGCGGGGCTGGTGAACAGACCGTTCCAGGAGATGAAGGCGTAGCCGGGCAGGGCGAGCCGCACGGCCACGGGGAGCGGCATCATCTGGGCCACCTGCATCCCGAGCGCGACGAGCGCGGGCAGCAACAGCCCCATCGGGGACTGCCCCAGCACGACGGACCCGAGCAGACCGATCGCGGCCAGGGCCAGGGTCGGAGCGAGGGCGCAGGCCCAGGCAAGCAGGACCTTGCCCGCGGCGTCCCCCGGCGTCAGCAGGTGACCGTCGAGTCCGACCAGCGGATGGTTGCCGACCGCTACGACCCCGCCGACCGTGCTGGAACAGACCAGCCCGGCCACGAGCAGCAGGATGACGGTGAGACTGGCGAGCGCCTTCGCCACGAAGATCCGCCGAGGCGAGCGCACCGCCACGAGCAGGTGGCGCCAGGTACCGAGCCGGTCCTCGGAGGCGAACACGTCACCGGCGACCACCGACGTCAGCAGCGGAAGGGCCCAGGTACCCGCGAAACCGAGCATCACCAGCGGCCCGGCCCACCCCGTGGCATGCATCCAGCGACCGAAGAGAGTGTCGACGGGGAGCGTGCTCTGCTGACTCACCGCAGCGACGAAGAGCCCCGGAGCGATCCAGCACGCGAGAACCAGCAAGCGGATCCGCCATTGCGAGACCAGCTTGACCAGCTCGAAACGGTAACCGCGCGGAACGGAGACGCGACTGGCGTCGGCAGCACGGTCGTTGACTATGGTCACGGTCATCTGTCGGCCCCTTGCTGCTCGGTGGGCTGCTGCTCGGCGTGCTGCTCGGTCGGCTGGTCGATGTGCTGCTCGGTCGGCTGCTCGGTGAGGGCGAGGAACGCGGCTTCGAGTGGCGACACCACAGGGGCGAACTCCCGCAAGGCGATGCCCGCATGCACGAGCCGCACCACCAGTTCATCGAGGGCGGGCACCAGCGCACGAACGACGAGCCTCTCGGCGTCGTCGTGCCGCGCCCCGGCGTCGCCGACGACGCGGATCCCGGCGGAGCCGACAGCCACCCGGCGGGCGGCCCGCGCATCGGAGGTGACCAACCGGTAGTCGAGTTCGCGGTTCTCGGCGGCCAGCTTGCTCAGCGGTCCGGAGAAGACGACTCGTCCGGTGGCGAGGATGGTGACCTCGGAGCACAGTGCCTGAAGGTCGTCCATACGGTGGCTCGAGAGCACGACGCCGGTTCCACCCGCCGCGAGCCGGGCGAGGACCCCGTGAACGTGTCTTGTACCCGCCGGATCAAGGCCGTTGGAAGGCTCGTCGAGCACAAGCAGCCGGGGCTTGGTGAGCAGGGCGGCGGCGAGCCCGAGCCGCTGACGCATCCCGAGGGAGAAGCCGCGGGTCCCGTCGTCGGCAACATCGGTGAGCCCGACCTGCTCGAGCACGGCATCGATCCCCGCTGTCCGCGATGCATCGCGGCCACGCAGAGCCACCAGCGCGGCGAGGTTCTGCCTGGCGGTGAGCGAGGGGTAAAGGCCCGGCCCGTCCACAAAGCCGGCCACACCATCAGGAGCGGCGAGCGCCCGCCCGACCGGCGTACCCAGGATCTCCAGCCGGCCGCTGTCGGCGACGGCCAGCCCCAGCAGCAGACCGAGCAACGTCGTCTTACCGGCGCCGTTCGGTCCGACCAAGCCGTGGATCTGACCCTGCGCCACATCCAGATCGATACCGTCGAGAGCTACGACATCGCCGAAACACTTGGTGATGCCGCGAGCCCGGACAGCGAGGAGTGTGCCCATGGAGTCCCTTCTTCCGCAACGCTCAGGGACGTTAGGGACGGCACACGACGCAGGCACAGACGCCTGGTTGAACGCATACGGAACAAATCGTCAAGCCGTGGACAAGTCCGCGTGCACAAAACAGCCAGCATCGAGCCAGACTCGGGCAACCTTGGAGACACCGAGTCCGGCGTGGCCTGCGAGTAACGACAGCGGGGACCCCCACGCACCGTGGAGGTCCCCATACGTTCGGTGTCGACGTCAGTCGGTGACGGCCACGCAGGGCAGGCCCCGGCTGACGCCGTTCTGCCAGCCCTCGACGCAGATCCGCGTGCCGGGCGGAACGTCCTGGTTGATGTCCTTGAAGTCCCGGTAAGTGGTGAAGGCGTCGACGTTCTCGCTCTTGGTCCAGAGGTCGAACTGACCGTTGGTGGCCCAGATGTGCGTCTTGATGGTCGCGCCCTGGATGTTCTGGCTCCACACCGACGTCTCGATACGGCCCACGAAACGGCCGTCGGTGTTGATGGTGAAGCAGGTCTGGTGGTTGCACCACTCACCGGCCGCCGACGCGGTCGGGCTGTTGACGACACTCAGGCCGGTCACGGCTGCCGCCGCTCCGAGCACGGCGACCGTCTTCCTGGCCATTCGCTTGGTCATGCGCATGTGGGTCCTTCCCCCGATGTTCGGTGCATGCCCGGCCCTTTTCGGCCGCGCAGCCCTTGATGTGCCCAGCGTGGATCATCGGGACGGGCACGGACACTCCTTTCGAACACCATCGAAAGGAGTGCGGAAACACCCCGAGATGCCACTCCCGTACCGCAGTCGCTACCCGCCCTCCGCACATCAGTCCCGCCGAATCAACTCCGGATCGATCCGCCGCCCGACCAACGGCAACGCACCGAGCGCGGCGACGACCACGACACCGAGGGCGGCCCCCAGAAGCAGTGGCACCCCGGCCCCGTCCCAGAAAATCGCCCCACCGCCGGTCACCAGATAACTGGACTCGGCCAGCTTCCCGGTAACCACGGCAAGCACGAGCCCCACAGCCAACGGCAACACAACCTGCGCCACTTGCACGGCCCGCAGGGTACGCGGCCTGGCCCCCAGCAGAGCCAACGCCGTGACCTGCGGCCGCCGTTCGACGGCTCGGTCGGTGGCGGCCACGAGGTAGGCGGCTACGCCGATGATGAGGCCTAGGACCATGCCTACGGCCAGGAGGGTTTTCACGACGGTGATCTGCTGGAGTGACGTGACGACGATGCCAGGCGTACGGACCTCGATGGTGGGGTCGACCGCAGCGATGCTGTCGAGAACGGCGCGGACAGTTTCGGGGGCTGAACTACTGAGCAGGACGAGGGTGGCCTTTTCGGGGCGGAAGCCGGATGGGAGGGCAGAGGGCGGGAGCAGGACATCCCCCGTGCCGAAAGCCAACAGCCCGGCATGGTCGCGGTATGGGAGCGTTTGTCGCGGCACCTTCACCTGCATGACACGACGTTGCTTCTCCTGCCGCAAGTGGAAGGGGAAGACCATCCCCGGCTTGCCCTCCTCGTCGTGGACCTGATTCGGGTCCCACAGCCGCGCCGGACGTCCGTCCACACAACTGCCCACCTTCGGCACCATCGCGCGCAGTTGATCACACGTGGCGATCACGGCACTGATCACCGGAGACGGCCGAGCGAAATCGAAGTCCGTCCATGAGTCCATGACGACGGCATGTCCTTGAAGCCCCTTCACCTTCTCCCATGCCTGCCGCTTCTCATCGGTGACTCCGTCGAGCGGGATTTTGTACATCTGCACTGGCGACGTGTGCTTGGTCACCTGGTCCAGCTCGATGAGGACGCCTTGTACGAGCGATGCGGAGAAGACCAGCAACACCAGGCCGGTCGCCACCCGCAACGCTCCCCCTGGCTCGACCTCGTTGCGCCTCATGGCGAGTCCGAAGGAGATCGAGCGGGTCGAGCCGGCCAGCCTCCGGGCGAGGGTCCGAGTGAGGATCGGCAGGGTCAGCACGAGGCCGGCTCCGACCAGGACGACGGCGAGCGGCATCAGGATCGAGGAGAGTCCGGTGTCTCTCGGTGGGCGCCCCAGCGCACCGGCCACGCAGTACGCGGCCACGATGCCCAGTCCCGGAACGAGCGGCAGCAGCCCCCACTTGCCGGGCGGTTTCTCCACAGCGCTGCGCCGTACGGCCAGCGGATTCGCCGCCGCCTTTCTGGCGCTGGTCCGTCCGACAAACCACGCGAGGGCCGTGCAGCCCACCACACATACGAGGACGGTGGACACGGACAAGGCACCATCGGACGGGTACCACTTGAAGCCGGGCAGCCCAGTCCGCGAAACGCACTGGTTGACGACCCAGTAAGCACCCAGGCCAAGGACCGCGCCCAGCAAAGCGGCGACGACGGTCTCGGCGGCGTTGACACGCTGGGTGCCCCTCGTACTCAGCCCCAGCAGGCGCAGAGCAGCGAGTCTCCGGGCGCGGGCAGCGGCAGAGAGCCGTGCACACACAGACAGGAACACCGCCAGCGGTAGCAGCACGACTCCGACGAGGGTGAAGCGCACGATGTCCAGCGCCGATGACTCCACCGTGGGAGAGGGCGGGTACTCCTTGCCGAATGTCGTCACACGGTAGGCCTCTTCGAGGTCATCGCGGGCGACTCCGACGTATGCGTACAGTTCGTCGGGATGAGCCAGGCCAGGGGCCGCGATAAGCCCTCTGTCCTTACCCGGCACGAGTTGAGCCAGTCCGGGCTCCTGATGAAGTGTCTCCCTCAATCGAGGAGAGACGAACACATCGCCCGGTGCGGGGAGTTCACTCAGACCGGGTGGCGGTTCGATGGGATTGCCTCCTCGGGCCACGAAGACTCGAGTGAGGGGTTCCGAACCGTAGGGGTCCGTTCTGGTGAGTTCGAAGGAGTCGCCGGCGGTGGCGATGCAGTAGCCCTCATAGTCCTTCCTGTCGCAGTCCGGATAACGCGCCGCCTTGCGCCCGTCCTGTGCGGCAAGGATGTCGGGGATCGCCAGCACTGCCGCAAGGCAGCACACCCCGATCGCGCTACCCGTCACCATGAGCAGAAAGCGCACGCGATTGCCCCGGCCGCTGCCCAACAGGAGTCTCAGACCCAGCAGGAACTCCCTCACGAAGCCTCCTCCCTCGTCTGGGCCGTGAGGACGCCGTCGCGCATGGTGTAGCGGCTGTCCGCACGGGATGCCACCTGGTCGTCGTGTGTCACCAGTACCACTGCCGTCCCTTGGGAGCGGGCGAGGGTGAGGAACTCCTTCAGCACGGCCGCGGCGTTGGCGCTGTCGAGCGAACCGGTGGGCTCATCGGCGAAGACCACGGCGGGCTTGTGCACCAACGCCCGAGCGACCGCGATGCGTTGGCTCTGCCCTCCCGACACCTGCGAAGGCCGCCGCTCGCGCAGATCGGCTAGGCCCAGCCGCCCAAGGACCTCTCCGGCCGCGGCCAGCGCCGGCGCCTTGCGCTGCCCGGCAAGCCGCAGCGGCAGGGCCGTGTTCTCCTCGACGGTCAACTCCGGGAGCAGTTCCCCGTATTGGAAAACGAACCCGAAGCGCTCGCGCCGCAGCGCACTGAGTTCCTCATCATCGAGCTCCGCCAGCGAACGACCCTCGAAACGGACTTCACCACCGGCCACGGGCAGCACTCCGGCCAGGCAGTACAACAACGACGACTTGCCGGAACCGCTCTGGCCGGTGATCGCGGCGACCTCTCCCCTGCCCAAGGAGATCTCCGCGTTCCTGACAGCGGGAGTCAGACCGTAGAGAAGGTCGACTCCCTTGGCGGACAAGACTTCTGACGTGTTGATCTCATTCCCCTAAGAAAGAGCGCGAGCCCAGGCGAAAGCGCCTGGGCTCTGAACGTCCAGCAGGCTCAGTCGACGTGGTGCGAGAACTTCTCGGTCTTCGAGCAGTTGTCCGGGCGCAAACTCCCCCGGTCACGGCACGCGCGGATCTTCGCGTCGTCCGTATACCGCTGAGCGCCGTCCCAGGTGGAGTGATGCATCCACACCGAGCTGCGCTGCTTGCCGTTGTACCGCACCCACCCGTGCCCCTCGACGCGGACCTGCATGTACACGTTGTGGCCGTCGTCGGGGGACGTGTCATGGAGCCGCCCCCGCCACTCGAAGGCGCCATGGTTGGTGCCGGCTGGGTTGAACTTGAACTTCCCGTCCGTGAATTCGACGCCTCCCGAGGAAAGCTGCGGGATGCTTCCCGACTGCGCTGCCAGCGCCGTTCCCGCCCCCGCGAGGATCAGCCCAGCTGCCACTGCCCCGATCAATGCCCTGCTCACACACACCTCCGTTACCAAAAGCGACATGTTCGTCGCCCTAAGTAACGGACTGTAGCGGGGCGGGAATCAACAGAAACGATCTATCGTCCCATCACCACCACATCAGGTGATCCAGAAGCAAAGACGCACGTCTCGGCAGAAAGTTGGAGATGCGCTCCTTCGCCACCGAGATCCGAGTTCAGCAGGAGCGCATACAGCCCCGTTCAGTAAGGCCCGCATGCCCACCGGTGATCGCTCGCTCCCCGCCGCGGCGAAGCCGCTCTGCCCCACCTCCCGCATGTCGCCATGGGGCCCTGCCGCCAGGGCAGAGCGGTCGTTCAGACGCCGGGCATGTTGAAGGGATGGCAAGAGCAGCCGTAGCTGGCTGGAGCAGGATGCCCCTGGTTCCAAGGAGCGGGCTGCCCTTGGTCTGGCGGCAGTCGCCATGCAGCGCCGCCTGCATTCCGGGCGCTACGCAAGCATGCATTCCGCCGACAACGGCGAGGTCTCCGTGGCGGGCGCGGTCATTCTCCGTCCTCGTCAGTCAGGATGTGACCGAGGATCACGAGATCCAGCACGTCGGCGGCCCGGCACAGGTGGCCCGCCCGGCCATCGGCAGCGACCAGGCGAGGCGAGCGGCGCGCTCATCTGCCTGGGTGCGCCCCACACCCAGAGACGTCCGTGTGACCATCACGGCGTGCGCGGGGAGCAGACTGCGTGACCTGCGGCTCCATGGCTGGCGTGCTTGGTTTTCATAGAGTTTCACCGAAACCGTCGATCCCGACATACCGGGGCGCTCCAGAAATCATGAGGTTGGTCGACGGTGGATTCTACGGCCTGCCTACCCCTGCCGAGGGTTCCAGACTTGAAGTACGCCAGAAATATGGATGATTTCCTGCAGATGCCTACGCAGCCTGGCAATTACCTGTATTCATCGAGCCATGAAAGATGACGGGGAGCGCCACTCAGGGCTAGGTGGCCGCCTGGCGGGTCCAGTGCGGACCGTGTGGGCCAAGCATGACCGTGATACTGACGGCTGGCTGCCTTTGTGGCGGCATATGGACGACAGTGCTGCCGTGGCGGGACTGCTGTGGGACAACTGGGTGCCGAGCAGTCTTCGCGGCTTAATCGCCGAGTCGTTACCCGGCGGCGAGGCGGATGCCCGATGCCTCGTGGTTTGGCTCGCTGCGGTCCACGACATCGGAAAGGCGACGCCTGCCTTTGCCTGTCAGGTCGATCAACTTGCCGACCGGATGCGGGCGGAGGGCCTGGAGATGCGGACGGCGCGCGCATTCGGCCCGGATCGCAGGATGGCTCCCCACGGCTTGGCCGGGCACTTGCTGCTCAGCGAGTGGCTCGCATCGCACGGCTGGACGGGGCGGCAGTCCGGGCAGTTCACGATCGTGGTGGGAGGCCACCATGGAGTGCCGCCGGACCACGGTCAGATCAAGGCGCTGGACGATCGACCGTATCTGCTGCGCACACCAGGGCCGAGCCGCCCACTGTGGCAGCGGGTGCAGGACGAGCTACTCGATGCTTGCGCTGATGAGTACGGGGTGCGCGGGCGGCTGGCGGAGTGGCGAACGGCGAGATTGCCGCAGCCGGTGCAGGTGCTGCTCACCGCCCTGGTGATCATCGCCGATTGGGTTGCCAGCAACCCGGCGTTGTTTCCGTACTTTCCGGAGGAGTCGCCGCGCAGCGGTAAGGCGCGGGTGGCTGCGGCCTGGCGAGGATTGCGTCTTCCGCCGCCGTGGCGGCCTGACGTTCCAGGCGGCGGGGATGTGCAGGAGCTTTTTGCCTCCCGCTTCGAATTGCCTGAGGGAGCGAAGGTCCGCCCGGTGCAGGCGGCGGCGGTCCGGCTCGCGCGGGAGATGCCGGAACCGGGGCTGTTGATGGTCGAGGCGCCGATGGGTGAGGGGAAGACAGAGGCGGCTCTTGCTGTTGCCGAGATTTTCGCGGCGCGTGCGGGCGCTGGGGGCGTGTTCTTCGCGTTGCCGACCATGGCGACCGGCAACGCGATGTTCCCTCGCCTGCTGGATTGGCTTGAGCGGCTGCCTGCCGAGGGCGGCGCACGCGTCTCTGTGCTGCTGGCGCATTCCAAGGCTGCTTTGAATGAGGAGTACGCCGATCTCATGCGAGAAAGCCGCCAGTCCATCACGGCCGTTGATTCGGATGCTGTCTTCGAGGAATGGCGGCCCTCGCATCCGACCCGGGCTGCTGCGGCGGAACTTGTGGCGCATGAATGGCTGCGGGGCCGTAAGAAGGGCATGTTGTCGTCGTTCGTGGCGGGAACTGTGGACCAGTTGCTGTTCGCGGGGCTCAAATCCCGGCACTTGGCGCTGCGTCACCTCGCGGTCGCCGGCAAGGTCATCGTGATCGATGAGGCGCACGCCTACGACACGTATATGAGCGCGTATCTGGACCGGGTGCTGTCGTGGCTGGGTGAGTACCGGGTGCCGGTGGTGGTGCTCTCCGCGACACTGCCCGCGGCGAGGCGTCGACAACTCGCCGAGGCCTACGCGGGGGTCGGCGAAGAGTCCGCGGCTTTCGACGTGCTGGGCCAGACAAGCGCATATCCGCTGCTGACGGCTGTGGCGCCCGGGCGCGAGCCAGTCGTTGAGCAGCCTGGAGCTTCTGCGCGCGGTGGGGCAATCCAGGTTGAGCGGCTCGACGACGACTTGGACGTGCTGGCCGATCGACTCGCCACGGAGCTCGACGGCGGTGGCTGTGCGCTCGTGGTCCGCAACACGGTCAAACGGGTCTTGGATGCGGCCCGCGTCTTACGAGAGCGGTTCGGCGACGAGCACGTGACGGTCGCCCACTCATGTTTCATCGATGTCGACCGGGCCGCGAAGGACGCCGATCTCCTCAAGCGTTTCGGACCGCCCGGGAAGGCCACCGGGCGGCCAGGGACGCACATTGTGGTGGCCAGTCAGGTCGCGGAGCAGTCCCTCGACGTCGACTTCGATCTGCTCATCACGGATCTGTGCCCCATCGACCTTCTGCTCCAGCGTGTGGGGCGTCTGCATCGGCATCAGCGCGGTGAGGCTCAGGACGCTCGTCCCGAGCGGCTTCGCACGGCGCGCTGTCTGGTGACCGGCGTCGATTGGGACGCAGGTGTGCCCTCCCCGGTGCGCGGATCAGTCGCGGTCTACGGGGCTCACATGCTGCTGCGGTCTGCCGCCGTCCTGCTGCCGCACCTGGACACGGAAGACCAGCCCATCCGGCTTCCGCAGGACATCAGCCCTCTGGTGCAAGAGGCGTATGCGGACGCGGCAGCGGGTCCCGCAGAGTGGGCTGATGCCATGGCGAAGGCGCGCGATGCCTACTCAGAGCACCGCGCTGACCAGGCAAGCAGGGCCGACACGTTCCTCCTTGCCCCGGCAAGTCGGCCCGGGCGCCCGCTGATCGGCTGGGTCGCGGCGGGCGCCGGTGACGCGGACGACAGCAGGGCCGGGCGCGCCCAGGTGCGCGACAGCAGAGAGAGCCTGGAGGTCATCGTCGTCCAGCGCCTGGACGACGGATCCCTCGCCACGGTGCCCTGGCTCGCCGACGGCAAGGCAGGACTGGAGTTGCCCCAGGACCGGGTGCCCTCGCCGAAAGCGGCCCGCGCGGCGGCCACTTGCGGTCTGCGACTGCCGATCCAGTTCTCCTACGCCGACGTGATGGACAAGGCGATCGCGGCGCTCGAAGAGCTCTACGTCCCCGCGTGGCAGGTGAAGGAGAGCCACTGGCTCGCCGGCCAGCTGATTCTCGCGCTCGACGCCGATTGTCAGACCCACCTGGCAGGGTTTCAGCTCCACTACAGCGAACGCGACGGTCTTGAGGTGACCCGTGCCTGAACCAAGCGACGACGCCGGCGCCTTGGCGTTCGATCTCACCAGCCAGCCATGGATTCCGGTCCTGCGCCTTGACGGCAGCCCGGACGAACTGTCGCTGCGCGCGGTGTTCGAGCAAGCTCATGAATTACGCCGTCTCGTCGGAGACTTGCCCACCCAGGAGTTCGCACTGCTGAGGCTGCTTCTGGCCGTGGCGCACGACGCCTTCGACGGGCCCCGGGATACCGAGCACTGGGCCGACCTGTGGGCCGATGACGAATGCTTCACGCGCGTCGGCCCGTACCTCGACGAGCATCGGGCACGGTTCGACCTGCTCCACCCAAACGCCCCGTTCTACCAGGTGGCACAGCTGCGTACGGCGAAGGACGAAGTCTTCTCCCTCAACAGGATCGTCGCCGACGTCCCCAACGGTGATCCCTTCTTCAGCTCCCGCCTGCCGAGCGTGGAACGGCTCGATTTCGCCGAGGCCGCCCGCTGGGTCGTTCACGCTCACGCCTACGACACCTCCGGTATCAAGAGCGGCGCTGTGGGCGACGACCGCGCCAAGGGCGGCAAGGTCTATCCCCTCGGGGTCGGCTGGGCCGGAGCGCTCGGCGGAGTCTTCGCCGAAGGCGACAACCTCCGCGAGACCCTGCTGCTGAATCTGGTGGCCGCCGACACCGACGGTCTACGGTTCGGCGGAGACGACCGGCCGGCTTGGCGGCGCGAACCCTGCGGGTCCGGCGTGCAGGCCAAAGGACGGCGTCCGTCAGGCGTGCGGGATCTGTATACGTGGCAGACACGCCGCGTGCGGCTGCACTTCGACGCCGAAGGCGTCCACGGGGTCGTTCTCGGTTACGGCGATCCACTCGCCGCGCACAACATGCACACCGATGAGCCGATGACGGCCTGGCGGCGCAGCCCGGCGCAGGAGAAGAAGCAGGGCAAGCCGCTGATTTACCTGCCCCGTGAGCATGACCCGACGCGAGCGGCATGGCGAGGCCTGGCCTCGCTGATTGCCGACCGTGCCCAGGCCGGTCAAGGTGCGGAAGCTGCCCCGTTCCTGCGGCCGGGCATCCTTGAGTGGATCGCCCGCCTGGTGACAGAAGGAGAGCTGCCCCGCGGCTTCCTCATCCGGGCCCGCGTGGTCGGCCCGGTCTACGGCACTCAGCAATCCGTGATCGACGAGATCGTCGATGACCACGTGGCCATGGCCGTCGTGCTCCTGCACCAGCGGGACCGGGAACATGCGCAACAGGCCATCGATGCGGTCGCCGAAGCAGAAACTGCGGTCACCGCTCTTGGCGACCTCGCCACCGACCTTGCCCGCGCGGCCGGCCGCGACTCCGAAGGCCCACGCGCCACGGCCCGCGAGATCGGCTTCGCAGCCCTCGACGGCCCCTACCGCACCTGGCTGACGAGCCTGGCCAAGGCGCAGGATCCCTACACGCAGCGCGCCAACTGGCAGCGTGACGTGTACCGATGCCTCGTCAAGCACGGCGAGCAGCTGCTGGCCGTTGCCGGGGACACCGCGTGGCAAGGCCGGACGGTCCCCACGAAGACGGGCTCCCTCTGGCTCAACTCCGCGCTCGCCGAAAAGTGGTTCCGCTCCCGTCTCAGCAAGGCGCTGAGCCATCCATTTGCCCCTGACCAACCGCCAGGCGCCGAAAAAGCGTCCGAGTCCTCACCGAGGGTGCCCGCATGACCACCTCCACCGTCCCCACAGCCAGGGCACAAGCCGCAGCGGTCACCGGCACTCTGATCACGCGGCTGCAGACGGACTACCTCAACGACCGGCCCCAGGCCGTGGCCGCGCTGGCCAGGTTGCGACGCGGAGCGGGCAAGGAATTCGCCCAAGTCCCCGATCTTTGGGGGCTCATTGATACCGGACCGCTGCACCGCACCGCAGAGGACGGTGGTCGGCCATTGAACGACCAGGAACTGACTCGGGCCGAGAACGCGGTACACGTTGCGATCACTCTCTGGGCACTCCACCAGCAGTCCCGGCCCAAAGGCATGCACCAACCCAATCATCGCGAGAAACCTCGAGGGCTCGGCACCGCCGTACGCCGGCTGATGCCGCCGGGCGACATCACCGAACCCGTACTCAAACGACTCATTCGCGCGGGCAACGCCCCAGACCTGACGACGCTCTCGCAGCGATTGCGGGACATCGTTCTGCTCCTGCGCGGCGAGGACATCGATCTCGACTACGCACTCCTGGCCGAGCAGCTCTGTCACTGGCAGGAGCCCGGCGGCCGGGATGCAGTCCGCCGGGCATGGGGACGGTCCTTCCACGCCTATCGAGCCCCGAACGAAGCCGACGCAAACGGACAGACCCCGCCTGATGCCGCGACCATCGACACCCTCAAGGACGCCTCGTGAACCGGATCTTTCTCGACGTGCACGCCCTGCAGACCGTGCCCCCCAGCAACCTCAACCGCGACGACACGGGAGCACCGAAGTCCGCCGTCTACGGAGGGGTGCCCCGGGCCCGCGTCTCCAGCCAGGCGTGGAAGCGCGCCACCCGCACCTACTTCGGGGACGAGCACCTCCTGGACCCGAGCGAACTCGGCGTGCGTACGAAGAAGGTCGCTGAAGTACTCGCCGAGCGCATCGTCAGCCTGGACTCCTCCCTCGAAGGCACTGCCCTGGCGCTTGCTGCCGAGGTGATCGAGGCCGCGACGGGTTCCAAGATCGAGGTGCCCAAGCGAAAGGCGGGAGCAGCCAAGGACGGCGAGGACGATCCGGCACCGCAATCCAAGTACCTGATGTTCCTCAGCGCCCGGCAACTCGACGGCCTCGCCGAACTCGCCGTCGACGGCGCAGGTGGCATCAAGGCTTACCTGAAGACCAAGGACAACAAGGCGCGGGCCAAAGCGATCGCCGACACCCGCCACTCCGTCGACATCGCTCTGTTCGGCCGCATGGTCGCGGACTCCGCCGACATCAACGTGGATGCCGCGGTCCAAGTCGCCCATGCCATCAGCGTTCACCGCGTGGAGAACGAATCCGACTACTACACGGCCGTCGATGACCAGAACACGGACGCCGAACCCGGAGCCGGAATGATCGGCGTCGTCGATTTCAATTCCGCCACCCTCTACCGGTATGCCGCTATCGCCGTCCACCAACTCGGCGAGAACCTAGGCCAGGGCCTGCGCGACGACGAGCCGATCACCGAGCCTGTTCGCCGCGCCGTGGAGGCATTCCTCCACGGCTTCGTGGCCTCCCTGCCCACAGGCAAGATCAACACATTCGGGCATCACACCCTCCCCGACGCGGTCATCGTCAAGCTGCGCACCACACGCCCCATCAGTTTTGTCGCGGCGTTCGAAGAGCCCGTGGTGAGTGAGTTGGGCGGCGGACACGTGAGGGAAGCCGCCGGGCGGCTGGCCGAGTACATCCCCGACATCGAGCGGGCCTACGGGGACGATGAGTCCACGCGCACCTGGGTATTGCGCGTCGGCCCAAGCACCGAAAAGCTCACCGGACTCGGCGAAGAGGCGGCCAACCTGACCGCACTGGTCTCCTCGGTGAGCGGTGCTGTCGCCGAGCGCATGGAGAAGCCCGCATGAGCGTGCTCACCCTCCGACTCGCCGGCCCACTGCAAGCCTGGGGGGCCTCCGCCCGCTTCACCCGCCGCACCACCGAGTCGGCACCGACGAAAAGCGGGGTCATCGGCATGCTCGCCGCCGCCCAGGGCATCCAGCGGGGCGACGACGCAGCCCTGGCCCGGTTGAGCGCCCTGCGCTTCGGCGTCCGCATCGACCAACCCGGCACCCGTCTACGTGACTTCCAGACCGCCCATCACGCGGACACCGACAAGTCGATGCCGCTCTCGGAACGCTTCTACCTCGCCGACGCCGTGTTCGTCACCGCCCTCGAAGGAGACGGCACGCTGCTGGACGAACTCCACGGCGCGCTGCGCGCTCCTGTCTACCTGCCCTACCTCGGCCGACGGTCCTGCCCGCCATCCCACCCCGTGGAACTCGCCCTCCATGACGACGGCGAACTCCACCAGGCCCTCAGCGACGAGCCCTGGCAAGCCGCCCGCTGGTACCGCAAGCAGTACAGGCAAGCCAGCGTCCCTCTGGTTGTCCTGCGAGAAGCCCGCCCTGACGAAGAGCATGCGGAAGTCCTGCGTGACCAGCCGCTGAGTTTCGCGGCAGAGCACCGACGTCACGCGCTGCGCAGTGTGGTGCGAACCACTGTCGACGTGCCCAATCCCCAAGCCGCCACCCCGACGAGGAGTGCGCCGTCGCACGACCCGTTCGCTGCTCTACAGGAGGAGAGCGCCTGATGCATCTCACCCGATTCCGCGTGAACACCGCACGCCCCGGCGCGCGCCGCCTGCTCTCCTCACCGCAGGCACTCCACGCAGCCGTCATGTCATCCTTCCCCGACCTGCTCCCCACGGCCCAAGGCGATACCGACGCCCCCAGAGTGCTGTGGCGCCTCGACCACAATGCGCGGGCAGAAGTCTTCCTCTACGTCGTCAGCCCGTCCCAACCCGACCTCACCCATCTCGTCGAACAGGCCGGATGGCCCGCAGCAGCCACCAACCCACAGACACCGGGCTGGCAGACCAGGCCCTATACGCAGTTCCTGGACCGCCTCGCCGAGGGCGACACCTGGGCATTCCGGCTCACCGCCAACCCGGTACACCAGATCCGCCGAAAGGACGGGGAGCCCACCAAGCGAACCGCCCACATCACCCCCGTCCACCAGAAGAACTGGCTCATTGAACGCCAAGAACGCGCCGGATTCTGCATCATCGAAAAGCCCCACGACAAGCGCCTGCTGCCAAGCGGTACGACCCTCAAGGGACATGAACACCACGGCGATCGTCACGAACTGACAGTCCGAGACCAGCGTCCCCTGACTTTCGCCAAGTCCGGCGGCCCGTCGTCGCAGGCCCAGCGCCACTCGGTCAGCCTGGTGACCGTCACGTACGACGGGCGTCTCCAAGTCACCGACCCCGAAGCCCTGCGCCGCACGCTCACCCAGGGGCTCGGCAAAGCCAAGGCGTACGGCTGCGGGTTGATGACCCTGGCCCCGGCAGCCCACGACGCGAGGAGATGAGCGGGTGACGACTGTCGGCAAGCGCCCCGCGCTCACACCACGCCACCTCACCCGCACCAGCGACCGGGTTTCCTTCATCTACCTGGAGCGTTGCACGATCCACCGGGACGCCAACGCCATCACAGCCGAAGACGCCGATGGCACCACGCACATCCCATCCGCCACCATCGGCACCCTCCTCCTCGGCCCCGGCACCCGCATCACCCACCAGGCCATGAGCGTCCTGGGCGAGACCGGTGCAGCCGTGGCCTGGGTGGGCGAGCACAGCGTGCGCTACTACGCGGCCGGGCGGGCCCTGACCCGCTCGTCCGCCCTAGCAGAAGCCCAAGCCGGCCAATGGGCCAACGTCCGCACCCGCCTTGCCGTCGCACGCGCCATGTACCGGCTGCGCTTCCCCGACGAGGACCCTGCCGGCCTCACCCGCCACGAACTCCTCGGCCGAGAAGGACGACGAGTCAAAGACTGCTACCGCGCCCAGGCGGCGCGCACCGGCATCCCCTGGCACGGCCGCAAATTCACCCCGGGCGACTTCACCAGCGGTGATCCCGTCAACCAGGCGGTCACGGCTGCCGCCCAGTGCATGTACGGCGTCGCCCACGCCGTAGTCACATCTCTCGGTTGCAGCCCCGCGCTCGGCTTCATCCACTCAGGCCATGAACTGTCCTTCGTCCTGGACATCGCCGACCTCTACAAGACCGAGATCGGCATCCCGTTGGCCTTCGACATCGCAGGAGAAGGAGAAGAAGACGTCGGCTCACGAACCCGACGCGCCCTGCGCGATCGCATCAACGAACTCTCCTTGCTGGACCGCTGCGTCGCCGACATCCAGCGGCTCCTTCAGCCAAAGGCAGGCAGACCTGACGAAGCAGGCAACGCATCAGACGTGGTCGCCCTGCAGAGCGACGGTGGCCGCACCGTGCCGTCCGGCCACAACTACGACGAAGAGTCGGTGAGCTGGTGACGGTCATCGTTCTCACCAACTGTCCGTCAGGCCTACGAGGCTTCCTGACCCGATGGCTTCTGGAGATCTCCGCAGGCGTCTTCATCGGCAACCCGTCGGCGAAAGTTCGCGATGTCCTGTGGGACGAAGTACAGCAGTACGCCGACCAAGGCCGGGCCCTGCTCGCCCACACGACGAACAATGAGCAGGGATACACATTCCGCACCTACGACCACGCCTGGCACCCCATCGACCACGAGGGCCTCACTCTGATCCGCCGCCCAAGCATCGGCACGTCTTCCCCAACTAGCACCCCTAGAGCTGGCTGGAGCAAGGCCTCCAAGCGGCGGCGATTCGGCAGGACTTGATCAATAGATATGTCGAACAAAGGCGTTTTGCGTGATTCGATGAAACTACTCAAAAACAGACGATGCCCAAGCTAAAAGAGCAGGTCAGCGAGTCTGCTCCCCGCACGCGCGGGGATGGTCCGTGGTGATGGCGCTGGACTGGTCGGGCGTCTGCTCCCCGCACGCGCGGGGATGGCCCCGTCGAGGATGCCGCGGAAGTGAGTCGGTACGGCTGCTCCCCGCACACGCGGGGATGGTCCCGAGCGGCTCGCCACACAGAAGCTGTTCGCGTCTACGGACGCCGACAACCGGCGCCGACACCGCCACCGCTCCCCGTGCACGCGGGGGTTGGCCCCAACGTGCCGTCAGTGCTCAAGTGACCCTCCCCCGTACTGACGGGCCCCTCAGCAGGTAGCACGCCTGTGATCGGACCCCTTCTTTCTGGAAACCGACAGCGGAGCAATTCAGCCCGCACCTGCTCAAGATTGGGCAGAGGAACGGCTACTTCGGCCGAATGGTCGCCAGTTCCGGTAGAGCAACGTGGAAGGCGCCGCGTAGTCAGTAACCTTCTGTCTTGCCTGACTGGCACGAAAATGGGGCCAGTTGGCGTTCAGATGCCCTTGACCGGACTTTCGATAGAGGACGCATGACAGCACAGTCAAATGCCGCAATGGACCGCATTTACGCTTCCCGCATTCCATGTACCACGTATGGATCTAACGCGGTAATCATCACGGCGTTAGTTACGGGAGGGGTCTTGCACGACGGGGGGACGTCAATGCATTCCGTCTTTTCCCTTCTGGGAGGGTGTGGCGGAATCGGTGTTTTACTGGGCCATGCCAGTGGAGGGCGGCGGCTTGGTCAACTCTTCTCCCGCCGTGTTCTTCATCCGCATTGCCAGAAGGCAATCGGTGTGTCTTCCTCGTGCAGCGTCGAAGGTCGCTGACTTTCTGGACCGCGAGCTGGATAGGCTGAGCTACCTTCAAGTTGCCTCGCCCACTTGTGTTTTGTTCCCCAGCACTGGGGATGGCCCTGTGGAGGGCGCAGCAAGTTATTGCTCCCCGCGCATGCGGGGATGGCCCCTGGGACGGCGCTCAGCGCTACACCGACGACGCCTGCTCCCCGCGCATGCGGGGATTGGCCCCGCCCATCCTGCCAGGTCGAAATTGACGGGCTGCTGCTCCCGCACGCGCGGGCGCAGCAGCGAACAAGAGCGGCATCACGCGCCACAGAGCGCGCGACGGTAATTCATCTCGCCCGATCAACCAAGAGCAAGGCAAGCGGACCAACCGCCAGCAAGAAGCTACCTTGAGCGGCCGCGTCGAGGGCTTTGTCCATAGGCCACCAGGACAGCTTGAAGTCCTCTTCGGTGGGCGTGAGTTGTTGTGGTCCCAGAGTGAGTTCACGAGCCTCGTAGAGGTGAACCCGGGCCGTCGATTCCAAGGTCATGGCATACGTGCCCAGCGCCCGCCACTGCTCGGCGACGATGCCCGCTTCCTCCCTCAACTCGCGCCGGGCGCATTCCTCCGGGCTCTCCCCCTCCTCTCGCCGTCCGCCGGGAAGGAAGAGGTACTGGCCGCCGTGGCGGGGGAATTCGGCGCTCAGCAGGGCTACCTGTCCTTGGTCGTCGCGGGCCACTACTACGGAGGCGTCACGGGTCGGGCCGCCGCTGGGAACGTCACTCATGGCGCGAGCGTAGCTGCGGCCCCGGGGGCTTCAGCGCACCATGGCCGCGTACGGCACATTCATCACGACGGGGTGGGCGATGCCGCGTCCGTGGAAGCCGTCATCTCCATAGGCGTCGCCGTGATCGGCGCACATGATGATCAGCCAGCGATGGGTGGCTGTCAGTGTGGTGATGAGGCGGGCTATGTGTTCGTCCGCGTAGGAGAGCGCGGCCTGTTGGGAGGCGGCGGTGTCCGTGCTCTCGCCGAGGTAGTGACCGTGGGGTACGTGGGTGGCGGAGATGTTGACGAACAGGAACAGGGGCCGTTCCGCGTGCCGGTCGGAGAGTTCAAGGGCGTGGTCGATCTGGTGGCGTGTGGAGTCGGGATCCGGGGAGCAGAACTCGGGGCGCCAGTGATCTTCGTCGAACATCGCGGGCAGGACGGAGCCGAGCGGGGTTTCTCGGGAGAAGTAGGTGACGCCTCCCACGCATACGGTGCGGTAGCCGTGGTGGGACAGGCCGACGAGGAGGTTGGGGGCGTCGAAGAGGAAGGTCTCGGGTGGCACCGTCTTGAAGGCCGGCGGGCGGCACTCCCAGAGGCGGGGCGGCTGCTCGGGTTGGGGGAGCTTGGGCAGGAAGCCGGAGAAGAACGCCAAGTGCGCGGGGAGCGTGAAGCTTCCGGGGGTCTGGCGCTGCTCCCAGCCGCCGTCCGGCAGCAGCCGTGCGAGGTGCGGTGTCCGGCCGTTGTCGTACGCGGTGCGTGCCACGTCGTGGCGCAGGGAGTCGAGGGTGACGAAGAGGATTCCGGTTCCGCTGCGGATGATCTCGGCGGCATCGATCACGTCTGCGACTCCCTCGCGGTGTGGGGTTCTACGTGTCCCTTGGAGGCGTGGTTGACGGGGATGGGGACCTGGTCGTCGGCGATGAGGCGTCGGATCTGGGCCAGGCCTGTGTCTTCGGTGAGTGGCCGGCCTTCGGCGCCGTACAGGATGATGCGTACCGTCTCGCCGTCCGGTGTGGTTGTGGTGGTGATGAGGGCGCCGGGTGCGTGGCCGAGGTCGGCCATGGCGGCGAGCAGTTCGGTTTCGTCGGCTGTGTGGAGGTCGGTCACGCGGCAGGCGTAGTGCTGTGCGTTGATCGCTCCCTGGCACAGCCGCTGGTGGAAGGTGGCGCTGGTGGGCTGTCCGTCGTGGGCTACGGCGATGCGGGTGCTCTTCGTGGCGACGACGAGGCATGCGCCGATCCACCAGGCGACGCCCTCGTGGATCTGTCCGGGGAAGTGTCCGGTAGCCCCGCCGTCGCGGATCACTGTGTCGGTGTCGATGGGGTTAAGCACGTGGGGTCGTCTCCAGGTGGTTGAGGACCCAGTCGGCGAGTTCGTCGGCGGTCTTGTCGTCGGTGTCGACCTTGATGGCGGTGGGGTCGGCGTGGGCTGCGGCCTCGAAGTTGGCGAGCAGGCGGGTCAGGCGTCCGGGCACGGCGAACAGTTCGGCGTCGTCCGGCCTGAGCTTGCCGGTGCGCTCCTTGGCGGCCAGGCGGCGGCGCAGCACCGGCTCCGAGCAGTGCAGGTAGAAGGTGTGGTCCGGGAGTTCCAGGTAGGGGCGGAACGGGTCCAGCAGGCGGGCCGTCTCGGTCATGTCGATGCCGTGCACGGCGCTGTGGCAGGCGATGACGGAGGACGCGTAACGGTCGGCTATGACGGGACCGGTTGTGCGGTGGCGGCGTACGCGGTCGGCGGCGTGGAGGAGTCCGGAGAGGTAGAAGGCAAACTGCGGCAGGGGGCGTAGGCGGCTGTTCACCGCTGCCGACCAGTCGGAGTGTGGGGCGGGGAGAGTGTGCAGGCTGGGGGCGTCGAGCCGGTCGGCGACGGCCTTGGTGAGGGTGGATTTGCCGATGCCGGAGACGCCCTCGAAGACGAGGAAGAGGCTGTGGCGGTTGGTGGGCGGGGTGGGCTGGTAGGCGGTTGGCAGGCTCATAAGGTCCCTTCCGTGAACGCGGTGACGTGTCCGGCGACCACCTCGGCGAGCCGGGCCGGGTGGTCGAGCAGGGGCTTGAGATCCAGGCGGAGGTCTTCGCGCAGCAGGCAGGGTTGAAGTCCGCCGTCGTGGTCCACGCGTAGCGCCCAGAAGCCCTCGACGCATTGCGAGCGCAGGGGGCAGGTGCCGCACTGGCCCACGTGATGGCGGCCCAGGTTGCGGTGGATGACGTCGACCTCGATGCCGTCGATACGGAAGACGCGGCGGCCCTGGCCGACTCCGGCGATCTCGGTGTGCTCGTCGTGGGTGAGGGTGCGCAGGTGGGCCACGGTGTCGTCGGCGGATACGGCGGAGGAGGCTCGGGTCTCGTTGAAGTCGGTGCCGACCAGTTCGATGAACTGCACCGGCAGCCGCCGTTCGAGTGCGAAGTCCAGGATGGGCCGGATCTCGTGGGCGTTGTCCTTGAGCAGCAGGCAGTTGAGTTCGACCCGCTCGAAGATCTCCCGGGCCGTCTCGATTCCTTCCAGGACGGTGGTGATCCCGACGTCGGTGTTGGCGATGGCGCGCAGGGACTGGTCGGAGAAGTAGTGGAGGGAGACCTTCACCTTGTCCAGGGGTGTCCTGGCCAGCCAGGTCCGGTGGGTGTGGATGCGGGTGCCGTTGGTGATCAGGGTGTACGAGCCGTCGGCGCCGGAGGCGGGGAGCTGTTCCAGGACGGGCCGGGTCAGCGGGGAGGTGAGGGGTTCGCCGCCGGTGAAGTAGACGCGTTTGAGCCCGGCGTCCATCAGTGCGGTGATGATCGTGACGTAGTGGTCGGGGCACAGGGTGCGGGTGCGTGGCTGCTGGGATCGGTCGAGGCGGGTCAGTGGGGGTGGGACGTCGCCTTCGTTGTGGCAGAACCAGCAGGCGATGTTGCAGCGGGGGCCGAAGGAGACGCGCAACTGGCCGCGAAGCGCTGCGTAGTTGCGCAGGGCGGTCCAGTCGGTGGCGCCTTGGGGTGTGGTGGTGAGGGTGAGCGGGATGTCCACGGGTGCCCTCTCTCTTATATTTGCTCGGTCGCTGGAGGCGCCGCCCCGCACCCCAACCAGGGACCAGGGAGGAGGTACGCGACGGCGTGACCCGACTCGCCGCAGGTCTTGCGGAGCCTTGCGGCGAGCCGGGCGGCCCCGCCTAACTGGATCTCGCGGAGCACCGGAAAGATGGGGCTGAGGTGCGACCCTGACCCTTCGGTCGCCATGGGACCCTTCAGCCGGGGCGAGGCGGCCGCTCAGCAGCGGGTACGGCACACCCTGTTGGCGCAACAAGCGTGAACGTGGCCGGACCCGGACCGGGCAGCGCCGCCGGAGGGACTGACCTGGTCGTACGGCAGCCGCTCCTTGTCATCCCCGATCGGCATGTCGCAGGCCAGGCACATCGTGATGCCGGTGAGCGTGTCGTAGTGGTCGCACAGGGCCAGGACGGAACGGGCGAGCCGCTTCACGCGTTCGACTTCCCCATACAGGCCTGCGGACTCCGGCTCGCCCACCCGTCGGCAAGCCTCACTGACAGCCGCCGACGCCACCTTTGCGGGCGCGTCGTCCTCGGGAAGGCGTTCGGTGAGCTGCTCGATCTGCGGGATCAGCTGCTCCAGGTAGCGTTGGAAGTCCTGGCTGAAAAGCTTCACAGTCTGGTGGCGCGGCAGCGAGGCCTGGTCCAGGAACCACGTCGCCTCGGCGCACATCAAGGCGGTCGTCGATGAAGACGTTTCCGTCTCGTCATGGGTGGCGTTCACTCGCGTACTTCCTGCACGATAAGGGCAAGCACAGGGCGGCAGTTGCGTCTTGACCGACTCCGGTGCGGGCTCGTACTCGTAGGGCACGCTCACCGTTGCGCGCGGCGCCGAAACCGCTCCCGTACGGGAGATCGTGTAGACCTCGATGGTCATCTTGGCGCCGAGCGGGCGCTGTCGGGTCGGGGTTGTACCGTTCGTCATGTCGACGCTCCTTCACAGCGTTGGCTTGCCCCGGGGCCGTTCGCCCGGTCACCGGGGCACCCTCGGCAACGACGCGGTGACTGACGGAGTCGAGCAGGCCTGTGCCTGCTCGGAACGATCCGACTGATCCGTCATCTTGCTGTTTTCGCATCGCCGTTGACGAGGTGTGAGAACAGCGTGACGCTGTGAAAGGAGCGGAACGCTCACAGATTCGTGAGCGTTGTAAGCGCCCTACAGGCCGACCCAGGCAGCCATGTGGCTGAGTGTGTCGGGGGTGCGCCGGGAGAGGTGCACGAGACCGGTGATCGTCTCGCGTGCCGCCGGGTGGTACCGAGTCTGTTCCGGAGCCAGACGACGTGCCTCGACCATAGACTTCAGCGCTGCCTCTGTGTGCCCTGTCTCCATCTCGGTGTGCGCCTGGTCGATGAGGAAGTGTGCGCGGCGAGATGTCGCCAGCTGTGACGGCAGCCTCATCTTCCGAGCTTGCTTGAGCGCGTCGTCGTACTGGCGCATCTCGACGGCAGCGGACATCTTGTGCAGGGCCACGTTCGTGGGTCCGAAGCTCAGCCAGTGCACTTCGGAGGCGTCACCGATCCTCTTCGCGATCCTGGTGGCCTCGGAGATGTGACTCTTGAGGCCGGCCTTGTCTTCGGCACGCGCGGAGATAACAGAGCCCCCGAGATGGAGCTGTCCGGAAACGGCGAGGGCTTCCCGGCTTTCTTCGGCCTGCCCGATCACCGTGTGACCGGAGGCAAGCAGCCGCTGCCCGATCCGATACTCCCCTTCCCGGAAATAGACCAGCGCCCGCATGTACTGGCGTACGGCGCCCAGGCACGGGTCCGAGGCACGGTCTGCGGCCCAGGCCATACGGTCCAGGGCGACCGAGGACAAGTCGTAGTAGCCGAGCTTCACGCTGATGTCGTGCGCGGTGCGGTAGGTGGAGGCGAGGGCCTGCCACAGCTCGGTGGAGGGCGCCGACCACGCCGTGTGGGTGAGTTCGGCGATGAGGCCAGGCAAGTCGCGGGCGGCGTTGCGCAGGTGCGTCGCCCGGACCTCGGCGCACATTCGGTCCGCATCCGCAATGAGCTGCTTCGCCGGCCTCACTGTGAGGTCCTGGTTGGGCCCGAGGTCGTACAAGTCGAGGGATTCACGGATCGGCCGCACGAGTTCGGCGAGCCGGTCGCGCTGCAATTCGGTCACGTACGGCTGCCCCGTCAGAACGGTGACATCAACGTTGAGTACCTTCGCGCACGCGGCGACGAAGTCGGCCGTGGCCGGGCGGGCGCCGCATTCAACCTGGTTGAGCAGGCTGTAGGAGTAGGGCAGCCGATCGGCGAGCTGGCGCTGGGTGAGCCTGGCCAGCTTGCGCTGTTCCTTGATACGGGCACCCGTATGATTCTCGTCCAGTGTGGGCATACCGATCTCCGTTCTAAGCAGCCTCTTGGAACGGTACCCGCGCCCGGTCGAGCGGGTGCAGCCTTCCGCCCCGACTCCTCCCTGAGCGGGGGTTGTTGCGTGTGATCGGATAGGTCGCATGACGACAGCTCCCCATGTGCTCTACCTGTTCGGCTCCGCGGCCCCGCCCGTTTTCGATGTTGGGACGGTGATCCAGGATGCGCAGGCCCGCGGCTGGGACGTGTGCCTCGGCCTCAGCCAGACCGCCGCGCGCTGGCTCGCGCCTCAGCTGAGTGAGCTGGAGCAACTGACTGGGCGCCCCGTGCGTAGCGAGTACAAGATGCCCGGCGAGCCGGACGTATGGCCGAAGGCGGACGTGATCGCGGTCGCGCCGACAACCTTCAACACGATCAACGCCTGGGCTCTCGGCCTTACCAGGGAATTCATCGTGGGCGTCGTCGCGGAGGGCATCGGGAAGCGGATCCCGACTGTGACGATGCCTTGCGTGAATGCCGCCTACGTACAGCATCGGCAGTTCGAGCGGAGCGTCATCGAGCTACGAGACATGGGCGTGCGGGTCCTGTACGGCGAGGGTGGCTTCACCCCGAACCAGCCGGGCCAGGCCAGGCCGAAGGAGTACCCCTGGCATCTGCTCCTCGACGCTGCTCAGGAGATCGCGGCCGCTTGATCAGCAGGCTGGGGGAAGCCGTTCTCATCGTGCGCGCCGGTGGTCCACCACCGCTTCGACGCCGCCGGCCTCGTAAAGCTGCCGCTTGCGCTTGACGGTCCGCTCTTGGACCACTCTTCGTCGAAGCCGGGTAGCCGTCCGGCATGCGAGCCTGTGCGCAGGCGGGCGGCCCGGCTGTCGAGCACGCTGACGTCACTCCCTGCGAACCGGCACATTGACATCATCCACATTGATATGACCCCACCCGCCCCCTGCCCGGTCGACGACCTCGACGTAGATCCGCTCACCGAGGTGGGCGGACAGGTCGAAGACGACCCGGCGGTACTGCTCGGCGCCGCGGCCGGTTGCCTTGGCGAGTACCTTGCCGTCGTCGGCGCGGACGACGGCCGCGTAGAGGCGGTCGGGGTCGTTGCCGCCGGACACGAGCAGATCGACTACGCCGTCTCCGCCGAGGGGGACGGTGGCGGAACGGAGTACACCGGTGGCGTCGTCGCCGCCGACGTCGGGGTTGAAGCCCCACAGGTGGTGGCCGGAGGGGTCGTTCTCGGTCTCGGCTTGGTAGAAGGGGCCGCCCCAGCCCCAGTCGGTGCGGGTGGTCACATTGGCGTCGCTGAAGGTCGCGCCCGAGACCACGGTCCATCCGGTGAGGTCGCCGGTGGCGAAGTCGTGGTTGGGGAGGGCGTCGACGTCTGCCGGGCGGGGCGGATCGTATGCGGCGGGGGTGAGGGGTGTGTCGTAGGCGCCGTTCATCCGCCAGACGTCCAGTTCCAGGACCCGGGCGGCGCCTCCCTCGGCGGTCAGCCGCAGGCCGGTGGCGTCTTGCCTGGTGGGATAGACGCGGCTGGTGAGGCTGTTGGTCCCGTTGACGTACGCCTCCAGCATCGAGCGGTCGAGCAGGACCCGCAGTCGCAGTCGCCCGCCGTCCAGCTCGACGGTTCCGCCGTGCACACCCTTGCGTACGTCCGGGTCGAGGCTGGAGCGGCTGCGGTCGATCCAGAAGCGGCGCTCGGCGGTGTCGTAGGAGAGCTGTGTTTCCTCGGCGCCGTCGGCGCAGGCCCGGATCGCCAGGGTGATCGTCTTCGCGCCGTGCGGCTCGATGACGGCGCTGATGTCCAGCAGGTCGCCGGAGATCTCGGCCAGGCTCCGGTTCGCTTCCTCGACGGAGGTCTGGCGGATCCGGGCGAGGCTCTTGCCGCGGAGGCCGGCTGCCTCGGCTATGAGTTCGACGCCGAGGGTGTTGTCCTTGCGCAGCGAGACGCTGACGGGCATTCCGGCGTTGTGCGCCCAGCCGGACTGGGCGTGCTGCTGTTCGCTGCGGCGGTCCTGGGTGATGCTGAAGAGTACGGACCGGCCGTCGGAGGTGACGAAGCCGGAGGGGCCGGTGAAGTGCTCGCCGAAGTCGAACTCGCGGGGCCCTCGTGGTCGGGCCGGAAGCGGCAGTCGCGCTTGTCGAAGGTGCCGATCCAGTAGTACGTGTGCTTGACGGCGTCCGGGTTGAACGCCTCCCACCAGGGGCTCACGAGCAGGATGTGCTTGCCGGTGCGGGCGCCTGAGGGGCCGGGGAGCGGGAGGAGGACCGGCAGTTCCCACACCTCGCCGGGCTCGGGCTGGGTGGTGAGGTCGTTCCAGTGCAGGGGGCCTCGGTACTTCCACGGTCCCTCGGGCCTGCGTGCGGTGTGGACGAGTGCGGTTCCGCCGTGCTTCCGGGTGACCTGCGTGCCGTCGTAGTCGACGATGCCGCTGCCGACGAGCTGGTACCAGACGCCGTCTTCCTCCCATACGAAGGGATCGCGGAAGTTCTCCGCCCACGCGGTGCCGGGTCCTGCCGGGAGGCCGGCGGGGGCTTCGGTGACCGGCTCGGACTTCGTCGTCCAGGTGGGCAGGTCCGTGTCGCCGTCGGCCGGGTAGGCGGAGACAGCGAGGCCGGTGCGCTGGCGGTAGGGCAGCCGGTCGTCGCCGCCGGTGAAGAAGAGCACCGGGCCCCGGTCGCCGTCGACGTATGCCGAGCCCGACCAGCAGCCGTCGGGGCCGACCGAGTCCGCGGCGGGTGCGAGGGCGATGGGGAGGTCGCGCCAGTGCACCATGTCGGTGCTGACGGCGTGGCCCCAGTGGATCTGGCCCCAGTAGGGGCCGAGCGGGTCGTGCTGGTAGAAGATGTGGTATTTGCCCTTGAAGTACACGGGTGCGTGCGGCTCGTTCATCCAGTGCCAGGGCGGCAGCAGGTGGAACTGGGGGCGGTGCCGGTCGCCGTCGAAGCGGGTCCGTTGTTGGAGCAGGTCCGGCCGGGGTACGCGACGGCCGGGAAGCGCCGCGACTGTTTCGGTGTGCTCCTGCTGCGCCGTCGGATCGTCCAGGGTGCCCGGGCGGATCACGAGGCTGTCCATCAGGCCCATGTACATGTTGGCGTGGAACTCGCCGTTCAGCAGCGTGGATCGGTTGTGCCGTCCGATGAGCAGGGGCTCGTCCGAGGCCGGTTCGGGGGCTTTGTCCGGGGTGGTGGCGGTGCCGATCGGCCGGCCGTCGCGGTAGAGGCGCAGTTGCCGGGCGGCCGGATCGTAGGTGGCGGCGACGTGCGTCCAGCTGCCCTTGGTGGCCGGCTGGTCGGGGGCTCCCTTGACCTCGATCAGGTCGGTCCCGAAGCCGAGTTGGAAGACGATCTGCCCGAAGCGGCGCAGGCCGAGGAGGAATCCGGTCTTCGCGTCGGGGTCGTGCTGGTTGACCAGGGCCTGGGGCTTGCCGTCGATGCCGTGCTCGTATGCGTAGGGGGCGATCCACGCGTCGAGGGTGATGCCGTGGGCGGGGTCGAGTTCGGCGGGGCCCTGGGCGGTGACGACGGTGGAGTAGCCGTCGAAGTAGAGGGCCCGGCCGCGCACTCCGCGGCGCCGTACGGGATCGCTGTCGGGCTTGTAGCGGGCGTCGTTGAAGACGTAGTCGACGGGGTCGGAGGTGCCCGAGACCGCTTCGCGGGTGACCGTGCCGGCGCGCTCGT
This sequence comes from Streptomyces sp. NPDC050619, assembly GCF_040654815.1. Classification (NCBI taxonomy): domain Bacteria; kingdom Bacillati; phylum Actinomycetota; class Actinomycetes; order Kitasatosporales; family Streptomycetaceae; genus Streptomyces; species Streptomyces sp. NPDC050619. The sequence goes on along the minus strand of NZ_JBFAIR010000001.1, from coordinate 500,719 downwards.
CGAAGTCCCAGCGGGCGGAGGGGTTTCCAGGCAGACGCCGCTCCTGGGCGGCGGCAGGAGCGGGAGCGAACGAGAGTGGGACGATGGCGCCGCCGACTGCGGCGGACACGACGCTGAGGGCTGTTCTTCTTCTGATGGCCGGCTCCTGGGTGGTGCGCGGCAGGCTGACGCCGTGCCAAATCGGTTTAACTGGTGGCTCGGTATCGTTCGCGCGCCCTGTCAGCTAAAGCAAGGGCTAACGCAAACCGATTTACCCAGGCGTTACCCAGGCGGTGGACAAAACGCCCCATAGAGTCACTGTTTCCCATTTGAGATGTCGGGGATGTTGACACCGGCCGGGGAGCGCTTCACTCTCATCGCATCTTGCTAATCCGATTTAACAACGGAGCTGAGCAGCTGATGTCCGAACGCCGCGTGACCATGGCCGACGTTGCCCGCAGGGCGGGCGTCTCGCCGACGACGGCGTCGTTCGCTCTCTCCGGCCGCACCGACATGCGCATCTCCGACGCCTCCCGCGAGCGCGTGCTGGAGGCCGCCCGGGAGCTGGGCTACCGCCCCAACGTCACCGCCCGCAGCCTGCGGACGAAGTCGACCCAGACCATCGGGTTCGTGTCGGACCGGATCACGACGACACCGTTCGCGGGCGATGTGATCCGCGGCGCGCTGGAGGCCGCCCGGGAACGGGACCACCTGTTGTTCATCACGGAGGCCGGCGGCGACCGTGCCGCCGAGTCGTCGCTGGTCCACGCGCTGCTGGACCGTCAGGTCGATGCGGTGATCTACGCGTCGATGTTCACCCGGTACGTCACTCCGCCCAAGGAGCTGTACGGGCACCGGGTGGTCCTGCTGAACTGCCTGGCCCCCGGGTTCGACGCTCCGTCCGTCGTCCCGGACGAGCTCGAGGCCGGCCGGGACGCGGCCCGTGCCCTGCTCGCGGCCGGCCACACAGAGGGCATCTGGTCGATCGGCGGCCACCAGGCCGTGCCGGCCACGCCCGAGGGGATCATCGCCGGCAACGAGCGCATGCGCGGCCTGGAGGAGGTACTGCGGGCGGGCGGGGCGCGCCTGGACGGTGTCGTCGAGTGCGACTGGGATACGCGGGACGGCTACCGGGAGGTTGCCGCGCTGCTCGCGGCGGGCCGTCGTCCCCGGGCGCTGGTGTGCCTGACCGACCGGCTCTCCTTCGGTGTCTATCAGGCGCTCGGCGAGGCGGGTCTGTCGGTGCCCGGCGACGTGTCGGTGGTCTCCTTCGACGATCAGGACATCGCGTCCGCACTGCGTCCGGCGCTCACCACGCTGAAGCTGCCGCACTACCAACTCGGCCGTCTTGCCGTGGAGTTGATTCTCGGCGAGGGGCCGCTCGAAGCAGTCGTACACCGTGTGCCCATGCCGCTGCGGGAACGTGCCTCCATCGGCGCCCCCGCCACGGGCTGACACCGGGCTCCCGAAAAACGGCTGTCCCGCCGCCCGGAGCGAAGATCCCCGGGCGGCGGGACGACCACCAAGAACAGCGACCGTCGCAACCGGTCGCAAGGCGGGTCCTGCAAGACCCGTCTCAGTGAGATGGAGGAACCTCGTGGTGTGGAGAACCAGGCGCCTCGCAAGTGCGAGTGTAGCCGTCGCGGCGGCTACCGCGCTGGTCGCCGGATGTGCGTCCGGGAGCGGTGGCAGCACGTCGGGAGCCAGCGGCGACACGCTGACGCTGTGGACGCACAATGCCGGCAACTCGGCCGAGCTCGACGTCGTCAAGGAGATCATCAAGGAGTTCAACGGCTCTCAGAGCACGTACAAGGTCAAGCTCCAGGCGTTCCCGCAGAGCGACTACAACAACTCCGTCGTGGCTGCCGCTTCGGCCCGCAAGCTGCCCTGTCTGCTCGATGTGGACGGCCCCAACGTGCCGAACTGGGCGTGGGGCGGCTATCTGTCCCCGATCGACGTCTCCGGCAGTGAGGTGCCGCTGTCCGACCAGTTGGCCAGCACCGTCGGCCGCTACAAGGACAAGGTCTACGCGTTCGGTTTCTACGACGTCTCCCTCGCCTTCTTCGCCCGCAAGTCGGTGCTGAACCAGTACGGCGTCCGCGTCCCGACCATGGCCAAGCCGTGGACGAAGGCCGAGTTCGACTCCGCGCTGGCCAAGCTGAAGAAGGGCGGGAAGTTCGAGTACCCGTTGGAGATGGGTACCGGCGGCAGCGGCGAGTGGTGGCCGTATGCCTACTCCCCGCAGTTGCAGAGCTTCGGCGGCGATCTGATCGACCGTGCCGGCTACAAGACCGCCTCGGGCACTCTCGACGGCAAGAGCTCCGTGGAGTGGGCCACCTGGTTCCGCTCGCTGGTGACCAAGGGCTATCTGTCGAAGAAGTCCGGAGCCGACCCGAACAAGGACTTCCTGGGCGGCAAGAGCGCCATCCAGTGGGACGGCAGCTGGAACGCGGCCAAGAACGCCGAGAAGCTCGGCGAGGACCTGGCGATCATCCCGCCGGTCGACTTCGGTCACGGGCCCAAGATCGGCGGCGCCTCCTGGCAGTGGGCCATGAGCTCCACCTGCTCCAACAAGGCCGGCGCGCAGGCGTGGCTGAAGTTCTCCCGTCAGACCAAGTACTTCTTCGACTACGCCAAGGCCACCAGCACCATCCCGGCCACGGACGCCGCCGCCGAGCAGGTCGCGGACTACCAGCCGGGCGGGAAGTTCAACGTGCTCGTCCAGTTCGCGCGCAAGTACGCGGAGGTGCGCCCGGTCACTCCGGCCTACCCCTACATCTCCACCGAGTTCCAGAAGGCGGCCCAGGACATCCTGGCCGGGGCCGACCCCAAGAGTGCTCTGGGCCAGGCCGCGAAGGACATCGACAACAACGTGAAGACCAACAACTACGACGCCGGCTGACCCGCCCCGGTCCGGTTCGGGCACCCGACCGCGCCTCCCCGCGCCGCCCGAACCGGGCCGGCTCCCCCTGGAGCTACCGTGACCACCATGATCGCAGCCCTCGGCCGGCTGCGTCCGGTCCGGCGAACCCGAACGACGCACGCTCGTCGCCGTGAGAGCCTCACCGCCCTCGGCATGGCCACCCCGGCCGTCGTGCTGCTGGTCGTCTTCCTCGTCGTACCGGTCGCCCTCGCCTTCGCCCTGGCGTTCACCGACGCGAGGCTCATCTCGCCCACTCCGGCCCGCTTCGTGGGCCTTCGGAACTTCACCCTGCTCTTCCAGGACCCGGTCTTCTACAAGTCCCTGCGCAACACGGCGTACTTCGCGGCCGTCGTCGTCCCGCTCCAGGCCGGGCTCGCCCTGGTGCTGGCGCTGCTGGTCAACGCGAAGGTGCGCGGCGTCAACTTCTTCCGCACCGTCTACTTCCTGCCGGTCGTCACGTCGATGGTGGTCGTGTCCCTGCTGTGGACCTTCCTCTACCGGCAGGACGGCCTGGTCAACCGGGTGATCTCAGGGCTCACCCTCGGACACGTCCACGGCCCGGACTGGCTGGGCGACCCGGCCACCGCCATGCCCGCCATCATCCTGATGTCGGTGTGGCAGGGCGTCGGCTTCCACATGATCATCTGGCTGGCCGGCCTGCAGACCATCCCCGCCGAGCTGTACGAGGCCGCCGACCTGGACGGGGCCGGCCGCTGGCACCGCTTCCGCCATGTCACCTGGCCCGGACTGCGCGCCACCCGCACGTTCGTGCTGGTCACCATCACCATCGCGGCGTTCAGCCTCTTTACCCAGATCAGGGTGATGACGCAGGGCGGCCCGCTCGACTCCACCACCACCGTCGTCTACCAGGCGGTGCACACCGGCTACGACCAGCAGCAGACCGCGTACGCGGCGGCGATCTCGCTGGTCTTCTTCGTCCTCGTGCTGACCGTGTCCGGCGTCCAGCGTTTCCTGACCCGGGAGAAGGACTGACATGACCTCCTTGCTGAAGCACCTCGGCGGTCACGCCGGCCGTGTCGTCCTGGCCCTGGTCTTCGCGCTTCCGCTCGTCTTCATGCTGGTCTCGTCGTTCAAGCCGGACGACCAGATCTTCGGCGACCTGGGGTCCCTGCGCGCTTTCCTGCCGGTGGGCGCCCTGTCGCTGGACAACTACACCGGTGTGTTCGAGCGTGTCCCGGCGGCCCGGTTCCTGCTGAACTCCGTGCTGATCTCGTCGATCACCGTGGTGCTCGGCATCGTCGTCAACAGCATGGCCGCCTTCGCCCTGTCACGGATGCGCTGGCCCGGCAGGAAGGCCGTCCTGACGGCTGTCATCGCCACGCTCATCGTGCCGTTCGAGACCTTCGCGCTGCCGCTGGTGTGGTGGGTCAACCAGCTGCCGCTGCTCCGCGTCAACGGCTTCCACCTGGAGTGGACCACCGGCTGGATGGACACCTACCAGGTCCAGATCGTGCCGTTCGTCGCCAACGCCTTCTCGGTCTTCTTCTTCCACCAGTACTTCCAGAGCATCCCCAAGGAACTGGACGAGGCGGCGATCGTGGACGGCGCGGGCTGGTTCACCATCTACCGGCGCATCGTCATGCCGCTGTCCGGACCGGCCGTCGCCACGGTCGCCATCCTCACGTTCCTGCCCGCCTGGAACTCCTACCTGTGGCCGCTGATGGTCGTGCAGAGCGAGGATCTGCGGCCGGTGATGGTGGGCATCTCCTACTTCTTCCAGCTGAACGTGGGCTGGGGCCAGATCATGGCGTACTCCTCCATGATCACCGTGCCGATCCTGGCCCTGTTCGTGGCCTTCCAACGGTCGTTCGTCAACAGCATCGCCTCCACCGGCGTCAAGGGCTGACCACGCTCCTCGACCCCCCACCCCGAAAGGACCCCTGCGTGTCCGTCATGCCCGCAGACCCCCACCTGCCCGTCGCACACCTGCGCCCGCCCCGCAACTGGATCAACGACCCCAACGGGCTGGTCTTCCACGACGGCCACTACCACGTGTGCTTCCAGTACAACCCGTACGGTCCCGAGCACGCGAACATGCACTGGGGCCACTTCCGCAGCCCCGACCTGCTGACCTGGCAGGAACTTCCCCTCATGCTGACCCCCACGCCGGGCGGAGAGGACGCCGACGGCTGCTTCTCCGGCAACGCCGTCTCGGACGGCGACCGCATGGTGGCCTTCTACTCCGCCTTCCGCACCGACCGCTGGGCCCAGCCGGTCACCACCGCCGAGTCCCGGGACAACGGTGTCACCTGGACACCGCGCGGGAGCCTGCTGATACCCGAGCTGCCGGGGGGCGCGACCATGTACCGCGACCCGTACGTATGGCGCGAGACCGGCCGCTGGCGGATGCTGGTCGGCTCCGCCCAGGCGGACGGCCGGGCGGCGGCACTGCTGTACGAGTCCGGGGACCTGGAGCATTGGGAGTACCAGGGCCCGTTCCTGGACCGGGCCCCGCAGCCGGTGGCGCCGGGCGCCGACACGGAGCTGGGCTGGGAGTGTCCCCAGTACCTGCACGCGGACGGACGCGGCGCGCTGCTCCTGGGCGCCTGGGATCCCCGGCTCGGACCGCGCCGGACCGTGGTCTACCCCGGGCGCGAGCAGGACGGCCGCTTCCTGGCCGAGGCCCCCGCCCTGCTCGACCACGGCCCCGACTTCTACGCCCCGGCGCTGCTGCACGCCCCCGACGGCCGGTGGCTGCTGTGGGGGTGGTCGTGGGAGGCCCGCGATCCGGGGTGGGTACGTGAAGCCGGCTGGGCCGGGCTGCTGACGCTGCCGCGCGAGGTGACACTCGCCGAGGACGGCTCCGTACGACAGCGACCGGCGGCGGAACTTCTGGCGCTGCGAGACGAGCGCGCGGTGACCGCGGCCGGCGAGACCACGGGAACGGCCGTCCTGGGGACGGTCGGCCCGAGCTTCGATCTGACGGCCCGTCTGGAGCCCCGCGCCGCCGGGTTGGCAGGAGGGCTACGGCTGGTGACCTCCGCCGACGGCGCCGAGTACCTCGACATCAGGATCGACCCTGGTGCCGGTGAGCTCGTCGTGGACCGTGACCACGCCTCCCTCGACCCGCGCGCGCACGGCGGAACGTATCGCCTTCCCTGCCCGGAGGCGAGGACGGCGTCCGGTGCCCCGGTCGAACTGCGTCTGGTCGTAGACCGGTCCGTCGCCGAGCTCTACCTGCCGTCGGGCCGGACGCTGACCCTGCGGTTCTACCCCACCGGCGGCACGCCCTGGCGGATCGAGGCCCGGGCCGGAGACGAGGGCAGCCTCGGCTACACGGTCGGCGCCTGGAACCTCCGGCCGTACACCATGCGGTATGCGGCCGATGCGAGCGCCGGGTCCGCACGCACGGACGTCGGTCTCGTCAGCCCCTGATTCCGGTACGGCCTTCGTCCTGTCCGTCCACGTGGTCATGGTGACCCCGGCGCAAGAGAGCGGCACCCCCGCACAGGGTGCCGCTCTCTTCTCGTGGTCCGGATCCGCCGCACGTCGATTGAGGGTCGGGGACGGGCGGCGGATCCGGCGTCAGTGGGCCCCGTACGGCCCGTTCGGCCTACCGGTGATCACTCCCCGCCGACGACGAAGCCGCCCGCCCCGCCTCCAGCCGCGCCACCGGGATCCGGAACGGCGAGCAGGAGACGTAGTCCAGTCCCACCTCGTGGAAGAAGTGGACCGACTCCGGGTCGCCGCCGTGTTCGCCGCAGACGCCGAGCTTCAGGTCGGGGCGTGTTGCCCGGCCCGCCTCCGCGGCGAGCTTCACCAGCGAGCCCACGCCGTCCTTGTCGATCGTCTCGAAGGGGGAGACGCCGAAGATGCCCTTCTCCAGGTATGCCGTGAAGAACGAGGCCTCCACGTCGTCCCGGCTGAAGCCCCAGACCGTCTGGGTCAGGTCGTTCGTGCCGAAGGAGAAGAACTCCGCGGCCTCCGCGATCTGGCCCGCGGTCAGAGCGGCGCGCGGCAGCTCGATCATCGTGCCGATCGCCAGCTTCAGCTGAGTGCCCGTCGCCGCCTCCACCTCGGCGACCACTTGGTCCGCCTCGTCGCGGACGATCTCCAGTTCCTGGACCGTGCCCACCAGCGGGATCATGATCTCGGCGCGCGGGTCGCCCTTGGCCGCCTTGCGCTCGGCCGCCGCCTCGGCGATGGCCCGTACCTGCATGGTGAACAGGCCGGGGATGACCAGGCCCAGGCGCACGCCACGCAGGCCCAACATCGGGTTCTGTTCGTGCAGCCGGTGGACCGCCTGGAGCAGCCGCAGCTCGTTCTCGTGCGGTTCCTGGCGTGACTCTGCCAGTGCGACACGGACCGACAACTCCGTGATGTCCGGGAGGAATTCGTGCAGCGGCGGGTCCAACAGCCGTACCGTCACGGGGAGTCCGTCCATCGCCTCGAACAGCTCGACGAAGTCCTTCTTCTGTAGCGGGAGCAGGCCCTTCAGGGACTCCTCACGCTCCGCCTCCGTGTCGGCCAGGATGAGGCGTTCCACCAACTCGCGGCGGTCGCCGAGGAACATGTGTTCCGTGCGGCACAGGCCGATGCCCTGGGCGCCGAAGCGCCGTGCCCGCAGTGCGTCTTCGGCGTTGTCGGCGTTCGCGCGCACCCGCAGGCGCCGCTTGCGGTCCGCGAAGGCCATGATGCGGTGGACGGCTTCCACCAGCTCGTCGGCGTCGTCCGCGCCGGCGTGCATCCGGCCCTCGAAGTACTCGACGACCGGGGACGGGACGACCGGGACCTCGCCCAGGTAGACCTTCCCGGAGGACCCGTCGATGGAGATGAGGTCGCCCTCCTCCACCACATGCCCGCCCGGTACGGTCATCCGGCGGCGCTTCGTGTCGACCTCGAGCTCCTCCGCGCCGCATACGCAGGTCTTGCCCATGCCTCGGGCGACCACGGCCGCGTGGGAGGTCTTGCCACCCCGACTCGTCAGGATGCCCTCCGCCGCGATCATGCCGTCGAGGTCGTCGGGGTTCGTCTCGCGGCGGACCAGGATCACCTTCTCGCCCGAGCGCGACCACTTCACGGCCGTGTACGAGTCGAAGACCGCCTTGCCGACCGCCGCGCCCGGCGATGCGGCGATGCCCCGGCCGACTGTCTCGACCTTGGTGTCCTCGTCGAAGCGCGGGAACATCAGCTGCGCGAGCTGGGCGCCGGTTACTCGCTGGAGGGCCTCGGCCTCGTCAATGAGCCCCTGGTCCACGAGCTGTGTCGCGATACGGAAGGCGGCTCCCGCCGTTCGCTTGCCGACGCGTGTCTGGAGCATCCACAGCTGGCCGCGCTCGATGGTGAACTCGATGTCGCAGAGGTCCTTGTAGTGGTTCTCCAGAGTCTCCATGATCTGCATGAGCTGGTCGTACGACTTCTTGTCGATCGTCTCCAGTTCGGCGAGGGGGACGGTGTTGCGGATGCCCGCCACGACGTCCTCGCCCTGGGCGTTCTGGAGGTAGTCGCCGTATACGCCCTGGTGGCCGGAGGCGGGGTCACGGGTGAAGGCCACGCCCGTGCCCGAGTCCGGGCCCAGGTTGCCGAAGACCATGGAGCAGACGTTGACCGCGGTGCCCAGGTCGCCGGGGATGCGTTCCTGGCGGCGGTAGAGCTTGGCGCGGTCGGTGTTCCAGGAGTCGAAGACCGCGTGGATGGCGAGGTCCATCTGCTCGCGCGGGTCCTGCGGGAAGTCGCGGCCGGCCTCGGTCTTGACGATCTTCTTGAAGCGGGTGACCAGTTTCTTGAGGTCGGCGGCCTCGAGTTCGGTGTCGACCGTGACCTTCTTGGCGTCCTTGGCCTTCTCCAGGGCGTCCTCGAAGAGGTCGCCGTCGACGCCGAGGACGGTCTTGCCGAACATCTGGATGAGGCGGCGGTAGGAGTCCCAGGCGAAGCGCTCGTCGCCGGCCTGTTTGGCCAGGCCCTGGACCGACTTGTCGGACAGGCCGATGTTCAGGACCGTGTCCATCATGCCCGGCATGGAGAACTTGGCGCCGGAGCGGACCGAGACGAGCAGCGGGTCGTCGGCCTGGCCGAGTTTCTTGCCCATGCGCTGCTCCAGCGCGTCGAGGTGGGCACTGACCTCGTCACGCAGTGCCGCGGGCTCGTCGCCGCTGTCGAGGTAGACCTTGCAGGCCTCTGTGGTGATCGTGAAGCCCGGCGGGACCGGAAGGCCCAGGTTGGTCATCTCGGCGAGGTTCGCGCCCTTGCCGCCGAGGAGGTCCTTGAGGTCCTTGTTGCCCTCGGTGAAGTCGTAAACGAACTTCACGTCCTCAACGCTCTTGCCGTGCTCAGCTACCTGGGGATCTTTGTTTTCCGACACGGGACTCGACTCCTTGAGGCCACGGTGGCTGCCCTGACGGCGAGGAACATACCCAGATCAAAGGCATCTGGGTACGTCCACTTGTGCGTCATGCGCCTGTAACCACTCGTCCGCCAGCGGATTGAAAGTCAAAGCTTGGCAAGCGGTGGCAGGCGGATGTTTTCACTTCTTGAAGGAATCAACACCCGTAGACCTGGGATTTCGCTCACCTGAGCGGCTCTCAGCACGCATGAGTTCGATCGATGAACGATCAAGGGGTGGCACTGAGTGCCACCCCTTGGAGAAGTGCAGTCGGTCAAGATCCGCTCATCTGAGCGCAAGCCTTATCAAGGGTGGCGAGAATCACGCTGCCACAGACGCCGGGATTTCACCATGCGGACGAGTAGCGGGACGGAAACGCGTCCGTCACATAAGCCCTGATCACACACCCCTGATCACACAGTCCTGATCACACACCCAGCACCCGCAGCCGCTCCTCCACCCGCTCCGGCGCGTACAGGTGCTCCACGACCATCGCCCCGGCCCCCACCAGCCCCGCCCGGTCGCCGAGCCGCGAGGTGACGACCTCCAGATGAGCGGTGGAGCGCGGCAGCGCCCGCTGGTACAGCAGCTCCCGTACGCCCGTGAGGAAGGCCGTTCCGGCCAGATCCCCCGCGATCATCAGGACCCCGGGGTTCAGCAGCGTCACCACGGTCGCCAGGACGTCGCCGACCTGCCGGCCGGCCTCCCGGGCGTACGCGGCCGCCTCGGGGTGCCCGGCCGCCAGCAGGTCCCGTACGTCCGAGCCGGACGCCGCCGGCACTCCGGCCTCCGCCAGCCGCCGGGCCACGGCGCCGCCGCTCGCGACGGCGGCCAGACAGCCGTAGGAACCGCATCGGCACAGCGCCTCGGCGCCCACCCGGATGTGGCCGATGTCGCCCGCGCCGCCGTCGATGCCCCGGTAGATCGATCCGCCGACCACCACCCCGGCGCCGATGCCCGTCGAGACCTTGACCAGGACGAGCGCCGAGCAGTCCGGGTGGCTGGTGCGCTGTTCGCCGTACGCCATGAGGTTGGCGTCGTTGTCGACGAGGACCGGTACCGCGCCGGCCCCGGTGTGCTCGGTGAAGGAGCGGGCCAGGCGGCCACGTATGTCGTAGCCGTCCCAGCCGGGCATGATCGGCGGCTGGACCACCCGGCCGGTCTCGCTGTCGACCGGGCCCGGCACCGCGAGGCCGATGCCGCAGACCTCGTCCGGGCGGTGGCCCGCCTTCTGCAGCAGCTCGGCGAACCAGTGGCCGAGTTCGCCGAGTACGGCGTCGGGGCCGTCCTCGATGACCAGCGTGCCCGCCTGCTCGGCGAGGATCTCGCCGGTCAGCGAGAGGAGGGCCGCGCGCGCGTGCCGGGTGTCGAGGTCGGCGGTGAGGACGACCGCGTGGGCGTCGTCGAACTCGAGCGTGATGGAGGGGCGGCCACCGAGGGGCGAGTCGACCGGGCCACCGCCGCCCTCGCGCAGCCAGCCCGCGCGGAAGAGGCGGTCGAGGCGTTGGCCCACGGTGGCCCGGGAGAGTCCGGTGGCCGTCTGGAGCGCGCCGCGTGTGGTGGCACGACCGCTGCGTACCAGTTCGAGCAGATCGCCGGCGCTCGCCTGACCTCGTCCAGTCATGCGCACCCCCTTGTGTTTCTCAAGCTTGCATTACATATTGAGTTTTGCGTGTTAAATAGACGTAACCCTACGGTAGCCACTGCCGAACCGGTTGGCCCTACGTCTTCGGGGAGTACTTAGTGGATCGCGCAACGCAGGTCACCGTCCGCAACACGGGAAACTTGGATCCCGTACGCACCTTCTCCTCACCCCCCTTTTCCGGCCATGGTGAGGTCTCGGGCACCAGGGGCGTTGCATACGATCCGGCCGCGACGACACATTCCGTAACGCAGCCGACACAATCGCTGCACGCCAGGGCCGCACGGGTGCTGGAGGGCAACTGGACGGGCGTCTCCACGGTCCCCTCGCACGGCCTGTATCCGCACCAGTGGTCCTGGGACTCGGCCTTCATCGCGATCGGCCTGCGCCACCTGTCGCCGTTAAGCGCGCAGACGGAGCTGGAGACGCTGCTCGATGCCCAGTGGGGCGACGGGCGGATCCCGCACATCGTGTTCAATCCCTCCGTACCGCTCGACGCGTACTTCCCGAGCCCCGACTTCTGGCGCTCCTCGACCGCGGGGCGCGCCGCGGGTGCCCCGCGCACCGTACAGACGTCCGGCATCGTGCAGCCACCGGTGCACGCGCTGGCGGCCCTGCTGGTGCACCGCGCCGATCCGGGTCTGTCGCGGGCGCGTGGCTTCCTCGCCCATGTGTATCCCCGGCTGGCGGCCTGGCACCGGTATCTGCTGCACCGGCGGGACCTGGGCGGAGGCTCCCTCGCGTCGGTCGTGCACCCCTGGGAACAGGGTATGGACAACAGCCCTTGCTGGGACGCCCCGTTGAGCCGGATCACGCCTGCCCCGGCCCGCTCCTTCCGCCGCGCGGACCTGGCCCACGGTTCGCCCGAGGACCGGCCGACGGATCTGGACTACGGGCGGTATGTGCGGCTGGCGACCGACTACCGCGACGGTGAGTACGCGGATGGCGCGAGTGAGTTCGCCGTGGAGGATCCCTCCTTCAACGCTCTCCTCATCGCCTCCGAGCACGCGCTGGCCGAGATCGCGCAGGAGCTGGGCGCGACCGGCACGGCCCGGCACGCGCGCGCGGAGCGGCTGACGGCGGCGCTGATCGACCGGCTGTGGGACCCGGCGGAGGGGATGTTCTTCTGCCGTGACGTGCGGGGCGGGGAGCTCATCCCCGAGCGCAGTGTCTCGGGGCTGATCCCGCTGCTGCTGCCCACGCTGCCCCGCGACATCGCCGCCACCCTCGTCCGGACGACAGCCTCGAAGCACTTCGGGCTCGGCGGCAGCACCCGCCTGGTCCCGAGTTACGACCTGCTCGGCGAGGCCTTCGACCCGCACCGCTACTGGCGCGGGCCGGCCTGGTTCAACACGAGCTGGCTGATGGAGCGGGGGCTGAGGCTGCACGGCGAGCAGGGCCGGGCCGACTCGCTGCGGCGGGCGGTCCTGGAGGTGGCGGACGCGTCCGACTTCGCGGAGTACGTCGACCCGTACACCGGCGAGGCCTGCGGGGCGACCGGCTTCAGCTGGACCGCCGCGCTCACGCTCGACCTGCTGCACACGCGCATCGACATGAGCGGCCAGGAGGTGCAGGCAGTCACGGAAGTCCAGCAAGCCAAGGCAGTCCAGGCAGTCAAGGCAGTCAAGGGAGGCGACCGGGGATGACGGACCGGCATCATCTGCTCGTGCACGGCGGGACGTTCGCGGCCGTGGGCGACGGTGGGGACATCAGCGGTGTCCGGGGCGGCAGTTCCCCGGACGGTTTATTCGTACGGGACGCCCGGCATCTGAGCCGGTGGCAGCTCACGGTCGACGGTGCCGTGCCGGAGGCGCTGTCCCCGGTGGCCGACGGGGACACGGCGCGCTGTGTGCTCGTGCCGCGCGGCGGGCGCCAGGAGCCGCCGGCGTACACGCTCTTTCGTGAACAGGCCGTCGCGGACGGCTCGTTCGTCGAATCTCTGCGCGTGACGAGCAACCGTCCGGTGCCGACGACGGTCCGCCTCGCGGTCACCGCGGACGCCGACTTCACCGACCAGTTCGAGCTGCGCTCCGACCACCGCACCTACACCAAGATCGGCGCCACCCGCGCCCGCCAGATCCTGGACGACGGTGTGGAGTTCAGCTACCAGCGTGGCGAGTGGCGTTCCTGTACGACCGTCACGGCCGAGCCCGCCCCGGACGGCGTGGAGGAGACCGGCACCGGAGCCAGGCGCCTGGTGTGGACGCTGGATCTGGAACCGCACGGCATGGCGGAGTTGACGCTGCGGGTCATGGCCCGGCCGCACGGCGACAAGCGGGCCTTGCGGGTGCCACGTTCCCCGGCCGCCGTCAATCGGCAACTCCTCGCGATGGAAGGGCAGTTCGTGGAGGGCGTGGCCTTCCCGACGGGCTGGCCGGAGCTGGCCGCCGCCTGTGCCCGCGGTCTCGCGGACCTCGCCTCGCTCCAGGTCCCGGCGACCGGGCCGGACGGCGAGGACCTGCGGGTGCCGGCGGCGGGGGCGCCGTGGTTCCTGACCCTGCTGGGCCGGGACGCCCTGCTCACCTCACTGTTCGCGCTCCCCTACCGGCCCCGGCTGGCCGCCGCCACCCTGCCCGCGCTCGCCGCGACCCAGGCCACCGAGACCGGCCCGGAGTCGGTCGCCCAGCCCGGCAAGATCGTGCACGAGGTGCGGCACGGCGAGCTGGCGCACTTCGGTCAGGTGCCGTACGGGCGTTACTACGGCTCCGTGGACGCCACCCCGCTGTTCCTCGTGCTGCTCGGGGCGTACGTCGAGCAGACCGGGGACGCGGAACTGGCCCGGCGCCTGGAGCCGAACGCCCGCGCGGCGATCGGCTGGATGCTGGACCACGGCGGGCTCACCTCGCGCGGCTACCTGGTCTACCGCGCCGACCAGGGCGGCCTCGCCAACCAGAACTGGAAGGACTCCCCCGGCTCCATCTGCTCGGCCGACGGCACCCGTCCAAGCGGGCCGGTGATGGCGGCGGGCGCGCAGGGATACGCGTACGACGCGCTGCGCCGGACCGCGCAGCTCGCCCGCACGGTGTGGGACGACCAGACCTACGCGGCCCTGCTGGAACAGGCGGCCGGTGACCTGCGCGACCGTTTCCAGCGCGACTTCTGGATGCCGGAGCGCTCCTTCCCCGCCCTCGCGCTGGACGGCGAGGGCCGCCAGGTGGACGCGCTGGCCTCGGACGCCGGGCATCTGCTGTGGTCGGGGCTGCTGGACAAGGAGTACGGGGAGGTCGTCGGCCGGCGCCTGCTCGAACCGGACTTCTTCTCCGGCTGGGGCGTGCGCACGCTGGCGGCCGGGCAGTCGGCGTACCACCCGCTGTCGTACCACCGCGGTTCGGTGTGGCCGCACGACAACGCGCTGATCACGCTGGGGCTGGCCCGCTACGGCCTGCACGACGAGGCCCGGGGCGTCGCCCACGCGTTGGTCGACGCGGCGACGGCGACCGGGCACCGGCTGCCGGAGGTCCTCGCGGGGTACGGCCGGGACACGCATGCGGAGCCGGTGCCGTATCCGCACGCGTGTGTGCGGGAGTCGCGGTCGGCGGCGGCTCCGTTGGCGCTGCTGACGGCGGTCGGGGGTGCCTGAAACCGTGCCTGGCCGACCGGTTGGCGAGGCGTTTGCCCGGTGTTTGCCGAGCACTGGGCAAAAGGGCTGAACACCGGACGGAGGCGAACCGTACGGGAATGCGGCGGACCCGATCCCTCACATCGGGTCCGCCGCTCCACCGGGCTTCGTACGGAAGGACCTTCGGGTGCCTGTCTTCACGCGTTTTCGCCAACCGCCGGGCACGCGACCGCCGGTCACGATCGACGACACTGCCTCTGTCGAGCCGTTGAACGAGGAGGCGACAGAGGTGAAGAGCGACGCGGCACCCGAGGCGAAGAGCGAGCCGGAGATACCGGCGGAGGACAAGCCAGAGATAGCGGCGCAGGACAAGCCGGAGACAGCGGCGCAGGACAAGCCAGAGATACCGGCCGGCACCCCGGCAGCGGCCGGCCTCAGAGCCCGCCTCGCCCACTGGCGGGCCTGGCGCACCCGCTACCCCACCGCCGCCCGCGTCCTCTACTGGACGACCACCGCCCTCGCCGCCGTCCTCGTGCTCGGCGCTCTGCTCATGCCGAACACCATCGCCGCGTTGCAGTACAACCGGTTCACGCGGCTGCCGTCGGAGGCGATCATCGGGGCGGTCGTGCTGCTCGCGCTGCCGCGCCGGGCGCGGACGATCGTGGCGGCGTTCTGTGGGGTCGTCCTCGGTGCGCTGACCATCGTGAACTTCCTCGACATGGGATTCACCGAGTATCTCGGCCGGGGCTTCAACCTGGTCCTCGACTGGGGTCTGCTGGACGACGCCCAGTCGTACGTCGAGGACACGATGGGCCGGGCGACGGCGATCGGCGCCGCGGTCGGCGCGGTCGTCCTGGTCGCTGTCCTGCTCGTCGTCATGGCCCTGGCGACGGTGCGGCTCAGCAACCTGCTGGCGCGCGACACCCAGACCTCGACCCGGGCCACGCTGATCGCGGGCACCGTGTGGATCACCTGCTCCACCCTCGGCTTCCAGGTCGCCGGGGTGCCGGTCGCCTCGGACCGGGCCGCCAACGCGCTGGAGGTCCAGGCGCGGCGGGTGAAGAGCACGCTGCGGGACGAGGCTGCGTTCGCGAAGGAGGCCAAGGCCGACAAGTTCGGCAACACGCCCGGCAGTCAGCTGCTGCCCGACCTGCGCGGCAAGGACATGATCTTCACGTTCATCGAGAGCTACGGCCGCAGCGCGCTCGAGGACCCGGTCATCGCGCCCGGTGTGGACAAGACCCTCGACACGAGCACCAAGGCGCTGGAGAAGGCCGGTTTCCGCGCGAAGAGCGGCTGGCTGACCTCGGCGACGTACGGCGGCAGCAGCTGGCTCGGCCACTCCACCACCATGTCCGGCCTGTGGATCGACAACCAGCAGCGCTACAGCACGGTCATGGCCGGCGACCATCTCAGCCTGACGAAGGCGTTCAAGAAGACGGGCGCCTGGGACACGGTCGGGGTGATGCCCGGTATCCAGAAGGGCTGGCCGGAGCAGGAGTTCTACGGCCTGGACAAGGTCTACAACGCCTTCCAGATGGGCTACAAGGGCCCGAAGTTCAGCTGGTCGACGATGCCGGACCAGTACGCGCTGGAGGCCTTCCAGCGTCTGGAGCACGGCAAGAAGCGCGACAAGCCGCTGATGTCGGAGATCATCCTGACCTCCAGCCACCAGCCCTGGTCGCCGATCCCGAAGCTGGTCGGCTGGGACGAGTTGGGCAACGGTTCGCTCTTCGGTCCGATCAAGGAGGCGGGCACCAACGCGTCGGACGTCCGCAACGACACCACCCGCTCCAAGCAGGAGTACGGCAAGTCGATCCAGTACTCGGTCACCAGCCTGACCCAGTGGCTGGAGCGCTACGGCACCGACGACACCGTTCTCGTCTTCCTCGGCGACCACCAGCCGATCGCCCGGGTCAGCGGCAACAACGCCGGCCGTGACGTGCCGATCTCGGTCGTCGCCAAGGACCCGAAGGTCCTCGACAAGATCGCGAGCTGGAACTGGACGGAGGGGCTGAAGCCCGCGCAGAACGCCCCGGTGTGGAAGATGAGTTCGTTCCGCGACCGGTTCCTGACGGCGTACGGGTCGACGCCGCAGCCGTCCAAGGACTGAGCCACTCGCCGGGGGTCAGAGCCTGTGTCATATCCCCGGCCGGGCGCGGGACGCCTGGCACGCACGCTCGCCGCGTTGCCGAAACGCCCTAGTAGCTCCGCTACGAGGGCCCTCCGGCGCCTTGCGATCGCACGCACCAGACGCCCCGCGCTGATCCGGCCGGGGATATGACACAGGCTCTCAGCCGCCGGAGGTGTCCAGCTCCGCCTCTTCGCCGATCCCCGCGCAGTCGTACGGGTCCTTCAGCCAGCCGTCCGGCAGCACCACCCGGTTGTTGCCGGACGTACGGCCGCGGGGCCCGTCGGCGCCGGTCGGCCAGGGCTGGTCGAGGTCCAACTCGTCGAGCCCGGACCGCAGTTCCTCCAGCGAGGAGGTGATCGCGAGTCGCTTGCGCATCTCCGAGCCGACCGCGAAGCCCTTCAGGTACCAGGCGACGTGCTTGCGGAAGTCGATGACCCCGCGCGCCTCGTCGCCGATCCACTCGCCGAGCAGGGTGGCGTGGCGGACCATGACGTCGGCGACCTCGCGGAGGGCGGGCGTACGGAAGTCGTCGCGGCCCTCGAAGGCGGCCACCAGGTCCGCGAACAGCCACGGCCGGCCCAGGCATCCGCGCCCCACGACCACTCCGTCGCACCCGGTCTCCCGCACCATCCGCAGCGCGTCCTGGGCCGACCAGATGTCGCCGTTGCCGAGCACCGGGATCTCGGGGACGTGCTCCTTCAGGCGGGCGATGGCATCCCAGTCGGCGGTGCCGCCGTAGTGCTGGGCGGCGGTACGGCCGTGCAGCGCGATGGAGGTGACGCCCTCCTCGACGGCGATCCGGCCGGCGTCGAGGTAGGTGATGTGGTCGTCGTCGATGCCCTTGCGCATCTTCATGGTCACGGGGAGGTCCCCGGCCCCGCTGACCGCCTCGCGCAGGATCGCCCGCAGCAGGTTCCGCTTGTACGGCAGGGCGGAACCGCCGCCCTTGCGGGTGACCTTCGGGACCGGGCAGCCGAAGTTCAGGTCGATGTGGTCGGCGAGGTCCTCTTCCGCGATCATGCGGACGGCCTTGCCGACGGTGGCCGGGTCGACGCCGTAGAGCTGGATCGAGCGCGGCTTCTCGGTCGCGTCGAAGCGGATCAGCTGCATGGTCTTCTCGTTGCGCTCGACCAGCGCCCGGGTCGTGATCATCTCGCTGACGAACAGGCCCTTGCCGCCGCTGAACTCTCTGCACAGGGTGCGGAAGGGCGCGTTGGTGATCCCGGCCATCGGCGCCAGCACCACGGGGGGCGCGACGGTGTGCGGGCCGATGGAGAGCGGGTGGGTCATCAGGAGCTCCGGGACGGACGTACGGCAGAGGGGCGAGAGCCCATTGTCCCTCACGCCGGGCAAAGATCGTGCAACGGTCATTAGTTAGCCGCACTATCGAATTTCGCGTACGATGGAGCGCATGCCAGAGCCAAGTCACCGTCGACGCATGCTGGTGCTCGCGATCTGCTGTATGAGCCTGCTGATCGTGAGCTTGGACACCACCGCCCTGAACGTCGCCCTGCCTTCCATGCAGCGGCAGTTGCACACGAGCACGTCCGGCCTTCAGTGGACGATCGACGCCTACACACTGGTCCTCGCCTCACTGCTGATGCTGGCCGGTTCCACCGGCGACCGGATCGGCCGCAAGCGGGTCTTCATCGCGGGCCTGATCGTCTTCACCGTCGGTTCCGCCCTGTGCTCCGTCGCCCCGAACCTGGAGGCGCTGGTCGCCTTCCGCATGGTGCAGGCGGTGGGCGGGTCGATGCTCAACCCGGTCGCCATGTCGATCATCACCAACACCTTCACGGACCCGCGCGAACGGGCCCGGGCCATCGGCGTGTGGGGTGCCGTGGTCGGCCTCTCCATGGCCGCCGGACCGCTGGTCGGCGGGCTGCTCGTGGACTCGGTCGGCTGGCGCTCGATCTTCTGGGTCAACCTGCCGGTGGGCCTGGCCGCCCTCCTGCTCACCCTGCGCTACATCCCCGAGTCCCGCGCTCCCAAGGCCCGCCGCCCCGACCCGGTCGGCCAGGTCCTGGTGATCGCGCTGTTCGGCTCCCTGACGTACGCGATCATCGAGGCGCCGAACGCGGGGTTCGCCGCGGTGCTGCCGTTCGCCGGGGTCGCGCTGGCCGCACTGGCCGGGCTGCTCTGGTACGAGCCCCGGCGTGACGAACCCCTCATCGACCTGCGGTTCTTCGGGTCGGTGCCGTTCAGCGGGGCCACGGTGATCGCGATGAGCGCGTTCGCTTCGCTGGGCGGGTTCCTGTTCCTGTCGACGCTGTACCTCCAGAACGTGCGGGGGCTGGACGCCCTGCACGCGGGGCTGTGGATGCTGCCGATGGCCGTGCCGATGTTTCTGCTCGCGCCGGTGTCCGGCCGGCTGGTGGGCAGCTTCGGTCCGCGGGTGCCGCTGCTGATCGCGGGGGTCGCGATGACCACGAGCGCCGTTCTGTTCGCCGCGTTCGAGGCCGAGACCTCGAACAACACGCTGTTGCTCGGATACGTCCTGTTCGGCATCGGCTTCGGCTTCGTCAACGCGCCGATCACCAACACGGCGGTGTCCGGCATGCCGCGCAGTCAGGCCGGGGTGGCCGCTGCGGTCGCCTCCACGAGCCGGCAGCTGGGGATGACCCTGGGCGTCGCGGTCATCGGGGCGGTGCTGGCGGCGGGCGTGGGCGAGTCGTCGTACCGGGCGGTGTTCGTCTCCGCCGCGAGCCCCGGTTGGTGGGTCATCGCGGGGTGCGGCCTCCTGGTGCTGGTGCTCGGTGCACTGACGAGTGGGGCCTGGGCGCGGGGGACCGCGGTGCGGACGGCCGAGCGGCTGGAGTCGCCCGAGTTGCGGCAGGCGGCGGACCTGAGCGCCTGACGCTCTGTCCGGGCTCACAACTGCCGTGCCAGTGTGGTCTGGCCTCCCGTCAGCATCTGGTCATACGCTGCCGCGGGCGGTCGGGCCGCCGGCCGGCCACCGCTTCATGACGGCCTCCTCCACATACGGCACCGCCCGCTGCCCCACCAGCGCCAGCGCGATCGCCGCCGCCACTCCTGCCCAGGCCACCGGCCCCAGGGGTGTGCAGCCGAACAGCTGGCTGACGCCAGGGGTCTCCACCAGCGCCACCAGGACGACGGCGGACCCCAGCGACGTGACGCGGACCAGCGGGCTGTCGCGGCGGTCCGCCAGGGTCTGGGCCAGCTGGGTGCCGACCACCGCGCACAGGGCCATCGTCGTCGAGCGGCGGGGCGTGCCGGGGGTGAAGCGGCCGAAGAGCCAGGCGGCGGTGGCGCCCAGGCAGGTGGTGAGGGCGCGATGGCGGATCTGGCGGAGGAGCGGGGTGCCGAGGACGGTGGTGGCGAGGGGGCCGTCGGATTCCGGCCCCGGCGCCCCTTCCTCTGTCGCGCCTTCCGCTGCCGTCGCCCCCTCTGTCGCGCCTTCCGCTGCCGTCCCCTCCTCTGTCCGCTCCGTCGGTGTCACCGCCACCGCCATCGCCGGGAACAGGTCCGTGAACAGGTTCACCAGCAGCATCTGGCGGGTGGACAGGGGCGCGGAGCCCGACAGGAGGGTGCCGACGATGCCGAAGCCGACCTCGCCCGCGTTGCCGCCGATCAGGATGGCGATGGCGTCGGCGACGCTGTGCCACAGGGCGCGGCCTTCGTGGACCGCCTCGATGAGCACCGTCAGGTCGTCGCGGGTGACGACGAGGTCGGCGGCGTTGCGGGCGGCGGCCGAACCGCGGGCGCTGATGCCGACGCCGATGTCGGCGGCGCGGATGGCGGCGGCGTCGTTGGCGCCGTCGCCGACCATGCCGACCACCCGGCCGGCGTCCCGGAGGGCCTCGACGACCTGGAGTTTCTGCTCGGGGGCGACCCGGGCGACGACGTCGGTGTCCCGCAGCATCCGGGCGCGGACGGAGCGGTCGGCGGCGGCCAGTTCGTCGCCGGTGACCACGCTCGCGTCGTCCGGCCAGCCCAGGTCGGCGGCGATGGCACGGGCGGTCTGCGGATGGTCGCCGGTCAGCACGACCGGCCGTACGCCTGCCTCGCGCAGCCCGCGGACCAGCGCGGTGGACGTCTCGCGCGGTACGTCGGCGAGGGCGAGGAGTCCGGTGAACTCAAGGTCCCGCAACGGCTCTTCGAGTACGTCCGTCCCCGTCTCCCCTTCCTCCAGCGGGCGTTCGGCGACCGCGAGGACGCGCAGTCCGTCCCGGGCCAGCGTCTGGGAGGCGTCAAAGGTGTGGGCAGGCGGGTCGGGGCAGGCGGGCAGGACGGTCTCGGGGGCGCCCTTGACCACCAGCACGGGTGTGCCGTCCCCGGTGCGGCCGACGGCGGCGGCGTAGCCGCGGGCGGCCTCGAAGGGCAGGCCCTCGATCTGGGTCCACTCGGGGTCGGGGCCGGCGGCGTCCAGGACGGCCTCGTCGGTGGCGTGGGCCGGGCGGGCGGAGTCGCCGTCGCCGTTCAGGGTGGGGCAGGCGCGGGCCGCGACCCGCAGCGGGCCGGCCGCCTCGGGCTCGTCGAGGGTGTGGACCGTGCCGTCGGCGTCGGCGACCCGGACCAGGCGCAGCCGGTTCTCGGTGAGGGTGCCGGTCTTGTCGAAGCAGATGGTGTCCATGCGGCCCAGCGCCTCCAGCGTGCGCGGGGCGCGGACCAGGACGCCCCGGCCGCTGAGCCGGCGGGCGGCGGCCAGTTGCGCCACCGTGGCGACCAGCGGCAGCCCTTCGGGTACGGCGGCCACCGCGACCGCGACTCCGCCGCTCACCGCCTGCCGGATCGGTGTGCCGCGCAGCAGCGACAGGCCGGTCACCGCGGCCCCGCCGGCCATGGTCAACGGCATGGCCTTGCGGGTGAGTTCCTGGAGTCTGGCCTGGACTCCGGCGGCGGGCGGGACGCGGGCGGCGAGGGCGACGGCCCGGGCGGCCTCGGTACGGTCGCCGGTGTCCACGACGACGGCGCGGGCGCGTCCGGCCACCACGGTCGTGCCTTCGAAGACCATGCAGTCGCGTTCGGCGACGGGGACGTGCGGAGTCGGTTCCGTCCCCTTGTCCGCCGGCAGGGACTCGCCGGTCAGCGCGGACTCGTCGACCTCCAGGCCGTCCTCCCACAGCAGGCGGGCATCGGCGGGTACGACGTCGTCGGCCTTGAGGTCGAGGACGTCGCCGGGGCTGAGTCTGGCGGCGTCGACGAGGTGGGCCGCGGCTTCGTCGTCGGCGCTGTCGGCGATCCGCGCCTTCTGTTTCTGCTGCGCGAACAGCCCGGCCAGCGCCCGCTCGGCGCGCAGCCGCTGGATGCCGCCGACCAGTGCGTTCAGGTCGAGGGCGCCGAGGACGAGCAGGGCGTCCATGGCCGAGCCGAGGATCGCCGACGCGGCCGAGCCGACCGCGAGGACCGGGGTGAGGGGGTCGTCCAGTTCGCCGCGTACGGCCCGGCCCAGTTGCAGTGACCAGCGCGCGGGGGCCAGCGCGGGCTGTCGTACGACGGTGGCGGCGGCCTTGCGCACGCGGGAGGTCGTCTGTTCGACGACGGGCGGCTGCGGGGGCGTCTCGTGCTCCAGCCGGTCCTGGACGTCCTCCGGGTCCAGTTCGTGCCAGGCCACCCGGGGCCGGGGGTGCGGGGCGCGTGCCGCCGCCACGCCGAGCGCCGCGCGCACCCCGGTGAACAGGGCCGCCGCCGCGCTCAGGTCGACGGGTGCGTGCCGCAGCCCGGGCAGCGGCGTAGGAGTGCCGCGCCGCGACTCTCCGACGGCCACGAGCAGTCCGGACAGCGCGGCGCCGGACCGGGCGAGGGTCTGGGACCGGTGGCCGACCTTGCGGGCCACCGGTACGGCGGTCAGCAGCCGCCATACGTCGGGCAGGCCGTGCGGCGCGAGGAGGTCCGCGCCCCACACCACCTGGCCGTCCTGGTCGGTGAGGGCGACGGCCACGTCACCGTGGAGAAGGCCGCGGGTCACGTCCGCGTCCTCGCCGGGGCGGGGCCGGGCGACGGTGACGACCCCGCCGTCGTCACGCAGTTCGTCCACCACCTCACTCAACGGCCGCTCCGCGCCGACGACTTGATCGGCGAGGCCGGTGAAGTCGGCGAGCGCGGGATCGTCCACGACCACGACCCGCAGCCCGGCGCGCCGTGCCGCGTCCAGCACGGGTTCGGCCCACGCGTCGGCGCCCGCGCCGGGCGTCCGCAGCGCGCTGGGGTGCAGGACGACGGTGCCGGCCATCTCCAGCTGCCGCAGCCGGTCGGGATCGCGCACCAGCACACCGGCCCGGGACAGGGCGCCGCTCAGTACAGCGTGGAAGGCGGCGGGGCCGTACCGGGCGGCCTTGGGCGAGCCGGCGAGCACCGCCTCCGCCGCCTCGGCGACGTTGTGCTTGACCAGCAGGGTGGCCGCCGCGCCCACGACACTGCCGGCGGAGGCATGGGTGGCGTACGCCTGGGCGGGGGAGGTCCGCAGCGGCGGACGCAGTGCGGGATCGCCGGGGACGCTGTCCCGCCCCGGCGCGCACAGCTGGTCGTGGAGGGCCTCGAAGCCGGCCGTCCGCGCCAGCGCCTCGGTGAGCTGGCAGGTGCGCAGCGCGCCGTCGAGCAGCGGCGAGGTCGGGGTGTGACCGGCGCCGTGGGCGGCGGCGTTGGCGGCGGCCAGCACCACGTCCATGCGGGGGCCGCCGAGCCGTGCCCGCAGCCAGGAGCGGAACCGGGGGTTCTCCCGCAGCAGCGTGACCACGGCCGTCACCAGGCGCGGCGAGGCCGGCAGCCGCAGCGCGGAGCCGGCCACGGCGGTCACCACGCCCAGCGCGTCGGCGCCCAGCGCGAGGGCGGCGGTCCGCACGGTGCGCGGGTCGCCGGGGTGCGCGATTTCCTCCACCGCGTCCGCCGCGTCCACGGTGGCGCCGAGCGGCACGAGCCCGTGCCGCTCGGCGAGTTCGACCGCCCGCTCGACCACCCGGTCACCGGCGGCCTCTTCGCTCGCCACCACGACGAGCCGCGCGAGCCCCCGGTCCCAGTAGGCGAACGCCACGTCGGGATGCTCGGCGAGGGCGACGGCCACGCGCCGGGCCAGGTGCTCGGTGTGCCGCGGCCGGTCAAGCCGCTCGGCGATATCCGCATCCGCCGGCCGCAGGGCCAGGTGGGTCCTCGTACCGGAGCGCCAGTGGCGGGTGGGAGCCGGCCGGGCCGCGCGGGCGGCATGCGTCATCCGGAGTGCGAAGTCCGCCCCCCGGACGCCGGCCCGCGCCGTACCCGCCACCGCTCCCACGGCCACCCCCACCGCCGGCGCCGCACCCCGGGCCAGCAACCGGGGACCGCCCAGCACGAGCCCCGCAGCCGCCCCGGGCGCCCGGATGACATCCACCCCCCGCACACCCGCCCGCGCCGAACCCGCCACCGCCCCCGCAGCCACACCCACCGCCGGCGCCGCACCCCGGGCCAGCAGACGGGGGCCGGCCAGGACGAGGCCGGCGGCGGTTGCCGTCGGCCGGAGGAGACTTCCTGTGCTCATCACTCTCCCTCAGCTGCTGGTAGGGGCGTGTCGGGTCGTCGTCGAGCCGCCCGGCCCGCCGCGGGGCGTGGCCGGCGATGCCGTGTCGTGTTCGGGGTCGTGCGCGGGCAACTTGTCGGAGGGCGTGGCGCGCGACGCCCGGGCGGGCGACTTGGTGGCCGCCGCCACGGCCTTCGGTGTGGGCGTCTTGCCGGACGCCTTGCTCGCGTTGCCGGACGCCTTGCTCGCGTTGCCTGACGTCTTGCTCCCGGAGGACGTCCGGGAGCTGCCGGCGCCCCGTGCCGCGCCGCTCTGTCCGGTACTGCCGATGGCCTTGGCGGTCTCGGCGTTCTCCTCCGTCTCCTCCTGCCCCCGCGGCTGGGTCAGCCACGCCACCGCCGCTCCGGTGACGGCGACGGGCCACTCCACGAGTCCCGCGACGCCGAGCACTCCGGCGCCGGTGTACACGGCGATCCGCCGACCGCGCGGCGACACCGCTCCGACCTTGTCCAGTGCGCCTTCGGCCGCCCGGCCCACCATCGTGGCGCCGGGCACCTTGCTGATCGCCGAGGCGGCCGCCCGCAGCGGTTGCGGGAGATCCTGTGTCGACTTCTGCTCGGCCTTCTGTTCGGCCATGGCTCCTCGACTCCCCTCGGGTGGTGTCCACACCTTCCGGTCGCCCGAGTTCCCGCACTTCCCAGAGTCATCCGCGAGACAGCGAAACGCCCTGGTCACGCCCCCCTGGTCCAGCCGGCGGGCGTCGCGCTGACCGTGGTGGCGAGTCTGCGGCTGCCGAGGACGATCGACTGACCCTGTGAAAGATCCCCTGTTGATGTTGGTCTTGCTGCACACTCCTTGCTGCGTCAACCGACCGACAGGGCGCGGCCTCTGGAGGCAGCAGCATGCTGGAGATCAACACGAGCAAGGTGAGCCGCTGGGACCAGCACGGACGCGAACACGTCGTCCGTGTGCAGCGCTCGGGAGCGCAGCGCACGATCAGCTGCGACACCTGCGGCTGGCGCAAGGCGGCGCAGTTCCTGCCCTGGCTGAAGGCGGAGGAACACCTGGCGGAGGAACACCAGGCGACAGTGGATCCGACGGCGTCGTGAGCGGCCCGTCGGTCCGGTGACTCGGCGGCCCGTCGGTCCGGTGACTTCAGGACCGATGACTTTCCGCCACGGCAGGAGTCGTACGAACCGCTACGACCACGACCACGACTCCTGGACCGCGACGCATCGGAAGGCCCGCCCATGAGCGCACTGCACGACACCCTGCGACGGCACATCGACGACGGGACGGTCCCGGGGGCCGTCGGACTCGTGGCCCGCGGTGACGACGTCGAGGTGGTGACGGCCGGCTTCCAGGACGCCGACGGCACCACCCCGATGGCCCGGGACTCGATCTTCCGGATCGCCTCGATCACCAAGCCGATCACGGCGGCGGCGGTGCTGATGCTGGTGGAGGACGGGCGGATAGGGCTGGACGACCCGGTGGACGAGTGGCTGCCGGAGCTGTCGAAGCCGATGGTGGTGCGCACCCCGGCCGCTCCCGTGGACGACATGGTCCCGGCGAACCGCCCGATCACGGTCGAGGACCTGCTCAGCTCCCGGGCCGGCTGGGGCTTCCCGTCGGACTTCTCGCTCCCCGCGGTGCGGGCGCTGTTCGAGGTCCAGAAGGACGGCCGCGCCCCGCAGGCGTACCCGGATCCGGACACCTGGCTGGCCGCCCTCGCCCGGATCCCGCTGCTGAACCAGCCGGGCGAGGCCTGGCTGTACCAGACGTGCTCCGACCTCCAGGGCATCCTGGTCGCCCGGGCCTCGGGCCGGACGTTCCCCCAGTTCCTGGCGGAGCGGATCTTCGAGCCGCTGGGCATGACGGACACGGCGTTCGAGGTCCCGCCGGCCAAACGCGACCGCTTCACGAGCCACTACCGCGTGGCCGACCTGGGCGCCCTGGAACTGGCGGACCCTCCGAACGGCGAATGGGCCGGCCTCCCGGCCTTTCCCTCGGGCGGGGGCGGCCTGGTCTCCACGGCCGACGACTGGCTGTCCTTCGCCCGCATGCTGCTGGCGGGCGGCACGGCGAACGGCCACCGCCTGCTGACCCCGACCTCCGTGAGCCGCATGACCAGCAACCACCTCACCGCCTGCCAGCGCGAGCTGAACTTCCTCTTCCTGGAAGGCCAGGGCTGGGGCTACGGCGGCCAGGTCGACGTCACCCCGATCGATCCCTGGAACGTCCCCGGCCGCTATGGCTGGGTCGGCGGCACCGGCACGACGGC
The DNA here is from genome assembly GCF_040654815.1 of Streptomyces sp. NPDC050619. Lineage (NCBI taxonomy): Bacteria > Bacillati > Actinomycetota > Actinomycetes > Kitasatosporales > Streptomycetaceae > Streptomyces > Streptomyces sp. NPDC050619. Next base: position 474,408 of record NZ_JBFAIR010000001.1, on the reverse strand, counting down.
GTATGTCGTCCCGACCACGAACACGGTCACCATCCTCCTGACCCAGGTGGCGATGCAGAGCCCGACGCCGCCGAAGGTGATGCGGGATTTCTGGCAGTGCACGGCCTAGTACCCCGGCACTAGGTGGCCTCCAGCCCCCGCATCACCAGATCCACGACCGCCTCGAAGTCCTCCTCCACGCCCGGCTGTTCCCACTTCGCCGCATGGCAGGGGTGGTGGAAGAGGTCGGTGGCCTGGAAGAGGGCGCGGGCGGCGGTGGCCGGGTCGGGGACCGTGAAGGTGCCGGTGTCGACGCCCGCCTGGACGATCCGGGTCAGCTGGGCGGTCAGGTCGGCGATGTGCTCGCCGACCACCGAGCCGTACTCGCCGGTCAGCACGCTGTACGTGGCGAACAGCTCGGGATCGTCGGCCGCCTTGCGGCGCTTGGCCTCGAAGAGGGTCGCGAGCCAGTCGCGCAGCCGCTGCCCGGGGTCACGCTCCTCGTCGGCGGTGATCCCGGAGAGCGCCATGGAGGTGCGGTCCAGCCACCGCTTCGTCACCGCCTCGCGCAGCGCCACCTTCGTCCGGAAGTGCCGGTAGACGCTGCCGTGGCTGACGCCGAGCGCGCGGGCCACGTCCACCACGGTGGCCTTGGCCGGGCCGTGGCGGCGCAGCACGTCCTCGGTGGCTTCGAGGATGCGCTCGGCGGTCAGTGCCTCGCCGGTCGGTCTGGTCGGTGCCATGAGGGAAACGTACCTGGTGGCCGGGTCAGCTCTCGATGTGCGCCATCTGCGCCGCCGGGTAGCGGCCGCCGGCGGCGGCATCGGCCGGTACGGCCTCCTCGATCGCGGCGAGATCGGCCGCCTCCAGCGTCACGTCCAGCGCGCCGAGCGACTCCGCCAGCCGCTCCCGGGTCCGCGCGCCGACCAGCGGCACGATGTCGTCGCCCCGCGACAGCACCCAGGCGATGGCGATCTGGGCGACGGAGACCCCCTTCTGCTCGGCGATCTTGCGCAGCGCCTCGACGAGGTTCAGGTTGTGCTGGAGGTTCTCCCCCTGGAAGCGGGGCGAGTGCGCGCGGAAGTCGTTCGCGGCGAGCTGCCGGTCGCTGCTGAAGTGCCCGGAGATCAGACCGCGCGACAGGACGCCGTACGCCGTGACGGAGATGCCCAGCTCACGGGTGGTCGGCAGGATCTCGGTCTCGATGCCGCGCGAGATGAGCGAGTACTCGATCTGGAGGTCGCAGATGGGCGCGGTGGCGGCGGCCCGGCGGATGGTCTCGGCGCCGACCTCGCTCAGGCCCACGTGCCGGACGTACCCCTTCTCGACCAGTTCCGCGATCGCGCCGACCGTCTCCTCGATCGGTACGGCAGGGTCGAGCCGGGCGATCCGGTAGACGTCGAGGTGGTCGACGCCGAGGCGCTGGAGCGAGTACGCGGCGAAGGTCTTCACCGCGGCCGGGCGGCCGTCGTAGCCGGACCAGCCGCCGTCCGGGTCGCGCAGCGCGCCGAACTTCACGCTGACCAGGGCCTGTTCGCGCCGGGCGGCGGGCGCGGTGCGCAGGGCCTCGCCGATCAGCAGTTCGTTGTGGCCCATCCCGTAGAAGTCGCCGGTGTCCACCAGCGTGATGCCCGCCTCCAGGGCGGCGTGGATGGTGGCGATGGACTCGGCCCGGTCGGCGTCGCCGTACAGCGCGGACATGCCCATGCAGCCGAGGCCGAGGGCGGAGACCTGGGGGCCGGTGGATCCGAGGGTTCGGGTTTGCGTCGTCATGCACTCCACCCTGACATGACAGCTGACAGATTTCAATATCTGTCAGCTGTCATCCGTTCATCTGTCAGCCGCCATAGGCCAACCTCACCCCGAGTACCAGGAACGACCCCGCGAAACTCCGCCGCAGCCACGTCATCACCCGGGGCCGTGACACGACATGGCTGCGTACCGACGCCGCGAGGACGCCGTACGCGACGAAGACGAGGAACGTCACCAGCATGAACACGCTGCCGAGCGCCAGCATCCGCAGCGCCGAGTGCGGTTCGTCGGGGCTCACGAACTGGGGCAGGAAGGCCAGGAAGAAGATCGTCACCTTCGGATTGAGGACGTTGATCAGCACGGCCCGGACGATCAACTGCCGTGCGGAGGCGGGCGCGGGGCTCTGGTCGACGTCGATCGCGCCCTTGTCCCGCACCATGGCCCACGCCATGTAGAGGAGGTAGACGACACCGGCGTACTTGAGGATCTGGAACGCCGTCGCGCTCGCGTGCAGCAGCGCGGCGACGCCGGTCACGGTGGCCAGCACATGCGGGGCGACCGCGAACGTGCAGCCGACGGCCGCGGCGACACCGGCGCGACGGCCGCGGGAGAGCCCGATGGCGAGGGTGTAGACGACACCGGTACCGGGGGTCACACAGACAACAAGGGTGGTCAGGAGAAACGCGATGCTCATACGGCCACCCTGGACATGCGTCGGCCCTTGATACAGGTCCACAACGGCACTCGTATCAAGGGCCAATGAGCGAACTACGCTCCTAGCAGCCGATCAGACGCCCCGCCAGGTACCCCTCGATCTGGTCCAGCGACACCCGCTCCTGCTTCATGGAGTCGCGCTCGCGCACCGTCACCGCGTTGTCGTCCAGCGTGTCGAAGTCGACCGTCACGCAGTACGGCGTACCGATCTCGTCCTGGCGGCGGTAGCGGCGGCCGATCGCGCCGGCGTCGTCGAAGTCGATGTTCCAGTTCTGCCGCAGCGCCTGGGCGAGGCCCTTGGCCTTGGGCGAGAGCTCCGGGTTCCTCGACAGCGGCAGCACCGCGACCTTCACCGGGGCGAGGCGGTGGTCGAGGCGCAGCACCGTGCGCTTCTCCAGCTTGCCCTTGGCGTTGGGCGCCTCGTCCTCGACGTAGGCGTCCAGCAGGAAGGCCAGCATCGCGCGGCCGACACCGGCCGCGGGCTCGATGACGTACGGCGTCCAGCGCTCGCCGGCCTCCTGGTCGAAGTAGGAGAGGTCCTGGCCGGAGGCCTTGGAGTGGGCGCCGAGGTCGTAGTCGGTGCGGTTGGCGACACCCTCCAGCTCGCCCCACTCGTTGCCGCCGAACTGGAAGCGGTACTCGATGTCGGCGGTGCGCTTGGAGTAGTGGGAGAGCTTCTCGGCCGGGTGGTCGTACCAGCGCATGTTCTCCTCACGCAGGCCCAGGCCGGTGTACCAGTTCCAGCGCTGCTCCATCCAGTACTCCTGCCACTTCTCATCCTCGCCCGGCTTGACGAAGAACTCCATCTCCATCTGCTCGAACTCGCGGGTGCGGAAGATGAAGTTGCCGGGCGTGATCTCGTTGCGGAAGGACTTGCCCATCTGGGCGATGCCGAACGGCGGCTTGCGGCGCGAAGTGGTCTGCACCTGGGCGAAGTTGGTGAAGATGCCCTGCGCGGTCTCGGGGCGCAGGTACGCGATCGAGCCGGAGTCCTGGGTGGGGCCGAGGTGGGTGGAGAGCAGACCCGAGAACTGCTTGGGCTCGGTGAACTGGCCCTTGTTGCCGCAGTTGGGGCAGTTCACGTCCGCCAGGCCGTTCTCCGGGAGGCGCTTGTGCTTGGCCTCGTAGGCCTCTTCCAGGTGGTCCGCGCGGAAGCGCTTGTGACAGGAGGTGCACTCGGTGAGCGGGTCCGTGAAGGTGGCGACATGGCCGGAGGCGACCCAGACCTCGGGGGCCAGGATCACGGACGAGTCGATGCCGACCACGTCCTCGCGCGACGTCACCATGTAGCGCCACCACTGGCGCTTGAGGTTCTCCTTGAGCTCGACACCCAGCGGCCCGTAGTCCCAGGCGGCGCGCTGACCGCCGTAGATCTCACTGCAGGGGAATACGAAGCCACGGCGCTTGCTCAGGCTGACGATGGTGTCGATCTTGTCGGCGGCCACGGTGCTCTCTTCATTACGACGACGGGCGACGAAGCGAGATGCTTCAGAGCGAATGCTTCAGGTTACCGGCGGGGACTCCCCTCCAATCAAATCGGTACCTGTATCAGGCCTCTCACCACGTTTGTTGACAACGGTTTCCATATTTGTTGAAAATGACTGTCATGAACGTACGACGACACCACATATCCGGCATGGCGGTCGCGGCGGCCACCGCCCTCGGCATCGCCACCCTCTCCGCCTGCTCCAGCGACAGTGAGGCGGCTGCCAACACGGACAAGTTCGACGTCGTCGCCTCGTTCTACCCGATGGCCTTCCTCGCCGAGCAGATCGGCGGAGACCATGTGAACGTCACCAGCCTCACCAAGCCCGGCCAGGAGCCGCACGACCTGGAGATCAGCGCCCAGCAGACCGCGCAGCTCCAGGAGACCGACGCGGTGCTCTACCTCAAGGATCTCCAGCCCGCCGTCGACGAAGCGGTCGCGCAGGCCGACGTCAAGAACAAGATCGACGCGGCCACCCTGACCACGCTGGAGGACCACGGCTCCACCGAGCACAGCCACGAAGGCGAGGAGAAGCCGTCCGAGGAAGCCCCCTCCGAGGAGGAGGAGCACGCCCTCGACCCGCACATCTGGCTCGACCCGGTGAAGTACTCCGAGGTCGCCCAGGGCGTCGCCAAGTCCTTCGAGAAGGCCGACCCGGACAACGCGGCGGACTACAAGAAGAACGCCGCCGCGCTGGTCAAGAAGCTCGGCGAGCTCAACACCTCGTTCGCGACCGGCCTGAAGAACACCGACAGCAAGGTCTTCTTCACCAACCACGCCGCCTTCAGCTACCTCGCCGAGCGCTACGGCCTGACCCAGGAGGCCATCTCCGGCCTCGACCCGGAGAGCGAGCCCAGCCCGGCCCGGATCAAGGAACTCCAGACCGAGGCCAAGGCCGACGGCGTCACCACCGTCTTCTACGAGACACTGGTGTCCGACAAGACCGCGAAGACCCTCGCCCAGGACGCGGGCCTCAAGACGGACGTCCTCGACCCGCTCGAGGGCATCACCGACAAGTCCAAGGGCGACGACTACTTCCAGGTCATGACGTCCAACCTGAAGGCGCTGCAAACCGCCCTCGGCGCCAAGTAAGCGCCGAGCAACCAGAGTTACGGAGGACCTCGTGAGCGAGCCCGTCATATCCCTGCGCGGCGTACGCGCCGAGCTGGGCTCGCGGCCCGTCCTGCGCGGCATCGACCTCACCGTGGACCGCGGTGAGGTCGTCGCGCTGCTCGGCGCCAACGGCTCCGGCAAGTCGACCGCGATCCGCACCGTCATCGGCCAGGTACCGGTGAGCGCGGGCGAGATCAAGCTCTTCGGCACCCCGCGCCGCCGCTTCCGCGACTGGGCGCGCGTGGGCTACGTACCGCAGCGCACGACCGCCGCCGGCGGCGTCCCCGCGACGGTCACCGAGATCGTCTCCTCCGGCCGCCTCTCCCGCGCCCGCTTCGGCATGCTGCGCAAGGCCGACCACGAGGCCGTACGCCGCGCCCTGGACCTCGTCGGCATGGCCGACCGCGCGAAGGACTCCGTCAACGCCCTGTCCGGCGGCCAGCACCAGCGCGTCCTGATCGCCCGCTCCCTCGCCGCCGAACCCGAACTGCTGATCATGGACGAGCCGATGGCGGGCGTGGACCTGGCCAGCCAGGAGGTCCTGGCGCGTACGCTCAGGGACCAGGTGGCCTCCGGTACGACGGTCCTGCTCGTCCTGCACGAACTGGGCCCCCTGGAGCCCCTGATCGACCGGGCGGTCGTCCTGCGCGACGGCTGCGTGACGCACGACGGCCCGCCGCCGCGGGCGCTCGGCCAGCACGCGCTGCCCGGCCACGACCACGTGCACCCGCACGGGGCTCACGACGCCGAACCGATCCGGACGGGGCTGCTGAGCTGATGGACTTCCTGAACTACGACTTCATGCAGCGGGCCCTGCTCGCCGCCGTCCTGGTCGGCATCACCGCTCCCGCCGTCGGCATCTACCTCGTCCAGCGCCGCCAGGCCCTCATGGGCGACGGAATCGGCCACGTCGCGATGACCGGCGTCGGCCTCGGCTTCCTGCTGTCCTGGTCGCCGGTGTGGATGGCGACCCTCGTGTCGATCCTCGGCGCCGTGATGATGGAGCTGATCCGCTGGTACGGCAAGACCCGCGGCGACATCGCCCTCGCGATGCTCTTCTACGGCGGTATGGCCGGCGGCGTGATGTTCATCAACCTCGCGCCGACGGGCTCGAACGCCAACCTGACGTCGTACCTCTTCGGTTCGTTGTCGACGGTGAGCGAGTCGGACGTCACGGCGATCTGCGTCCTGGCCGCCTTCGTGGTCCTGGTCACCGTGGGCCTGCGCCGCCAGCTGTTCGCGGTCAGCCAGGACGAGGAGTTCGCCCGGGTCACGGGCCTGCCGGTGCGCGCGCTGAACCTGCTGACGGCGATCACGGCGGCGGTCACGGTGACCGTCGCGATGCGCGTGGTGGGCCTGCTGCTGGTGTCGGCCCTGATGGTGGTCCCGGTGGCGGCGGCACAGCAGCTGACCCGCAGCTTCGCCGCGACGTTCGCCATCGCCGTGGCGATCGGGGTCTCGGTGACCACCGGCGGCACCGTGACGTCGTACTACCAGGACGTCCCGCCCGGCGCGACGATCGTGCTGCTGACCATCGCGACGTTCATCGTGCTGACCGCGCTGGCGACCCCGCTGGCCCGGCGGCGCGCGCGGGCCCGGGCCGCCGAACAGCCCGCCGGGGATCCGGCGGAGTGCGCGATTCCGGCCGGCCGGGAGGCAGCGGGCAAGATCGGCGTCTGACCGCTGACAGACCGGGCTGGCACAATGGCCCGGCAGGCACAGACGTAAGGAGGCAAATCGGTGACGACCGCTGGACCGCCCGTGAAGGGCCGCGCCACTCGGCAGCGTGCCGCTGTGGCGGCGGCGCTCGACGAGGTCGCCGAGTTCCGCAGCGCGCAGGAACTGCACGACATGCTCAAGCACAAGGGCGACGCCGTCGGACTGACCACGGTCTACCGCACGCTCCAGAACCTGGCCGACGCCGGCGAGGTCGACGTCCTGCGCACCTCCGACGGCGAGTCCGTCTACCGCCGCTGCTCCACCGGCGATCACCACCACCACCTCGTCTGCCGCATCTGCGGCAAGGCCGTCGAGGTCGAGGGCCCGGCCGTGGAGAAGTGGGCGGAGGCCGTCGCGGCGGAACACGGGTACGTGAACGTGGCGCACACGGTGGAGATCTTCGGGACGTGTGCGGAGTGCGCGGCGAAGCCGGCCTAGCCGCGCCCACCCCGGCCGGCGGCCGACCCGGCCGCCTGCTCTTCTACTCTTCCCCGCCGCCCTCCATGGCCAGCAGCTCCTCGTTCGGGATCGCCCCGCCGAAGCGCCGGTCACGGGACGCGAACTCCACGCAGGCGCGCCACAGGTCGCGGCGGTCGAAGTCCGGCCACAGCACGTTCTGGAAGACCATCTCGGCGTAAGCGCTCTGCCAGAGCAGGTAGTTGGAGGTGCGCTGTTCACCGCTGGGGCGGAGGAACAGATCCACATCCGGCATGTCCGGGTAGTACAGGTACTTCTGGATGGTCTTCTCGTTGACCTTCGACGGAGCGAGCCGTCCCGCCTTCACGTCCTCCGCCATGGCCTGCATCGCGTCCGCGAGCTCGGCCCGGCCGCCGTAGTTCATGCAGAAGTACAGCGTCAGCTTGTCGTTGTCCTTGGTCTGCTCCTGGGCGACCTGGAGCTCCTTGGCGACGGACTTCCACATCCGGGGCATCCGGCCCACCCAGCGCACCCGGATCCCGAGCTCGTCGAGCTGGTCGCGGGTCTTGCGGATGAAGTCCCGGTTGAAGTTCATCAGGAAGCGCACCTCGTCCGGCGAACGCTTCCAGTTCTCGGTGGAGAAGGCGTACAGCGAGATCGCGCCGACGCCCATCTCGACTCCGCCCTGCAACACGTCCAGCACCCGCTCGGCACCGACCTTGTGCCCCTCGGTGCGCGGCAGCCCGCGCTCCTTGGCCCAGCGGCCGTTCCCGTCCATGACGATCGCCACATGCTTGGGGATCAGCTCGCCGGGGAGCTTCGGCGGACGGGCGCCGGACGGGTGCGGCTCCGGCGTCTTGTACTCGCGCCGCTGGCGCCCCATGATCCCGCGTACGGCCATGTGCTTCTCGTCTCCTCTGGCTTGCTTGTGTGGGTTGCTTGTGTGGGTCGCTCGTGTGGTGTCGCTACTTCTCTACGAAACGGAGTGAGCGCAGCCCGCGCTCCAGGTGCCAGTGCAGGTAGGCGGAGACCAGCCCGCTCCCCTCCCGGACGTACCGCGGCTCGCACGCGTCCGCGGTCTCCCAGTCTCCCGTAAGCAGCGCGCCGAGGAGTTCCAGGGACTGCGGCGACGGTACGACACTGCCGGCGACCCGGCAGTCGACGCAGACGGAGCCGCCGGAGGCCACGGAGAAGAACCGGTTGGGCCCGGCCATGCCGCACTTGGCGCAGTCGCCGAAACTGGGCGCGTACCCGTTCACGGCGAGGGAGCGCAGCAGAAAGGCGTCGAGGACGAGGTGCGGGGCGTGCTCGCCCCGGGCGAGCGTCCGCAGGGCACCGACGAGCAGCAGGTACTGCTGCACCGCCGGCTCCCCTTCGTGGTCGGTGAACCGCTCGGCGGTCTCCAGCATGGCGGTCCCGGCGGTGTAGCGGCCGTAGTCGCTGACGATCCCGCCGCCGTACGGCGCGATGGTCTCGCTCTGCGTGCACAGCGGCAGGCCGCGCCCGATCAGCTCGCTCCCCCGCGCGAAGAACTGCACGTCGACGTGGGAGAAGGGTTCGAGGCGGGCCCCGAACTTGGACTTGGTCCGGCGCACGCCGCGGGCCACGGCCCGCACCCGCCCGTGACCACGCGTGAGCAGCGTGATGATCCGGTCCGCCTCACCCAGCTTCTGGGTGCGCAGCACGATGCCGTCGTCGCGGAACAGACTCATGGGGCCATTCTCGCCTACGGCGGCCGCGCCCGGTGCTTCACCCGCGTTCTGTGCTTCAAGGCACCTCACCGCGGCTGCGAGCGTTGGCGTACGCCGTCGCCGCGCCGATCCGCTCGGCCGGGGTGGCCCTGCGGACCGCGTCCGGCTCGGCGTCCCACTCCTTGCCACCACCGTGCGGCCTCAGCTGGACGTAGGGCCCCTCGTGCCCCATGACGATCCCCACCCGCCCGGTACGGGTGTCCACGACGTACGCCCCCACCGGCGGCTTCACCGCAGCGCCGCCGCGAGTCGCCGCGCGGTCTCCACGGAACACCGCCCCAATTCCACGAGCGGGCAGGGTGTTTCTCGTGCAAGGCTCACCGGATCGAGCCCGAGTGACGGCAGTGTAATTCCCGCCATAAGGAGTGCCGCGCGCAATTCTTTCAACGTTTCCTCCGCTTCTTCGACGCAGACCGCCGAGTGCCGTGACTCCATCGACCCCACCGTGCTCCCCTTTCCTTTCGGGTTTCACTCTTCGTATCCCTATGGTGCCGCTCTGTGCCTACACTCGGGAGGGGTCTTGGCCTTACAAGTGAGAGGCAGTGAAAGGAGGTTGGCCATGGCCAACGGTTCACGGCAGGCGGTGTGGGAGTTCTTCGGGGCGGAGCTGAAGCGACGGCGGGAGGATGCGGGGATCACGCAGGTGGAGCTGGGGTTGCGGGTTTTCGTGTCCGGTGGGTACATCGGACAGTTCGAACAGGCGATTCGGAAACCGCAATTGGATGTGGCGCAGCGGATTGACGGGGTGCTGCAAACCGACGGTATTTTCGAGCGGCTGTGCCAGAAGCTCATTGACGACCCGCGGTACGCGGATTACTTCGCGAAGGCGGCGGAGCTGGAGGCACTCGCGACGAAGATCTGCGAGTTCGCGCCGGCACTGGTGCCGGGGTTGTTGCAGACGGGGGAGTATGCGCGAGCGGTCACGCTCGCGATGAACCCGTTCGCGCCGGACGAGTACATCGAGGAAAAGGTGTCCGGCCGCATGGAACGGGCGCGGATCCTCAACGGCGCTACAGGGCCCGTGTATTGGGTGATCCTGCATGAGAACGTGCTGCGTATCCCGGTCGGCGGACCGGCGGTCATGGCGGAGCAACTGGAGCACGTCGCCGCGCTGGCACGCGAGCGGACGGTGCTGGTGCAGGTGGTGCCGTACGCGGCTGGGGCGTACGCCGCCATGACCGGGTCACTGAAGCTCATGGAGTTCGAGGACGCACCGCCAACGGCCTATACAGAAGCCGTGTATTCGGGGACTCTGCTGGACGATCCGGCCGTGGTGAAGCGGGCACAGTCGGCATACGATCTACTCAGGGCCGCCGCGCTGTCGCCGGGGGTGTCCCTGGACTTGATCGAATCGGCGGCGGAGGACTTCAGACGATGCGCGAGTACGACCTGAGCAACGCGAACTGGCGCAAGAGCACCTACAGCGACGGCAACGGCGGCGACTGTGTCGAGGTCGCGTACGACTTCCCCGACGTCATCCCGGTCCGTGACAGCAAGGTGCCCGGTGGGGCGGTGCTGTTGATCGGGCCGGGTGCCTGGACGGAGTTCATCGGCACTGTGGGGGCCACTCGCTTCTTGGCCAGTGTCGTGCTTCCACGACCCGAGTAAAGGGCGCTCCGCGTCGCCTTCGGCGATGACCCTTCGGGTCACCCTTGACTCGGCTCGCTCCAGCACGGGGAAGAAGCGAGCGAGCGGCCCGGAGAGAAACGGGTGTCCTGACCGGGGTCTGCGGTGAGGCCGACTGCCATCCGACCGGCGTTCACGGACGCGGACCCGCCTCGCCAGCACGCCGGGCGGGTTCAGCGGCGATCGGCGAGTGGGTGGTTTGGGGTGCGCGCCGGGCTTGGCGGGGCACGCCGGGCCGGTTTAGCGGCGATCGGCGATTGGGGGTGCGGGAGCGCGCCAGGCTTGGCGGGGCACGCCCGGTCGGTTTGGCGGCCATCGGCGAGTGGGGGTGCGGGAGCGCGCCAGGCTTGGCGGGGCACGCCCGGTCGGTTTGGCGGCCATCGGCGAGTGGGGGTACGGGGCGCATCGGGCTCGGTGGGGGCAGGGCGTGCGTCGGCGGGGTGGCGGCACGCAGGAGCGGCACCCCGCCCGGCGGCGGCGCCCGGTGAGTGGCCGGGGCGCGCCTCAGCCACTCGAGAACCCGCCGACCATCCCCCTCACGGCCTGCTCCCGCCCTGTAATTGGCGGATTTGTTCCAACCCGCCGACCCGAAACACCTGGTGGCACTCGCCTGGGCTGGAACAAATCCGCCAATTACCCATCACGAGAGCCGGAACCCGATCCGACCGCCACCCAACCCCCCAGCCGCAGCCGCAGCCGCGCCCAGGCGACCGTGGACCGCAAGCCGCCACACCATCACGGCGTGCCTCCACCAGCTCGGCGCGCGCCCGCATCCCCCACTCGCCGTTCGTCGCTGAACCGGCCCGGCGTGCTGGCGAGGCGGGTCCGCGTCCGTGAACGCCGGTCGGATGGCAGCTGGCCTCACCGCAGACCCCGGTCAGGACACCCGTTTCTCTCCGGGCCGCTCGCTCGCTTCTTCCCCGTGCTGGAGCGAGCCGAGTCAAGGGTGACCCGAAGGGTCATCGCCGAAGGCGACGCGGAGCGCCCTTTACTCGGGTCGTGGAAGCACGACACTGGCCAAGAAGCGAGTGGCCCCAACGGCCACGCCACCGACTGGCGGCTCCTGTCCCAAGCGCCCCAAGCGCCCCAAGCACAGATCAGGTGCCTCAGGGGCGGCCGGTGAGGAATCCAGTGACCGCCCCTCGGTACGCCTGAGGCTGTTCGGCGTCGATGATGTGGCCCGCGTCCGGGATGGTCCGGAGCGTGGCGTTCGGGAGGATCTCGCTGTACTCGCGGGCGATGGCGGGGTTCTTGTAGTCGCAGGCGCCGCGCAGGACCAGTACCGGGACGCGCACGCGGCGCAGCGCGGGGCGCGGGTCGGGGACGGTGAGCTGGTCCTCCGTGGTGAGCTGGTTGGAGTAGAAGCCGGGGAGCGAGCCCGGCAGGTTCTTGAGCGGTCGGTCGGGATGGCAGGTGGCCGCCGGGGCGGCGATGGTGAGCAGCTTGGCGAAGACGGGGTCGAGTTCGGCGTCGGGGACCAGCGCGTGGGCGGCGCGCGGACTGGCGGCCATGAGCAGCGACCAGGCCGCCAGGCGGGAACTGGCCTCCAGGGCGTCGATCCCGCGTTCCTGCGCGGGCGTGAGCCGGTCCCAGATGTCGCCCTCGTCGCGTCCCTGCCACGCCGGTGCCCACAGGACGCCCGGGGAGGTGAGCACCATCCGGGACACGCGGCCGGGGTGCGCGGCCAGGTATTCGGCGGCGAGCGTCGTACCCCAGGAGGCGCCGAGCAGGACGACACGGTCGGCGCCGATCCGCACCCGTACGGCCTCCAGATCGGCGACCTGACGGGCGACCGTATAGCCGGTCGGGTCGGCCAGCCGGTCCGAGCGGCCGGAACCGAGCTGGTCGTAGGCGTAGACGTCGTAGCCGCGTGCGGCGAGGGCGCGCTCCACCGGATCGGGGCCGTCGCCGGGGGTGCCCGGGCCGCCGTGCAGGACGATCACCGGAGTGGGGCGCGGGGTGCCCTGGGCGCGCTGGAGGGTGTAGGCGAGCCGTGAGCCGGTCGGCAGGTTCCAGTAGCCGGTCGGCTCGGACCGGGGGCGCGGCGCGGCCACGTCGAGGGGATGGAAGACCGTCAGGAACGCGGCGAGCGAGGTGATCAGTGCCACGGCCGCGGTGACTGCGGCGGTCACGCCTCGTCGGCGCAGGGCCCCGTATACGGGCAGCGCACAGGCCAGGATCAGCGCTGCCAGCGCCGCGGCGACGAGGAGCGGGATACGGGGTGTCGCCGTGGCGGTGACCAGAAAGGCGGCGGCCCCGGCGAGCGGTCCCAGCACTACGCCGAGCGGGATCAGGACAGCGGCCAGCAGTACGCGGCGTCGTCGCCTGGGCTTCACCGATACGGCCTGGTACGGAAGTTGGGTTGTCGTCATACGGCGATGCTCGGCTCGGCGCACGGCAGGGCGCGTCAGCCGGTCCGGGCGGGCCGGTCCCCGTCCGGGTGGACGCGATGTCCACCGCGAGGGGGACGGCCGCGCCCGCCGGGGTCCGTAGCGTGGCCCCCGTGGGGGAGATACGTACGCGATGGCGGCCGGACCATGACGTCGACCGCGGCCCGTTGTGGGTGCTGCTCGACCTGATCACCGCGTACCTCTCGGCGGTCATCGCGGTCGGGCCGTCCGACCACACCGCGTCGGTCCTGAGCGGCCCGGTGGTCGAACGGGCCTGCGCGGTGGTGTGGTTCGCGGCGATAGCGGGCCGTCGGTACGCGCCCGGATGCGCGCTGTGGGCCGCGGCATCGGCCACCGTGGCGGCGTCGGCATCCGGGGCGCCCGTCACCAATGTCTCGCTGGCCACAGCGCTGGCCCTGACCCTGGTCGTGCAGGGCCGTCCGATCCAACGCGCCCTGGAACTCGCGGTGTTGCCGGTCGTCGCCGCGCTGGCCGTCCTCGCCGGCGACTCGGACGCCTTCGTCCCGGCCGTCGCCGTGCACACGGTGGCCTGGCTGGTCGGGCGTGCCGGACGGTCGCGCTGGGAGACCGTGCAGGCGCTGCGGGCCCGCGACCGCGAACGAGCCGTGACCGCCGAACGGACCTGGATGGCAAGGGAGTTGCACGACGCGGTCGGACACGCGGTGACCGTGATGGTGACGCACGCGGGCGCGGCCCGCCTCACTCTGGGCGAGGAACGGTCGCCGGTACGGGAGGCGCTGTCCCGTATCGAGGAGGTGGGCCGCAGCGCGATGACGGACCTCGACCGCGTGCTGGGGCTGCTCACCGAGCCGTACGCATCCGAACACCCCCAAGACCCCGACGACTGCGAAGCGACGCTCCGCGCCCTGGTCGACCGGTTGCCGCCCGGCGTCACAGCCGATCTGCGGCTGCCACCGGACCCGGCCCGGCTGCGCGAGCTGGCTCCCGCCGTCGCGGAGACGGTGCGCCGCGTGGTCCAGAAGTCGCTGACCAACGTCGTACGGCATGCGCGACCGGCCCATGCCGTCGTACGCGTCGACGTCGGCGCCGGTGACGTACGCGTGACGGTCACGGATGATGGCAGGGCCACCCGCCCCAGCCCATCCCCCGGTGGTCGCGGCCTGACCGGGATGCGTGAGCGCGTCGCGCGCCTGGGCGGCACGTTCGAAGCGGGCGTCGCCGAGGACGGCGGCTGGCGCGTGACCGCACTGATCCCTCTGAAGGGTCTGAAGGAGCTGAAGGAGCTGAAGGAGCTGCCGTGATCCGGGTGTTGCTGGCCGACGACGAGGACCTCATGCGTGCCGGGCTGCGGATGATGCTGGACACCCAGCCGGACATCACCGTGGTCGGCGAGGCGGCCGACGGCCGGGAGGCGGTGCGGCTAGCGGCAGCGGCCACACCCGATGTCGTCCTCATGGACATCCGGATGCCGGTCCTGGACGGGGTCGCCGCGACCCGCGCCATCGCCGGCCCGGCCGCCGTTGACGACCGGGTGAACGGCGGCCCCAAGGTCCTGGTCCTGACCACCTTCGAGCTGGACGAGTACGTCTTCGCGGCGGTCCGCGCGGGCGCCGGCGGATTCCTGCTCAAGCGCAGCCCGCCCGAGACCCTGCTCGAGGGCATCCGCACGCTCGCCGCGGGCGAGGCCCTGCTCGGCCCCTCGGTCACCCGCCGCCTGCTCGCGGAGTTCGCCCGCGCCACACCGGCTGCGCCCCCGCCCGATGTCGTCCACCGCCTGTCCCGCCTGACCGACCGCGAACGCGAGGTGCTGCTGTTGCTGGGCCGGGGCCTGTCCAACGCGGAGATCGCCACCCGCCTGCACGTCGGCGACGCCACGGTGAAGACCCACGTGGGCCGCGTCCTCGACAAACTCGGCCTGCGCGACCGCGTCCACGCGGTGGTCTTCGCCTTCGATCACGGGCTGGTCCGACCCGGCGGCACTCTTGGTCCTTAGGGGGAAACCCCCCTGAAAACACGGGTGTTGCCCGGATGTGGCGGCCGTGGAGGATCGGCCAGGCTCGTCCGTATGAAGCAGATCAAGCGAAATACCGCCCTCGTCGCCCTCTCCGCCTCCGCCGTACTCCTCGGCCTCACCACCCCCCTCACCGCATCCGCAGAAACCACCCCCTCCCTCGACTGGACGACATGCACCGGCGCCGGCCTCGACCCCCGCCAGCAATGCGCCACCCTCCAAGTCCCGATGGACTACGCCGACCCGGCCGGCCCGAAGATCGACATCGCCGTATCGCGGATCCGGAGCGAGGACCCCGCCGCTCGCCGTGGCGCCCTGTTCCTGATTCCCGGCGGACCCGGGGGGTCCAGTCTCAACAATCCCTCGGGGAAGGGGCAGAAGCTGCCGCAGGACGTGCGGGACGCCTATGATCTCATCGGCTTCGCGCCGCGCGGGCTCGCTCCCTCCACCCCTGTCAGCTGCGGGCTCGACCACGGCGACCTCGCCCTCACCAAGTCCCGGCCCTGGCCCGCACCGGACGGGTCCGTCGACGCGAACCTGGCCACCGCCCAGCGCATGGCGGACGCCTGCGCGCGCAACGGCGGTGAGCTGATCCGGCACCTCGGCACGGCCAACGAGGCCCGTGACCTCGACCGGCTGCGGGCGGCGCTCGGCGAGCGCAGAATCTCCGCGTGGAGTTCGTCGTACGGGACGTATGTGGGAGCCGTCTACAGCCAGTTGTTCCCACACCGCACCGACCGCATCCTGCTGGACAGCAATGACGATCCCGACCCCACCCGCGTCTCCCGCGCCTGGCTCGCGGCGCACGAGCAGGGCGTCGAGGACATCTTCCCCGAGTTCGCGAAGTGGGCGTCGGCGCCCGGGAATCCGCAGCGGGTGGCCGAGACGGCGGCCGAGGTGCGGCCCCTGTTCCTCCGCCTCGCCGCCCAGCTCGACCGGGAGCCGATCCCCTGGCCCGGCGCCAACCCCGAGGAGCTGAACGGCAACGTGCTGCGCCAGACCATGCTGACCACCTTCTACGACCCCGACAACTTCCCCGCCCTCGCCGAGCTGATGCTGGCCGCACGGGCCGGCACCGTGCCGCCCGTGCCCCCCTCCCAGCCGGAGCCGGAGCAGCAGAACGTGATCGCCGTCGGCGCCGGAACCCTCTGCAACGACGTCGCCTGGCCCACCTCGGCCGCCGTCTACCAGAAGGGCGCCGACGAGAGCCGGGCCAAGTACCCGCTGACCGCGGGCATGCCGCGCAACGCGATGCTCTGCGCGGCTTGGCCGTTCACGCCGAAGGAGCCGGTCCGGATCACCGACCGCGGGCCGTCGAACATCCTCCTCGTGCAGAACGAGCGTGACGTCGCCACCCCGCTCACCGGCGCCCTGAAGCTCCGCGCCGCCCTCGGCGACCGCGCGGTCATGGTCACCGTGAACTCCACCGGCCACAACGCCTACCTCGCCAACGGCAACGCCTGCGGCGACCGCACCGTCTCCCACTTCCTGGCCACCGGGGAGCGGCCCGAACGGGACATTCGCTGTGCCTAGCGCTGTGTGAGACGCCCCAGGATCTACTCCCAACGACCCTGGCAGCGAGGGGTGGTTGGAGGGGAGGAAGCCAGCCGCATCACCAGCGCCTCGACGGACGTCCAGGTACTCACACCGGGAAGTACTGCCTCGGCGTCACCCCCACCAGCCGATGGAAGGCGGCGGTGAAGGAGCTGGCCGTCGCGTAGCCGACCCGGTGGGCCACCGACTCGATCGGCAGGCCCGCCGCGAGGTACGGCATCGCGCACTGCATCCGCGCCCGCTCCCGCCACTGCCCGAAGGCCAGCCCCGTCTCAGCGACGAAGAGGCGGGCCAACGTCCTGCTACTGGTGCCCACTTGGGCGCCCCAGGCCGCCAGACTGCGTCCGTCCGTGGGGTCGGCGCGCAGCGCCTCGGCCACCGTGCGGGCCCGCGGATCGCGCGGCAGGGGCGCGGAAACACTGGCGACCGGCACCGGACGCAACTCGTCGAGCAGCACCGCCTCGGCACGCGAGCGGGCGTCCGGTGCCAGGTCCGTGCGGATCAGATGGTCGATGAGCGCCCGCAGCAGCGGGGTCACCGCCACGACGGTCGGATCCCGCCAGCGGATCTGCGGGCAGCAGGCCGGATCGACGTACGGAGCGCGCATGACGGCGTCGCCCGCCGACTCCGTCGTATGCGGAACGCCCTCCGGAATCCACAGGGCCAGTGACGGCGGCAGCAACCACACGCCCTGTTCGCTGCGCACCCGCAGCAACCCCTTGGCCGACCATGCGAGTTGATGGAGCGAGTGCCAGTGCGTGGCGAAGGCGCTGCCGCGCGGCATGCTGAAGTGGCCGACGATGACTCCGGAGCCGGCGGTGTCGTACGGGCGATGCTGTCCGTTCCGCGACATGGGACGGCAGACTAGCCCGTAGTGGACGGCCGAGGGCCGCGCCTAGCGTCGGTGCCATGCCGATGAACCGAGCCCACCGCAAGCTGTGCAGCTCCGAGAAGTGGGCGCAGACCACGAAGGATCACATCCTGCCCTGGGCCCTCGAACACGTGGAGCTGGGCGAGGACCTGCTGGAGATCGGGCCGGGGTACGGCGCCAATCTCCGTGTCCTCGTAGAACAAGTGCCGCGTGTGACGGCCGCGGAGATCGACGCGGACACCGTACGGCTCCTTGAGGGCAAGTGGGGGGACCGGGCCCGCGTCCTCCACGCGGACGGCGCGGAACTGCCCTTTCCGGACGCGGCGTTCGACTCCGTCGTCTGCTTCACGATGCTCCACCACGTGCCCACGGCCGCCCACCAGAACCGCATCTTCGCCGAGGCCCTCCGCGTCCTGCGCCCCGGCGGCACCTTCGCCGGCAGCGACAGCCTGACCAGCTTCGGCTTCCGCGTGCTGCACTTCCGGGACACCCACAACACCCTGGACCCGGCGGGCCTGCCCGCGCGCCTGAAGGAGGCCGGCTTCGCGGACTTGACGGTCGAGCGGCATCCGCAGCAGAACGCCCTACGCTTCCGCGCCCGCCGCGGCTGACGTCCCGAACCGCCGTACGTACCGCCGCTGCCACGGCGTCTCGACCGCGTGCCGGTCGTAGTGGTCACGGACGTATGCGACGGCCTCCTCGGGCGGTACGCCGTCCAGGACCGCCAGGCACGCCAGCGCGGTCCCGGTACGGCCGCGGCCGCCGCCGCAGGCGATCTCGACGCGTTCGGCCGAGGCCCGCTCCCAGGCCTCGGTGAGCACCGCGCGGGCGGCGGCGCGGTCCTTCGGCAGGCGGAAGTCGGGCCAGCGGATCCAGCGGGACTCCCAAGGGACCTCGGCCGGCTGTTTGCCGAGCAGGTAGACGCCGTACGACGGGGTCGGCGCCCCGGGTTCGAGGGGCCGGCGCAGGCCACGGCCCCTCACCAGCCGCCCGGACGGCAGCCGCAGGACGCCGGGGTCCCGTTCGTCCCACAGGCTTCTGCTGTCTCCTCTACTTCCCATGAGCCCTTCTACTCTCCATGAGCCCCTCTACTCTCCATGAAGCCCTCTGCTCTCCATGCGCTCGCGTGCCTCCCGTGCCGCCCGCTCCTCGATCCCCCGGAAGTGAACCGCCATCGCGCGCTGCGCGTCCGCCGCGTCCCGGGCGCGCAGGGCCGTGACGATGTCCCGGTGGCGCCGGACGGTGACCTCCGGGGCCGGCACATGGCGCACCGGCTCCCCTGGCCGGCCGGCCCCCGCCCCGGCCCCCGCCACCCGCCGGAACACCGTCCAGAACGCGCCGAGGAGCTGCGGCACCAGCGCGTTGTCGAGGGAAGCGTAGAGCAACTCGTGGAATTCTCGGTCGAGTTCGGCGAAGGGCTGTCCGGCGCGGCCCGCGGCGTCCATCCTGTCCACCACCGCGTCGAGACCGTCCAGCTGCTCCTCGGTGACCGCCGCGACCACGCGGCGGACGAGCCCCTCCTCCAGCACCTCGCGCACTTGCAGGATCTCGGCGAGCGCGCGGGTGTCGTCGTGCCGGGCGGCGACGAGCGTGCGGAAGGTCAGGCCGTCGATCAGGGGGGTCAGCGACGCCTGGCCGACATAGGTGCCGTAGCCGTGCCGGATCTCGACGATGTCGAGGGCCTGGAGTGCCTTGAGGGCCTCGCGGACGGAGTTGCGGCTGACGCCCAGGTCCTCCATCAGCTCGGTCTCGGTGGGCAGGGGCGCGCCGACACGGAGTCCACGGTCGAGGATCAGCTGTGTGACCTGGCGCTGGATCCGGCTGTTCCTGGGCTCCTCGGGCATGCGCGGCATCGTACGCGCGCGAGACGTCCCACGTCCCATCTCCGGTGCCATTGGTCCGACCTGTGGCAGATCGACCCCTTCGTGCGTGTTCTCTTGACCGCCCCCAAGGCCCCACCTATGGTCGCGGCTGACCCAGGACGTAGGACGTCGTACCTCCCAGTCGTATCTGCATCCTTTCCGGACCTCTTCGCTGGAGGAACCGTGCGCGACGTGACCCACGACGTACCGGCGCCGGACCGCCGGGCCTTCCTGAAGCGCACCGGCGTGCTGGGTGCGACCGCCGCTGCCTCCTCGTCGCTGGCGGCCTGTTCGGCGGGGCCGGAGTCGACCATCGACACCGGCGGTCCGGGCAGCGGCAGGAACCGGACACTGACCGCGGTCATCGGTTACGGCAACGACGGCAGCTGGGATCCCACGCAGACCGCGTCCGCCTTCTGCATGGCCGGCAACCACCACATCTACGAGGGGCTGCTCGACACCGACCCGATCTCCCGCGAGCCGTACGCGGCGCTCGCCACGCAGGTGCCGGGCGACCTCAGCGGTACGTCCTGGAAGTTCACGCTCCGTCAGGGCGCCACGTTCCACGACGGGAAGCCCGTCACCGCCGACGACGTGGTCTTCGCCTTCGACCGGATCCTCGACCCGGACACCCAGACCCTCGCCAAGGGGTTCTTCGCGAGCTGGCTGAAGGAAGTCCGCAAGATCGACGCGCGGAACGTCGAGTTGGTGCTCAAGTTCCCCTTCCCGGAGGGGATTTCGCGGCTCACTCTGGCCAAGATCATGCCGAAGCACGTCTTCTCCCGGCCGGGCGCGTGGGACGACGCCATCAAGGGCAAGGCCGTGGGCTCGGGGCCGTACCGGCAGGCCGCGCACCACCCGAAGTCGAACACCACCTTCGAGGCGTTCGCCGGCTACAACGGCCCGCGCAGGCCGGCCTTCAAGAAGATGAACTGGCTGACGATCGTGGACGCCGCCCCCCGCGTCGCCAGGATCTCGGGGTCGAGCGCGGGGGCGCAGATCGCGGACAACATCCCGTACGCCAATATCGAGCAGCTCAGGAGCGGCGGGCTGTCGGTCGCGGGCGCGGCCGGGATGAACAACCTGTTCCTGATGTTCAACACGAAGCACAAGCCCTTCGACGACGTGCGCGTGCGGCAGGCGCTGCACTACGCCATCGACACCGAGAAGATGGTGGAGGTGGCGCTCAAGGGCCACGGCACGCCGTCGTCGTCCTTCCTCAACGAGGGCAACCCGAGCTACCGGCGCGCGAAGACGGTCTACGACCACGACCCCGAGAAGGCGAAGGCGCTCCTGAAGGAGGCCGGGGTCAGCGGTCTGGAGGTCGAGATCCTCGCGGTGAACGTGAGCTGGATCGTCGACTGTCTGCCGACCATCAAGGCGTCCTGGGACGCGATCGGTGTCCGCACGACCCTCTCCCCGCAGGAGACGACGGCCGTCTTCACGAAGTTGGACCAGAAGCAGGACTACCAGGTGGTGGCCGCCGCCTCGAACCCCAACCAGTTCGGTCTCGACGCCGACCTGATCATGCATTACAACTACGGGCCCGCCAACCTGTGGATGGGGTACACGCGGTGGGCGGACAACGCGGTCGCCAAGAAGCTCTTCAAGGACATGGAGCAGGCGACGCGGGAGCCGGACGCGGACAAGAAGAAGACGATGATCCAGGACTACATCGACGTCGTCGCCGAGCAGGCCGTGCTCTACCCGGTCGTCCACAACGAGCTGATGACCGCCTGGGATCCGAGGAACCTGAGCGGGATAAGGGCGCAGCCGTATCCCGGAATCAACCTCCTGCAAGCCAAGTGGGTCTAGGGGCAAGGGAGTTCGCCGCGTGATCGCCGTCGTCAGGATCCTGCTCCGCCGCGTCGCCCTGCTCGTGCCGCTGATGCTCGGCATCGTGCTGTTCGTGTTCCTGGTGATGCGCTTCTCGGACGTCGACCCGGCGTCCGCGTTCTTCCAGGGCGCCAATCCGACACCCCGGCAACTGCACGACTTCCGTGAGCAGCACGGTCTGCTCGACCCGTTCCCCGTCCGCTACGTCGGCTTCGTGGGCGATCTGCTCCACGGCGACCTGGGCATCAGCGCGCTGACCAGGGCGCCGGTGATCGACCAGGTCACCACCGCGCTGCCGCTCACCCTCCAGCTCACCTTCCTTGGCCTCGGCATCGCGGTCGTCCTGGCGCTGCTCGGCGGGGTGACCGCCGCGATCTACCGCGACCGGCTGCCCGACCAGATCATCCGCGTCATGTCGCTGACCGGCGTCGCGGCCCCCGGCTTCTGGCTGGCCCTGCTGATGATCCAGTACCTGGCGGTCGACCTGGGCTGGTTCCCCACCGGCGGCTACATCAACCCGGCCGACTCCTTCACCGGCTGGCTGAAGACGATGACCCTGCCGGCGCTCGCGCTGTCGCTGCCGGTGGCGGCGCAGCTGACGCGGATCGTGCGGACGTCCGTGGTCGAGGAGCTCGACAAGGACTACGTCCGCACGGCGATCGGCAGCGGACTGCCCCCGCGGGTGGTGGTGGGCCGCAATGTGCTGCGGAACGCCCTCATGAACCCCCTCACCGTCCTCGGCCTGCGCGTCGGCTATCTCCTCGGCGGCGCGGTCGTCATCGAGACGATCTTCTCCCTGCCCGGCATGGGCAAGCTGATGATCGACGCCGTGAAGAACGGCGACCCGGCCGTCGTCCAGGGGGTCGTCCTGACCACGGCGGCCGGCTTCGTCGTCGTGAACCTCGTCATCGACGTCCTGTACCTGCTGGTCAACCCGCGACTGAGGGATGCGACCGCATGATCACGCCGTTCACCCGCAAGGGCCTCACCGAGGCGCTCTCCCGTCCGGGCGTCCGACTGCGCGGCTGGCGCAGGCTGCCGCTGCCGTCGAAGATCGCCGTCTGCTTCCTGGCGGTCGTGGTGCTGGTCGCGCTGCTGGCGCCGCTGCTCGCGCCCCACGATCCCCTCGACCAGCAGCCGCTGGCCGACGACACCGGGCATCCGTCCGCCGGGCACTGGATGGGCCAGGACAGCCTCGGCCGGGACATCCTCAGCCGGCTGATGTACGGCGCCCGCTGGTCGCTCGCGATCGGGCTGGGGGCGACGGGGCTCGCCCTGGTGGCGGGGGCGTTGCTGGGTGCGGTCGCGGCGACTTCCCGCAAGGCCGTCGACGAGACGCTGATGCGCTGCCTGGACATCGTCATGGCGTTCCCGGGGATCGCGCTGGCCGCCGTACTGGTGGCCGTGTTCGGCGGCGGGATCACGGTCCTGATCTGCGCGATCGCGTTCCTGTTCACGCCGCCGGTGGCACGGGTCGTAAGGGCGAACGTCCTCGACCAGTACGGCGAGGACTACGTCACGGCGGAACGGGTGATCGGCGCACGCACCCCGCACATCGTGCTGCGGCACGTGGCGATCAACTGCGCCGCCCCGGTCCTGGTGTTCTGCACGGTGCAGGTCGCCGAGGCGATCGTCTTCGAGGCGTCGCTGTCCTTCATCGGCGCGGGTGTGCGGCCTCCGGACCCCTCCTGGGGCAGCGTCATCGCGGACGGCAAGAACATGGTGCTGACCGGCGGCTGGTGGGCGACGGTCTTCCCCGGCCTGCTGATGCTGGTCACCGTGCTCTCGCTGAACGTCCTGTCCGAGGGCGTGTCGGACGCGTGGGCGGCCCCGTCGGCACGCGAGGTGGAGGTGCGCGACGAGGACCGCCTGGAGACACCGGAGCCGGGCAGTGGCGTGGTGCTGCCCCTCCCCGGCCTGACGGCGGCGGCGCACCGGCTGCGCTCCCGGGCCCGCCCGCTCCCCCAGGGGCAGCAACCGGTGCTCGCGGTGGAGTACCTCGCCATCGGTTTCGAGGGCCGTCATCATGGCGTGGACATCGTCGACGGCATCAGCTTCGAGGTGCAGCCCGGCGAAGTCCTCGGCCTGGTCGGCGAGTCGGGCTGCGGGAAGTCGCTGACCGCGCTCGCGATCATGGGTCTGGAACCGAAGGGCGCCCGGGTCAGCGGCCAAGTCCGCTTCAACCAGCGGGAGTTGCTGGCCGAGCCGATGCGCGTACGGCGCCGGCTGCTCGGCCACGAGATGGCGATGGTCTACCAGGACGCCCTGTCCTCCCTGAACCCGGCGATGACGATTCGGTCCCAGCTCAAACAGGTCGTACGCCGAGGCGGTCACCGCACCCCCGCCGAACTGCTGACCCTGGTCGGCCTCGACCCCGAACGCACCCTGCGCAGCTACCCGCACGAACTCTCCGGCGGCCAGCGCCAGCGCGTCCTGATCGCCATGGCCCTGTCCCGCGAACCGAAGCTGATCGTCGCCGACGAGCCGACGACGGCCCTCGACGTCACGGTCCAGGCGCAGATCATGGAGCTGCTGCTGCGGCTGCGCGCGGAACTGGGCTTCGCGCTGATCCTCGTCTCGCACGACCTGGCACTGGTCACGGACGTCACCGACCGGGTGGTGGTGATGTACGGCGGCCAGATCGTGGAGACGGGCGTGACCGCCGACCTGGTGGAGGCACCGGCCCACCACTACACACGCGGGCTGCTCGGCAGCGTGCTCTCGCTGGAGTCGTCGGCCGAGCGCATGACGCAGATCAGAGGGGTCGTCCCCTCCCCCGCCGACTTCCCGGCCGGCTGCCGCTTCGCGGACCGCTGCCCGCTGGCGAGCGAGGTGTGCCGTACGACGACACCGGTGCTCGCGGGCACCCGGACGCACACGGCGGCCTGCCACCACCCGGCGGTCGACCTGGTGACGACGGACAGCGAGGTGGTGCAGTGAGCGCGCTGATGGAGTTGTCGAACGCGCATGTCGTCCACAAGGCCCGCAGCGGCGGGGTGTTCACTCGCGACAAGGTGTACGCCCTGACCGGCGCCGACCTCACCATCGCGCCCGGCGAGACGGTCGGCGTGGTCGGCGAGTCCGGCTGCGGCAAGTCGACGCTGGCGAAGGTGCTGGTGGGCGTACAGCGGCCGACGTCCGGGACGGTGTCCTTCCGGGGCGGCGATCTGTGGGCCATGCCCCCCGCCGAACGCCGGGCGGCGATCGGCGGCAGCACCGGGATGATCTTCCAGGACCCGTCGACGGCGCTGAACCGACGGCTGACGGTCCGGCAGATCCTGCGGGACCCGCTGGATGTGCACGACCGGGGTACGAGGCATCAACGGGAGGATCGCGTACGGGAGTTGATGGCGCTGGTGGGTCTCCCGCGCGCACTCGCCGACGCCCTGCCGGGCCAGCTGTCGGGCGGCCAGCGCCAACGAGTGGCCATCGCGAGGGCATTGGCACTGGACCCCGACCTGGTGGTGGCGGACGAGCCGACCAGCGCGCTGGACGTCTCGGTCCGGGCCCAGATCCTCAACCTGCTCCTGGACCTCAAGGAACGTCTGGGCCTGGCCCTGGTGTTCGTCTCGCACGACATCCAGACGGTACGGCGGATGAGCGACCGCGTGATCACCATGTACCTCGGCCGGATCGTCGAGGAGTCCCCGGCCGGCGGTGTCACCGACCGTGCCCGGCACCCGTACACCCGCGCCCTCTTCTCCGCGACCCCCGGCCTGCTGGACCCGATCGACCCGATCCCGCTGGTGGGCCCGGTCCCGTCGGCGACCAGGCCGCCGAGCGGGTGCCCGTTCCGTACGCGCTGCTGGAAGGCGGACGAGGTGTGCGCGGCGCAGATGCCGGACTTTTCCTTCGGGTCTTCCCCCGGGCACCGCTTCCGTTGCCACCACCCGGTGGACGAGGACCAGTCGACCAGCGATCTCGCACGACAGAGCAACAGCAAGGAGCCTTCATGACCCTCCCCGCCCCGCTGACCGGTGTCGTCCCGCCCGTCTGCACTCCCCTGACACCGGAACGCGAGGTGGACGTCCCCTCGCTGCTCAGGCTCGTCGACCATCTGGTGGAGGGCGGGGTGCACGGCCTGTTCGTGCTCGGCTCGACCTCGGAGGCGGCGTATCTGACGGACCGGCAGCGCAGGCTGGTGGTGGAGGCGGTGGCGGGCCACGTCGGGGGTCAACTCCCGGTCCTGGCCGGTGCGATCGACATGACGACGCCCCGAGTACTGGACCACGTGCGCGAGGTGACGCGGGCCGGTGCGGAGGCGGTGGTCGTGACGGCCCCCTTCTACACGAGCACGCATCCGGCGGAGATCGCCCGCCACTACCGCCTGGTCGCGGCGAGCAGCCCGGTCCCCGTCATCGCCTACGACCTCCCGACGGCCGTCCACACCAAACTCCCCGCCGACGTGATCCTCGAACTCGCCGCCGAGGGCGTCCTGGCCGGCCTCAAGGACTCCAGCGGCGACCTGTCCGCCTTCCGCACCGTCGTCTCGGGCGCCCGCACCCACCCCGCCATCACCGGCTTCAGCGTGCTGACCGGCTCCGAGGTCATCATCGACGCGGCACTCGCGGTGGGCGCGGACGGGGCGGTGCCGGGGCTCGCCAACGTCGACCCGGTGGGGTATGTCCGCCTCGACGCCCTCTTCCGCGCCGGCGACCGGGCGGGGGCCCGGGCCGAACAGGAGCGGCTGTGCGCGCTGTTCGGCATGGTGGGGGTCGGGGATCCGGGGCGGATGGGGGGCAGTTCGTCGGCGCTGGGGGCGTTCAAGGCGGCGCTGTATCTGCGGGGAGTCATCGAGTGTCCGGTTACGGCGGAGCCGCAGGTGCCGTTGTCCGGGGGGGAGGTGGAGGGGGTGGGGAAGTTTCTGGAGAGGGCGGGGTTGCTGTAGGGGGCGGGTTTTCCGCCCTCGCCGCCCCTACCCGTCCCAGCGCCGCACCCACCACGGAGGCCTGAACAGGGTGCCTGTCCGCCTGCGCAGCCTGGGCAGATGGAGCAGCTAGGCCGGGAAGGGCTTCGTCAGCGCGGAGCGATGCCCGTGTCCGTGGAACGGAGCGCCTCATCGAGGAGGCCCGCACCAGGGCCCGCCAGCCAGCGGTCGAAGCGCAGCAGGAAGGGGAACTCTGTGCGCAACGCGTCGAGGTTCGCGTTTCCCACCAGCCTGCCGTCGTCCAGGAGTGCTTCCAACTTGCTGAGGACCTCGTCCTGTGCCGGCAGGGTCGTCGACAGGCGGCTGTAGCTGATCGGCCGGCCGGCGGCCTGGGTCAGATGCTCGGCCAGGGCGTTGCCCGTGAGAGCGTCACCGGCGATCACCATGGTGCGGCCGGCGTAGCTTTCGGGTGAGCCGAAGACCGCGGCGACTATGCGGCCGATGTCGCGTACCGCGATGAACTGCATGGCCTGGTCGGGGCGCATCAGGAAGGACAGGTGTCCCCGGTCGAGGCCGATTTCGGGGGTCACCAGGAGCTCCATGAACGCGGTCGGCCGAATGATGGTGCTGGCGATGTCCAGATTCCGGACATGGGCCTCGATACGGCTCTTGGTGTCGAGATGGTCGACGCCCGTTGTCGAGCCCGCGGTGACCGCCGAGCTGTAGATGAGGTGGGCGACGCCGCAGTGCTCGGCGATGTCGGCCACCGCCGTGCCGAAGCGGACCTCGTCCTCGTTGGTCACGTCGGCGCCGGCCTGGCCGGAGTTCGGCTGGACACTGAAGACACCGTGGGCATCAGCGAAGGCCGTGCGGAGCGACTCCGGATCCCCAAGGTCACCACGGACGGTTTCGACGCCGGAGGCGGCCAGGGACCGGGCCCGGTGGCCGGACGGATCGCGCACGACCGCGCGCACCCCCCAGCCGTCGGCCCGCAGCGCAGCGGCGACCGATCCTCCCTGCTGCCCCGTGGCGCCCAGGACGACGACGGTTTTGTTGATGTTGGTCATGCCGACCACGCTGCGCTTTCGGCGATCACGGACGTGTTCCTGATGAACGTTGCTGATTCTTCCCGGGGTCCTGAGAAGTGAGTCGGAGATGTGCCGGTCACAGGCGTGCTCCAGAGTTCGTAAGGGGTGGCTCGCGCCGTGTCCGCTACGCTAAAACCTGACGCCGACGTCAGGTGCAAGCGAGACGTGGAGTCGAGTCAGGAGGCCGGGATGCGGATCGGAGAGGTCGCCGCGAAGGCGGGCGTCAGCGTCAGGGCGCTGCGCTACTACGAGCAGCAGGACTTGCTGCACTCCACCCGGAATCCGGGTGGCCAGCGCCAGTATCCGGCCGGTGCCGTCGAACGGGTCAGGCTGATCCAGCAGCTCTACTCCGTGGGCCTGCCCAGCAAAACCATCCGCGAGGTGCTGCCGTTCGCCGACTCCGGTGAGGCGTCACCGGAACTGCTGGAGCTGCTCGCGGCCGAACGCGACCGCCTCGACCGGCAGATGACGGACCTGCGGGACGTGCGCAACCGGCTGCACGACTGCATCACCCAGGCGCGCAAGTCCATCCTGAAGCAGGGGCGGCCACACTCGCACGGCCCGGACCGTGATCGTTCTCACCGATAACCGCTGTACCGATGTTCCGAGGCCGGAAACGTGCCCAGCCCCGTGCCCGACTCCGTCATGGCTCGCTGAGTCCTACCTGGCCGCCCGCGAAGTGGAGCAGGCGGCGACGGTCGCCGGCCGGGCACTGGACCTGTCCGCCGGAGTCGCCTCCGTTCGCCCCCGCCAGCGCCTCGAACCCACGCTGCGGCAGCCCAGTCCGCACCGGGACCTACCGGCAGTGGCCGAAGTCCTGGAACGGGCCAGGGCGTGACGATCAGGCCTCGTCCTGCCGAGTGGTCCTGTCGATCCAGCGCAGGTAGCCCTCTGCCCCGGTGAGCGGCACCGCCGAGACCTCCGGGTTCTTCCAGAACACCGAGGTACTCAGCCATGCGGCCGAGCCTAGCCCTGGACCGGGATCGGGGGCGGGGGCGGAGCCCCCGCCCCAGCACCTAGCCCAGCTCAGCAACCCCCACCCGCCGGAACTCGATCGTCTCGTACGGCCCCGTCGCACCCGTCTCGTACAGGACCCCGACTGTCCCCCCACCAACCCGCACCAGATCCGAATACGCCGCCCACTGCCCCGACAACGTCACCGCCTTCACGAACGTCCCCCCACCATCATCACTGCGCCAAATCGCCATCGCCCGACGTGCCGTAGGCACAGACGGCCCCGAGAACAGCAACGGTCCGCCGGGAAGCTGAAGCACACTCCCCTGCACCACCGGCACCTCCCCCAACGAGGACTGCACCGCATACGCACGATCCACCGTCTCTCCCCCATCCCCGGAGTACGTGTCGAGCCGATTCCCCGCGCTCACCCCGTTCTGGTCACGTGAGCTGAAGTACAGCCGCCCGTCGGGCAGTTCAGCCGCCGTGGACTCATTCGCGTTGTTGTACCCGTCGTACCCGTCGTAGGACGCGTCCACGAACCCCAGCCGCCAGCTCCACCCCCCGTCGTCGCTGTACATCGCGTGCGCGCTGTAGTACCTGGCCTCCTGTCCCGTGTCCGTCGAACCCGTGGCCGGCGCCGCCGAGTGGTTCGCGGGAACCACCAGCCGCCCCGCGTGCGGTCCACGGGTGAGAGCCACCGCATGCCCCGGCCCGGTCGCGTACCAGCGCCAGTTCGACGGCTTCACCTCCCGCGTGACCTCCCGCGGCGCCGAGAAGCGAACCCCGTCGTCCGAGCTCCGCTGCACGAACACCCGTCGGCTCTGCTCCGGCGTGGTCTCGCCCCGCATGATCTGTCCCTCGGTCACGGCACCGCTGTTGTACGACGTCACGAGGACGACCGCCCCGCTGCGCGGATCCACCACCGGCGCCGGATTGCCCCGCGTGTCCCCCTCCCCGGCCGCGACGACCGCGAGCGGGCCCCAGGTGCAGCCGCCGTCGGTGGAGCGGCGCAGGACGACGTCGATGTCACCGGTGTCGCCCGCGCCGTCGTGTCTGCCCTCGGCGAAGGCGAGGACCGTGCCGCGGGGAGTCGTCACCGCGGCGGGGATGCGGTACGTGTCGTAGCCGCCCTCGCCGGAGACGTACGGCGTGGAGGACGTACAACCGGGGGCGGCGGCGGAAGCGTCCGTCGTGGTGGTGGTGAGCGGGGTCAGGAGTACCGCGGTGACGAGGAGAGTGCGGCTCAGGAGGGTCATCGATCTCCCTTGACGGATTGTCAGACGCGCGTGCCGGAGACGTGCGCGTCGAGTGCTGACTGTCCGTCACATATTCCCCGGCCTCACCATCCCCGACTCATACGCCACCACCACCAGCTGCGCCCGATCCCGCGCCCCCAACTTGCCCATGATCCGGCTGACGTGCGTCTTCGCGGTGAGCGGGCTCAGCCCCAGCGTCTGCGCGATCTCGGTGTTGTTGAGCCCGCACGCGACCAGCGTGAGCACCTCGCGCTCGCGTTCGGAGAGGGACTCGGGGCCGCAGCCCGTCACCGGCCGTGCCGACGGGCCGCGCAGGAACCGTTCGATCAGCCGGGCCGTCGGGCCCGGGGACAGCAGCGCCTCCCCGGCCGCGACCGTGCGGATGGCGTCGAGGAGTTCGGCCGGACGGGTGTCCTTGACCAGGAATCCCGAGGCACCGGCGCGCAGCGCCTCGACGATGTTCTCGTCGGTGTCGTAGGTGGTCAGGACCAGTACCTTCACGCCGGCCAGGTCCTCGTCGGCGGCGATCAGCCGGGTGGCCTCGATGCCGTCCAGGTCGGGCATGCGGATGTCCATCACCACCAGGTCGGCGCGTGCGCCGCGGGCCAGCTCCACCGCCTCCCGGCCGGTCGCCGCCTGTCCGACGACCTCCATGTCCCGCGCCGACTCGACGAGCATCGCGAACGCTTCGCGTACGAGCGTCTGGTCGTCCGCGAGCAGTACCCGGATGGTCATCCGGCCCCCTTCGACGTACTGACGGTCGTCCCGAGCGGCAGTACGGCCGTCACCTCGAACCCGCCCCCGGCCCGTGCCCCGGCGTCGAGTGTGCCACCCACGGTGCGCGCCCGCTCCCGCATGCCGACGAGCCCGAAGCCGGGGGTGCCACCGGGGGTGGGCCCGGTGCCGTCGTCGGTGACCGAGACACGCAGGGCGCCCTCCTCTTCGTACAGCTCGACGCGTACGGCGGGTTCGGGGCCCGCGTGCCGTACCGCGTTGGTCAGCGCCTCCTGGACGATGCGGTACGCGGCGGCGCCCACGGCGGGCGGTGCCCGGCGTACCCGCATGCTCCAGTCGACCCGTGCGCCCGCCAGCCGTGCGGCCTCGACGAGGTCGGTGAGACCGTCGAGTCCGGGCAGCGGGCCCCGGGCCTCGGGCACGGCGCCCCGTTCCCGCAGCACCTCCAGGGTCGTACGGAGTTCGCCGCGGGCGCTCCGGCAGGTGTCGGCTATGTCGTCGAGGGCCTTGGCGACGGTCGCGCGGTCGAGGCGTTCGGGGTCGGCGGCGAGGACGTGCGCGGCCACGCTGGTCTGCACTCCGATCAGCGTGATGCTGTGCGCGAGCAGGTCGTGCAGGTCGCGGGCGATGCGGAGGCGTTCCTCGGCGACGCGGCGCCGGGCCTCCTCCTCACGGGTGCGTTCGGCGCGTTCGGCGCGTTCCAGAGCGGAGGATATGTACTGGCGGTGGACGCGGATGTAGCCGCCGAGCAGCAGTACGGAGATGATCCAGCCGAAGATTCGGATGATCTCGACGAGTCCGTCCGGATTGGTGAGCGCGTTGACGACGATCGTCCCGCCGACGATGGTCAGGCCGGTGTACACGGTGCGGCGGGCGCTGCCGGTGACGGCGACGGTGTAGAGCGCCACCATGGTGACCGGGACGGCGGCGCTGTGGGTGTAGTCGAGCGCGTGGTAGGAGGCGACACAGGCCACCATCGCGAGCATGACGCGCATGGGAAAGCGCCGGCGCCAGGGCAACCCGACGTGCGCGCCGAGCAGCAGCGTCCAGCCGAGCGCGTCGGGACTGCGCCCGTCGTCGACGAAGAGCGCGAGGAGGGTGGCGAGGGCGGCCACCGCGGCGGCGAGGAGGGCGTCGTTGCGCGGAGAGGCGGGCGCCGCGCCGTGGTTGACCGCGGTCATGGTGCGCTCGACGAGGATGTGGGGACGCGGCACGGCTCCATCTTCCGCCGGAAGGCGCCCCTCCGGCAGAAGGGGCGCCCAATGGTTCATACGGGTTCGGGCTGCCGGGTCTGCGCGCCCGGTTCCGGTTGCGGCTCCCGCGACAGCGGGCCCGGCCACCACACCTTCCGCCCCAGGGCCACGCCGGCACTGGTCACCAGGTACGTCCGGACGAGGAAGGTGTCGAGCAGCACGCCGACGGCGATCACGAAGCCCAGCTCGACCAGCTGCACCAGGCCCATGTTCAGCAGCACGCCGAAGGTCGCGGCGAGGACGAGCCCCGCGGAGGCGATGACGCCGCCCGTCGTCCGCAGCGCGGTGAGCGCGGCGGTCACCGGTTCGGCGCCCGCCAGGGATTCCTCCCGCATGCGGTGCATCAGGAAGATGCCGTAGTCGACGCCGAGGGCGACGAGGAACACGAACGACAGCAGCCCGAGCCCCGGATCGGTCCCCTCGAAGCCGAAGACCGGCCCGAAGACCAGCCCGCCGATGCCGAGCGACGCGCCCCACACCGCGACCACGGCGGCCACCAGCAGCAGCGGCGCTACGAGCGAGCGCAGCAGGGCGACCAGGATCAGCAGTACGGAGGCCAGGACGAGCGGCACGACGATCTTCATGTCGCTGGAGTTGGTGTCCTTCAGGTCGAGTTGCTCGGCGCTCGGACCGCCGATGTAGGAGCCGTCGAGTTCCGCGCGCAGGGACTTGATCGTGGCGGTCTCGCCCGCCGACTGGGGCGCGTCCTTGGCGACCACGGAGATCTCCGTCCAGCCCTCCCCGCTGCGCCCCCGTTCGACGCTCGCGACACCCTGGTGGTCCTTCAGCGTCGCCAGGGTGGCGTCGGCCTGCCCGCTGGGGGTGATCACGTTGATCGGCTGGGTGCTCGCCTCGGGGTAGGCGGCGGCGAGCGTCTGCATCGCGACGACCGCCTCGGGCCTGTCGACGAAGGAGTCCTCCTGCTTGACCGTCCCGGGCAGGTTCAGCATGCCCAGCGCGAGGGCGCCGAGCAGGACCACACCGCCCGCGAGCACGGCCAGCGGCCGCCGCCCGGCGGAACTGCCCATCG
The DNA here is from genome assembly GCF_040654815.1 of Streptomyces sp. NPDC050619. NCBI lineage: Bacteria > Bacillati > Actinomycetota > Actinomycetes > Kitasatosporales > Streptomycetaceae > Streptomyces > Streptomyces sp. NPDC050619. The sequence continues at coordinate 442,159 of NZ_JBFAIR010000001.1, read as the reverse complement.
CGGCGAACAGCGACCTGCGCTCCTTGGGTTGGCTCCCGAAGGCGGGCACCAGCGGCCAGAACACCCGGCGGCCGAGCAGCACCAGGAGCGCGGGCAGCAGCGTCAGCATGGCGAGGAGCGCGGACAGTACGCCGACGGTGCCCATCGGGCCCATGCCGCGGCTGCTGTTGAGGTCGGCGGCGAGCAGGCACAGCAGTCCGACGGCGACCGTGCCGGACGAGGCGAGGACGGCGGGGCCGCAGCCGCGCAGGGCGGCCCGCATCGCGTCGTACGGCCGCTCGATGCGCCGCAGTTCCTCGCGGTAGCGGGCGATCAGCAGCAGCGCGTAGTCGGTGCCCACGCCGAACACGAGGATCGTCATGATGCCCGTGCTCTGGCCGGAGACGCTCGTGTCGAACGCCGAGTGGAGGCCGTAGGCGAAACCCATCGAGAGGTAGTCGGCGACGCCCGCCACGGCGAGCGGCACGAGCCACAGCAGGGGGCTCCGGTAGATGATGATCAGCAGGATCGCGACCACGCCGACGGTGGTGTAGAGCAGCGGGCCGTCGAGCGAGTCGTAGACCGCGCCGGCGTCGGTGGCCAGCGCCCCCGGGCCGCCCACGTCGACGCTCAGCCCGCCGTCCCCCTGGGCGACATCCCGTACGTCGTTGACGAACGCGTCCCGGAGTTCCTCGTCGGTCCCGGGCTCATTGCTGGCGACCGGGTACATGAGGGTGGTCCCGTCCTCGGACGGCACGCCCTTCGGGGTTCCGGTCAGCTGGTTCGCGCCCTCGATCTCGTCGACCTGCCGCTGCGCCGTCGTACGGTCGGCGGCGGTGAGCCCGCCGTCCCGGTGGTAGACGAGCACGAGCTCGGTCGTCTCGCCGCCCGGCAACTGCTCCTGGATCTTGGCGACTTGGGTCGAGTCCGCGCTCGCCGGCAGATAGTCCACGGCTCGGTCGGCCTGCACGTCGGACAGCTTGGCCGAGAACGGGCTCATGAAGGCGAGCAGGGCCACCCAGAGCCCGAGCAGCACCCAGGGCACGGCTCGTCGCCGCGTACGCGTGGTTGTCTTTCCGGGCCCCATGTCGAGGTCCCCCCTCCTGAACGGGTGTCTGGACAGGACCAGACTCCCGTCGCGCGGGGAGGGATACGTCGCGCCGGAGGGCGAGTTCGGCGGTACTGCCGGGGGTGACCGGGCGGCGGCGCTACTCCCCGGGGAGTAGCGTCCGTGGCTGCTACGACGGCGTGCGCGCCGCCACCAGCAACCTGGTCACGTCGTCCGCGCAGATGGTCAGGGCGGAGCCGACGATCGCGAGGACGTCCCGCTCGGCCGGGGTGTACGGCCCGTCCGCGAGGGCGATGCGGGCGCCCTGGAGCAGGACCGATTCGCGGCCGGCGGGAGCGAGGTGCGGGGCGAGCGGGTCCAGGGCCTCGTGCAGCTCTATGGCGAGCCCGGCTCCGCAGGGGCGGCCGTAGACCCGGCCGGTGTCCGCGGCCAGCGCCTCGACGAGGGCGTTCAGCTGCTCCTCGGTGCAGTCGTCGAAGCCGGCGGCGCGGACGGTGGCCGCGGCGGTCTCCAGGGACGCACGGGCGCAGCTGCCGCCCGCCGCCAGCACCGCGAGGGCGACGGTGTGCACGGCGTCGCGGAGCATCGCGGAGAAGCGGGTGGTGGTCGGGTGGTCGAGGACGTCGGTGCCGAAGTGGCGGCGGCAGGCGGCGCACTCGACGACGGGGCCGGTCTCGCCGCGCGGGACGACGGGCATGCCGAGGAGAGTGAAGCGGCGGCGGCCCGTCAGCCGCTGGTAGTTGCGGTCTCCTCCGCAACCGGGGCAGAAGAACTCGCCGTCGCCGACGGTCGTCCACGCGGTACGGGTGCCCAGGAGGCGCGCAGGCCTGGCGGCACGGCCGTTTCGTCCCCGTCCTGGCAGCACGTCGCACCTCCGTAACCCCGCGGCAACATCGCCGCGCTTGCGTGATGTTAGCCACATGCGGGAGGCGGAGTCAGTACCCCGGAGGAGACCTTTCCGTGACCTGCACACGGAATGGCCGGTAAACGACCAGGCCCCGCCCGCCCGTCGAGGGGCGAACGGGGCCGGTGAACCGCAGGTCGGACCGGTCAGCGAGTCGCCCGGTTGACGGCGGAGACGACCGCCTTCAGCGAGGCACGCGTCGTGTTCGCGTCGATCCCGATCCCCCAAAGGATCTTGTCGTCGATCGCGCATTCGATGTACGAGGCGGCCTGCGCGGAGGCGCCCTCGCTCATCGTGTGCTCCTGGTAGTCGAGCAGGCGTACGTCGACGCCGACGGACTGGAGGGCGTCGAAGAAGGCCGAGATCGGACCGTTGCCGGTACCGGTCAGGATGGTGTCGGCGCCGTCGACCGTGGCCTCGACGGTGAGCGTGTCGACGCCGTCCTTGTCGGTGGTCGACTGGCCGTTCTTGACCTGAACACGGCCCCACGCGTTGTCGGGGTTGGGCAGGTACTCGTCCTGAAAGGCCGCCCAGATGTCCTTCGGGGTGACCTCGCCGCCCTCGGCGTCCGTCTTGGCCTGGATGATCTTCGAGAACTCGATCTGCATCCGGCGGGGCAGGTCCAGCTTGTGGTCGTTCTTCAGGACGTAGGCGATACCGCCCTTGCCGGACTGCGAGTTGACCCGGATGACGGCCTCGTAGGAGCGGCCGACGTCCTTCGGGTCGATCGGCAGGTACGGCACCGCCCACTCGATGTCGTCGACGGTGACGCCCTTGGCGGCGGCGTCGGCCTCCATCGCGTCGAAGCCCTTCTTGATGGCGTCCTGGTGGGAGCCGGAGAAGGACGTGTAGACCAGGTCGCCCACGTACGGGTGGCGCGGGTGGACCTCCATCTGGTTGCAGTACTCCCACGTACGACGGATCTCGTCGATGTCGGAGAAGTCGATCTGCGGGTCGACGCCCTGGGAGAAGAGGTTCATGCCCAGGGTGACCAGGTCGACGTTGCCGGTGCGCTCGCCCTGTCCGAACAGGCAGCCCTCGACGCGGTCGGCGCCGGCCATCAGCGCCAGTTCGGCGGCGGCGACGGCCGTACCGCGGTCGTTGTGGGGGTGGATCGACAGGACGACGTGCTCGCGGCGGGTCAGGTTGCGGCCCATCCACTCGAAGCGGTCCGCGTGCGTGGACGGCGTCGAACGCTCCACGGTGGCGGGCAGGTTGAGGATGATCTCGCGGTCCGGGCCGGGCTGCCAGACGTCCATGACCGCCTCGCAGACCTCCAGCGCGAAGTCCAGCTCGGTGTCGGTGAAGATCTCGGGGCTGTACTGGTAGCCGAAGTGCGTCTCGGGGCCCAGCAGCTTCTCGGCGTACTCCATGACCAGCCGCGTGCCGTCGACGGCGATCTGCTTGATCTGGTCCTTGGAGCCGCGGAAGACGACCCGGCGGAAGACCGGGGCGGTGGCGTTGTAGAGGTGGACGGTGGCGCGCTTGGCGCCCTTCAGGGACTCCACCGTCCGCTCGATCAGGTCCTCGCGGGCCTGGGTCAGCACGGAGATCGTGACGTCGTCCGGGATGGCACCGGGCTCTTCGACGATGGAGCGTACGAAGTCGAAGTCGGTCTGCCCCGAGGCCGGGAAGCCGACCTCGATCTCCTTGTAGCCCAGCTTGACCAGCAGGTCGAACATCGCTCGCTTGCGCGCCGGCGACATGGGGTCGATCAGGGCCTGGTTGCCGTCGCGCAGGTCGGTGGAGAGCCAGCGGGGAGCGGTGGTGATCCGGTTGCCCGGCCACGTGCGGTCCGGGATGTCGACCTGCTCGTAGCGGCCGTACTTGTGGATCGGCATGGAACTGGGCTGCTGGCGATTCGCCATGATGCGGGGGCTCCTCAGGATGTCCGGAAGGACGGCCGACGACGCAACGCCAAGCTCCGCGGGGAGGGAGTCGGCCTCGACTACAGGCCCTCGCCGCGGCAGCTAAGGAGAAGCAGCCCGAAACGCATAATGCTCCGCAGCCTAGCTGAGCCTCTCCGGTCGCGTGGGTCCGTATCAGTATGCGGGACCACAGGAGAAACCGGGACAAAGTGCGAGCTATACCACAGCCCTCCGGACCCGGCGAGCGATTGTCCGCACATTTCACACAATCATGGTTGCGGGTAGTGACAACGGCATAACTCAGTGCAAGGGTGCCGGGCATGACCATCAACGGGGGCTTCGAGCCCGTCTTCTGCACCATCGTGCCGCCACACGTCCTGGACAAGCTCGCCCAGAACGAGAACCCGGCGCTCTCCGGTCCCGCCCGGCGCACCCTGATGCGTGACGCCCAGGAGCGCGGCCGCCGTCGCGTGACCGCCGAGTTCCGTTCGGCCGCCGCTCCGACGGCGAAGGCACCGTCGGACCAGCCGCTGCGCACCATCTACGACGCCGGGAACAAGACCGACCTGCCCGGCACCGAGGTGCGCACCGAGGGCCAGGATCCCGGCCAGGACGCCACGGTCAACCGCGCCTACGCCGGTCTCGGCGCCACCTTCGACCTCTTCCTCAAGGCCTACCAGCGCCACTCGATCGACGGCGACGGCCTGCCCCTGGACGCCACCGTCCACTACGACGAGAACTACGGCAACGCCTTCTGGAACGGCGAGCAGATGGTGTTCGGCGACGGTGACGGCGAGATCTTCCTCGACTTCACCATCCCGATCGACGTCATCGGCCACGAGCTGACCCACGGCGTCACGCAGCACACGGCGAACCTCACCTACTTCGGCCAGCCGGGTGCCCTGAACGAGTCGATGTCCGACGTCTTCGGCTCGCTCATCAAGCAGTACACGCTCGGCCAGACCGCCGCCGAGGCCGACTGGCTGATCGGCGCGGGCCTGCTCGCCCCGAGCGTCACCGGTACGGCCCTGCGCTCCATGAAGGAACCGGGCAGCGCGTACGACGACGACGTCCTCGGCAAGGACCCGCAGCCCGCGACCATGGACGACTTCGTCCGCACCGGCCGCGACAACGGCGGCGTCCACATCAACTCCGGCATCCCCAACCACGCCTTCTATCTGGCCGCCACCGCCCTCGGCGGCCACGCCTGGGAGAAGGCGGGCCAGATCTGGTACGACGTCCTGACCGGCGGCGAGCTGACCGAGAAGGCCTTCTTCGCCGACTTCGCCAAGCTGACCGTCAAGGCCGCGCGCGAGCGCTTCGGCGACGGCGGCGAGGAACTCCAGGCGGTGGAGAAGGCCTGGGAGCAGGTCGGGGTGCGCATTCTCTGACTCCGTACTAGACAGGAACCCATGCGTATTCAGGTGCGGCGCACGGGCGGATTCGCGGGCATCGAGCGTCATGCCGAGGTGGACACCTCGGACCGGCCCGATGCCCACGAATGGCAGGCCCTGGCCGAGCAGGCGGTCGCCGCCGGCCGGGGCACGCCTCCGATCGGTGTCCCGGACGGCTTCAGCTACCAGATCACCGTGGACGGAAAGACGGTGTACGCGGCCGATCCCCGGCTCACGGAGGAACAACGGAAACTCATCTCGAGAGTCTTGAAAGAGGGTGCGTAACTGGTCGTGTAACTGGTTGTTCACGCCTGCCCGTTGACTTCCGTTACCGCCGGTACGGATGATCCGGCGCATGGCGACGAACCCGATACCCCCGTTCCCGGCCGGCTTCCTGTGGGGCGTCTCGACCTCGGCCCATCAGATCGAGGGAGCCGCGGACGAGCGCGAGCCGTCCGTCTGGGACGCCTTCACGGCCGAGCCGGGGCGGGTGAAGGACGGCTCGACGGCGGCGGTGGCCTGCGACCACTACCACCGCTACCGCGAGGACGTGGCGCTCCTGGCCGACCTGGGCGTGGACGCGTACCGCTTCTCGATCTCCTGGCCGCGCGTGCGTGCCGAGGGCGGCCTGGACTTCTACGACCGCCTGGTGGACGAGCTGTGCGGGGCGGGCGTACAGCCGGTCCCGACCCTCTTCCACTGGGATCTGCCGCTCGCTCTCCAGGAGGCGGGTGGCTGGCTGGAGCGGGACACGGCGGCGCGTTTCGCGGAGTACGTGTCGGTCGTGGCCGAGCGGCTGGGCGACCGCGTGCAGAAGTGGATCACGCTCAACGAACCCGCCGAGCACACGCTGTTCGGGCACGCGCTGGGCGCCCACGCCCCGGGCAAGCAGCTGCTGTTCGACGCCCTCCCGGCCGCCCACCACCAGCTCCTGGCCCACGGTCTGGCCGTACAGGCCCTGCGCGCGGCCGGCGCCACGGACATCGGGATCGCCAACTCGCACGGGCCGACGTGGCCGGCCTCGCGGGAGCCCGCGGACCTGGAGGCGGCGGAGTTCTACGACGTCCTGCTGAACCGGCTGTTCGCGGACCCGCTGCTGCTGGGCGAATACCCGGCGGGGATCGGCGAGTTGATGCCGGGGGACGTCCCGGCCGACCTGAAGGTCATCGGGGAGCCGCTGGACTGGTACGGCATCAACTACTACGCGCCGACCCGGGTGGGCGCACCGCAGGGCACGGACATCGAGTTCGGCGGACTGACGATCCCCGCGGAACTCCCCTTCTCGGTACGGGAGATCGAGGGCGTCCCGGTGACGGACTTCGGCTGGCCGGTGGTACCCGAGGCCCTCACCGAGCTGCTCACCGGCTTTCGCGACCGGTACGGCGACCGGCTCCCGCCGATCGTCATCACCGAGAACGGCTGCTCCTACGAGGGCATCGACGACCAGGACCGGATCGCCTACCTGGACGGTCACCTCCGGGCCCTGCACCGGGCGGTGGAGGCGGGCGTGGACGTACGCGGCTACTTCGTGTGGTCGCTGCTGGACAACTTCGAGTGGGCCGAGGGGTACGCGCGGCGGTTCGGCCTGGTCCACGTGAACTTCGAGGACCCCGCGACGCTGGAGCGGACACCGAAGGCGTCATACGGGTGGTTGCGGGAGGTACTGCGGGCCCGCTGAGGTCACAGGACCCCCGCGTCCCTCGCCGTCCACACCGACGGATACAGCGGGCGGTAGCCCAGCTCGCGGCGGATGCGGGCCGTGGACGCGATGCCCAGCCAGGGATCGGGGTCCGTACGGTTGTCGTACAGGGCGGGCGGGATGTCGATGCCGTTGAGCTGGTACAGGTCGACGGTGGTGACGGGGCTGTCGTCGGCGATGTTGTAGATCCGGCCGTCCGCACCCGGGGCGTACAGCAGCCGCAGAAGCCCCTGGGCCACATCCGCGTGATGGACCATGTGGAGGCGCTGGGTGTCCGGCCAGTAGCTCGCCCACCTCATCGACTGGGCCAGATGCGGGTCCCCCTCGCCGTACACGAAGGCCAGGCGGCCGACCCGTACGTCGAGGCCGTCCAGGGCCAGCAGGCCACGCTCCGCCTCCCCCTTCGACTGCGCGTACGCGCCCCACATGAGGCCGCCGGGCACGACGGGGTCCTCCTCGGTGAGGGGGCGGCCCCGGCCGGTTCCGTACACCACAATGCTGCTGACCTGCACGAACCTGCGTACTCCGGAAGCCGTGGAGGCACGGCCCAGCTCCAGCGCGGCATCGCGGTTGACCGCCCACGCCTCCTCGTCGGGTACGTCCCGGAAGGACGCCGCGATGTTGACCACCGCGTCCGCGCCCGCCAGCGCCTTGCCGAGTACCTCGCCGTCGCGCAGGTCGCCGGTCACGACCTGGGCACCGAGGTCGGCGAACGGCGCGGCCCGCTCCTCGTCGCGCACCAGGACCCGTACCTGGTCCCCGGCCTGTGTCTGTTGCAGCAGCCGCGGTACGAAGCGGCGGCCGACCTGCCCCGTCGTGCCTGTCACCAACGTCAGCATCATGTGCTCCTCTCGTCGGTGACGAGCCTGGTCCCAGGACCCGTACGGCGGGAGAGACCTCCCGATCAGGGGAGCATCAGTCCCTGGATAAGCCGGGCGCGCTCGTCCACGCTGGAGAGGTGAACCGAGCCGAACTCGCCGACTTCCTGCGCCGCAGCCGCACCCGCCTGGAACCCTCCGACGTGGGGCTCACGGCCGGCGCCCGGCGCCGGACACCCGGACTGCGCCGCGAGGAGGTGGCCGCGCTCGCCGGGATGTCCGTGGACTACTACACGCGCCTCGAACAGTCGCGGGGGCCGAGGCCGTCGCGGCAGATGCTGGGCGCGCTGGCGCGGGCGCTGCGGCTGACCGGCGACGAGCGGGACCACCTCTTCCACCTGGTGGGCGAGGAGCCGCCGAGGGACGGGGGCGCCTCCGGGCACGTACGGCCGGGTCTGCTGCTGATCCTGGACCGGCTGTACGACGTGCCCGCGCAGGTGCTCAACGACTACGGCGACCTGCTCGCGCAGAACGCGATGTCGGTGGCCCTCGCGGGCGGGGAGTACAGCGACCGCAACCTCATCCGGCGCTTCTTCACCGACCCGGGGGCCCGCTCGCTGTTCCCGCCCGAGTCCCACGCCGAGCTGGCCCGCTCCCATGTCGCCAACCTGCGCGCCGTCACCGCGGCCCGCCCCGACGACCCGGGTCCGGCCCGCCTGGTGGCCGAACTCCGCGCGCGCAGCGAGGAGTTCGCCCGGTTGTGGGAGACGCACGAGGTGGCGGTGCGGCGCGCCTCGACGAAGCGGTTCCAGCACCCGCTGGTGGGGCTGATGGAGCTGGACTGCGAGGTCCTCGCCTGCTTCGGGCACGACCAGCTGCTGATCGTCCACACCGCCCGGCCCGGGACCGAGTCCTACGAGCGGCTCCAGCTGCTGCGCGTGATCGGCCTCCAGGACATGTCACCCAGCGGCGGCCGGGCCTCCCAGACCTGACGCGAAACCGACCGCCCGGCCGCGTCGGGAGCGATCAGAAGCCCAGCTTCCGCAGCTGCCGGGGGTCGCGCTGCCAGTCCTTGGCGACCTTCACATGCAGGTCGAGGAAGACCGGCGTACCCAGCAGCGCCTCGATCTGCTTGCGCGACTTGATGCCGACCTCCTTCAGGCGCTTGCCCTTGGGGCCGATGATGATGCCCTTCTGGCTGGGGCGCTCGATGTAGACGAAGGCGTGGATGTCCAGGAGGGGCCGGTCCGCGGGCCGGTCCTCGCGGGGGATCATCTCCTCGACCACGACGGCGATGGAGTGCGGCAGCTCGTCGCGCACGCCCTCGAGGGCGGCCTCGCGGATCAGTTCCGCGACCATGACCTGCTCGGGCTCGTCCGTGAGGTCGCCCTCCGGGTACAGCGCCGGCCCCTTCGGCAGCATCGGGATCAGCAGGTTCCCCAGCAGGTCCACCTGCTGGTCGGCGACCGCGGACACCGGCACGATCTCCGCCCACTCGAACCCGAGCTCCCGGCCGAGCTGGTCGATGGCGATGAGCTGCTCGGCGAGGGTCTTGTTGTCGACGAGATCGGTCTTCGTGACGATCGCGATCTTCGGCGTCTTCTTGATGGACGCCAGTTCCTTCGCGATGAAGCGGTCACCGGGACCCAGCTTCTCGTTCGCCGGCAGGCAGAAGCCGATCACGTCGACCTCGGCCCAGGTGGTGCGGACGATGTCGTTCAGCCGCTCGCCCAGCAGCGTGCGCGGCTTGTGCAGCCCAGGGGTGTCCACCAGGATCAGCTGGGCGTCGGGCCGGTGCACGATGCCGCGCACCGTGTGCCGCGTCGTCTGCGGCTGGTTGGCCGTGATCGCCACCTTCTGGCCGACCAGAGCGTTCGTGAGGGTGGACTTGCCCGCGTTGGGGCGACCGACGAAACAGGCGAAGCCCGCCCGGTGGACGGCCTCCGCGGATTCCGACGGCTCGGATGACTGGCTGCGAACGCTCATGCCGCCCATTCTCCCTGATCGTCGGAGCGCCGCCGCACAACCGTCCGCGGGCTTGGCCGCGGCCATGGCCGCAGGAACATGCACCTTCCACCGGCCTGGTCCTTACGGCGCGCGCCCGCGAGCGCATACGATCACCGCGCGTCCTCCGTCCCCTCCGTCCAGAAGGTCAAGACCAGGCATGAAGCTCATCACCGCGATCATCAAGCCGTACCGCCTCGACGAGGTCAAGACCGCGCTCCAGGAGCTCGGCGTGCAGGGCCTGACCGTGACCGAGGCCAGTGGCTACGGCCGTCAGCGCGGCCACACCGAGGTGTACCGAGGCGCCGAGTACCAGGTCGACCTGGTCCCCAAGGTCCGCATCGAGGTCGTCGTCGACGACGCGGACTCGGACGACGTCCTCGACGCGCTCGTCAAGGCCGCGCAGACGGGCAAGATCGGGGACGGCAAGGTGTGGGTCCTGCCGGTGGAGACGGTCGTACGGGTGCGGACCGACGAGCGCGGCCCTGACGCGCTCTGACGGCCCGCACCACTTCTGACGACTCAGTCGAAGACGAACGGGCCCGGCGACTGGGGGGCGGACGCCGTGCAGGTGATGGTGATCCCGAAGACGGTCATCCGCAACGACCCGCCGAACGCCTCCAGGCTGTCACCGGAGGCCACCGTGCCGTCGAGCGGGCCGACCGTGACCGGGTCGCCGGCCGCCATGGCCGGGTTCTTCGTGCCGCTGAAGGCGGTGGAGCCGCCGCCCGCCTTCGCCAGGGTGAGCGTGGAGGCGATCGAGTCCTGCGCCAGGGCGAGCGGCGCGGTGATCGCCGAGGAGGTGAGGGTGATCGTGGCGGCGGTGCCGTCCTGCGTCGCCGTCAGCGTGGCCGCACCGCCGCCGAAGGTGCCGCAGTCGGCGGTGATGGTCGCCGTGTCCGGGGTGACGGCCACGGCGGTGGGCGCGAGGGCGAACCCGGTGACCGCGAGGGCCCCGAGCGCGAGTGCCGCACCAGTTCTTGTTCGCTTGCCTCTCATGGGGATCCGCTTCCCTTCCCGTTGTGGGGAATTGCCATGTGGGGATGGACGGGAATTGCGATGACGAACCACCGGCGAGCGTGGTGCGGGACGCTGCGCGGTCATGAATCTGACGGTCCGTCGGAACTTCCGGTTCCATTGATGCGCGCGTGCCGACACCTGGCAAGGTCTGTTTTCCGCCGCTAATAGCCGACCGAGTCGGGTGGCGGGTGGGCATAGGCCGGGGGGTCTGGGGGCGGAGCCCCCAGGGACCTCAGCCCGCGGCGACAGTCAGCCGAACAGCCCCATCGGTCCCAGCCACCAGCACCGGAGTCCCAAGCCCACCAAGATCCCGTACCGCCGCCAGATCCTCGGCAGACACCCCCGCGGCCTCAGTCACCACCGCCGCCGCCTCCAACGACTTCGCCCCGGACGCCACCGCCATCGCCACCGCCGTCCGCAACGCACTCAACCGCAACGACTCAAGGGCAACGGTCCCGGCGACATACGTACGACCGGTCTCATCCCGCACGGCCGCCCCCTCGGGCACCCCATTACGGGCCCGAGCCGAACGAGCCAGGGTGACGATCTTGCGGTCCTCAGGATCAAGCGCACTGTCGGTCATGACCCGAGCATACGAAGAACCGCTCCCTCACCCCGCCAAGGGGTACATCGCCCCGCGCCGCCCCTCCGGCGAGGCCAGCCACTCCAGCTTGGCCGCGGTGTTCGCCTCGTCCAGCGGGGTGTGCAGGACGACCGTCAGATCGGGCCGGGCCGGCACCTTCATCGCCGTGGACTCCACACACAGCAGCCCGACCAGCGGATGGTCGAGCTCCTTGCGGATCACCCCGGCGTCCTGGATGTCCCGCCGCTCCCACAGCGCGGTGAACTCCGCGCTCAGCTCGTGCAGCCGGGCCAGGACCTCCTGGAAGCCCTCGTCGTCCGGGCGGGCCGAGGAGGCCGCCCGGAACTGGGCGACGACCGTGCGCGCGTTCTGCTCCCAACTCTGCGACCGGGAGCGGTACATGGGGTCGGTGAAGAAGTCGATGATGCAGTTCTGCGTGATCTCGGGCCGCATACCGAGCACCCACGCGGCGGCCTCGTTGTACGTCACGCAGTTGTAGTACATGTCCATGATGTGGGCCGGATACGGCATCCACGCGTCGATCAGCCGCCGCAGCCCCTCGCAGTCGTGGTCCGCCGCGGGTTCGGGGGCGGGCGGGTTCAGCCCGGCGAGGACGTACAGATGGCGGCGTTCGGCGTTGCTGAGCCGCAGCACCCGGGCGACGGAGTCGAGGACCTGCGGGGACACGGAGATGTCCCGTCCCTGCTCCAGCCACTGATACCAGGAGGCGCCCACTCCGGCGAGTACGGCGACCTCCTCGCGGCGCAGCCCCGGCGTCCGGCGCCGTGCCCCGCCGTCGGGCAGCCCGGCCTCGGCCGGGGAGACCCGGGCCCGCCGGCTCATCAGGAACTCGCGCAGCTCACGCAGCCGGTGCGCCTTGCCCGCGCCCGTCTCGATCACATCCGCCACGTACTCCCCCTGACTGGTGGTGCCACCACCAGCACAACTTCCCGCTCCCCACGGCTATTCCGGACCCCGCAGGCTCTTGCGCATGGCGATCGACACCTCCTCCCCGCACCTGCGAGACACAGCCGTCCCCCGTCTCTCACCCCGCGACAAACTCGTCCTCTTCGTCCTGTGCGCCGCCCAGTTCATGGTCGCGCTCGACTTCTCCGTCCTGAATGTCGCCCTGCCCGTCCTCGGCGCGGACCTGGGCATGAGCCAGTCCGCCCTCCAGTGGGCGGTCACGGCGTTCGCGCTGCCGTCCGGCGGCTTCCTGCTTCTCTTCGGCCGCATGGGCGATCTGTACGGCCGTCGCCGGCTGTTCCTGACGGGGCTCGCCCTGTTCGGCGCGGCCTCGCTGCTGGCGACGTTCGCCTGGGACCCGGCGTCGTTCCTGGCCGGACGGGCGCTGCAGGGGCTCGGCGCGGCGGCGATCGTACCGACGGGCATGTCCCTGCTCACCACGACGTTCCCGGAGGGCCCGGCCCGCGACCGCGCGCTCGGCATCTCGGGCACCCTGCTCTCCCTCGGCTTCACCGTCGGCATGGTGGCCGGCGGCGTCCTCACCGACACGCTGGGCTGGCGCTCCACGATGGGCCTGCTCGCGCTGTTCGCGGTGCTCGTCCTGCCGCTGGCCCCGGCCCTGCTGCCCGAGTCGCGCACGCCTGACCGCCCCCGTCTGGACATCCCCGGCGCGATCACCGTCACCGGCGGTCTGCTCTCCCTGATCTACGCCCTGTCGACGGCCGCCGACCACGGCTTCGGCCGCGTCGACGTCATCACGACCCTGATCGCGGGTCTCCTGCTCCTCGCGGCCTTCGTCGCCGTCGAGTCCCGCGCTCAGGCCCCGCTGGTCTCCCTGCCCATGCTGCGCCGCCGCACGGTGGCGTGGGGCAACCTGGGCGGCCTGGTCACCTTCTCGATGATGTCGACGGTCGTCTTCGCCCTGACCCTCTACCTCCAGGAGATCCTGCACCTGTCGGCTTTCGAGACGGGCCTCGTCTTCGGCGTCCAGGGCGCGCTGTCGGTGGTGGCGGGTTCGTACGCCCCGAAGGTCATCGGCCGACTCGGCGCCCGCCGCACGCTGGTCGCCTCGCTCACCGGCCAGGGCGCACTCATCGCGACACTCCTCGCCCTCGACGAGGGCAGCTGGTCGGTGTGGCTCGCGACGGCCGCCGTCTCCCTGGCGAGCATGTGCCACCTGGGCGCGATCATCTCGTACGGCCTGACGGTCACGTCCGGCGTCCCCGACGAGGAACAGGGCCTGGCCACCGGCCTGGTCACCTCCACCCAGCAGATCGGCATCACCGTCGGCATCCCGATCCTGGGCGTCCTCGCCACCACGTCCTCGGACCTGATGTCCGGCGTCCACACGGTCCTGGCGATCGACGCCGTGATCGTGCTGGCGACGGCGGTGCTGGTCGGGGCGGGGCTGCGGACGTGGCGGGCGGGCTCAGGGGCGGTCGAGGCGGAGGCGGTCGGCTCGCGGTAGACCGGCGACGACCAGGTCGTACGAGTCCTCGATGAGCTCCCGGACGAGGCGGTCCGGGAGTTCGCCGTCGACGGTGACGGTGTTCCAGTGGCGCTTGTTCATGTGGTAGCCGGGGATGATGAGCCCCGGGTACTCGCCGCGCAGGCGGATCGCGTCCTCCGGGACGCACTTGAGGTTGACCGTGAGGGGCATCGCGTCCAGGTTCGTCAGGGCGAAGAGCTTGCCCCGCACCTTGAAGACGGACATCTCCGGGTTGAACGGGAAGTCCTCCACCGCCGCGTTGAAGGACAGGCAGAAGGCGCGCAGCTCCTGAGGGGTCACTCCGGTTTCTCCTCCTCCGGGGGGTCCATCGGCCCCACCGGCTCTACCAGCACCGTCACGATCTTGTTCCGGCGGCCCGCCGCTGCCTCCGCCGTCAGCCGCAGCTCGCGGCCGTCGGGGAGGTCGACGACGGAGGAGGCCCCGGCGATGGGCACACGGCCCAGCGCCTTCGCCAGCAGCCCGCCGACCGTCTCCACGTCCTCGTCGTCGTACTCCTCCAGGCCGTACAGCTCGCCGAGGTCGGTGATGTCCAGGCGGGCGGTGACCCGGTGGCGGTCCTCGCCGAGGTCCTCGACGGGCGGGAGTTCGCGGTCGTACTCGTCGGTGATCTCGCCGACGATCTCCTCGAGGATGTCCTCGATGGTGACGATGCCGGCCGTGCCGCCGTACTCGTCGATCACGACGGCCACGTGGTTGCGGTCCCGCTGCATCTCGCGCAGCAGGTCGCCGGCGTTCTTGGTGTCGGGGACGAAGGCGGCCGGGCGCATGGCCGTGGAGACGAGTTCGCTCTCCGCGTCCCGGCTGATGTGCGTCTTGCGGACCAGGTCCTTCAGATACACGATGCCGACGATGTCGTCCTCGCTCTCGCCGGTCACCGGTATGCGCGAGAAACCGGACCTCAACGCCAGGGTGAGCGCCTGGCGGATCGTCTTGTAGCGCTCGATGACGACCAGGTCGGTCCGCGGGACCATGACCTCCCTCACGAGCGTGTCGCCCAGTTCGAAGACCGAGTGCACCATGCGGCGCTCCTCGTCCTCGATGAGCGACTCCTTCTCGGCGAGGTCGACCAGCGCGCGCAGCTCCGCCTCGGAGGCGAAGGGGCCGCGCCTGAAGCCCTTACCGGGGGTCAGCGCATTGCCGATGAGGATGAGCAGCGACGGGATCGGGCCCATGATCCGCGCGAGGGGCAGCAGGATGTACGCCGCCGCCGTCGCCGTGTTCAGGGGGTGCTGGCGGCCGATGGTGCGCGGGGAGACGCCGACGGCGACGTACGACACGAGGACCATGACCCCGATGGCGACCAGGAGGGCCTCGGTGGTGCCGGCGAACTCCTGGAGGCAGCCATAGGTGATGAGGGCCGCCGCCGCCATCTCGCAGGCGACGCGGACCAGCAGCGCCACGTTGAGATAGCGGGTCGGGTCGGCCGCGATCTGCGCGAGCTTCACACTGCCCCGGCGGCCCGTCCGTACGGCCTCCTCGGCGCGGAAGCTGGAGACGCGCGCGAGGCCCGCCTCCGCGCAGGCGGCGAGCCAGGCGACGACCACCAGGGCGATCGCGCCGGACACGAGGGTGGGGCTCATGAGACGGTCGGGGCCGGGGACGGGCCCGTCAGGCCCTTCTCCGCACGCCAGCCGTCCACGATGGCGGCCTGAAGGCCGAACATCTCGGCCTTCTCGTCGGACTCCTCGTGGTCGTAACCGAGAAGGTGCAGCAGCCCATGGACGGTGAGGAGTTGGAGCTCCTCGTCCATGGAGTGCTGCGTGTCCGCTTCCTTGCCCTGCTTCTCGGCGACCTCGGGGCACAGCACGATGTCGCCGAGGAGGCCCTGCGGGGGCTCGTCGTCGTCCTTCGACGGCGGACGCAGTTCGTCCATCGGGAAGGACATGACGTCCGTGGGCCCCGGCAGGTCCATCCACTGGATGTGCAGCTGCTCCATGGCATCGGCGTCCACGACGATCACCGAGAGCTCGGAGAGCGGGTGGATGCGCATCCGTGCGAGCGCGTAGCGGGCGATGTCGAGGATCGCCTGCTCGTCGACCTCGGTTCCGGACTCGTTGTTGACGTCGATCGACATGGCGCTGTGCTTGCTACTTCCCCTTGTGCGCGGACTTCCCCCGGCCGCCCTTGTGCGTGCCGTTCTCGGTGCCGTGCTGGTCGTCGTACTTCTCGTACGCGTCGACGATACGGCCGACCAGCTTGTGCCGTACGACGTCATGGGACGTGAGACGCGAGAAGTGGACGTCGTCCAGGCCCTCCAGGATGTCCTGGACCTGGCGCAGACCCGACTTGGTGCCGCTGGGCAGGTCGACCTGCGTCACGTCACCCGTGACCACGATCTTCGAGTCGAAGCCGAGGCGGGTGAGGAACATCTTCATCTGCTCGGCGCTGGTGTTCTGCGCCTCGTCCAGGATGATAAAAGCATCATTCAAAGTACGGCCCCTCATGTACGCGAGGGGGGCCACCTCTATCGTGCCCGCCGCCATCAGCCGCGGGATCGAGTCCGGGTCCAGCATGTCGTGCAGCGCGTCGTACAGCGGGCGCAGGTACGGGTCGATCTTTTCGTAGAGGGTGCCCGGGAGGAAGCCCAGGCGCTCTCCCGCCTCCACCGCCGGCCGGGTCAGGATGATGCGGGTGACCTGCTTGGCTTGCAGGGCCTGCACCGCCTTGGCCATGGCGAGGTAGGTCTTGCCGGTGCCTGCGGGGCCGATACCGAAGACGATCGTGTGCTTGTCGATCGCGTCGACGTACCGCTTCTGGTTGAGGGTCTTGGGGCGGATCGTGCGGCCGCGCGAGGACAGGATGTTCTGCGTGAGCACTTCGGCCGGGGTCTCGTGGCCGTCGCTCTCCCCGTTCTCGCTCGCCCTGAGCATGGCGATCGAGCGTTCCACTGCGTCCTCCGTCATCGGCTGTCCGGTGCGGAGCACCAGCATCATCTCGTCGAACACACGCGAAATGAGGGCGACTTCCGTGGGATCGCCGACCGCGCTGATCTCGTTGCCCCGGACGTGGATGTCGGCTGCCGGGAAGGCCGTCTCGATCACGCACAGGAGGCGGTCGCCGGACCCCAGCACGGTCACCATGGGGTGCTGGGCGGGGACGGTGAACTCTACTCTCGCCTGCCCCTGCGCGGGTGTGTGAGCTGTGGGTGTCTGAGTCATGGGCCGGCTCTGTAGGCCTTGCTCGTCCTCCTCGATCGACTCGCCCGCCACATGGGCGGCCTGGCGGTTTCCAGGGTACGCCGGGGGACTGACAACGCCGTAGGCCTTTTCGGCACGGGAGTAGTTCTTGGACGTAGTGCACTTTCGACCGACCGAGACGGGTGGTGGGTGGGCATAGGCCGGGGGTCTGGGGGCGGAGCCCCCAGGGACGGCCACCGCGACGCCGCGCACCTCATGAGCTCACCCCAACCCCCCGAACCCAATCGTCGGCACCGCCCGCCGCAACGGCCACGGCCTGGCCCCCTCCTCCGGCGCCAGGTCCGCGAGGAAGCCGTAGCGCCGCAGCGGCGTCGGGTCCTGGCTCTCGACCGACTGGACCTTGCGCCACCACGCGCCGATCTCGGACCAGCCGGGAGCCGACAGGGAGCCCCCGAACTCCTGCACGGACAGCGCGGCCGTCAGCCCGGCGAAGGCCAGGCGGTCGGCCAGCGGCCAGCCGGCCAGGGTGCCGGTGACGAAGCCCGCCACGAAGACGTCCCCCGCGCCGGTCGGATCGAGAGCCGCCACCTCGATGGCCGGCACCTCCGCGCTCTCCCCGGTCCGCCGGTCCACCGCGTACGCCCCCT
Organism: Streptomyces sp. NPDC050619; assembly: GCF_040654815.1. Classification (NCBI taxonomy): domain Bacteria; kingdom Bacillati; phylum Actinomycetota; class Actinomycetes; order Kitasatosporales; family Streptomycetaceae; genus Streptomyces; species Streptomyces sp. NPDC050619. Next base: position 424,561 of record NZ_JBFAIR010000001.1, on the reverse strand, counting down.
CCGCACCGAGGGTGACGACGGCCACCGGAACGTGATCGGTGAGGGCGTGCGCCGCGGCGCGCGGGCAGCCGGTGCGGGTGTACCGCATCGCCTCCTCCGCGTTCGGCAGGAAGGCCTCGCAGTGGGCGAGGTCGGGCAGGCCCGCCAGGTCCCACGCCCCGGTGTCGTCCCAGCCGACGTCGCCGAAGATGCGGGCGCCCTTGCTCGCGGCCTGGGCGATCCAGGGGGCGCGCTTGCCGGGGGTGAGGGAGGCGATGGCGGCACGCGCGCGTGGGGGGCAGTCGGGGGCGGGCTCCTCCGGGGGTGGCTCGTGGCCGTGCGAGACCATCGTGCGTTCGCCCTCGTACGCCATCGAGACGGTGACCGGGGAGTGCCAGCCGGGGACCGTGCGGGACGGGGCCAGGTCGATGCCCTCGCCCCGTTCCAGGGCGTCCCAGCAGTACTCGCCGTAGTGGTCGTCGCCGAACGCGGCCGCCAGGGAGGTCCGCAGGCCGAGTCTGGCCAGCGCGGTCGCCATGTTGGCGACACCGCCGGGGCTGGATCCCATCCCGCGTGCCCAGGACTCGGTCCCGCGCACCGGAGCGGAGTCGAGCCCGGTGAAGACGATGTCGAGGAAGACGGTGCCCGTGAGGTACACGTCCCAGGGCGGGTCGTCCGGCGTGCGCAGGGCGGCCAGCGGGTCGACCCGGGGCCGGTCGCGGTGGTCCTCTCCGACGGACGAGGCGGAGGCGATGGAGGCGGTGGAGGCGATCACGGTGCGCTCCCTGACGTGGTGCGGATCAGGCCAGTCTGCACCACACCACTGACAACCCGCCGCTGTCACACGGGATACGGCTCCTGACAGGCTCTTGACACGGAATCGATGGAGGATCAGCATTCAGAAACTTCCCCGTCCTCGACTCGGTAGTCCCACGTCAGGACCGATGTTTACGTAAACATCAACAATTGAAAACATCGAGCAATCGAACAATGGAGTTCGTGTGAATCGCCTCCGCTCTCGCGCCCATCTGCGCGCCTTCCTGATCGCAGCACTGCTCGCGCCACTGCTGACGGTTTCCCATGGCGCATCCGCCGCCACCAACTCCTTCCGCGGAGTCAACTGGGCGGACAGCCGGGACAATTACGTGGACGGCTGGGTGATCCCGACCGGCCTCACGGCCGGGGACAGCTACGACAGCGTCCGCTCCAAGGCCGACGGCATCATCAGCGGCTTCCAGCAGCAGCTCGGCGCGAACACCGTGCGGCTGCCGATCAACCCGCAGAGCGTCAACTCGGACTGGTGGGGGCGGTACAAGGGCGCCGCCGACTCGGCCCTGTCCCACGGCATGAAGGTCATCTTCGGCTACTGGGAAGCGAACAAGGACGGCAAAGTCGATGACATGAACGCGTGGAACACCATGTGGGACAAGGTCATCAGCGACTACGGCAGCAACGGCAACGTCTACTTCGAACCGATGAACGAGCCGTTCGGTTACAGCCTGAACGACTGGGTGTCGCTCTGCTCGTCGTGGCTGTCCCGGCATTCGAGCACTCCCCGCGGGCGGGTCCTCATCAGCGGCACCGGTTACAACGACAACGTCACGGGCGTCGGAGCGGCCAGCGCCCTGAACGGCACGCTGCTGTCGCTGCACTTCTACGGATTCTGGGCCTCGGACACCACCCGCTCGGCGTGGACCACCAACCTGAGCAACCGGCTCGGCTCGTACTCGTCCCGCACCATCATCGACGAGGCCGGTGCCCCGATGACGACCGGGCTGAACTACTACGGCGGGAACCAGGACGGCAACAACTTCACGGCGTACTTCGCCGCCACCACGGACCTGACGAGGTCCCGTCAGATGGGCGTCGTCTACTGGCCCGGCCTGCGCGCGGACGACAGCTATTCGATCACCCGGCAGAGCGGCAGCGGACTGGCGGTGAACAACTCCTCGGGCGTGGCACAACTGCGCTGGGGCTGGGGCCTGTAACCGGACAGACGGCCCAGGGGGCTTTCCGCCCCACCGCGACGTTCTTCGTCACGACCGTGTGCCCCGACGGATGCCCGCACTCGGCAGCCGTCGGGGCCGCAACCTCCTCCTACCAGCGAGGCACGGCGGGCGTCTCCCATCCCGGCTCGGCGACCCGCATCGCCGCCGCGTCGTCCCGCTCGCGCAGCGAACCGTCGTCGTCCAGCCAGCGCCGGTGGAGGAAGGCGAGCTTCTCGCGGTCGAGTTCGACGCCCAGGCCGGGCGCGTCCGAGACCTTCACGGACCCGTCCTCGAAGGTCAGCCGCTCTGTGAGCACGTCCTCCGACTGCCAGGGGTAATGGGAGTCGCAGGCGTGGTGGAGATCCGGGACGGTGGACGCCACATGGGTCATGGCGGCCAGTGAGATCCCCAGGTGGGTGTTGGAGTGCATGGAGACTCCGACGCCGAACGTGCGGCAGATGGCGGCGAGTTGCTGTGTGTTGCGCAGCCCGCCCCAGTAGTGGTGGTCGGAGAGGACGACCTGGACGGCGCCGCGAGCGAACGCCTCCTTGATCTCGGCGAAGGTCGTCACGCACATGTTGGTGGCGAGCGGCACGTCGGTGCCGGCGGCCACCTCGGCCATGGCGGCCGTACCGAGCGTGGGGTCCTCCAGGTACTCGAGAACGCCCCCGAGCTCCTTCGCCACCTTCAGCGAGGTCTCCACGCTCCAGGCGCCGTTGGGGTCGAGCCGCAGCGGGTGCCCGGGGAACGCCTCGGCCAGTGCCCGGACGGCGGCGATCTCCTCGTCCGGCGGGAAGACTCCGCCCTTGAGCTTGAAGGAGGTGAAGCCGTAGCGCTCGGTGAACTTCCGGGCCTGCTCGACGACTCCGGCCGGATCGACGGCGGCGCCCCAGTCGTCCCGCTCGGCCGGCACGCCCTCCGGATGGTCCGCCCACTTGTAGAAGAGGTACGCGCTGTACTCCACCGCGTCTCGCACCTTGCCGCCGAGCAGCGCGTGCACGGGCAGGCCGAGCGCCTTGCCCAGCGCGTCGAGACAGGCGACCTCGAAGCCGGAGACGACGGACAGGCGCAGCTTGTCGGCGGTCTGGACGCCGCGCTGTCCGCCGACGTCGACCTGGCCGACGACGCGGGAGTCGTCCACGGAGATCTCGTCGGCGATCAGGAAGAGGCCGTTGAGATCACTGACTTGACGCCCTTTCAGCTTCTGCGCGAACGGGCGCGCCAGCTCCAGGTACTTGGTGTCGCCGTACGTCTCGCCGACCCCCGTGATCCCGTCGGCCGTCACCACCTCGACGATCAGCCGGGGCGTGTACGGCTGGTGGACGCCTTGCGTGTTCAGCAGCGGCGGGTCGGCGACCAGGATCGGCGTCAGCCGTACGTCCGTGATGGCGAGGTTCACCAGCCGTCTCCCCATGTAGACATCATCTATGTATGAGGATGAAGGTTAGATAGGTGAACGAGACCCGTCAATGAACTCGTACGCCTCCACCTCGGAGAGATACCGCGCCCGCCGCTCCTCGTCGCGCTCCAGGAAGGACGCGAGGAAGGAGTTGCGGGCCAGTTCGCGCAGCCGGTCCTCGCTCAGGCCCAGCGCCTGGCGTACGGCGTCGAAGTTGTCGCCGGCGTAGCCGCCGAAGTAGGCCGGGTCGTCGGAGTTGACCGTGCACAGCAGGCCGGCTTCGAGCATGGCGGGCAGCGGGTGCTCGGCGAGGACGTCGACGGCGCGCAGCCGGACGTTGGACAGCGGGCACAGGGTCAGCGGGATCCGGTCGCGGACGAGCCGCTCGACCAGTTCGGGGGACTCCACGCAGCGCAGCCCGTGGTCGATCCGCTCGACGCCGAGCACGTCCAGGGCCTCGGTGATGTACTCCGGCGGGCCCTCCTCACCGGCATGCGCCACGCGCCGCAGGCCCAGGGCGGCGGCTGCCTGGTACACCTCGCGGAACTTCACCGGCGGATGCCCGACCTCGGCCGAGTCCAGGCCGATGCCGGTGATCCGGTCGAGGTAGGGCCTGGCCGCCTGAAGGGTCTCCAGCGCCGACTCTGCGGACTCGTCCCGCAGGAAGCACATGATCAGCTGCGTGGAGACGCCGTGCGCGGCCTCGCTGTTCCCCAGCGCCCGCCACAGCCCTTCCACGACCGTACCCATCCCGACGCCCCGGGCTATGTGGGCCTGCGGGTCGAAGAAGATCTCCGCGTGCCGCACGCCCTGCGCGGCGGCCCGGGCGAGGTAGGCGTTCGCGAGGTCCTCGAAGTCCCGCTCGGTGCGCAGCACGGCCATGAGCTCGTAGTACAGGTTCAGAAAGGACTGGAGGTCCTCGAACTCGTACGCCTTGCGCAGTGCGTCGGTGTCGGCGTACGGCAGCGCGACGCCGTTGCGGTCGGCCAGCTCGAAGGCCAGCTCCGGCTCCAGGGTGCCTTCGATGTGCAGGTGCAGTTCAGCTTTGGGGAGGGGCATCGAAGAATCGTACGGCCGTTCACCGACGCTTCGGAAGCGGCACCCTCAGCAGATCGTGCGCGACCGTCAGCTCGCCCTCGAAGCCGGCCGCCCGCGCCTGCCGCTCGAACTCGTCCGGCTCGGAGTAGCGCTGGCTGAAGTGGGTGAGCACGAGATGCCGTACGCCCGCGTCCCGCGCGACCCGGGCTGCCTGACTTGCCGTCAGGTGACCGTGGTCCACGGCCAGTTGCTCCTCCTCGTCGAGAAAGGTCGACTCGATGACCAGCAGGTCGCAGCCCTCGGCGAGCGCGTGGACGCCGTCGCACAGCCGGGTGTCCATGACGAACGCGAACCGCTGCCCGCGCCGCACCTCGCTGACCTCGTCGAGGAGGACGCCCCGCAGCGAACCTTCGCGCTGGAGGCGGCCGACGTCCGGCCCCTTGATGCCGTGCGCGGCGAGCCGGTCGGGCAGCATGCGGCGGCCCTCGGGCTCGGTCAGGCGGTAGCCGTAGGACTCGACGGGGTGGGAGAGCTTGCGGGCCTGAAGGGTGTAGGCCCCGGTGGCGGCGATCGGCCCGTCCGTGTCCACCGGCACCTCGACGATCTCGACCGTCTCGCGGTAGGCGGTGGCGTACCGCAGCCGGGTGAAGAAGCGCTGCCCGGAGCGCGGGTAGTGCGCGGTGATGTCGTGCGGGACCTGGTCGAGGTTGATGCGCTGGATGACTCCGGCGAGGCCGAGCGAGTGATCCCCGTGGAAGTGGGTGACGCAGATCCGGTGCAGATCGTGCGCCGCGACCCCGGCGCGCAGCATCTGGCGCTGGGTGCCCTCGCCGGGGTCGAACAGGATGCCCTCGCCGTCCCAGCGCAGCAGGTAGCCGTTGTGGTTGCGGTGCCGGGTCGGGACCTGGCTGGCGGTGCCGAGGACGACCAGTTCACGTACGGACACGGTGACTTACGTCCTTCGGGGTTACCCGGGGGGCCACTGCATGCCACGGCCGCCGAGGACGTGCGCGTGGGCGTGCCAGACGGTCTGCCCGGCCCCGCTGCCGGTGTTGAAGATGATGCGGTAGCTGTCCAGCTTCTCCTCGTCGGCGACGGCCTGGGTCTCGCGCAGGACGTCGGCGGCGAGTTCCGGCGCGCCGGTGGCGAGGGCGGCGGCGTCCCGGTGGTGGGCCTTCGGGATCACCAGGACGTGCGTGGGCGCCTGGGGGTTTATGTCCCGGAAGGCGACGGTCGTGTCGGTCTCACGGACGATCGTCGCCGGGATCGTCCCCGCGACGATCTTGCAGAACAGACAGTCGTCCTGCGGTTCCCCTGCCATTGCGTGTGCCTCCTTCACGCCGGTGATCTCTTACCCGGGGCATGCTATCGACCGAGACGGGTGGTGGGTGGGCATAGGCCGGGGGTCTGGGGGCGGAGCCCCCAGGGACGGTCACGGCAACGCAGGCGGCACCTTGGCAGGGGAAGACTCCAGCGCCGCCAACGCCAGCCGAACCGCCTCGTCCAACTGCGCATCCCGCCCCGCCGCATAGTCCTGCGGCCGCTGCACCACCTCCACGTCCGGATCCACCCCGTGGTTCTCCACCCCCCACTCGTACCCCTCCAGCCAGAACGCGTACTTCGGCTGAGTGATCAGCGTCCCGTCGACCAGCCGGTACCGGCTGTCGATCCCGATCACCCCGCCCCACGTCCGCGTGCCGACCACCGGCCCGATCCCCAGCGCCTTGATCGCCGCGTTGACGATGTCCCCGTCGGAGCCGGAGAACTCGTTGGCGACGGCGACGACCGGGCCGCGGGGCGCGTCCCCCGGGTAGCTGTACGGCCGCATCCCGCGCGGCAGCGCCCAGCCGACGATCCGCCGCGCCAGTTTCTCGACGACGAGCTGGGAGGTGTGCCCGCCCCGGTTCTCCCGGACGTCCACGACCAGCCCCTCGCGGGCCACCTCGACGCGCAGGTCCCGGTGGATCTGGGCCCAGCCGGGCGCCTGCATGTCCGGCACGTGCAGATACCCCAGCCGTCCGCCGGACTTCTCGTGGACGTACGCCCGCCGGTCCTCGACCCAGGCGTGGTAGCGCAGCGGCTCCTCGTCGGCGGTCGGGACGACCACCGCGTGCCGCACCTCGCCCCCGCCGGCCGGCGAGATCGTCAGCTCGACGGGCTTGCCCGCCGTACCGACGAGGAGCGGGCCGGGCCCGGTCACCGGGTCGACCGGCACTCCGCCCACCGCCACGATCGCGTCGCCGGCCCGCACCGCGACGCCGGGTGCGGCGAGCGGGGAGAAGGCGTCCGGGTCGGAGGTCTCGGTGGGCAGGATGCGGTCGATGACCCACGTGCCGTCCGTATGACGGGAGATGTCCGCGCCGAGCAGTCCCTGCCGGGGCCCGCCGCCGTGTCCGCCGCGCGGCATGACGTAGGCGTGCGAGGTGCCGAGTTCGCCCTGGACCTCCCACAGGAGGTCGACCAGGTCGTCGTGGGTGGCGACGCGGTCGAGGACCGGCCGGTAGCGGTCGAGGACGCCGGGCCAGTCGACCCCGTTCATGTCCGGCCGCCAGAAGTGGTCCCGCATGATGCGGCCGGTCTCCTCGTACATCTGCCGCCACTCGGCCGACGGGTCGACGGTCTGCCGTACGCGGGTGAGGTCGACGGTGATGTTGGAGTCGCTGTCGTCGTCGCTCGAGGCGCGCCGGTCGCTGGGGACGACCTTCAGCCGGCCGTCGGTCCACAGCAGGACCCGCTTGCCGTCGCCGCTGACCTGGAAGTGGTCGGCGTCGGCGGCGAGGTGTTCCAGACGCTGCTGGGCGAGGTCGTAGCGCTCCAGCTCGGTGTGCGGGTCCGGGTCGTCCGGGGTCGCCCGGGAGGAGCCGAGCACCCCGCGCACCGGGTGGCGCAGCCACAGCACGCCGTCCTTCGCCACGCGCAGGTTGGAGTAGCGAGCGGCCTCGACCGGGAAGGGCACGATCCGGTCGGCGAGGCCTTCGAGGTCGATCCGGGTGGTGGGGGTGCCCTCGCTGTCCGGGGTCTCGTCCTTGTCGGGGGCCTCGAAGGGGCGGCCGTGCCGCTGCGGGCCGAAGGGCGAGGGCGTGGTCGCGGCCAGGGTGATCAGGTGCGGCCGGTCGCCGACCACGAAGGCCAGGTCGAAGACGTGCTCGTCGTAGACCGGGTCGAAGGAGCGGTTGGACAGGAAGGCGAGGTGCTTGCCGTCGAGGGTGAAGGCCGGCGCGTAGTCCCTAAAGCGCAGCGGGGTCGCCTCGGTGACCGACAGGTCGGTGGTGTTGGCGAGCTTGAGCTGGCGCAAGGGGCGCGGGCCGGGGTGCGACCAGGCGAGCCAGGCCGAGTCGGGCGAGAAGACCAGCCCGGACACGTCGCCTTCCTCACTGCGGTCGATCTCGCGGACCTCGCCCGTCTCGCGTTCGACGAGCAGGACGCGTCCGTCGTGCGCGGCGACCGCGGCCCGGCTGCCGTCGGGCGCCATGGCGAGAGCGAGGACCCGGCCGAGCTGTCCGGCGGCGAGCCGGCGCGGGGTGGCGCCGGGCGCGTGGCCGGTGGCGGGCGCGAACTCCAGGGCGTCGTCGCCCTCCGCGTCCGTCACCCACACCACCCACTCCTCGCCCTCGGCGCGGAAGGTGCGCGGCAGCCGGGCCCGTACGCCGGGTTCGGCGGCGAGCGCGCGGGCCGGTCCGGAGCGGTGGGTGACCCAGTGCACGGCACCGCGCACGGCGACCGCGCTGCCGCGCGCGGTGTGGTCGGGGGCGGCGGACCCGAACCAGCGGGAGGCGTTCAGCGGGAACGTCTGCCGGTCGGTGCGCTGCCCGCCGAGCCGGATGTCGAGCCGGCGGGGCTCGGCGCCGTCGAGGTCGTCGAGCATCCACAGGTCACCGGCACAGGCGTACACGACACGGGTGCCGTCGCCTGCGGCGTGGCGGGCGTAGAAGCTGTCGAGGGGGGTGTGCCGCCGCAGATCGGACCCGTCGGCGAGAGAGGAGTACAGCGCCCCGACGCCCTCGTGGTCGGAGAGGAAAGCGATCCGGTCCCCCGCCCACACCGGGTACTCGAGGTTCCCGTCCAGCTCCGCGTGCAGCCGTACGAACTCCCCGTCGCCGTCCCGGTCGATCCACAACTTGCCCGCCGTACCGCCCCGGTACCGCTTCCACCACGCCGCCTCCCGCCCCATGGGCGCGGAGAGCAGCACCGTGGCGGGGCCGTGGGCGACGGTGCCGACGGGTCCGTACGGCAGGGTCGTGGCCGGTCCGCCGTCGAGCGGGATGGTGCGGGCCCAGCTGCGGCGCAGACTCGCCTGGCCGTACGTGCTGATCGCGAGGATCTGCCCGTCCGCGGTCCAGCCGCGCACCTGGGTGCGTGAACTGCCCCAGTGGGTCAGCCGCTTGGCGGGGCCGCCGTCGACCGGGGCGATGTGCACCTCGGGCGCGCCGTCGCGGGTGGAGGTCCAGGCGACGGTCGTACCGTCGGGCGAGACGCGGGGATGGGAGACCGGCACGTTGTCGGCGCTGACCCGCCAGGCCCGTCCGCCGTCGAGCGGGGCGAGCCACACGTCGTCCTCGGCGGTGAAGGCGACCAACTCGCCGTGCAGGTGGGGGAACCGGAGATACGCGGAGGTCGCTGACTGTGTCACCCGATCACCCTATGCAAGCCCGGCGAGCGGGGACAGGGGTTTGGATCAGGTTTGGGATCACTTGCCCTCGGGCCAGCACTCGGGTGCCTTCTGGCAGTACACGGTCTTGGTGACGGTCTCCGTGACCGTCGGCCCGGACTGCCCGGGCTGCTCCGGATCGTTGACGGGCGGCGTGGTCTTCGCGTCGCAGTTCCCCAGCCCCTCCACGTGGAACCACTGCTTGCCGTCGATCTTGGCGGTGAGGTTCCCGCGCACACAGGCACCGCTGACGGCGCGAGTCACCCGGCCGGTCACCGTGATGTCCTTGCCGTCGTCCGTCTCGCCCTTGCAGTCGACCTCGGCGACGGCGTTCTCGGTGGCGGTCGGCGTCGAGTCGCCGTCACCGTAGTCGGCCGTACAGGTGAGCCACCCCACATCGGCCTTCTGCCGCTCCAGCTCCGCCGTCGCGACCTGATCGGTGGTGTATGCCACGGTCGCCGAGCTCAGCCCGCCCGGCTCACAGGCCACCACACTCCCCACGGCCACCATGGCAAGCCCCGCCACGGCGGCCACTCGCTGCCCGCGCGGCCGACGCCCGATCCGCCTCAACGCCCGCATGGACGGCAGCCTGCCACCGTCCCGGCCACCGCGGTAGAGCGCATACGGCCACCCACGCGCCGGGCGCTTGACGGTGGCCGTCAGACACGCAGCAGCAGCCACTCCTGGAGTTCCACCAGGTTGCCCTCCGGGTCCTTGAGGTGGGCCACGCGCATGCGGTCCGTCAGGGGGGCCGGGCCGTGCAGGAGGGCGGCGCCCCGGGAGGTGATCTGCTCGCAGTAGGCGTCCAGGTTGTCGACACGCAGGACCACCAGGGAGCGGTGGCCGGTCGCCTCGGCGCCCAGTTCGCCGAGCAGTTCGGCCATCATGGCGCGGTCCTGGAGGGCGATGCCCGCCGAGCCGGTGGCGGGAGAGAACTTCTCGTACGGCCCGTCCGCCGCCCCCGACTGCGGCTTCAGGCCCAGGACTTCGGCGTAGAAGCGGTAACAGGCGGCGAAGTCGGTGACGAGCAGGCGTACCTGTGCGAGTTCCACGAGCCGTTCTCCCAGGAGTTCGGTGGGCAAGAGTCCGTCAGGCAGGAGTCCGTCAGGACCAGCGGCCGGTCCGGCCGAGGAGCAGGGCGGCCGCCGCGGTTCCGGCGGTCGACGTGCGCAGGACGGTCCGCCCCAGGCGATACGCCTTCGCGCCCGCCTCCTCGAAGAGCGCCAACTCCTCCGGGCAGACGCCTCCTTCGGGGCCGACGACCAACACGATCTCGCCGGTGGAGGGGAGTTCGGCGGTGGCCAGCGGCTCACTGCCGTAGGCGCGGTCCTCGTGGAGTACGGCGGCGAAGTCGGCTTTGGCGAGAAGTGCCGCAACCTGCTTGGTCGTTGCCGCGTCCGCGACCTCCGGGAAGCGCACCCGGCGCGACTGCTTGCCCGCCTCCCGGGCGGTGGCGCGCCACTTGGCGAGGGCCTTCAGGCCGCGCTCGCCCTTCCACTGCGTGACGCAGCGGGCCGCCGCCCACGGCACGATCGCGTCGACGCCGGTCTCGGTCATCGTCTCGACGGCCAACTCGCCCCGGTCCCCCTTGGGCAGGGCCTGGACGACGGTGATGCGGGGGGTTTCCGGGGGTTCCTCGGACACCTCGTGCAGGTGCACGATCAGGCGGTCCTTGCCCTCCGTGTCGAGCACCTCGCCCTGCGCCCACCGCCCGGCGCCGTCCGTGAGGACCACGATCTCCCCGGACCGCAGCCGCTTCACGGAGACGGCATGGCGTCCCTCGGGCCCGTCGAGGACGTACGGTCCGGCGCCGGCCGCGGGGAAGTGCTCGACCACGAACACCGGCGCGGTCATCAGATGCCACCCGACCCGGGAAAACCCGCCCCGGGGAAGCTCGCCCCGGGAAAGGCCGACAGCGCTGTCCGAGCCGCGTCGAGTTCGGCGGCCAGCACTTCCACCAGCTGGCCGGCGGGCAGTTCGCGGGCCATCCGGTGGCCCTGCCCCGCCCACAGTGCCATGCCTTGCGCGTCGCCCGCCTTGGCGGCCGCCTTGCGCAGCGGCGAGGTGAGGTGGTGGATCTCCGGGTAGGCGGCGGGCGCGTACGGGCCGTGCTCGCGCATGAACCGGTTGACCAGTCCGCGGGCCGGGCGCCCGGAGAAGGCGCGGGTCAACTCCGTGCGGACGAACAGGGGGTTGGTCAGCGCCTGCTTGTGCAGGGCGTGCGCGCCGGACTCGGGCGTGGCGAGGAACGCCGTACCGAGCTGCGCCGCGCTCGCGCCGGTGGCGAGGGCGGCGGCGATCTGGCCGCCGCGCATGAGACCGCCGGCGGCGATGATCGGGATGTGCACGGTCTCGCGGATCTGGGCGATCAGGGACAGCAGTCCGATGCCCGAGCCGTCGGTCTCCGGGATGTCACGGTGGGTGCCCTGGTGTCCGCCCGCCTCCACGCCCTGCGCGATCACCGCGTCGGCGCCGGCCCGCTCGACGGCGAGGGCCTCCTCGGCGGTGGTCGCCGTGACCAGGGTGAAGGTGCCGGCCCGGCGCAGCGAGTCCAGGACGTCGGGGCTGGGGATGCCGAAGTGGAAGGAGACCACCGGCACGGGGTTGTCCAGCAGCACCGCGAGCTTGGCGTCGTAGCCGTCGTCACGGCCGCTGTCCGGATCGCCGAGCTCGGTGTCGTACCAGGCGGCCTCGCCGGCCAGCTGGTGGGCGTACACGTCGACGGCGGCCGGGTCCGCATACTCCGGCTGCGGCATGAAGAGGTTCACGCCGAACGGGCGGCCGGTGAGGCTCCGCAGCTGCTTGATCTCCTGGTACAGACCGTCGGCGGTCTTGTACCCGGCGGCGAGGAATCCCAGCCCGCCGGCCTCGGAGACCGCGGCGGCGAGCATCGGCACGGAGACGCCGCCCGCCATCGGGGCCTGCACGATCGGATGGGGGAAGAGATCGGTCAGTGCGGAGGACATGACGGCATGTTGTCACGTCCTCCGAACAAGTCCGAATCGGGCCTTCCACCTGGCATAAGCCAAGGGCATCGCCGAAAATCAGCGCCCGTTGAACGCGTCCTTCAACCGGGAGAACAATCCCTGCTGCCCAGGCTGGAACTGCCCCGTCGGCCGTTCCTCGCCCCGCAGCTTGGCCAGCTCGCGCAGCAGGCGTTCCTGTTCGGGGTCGAGCTTGGACGGGGTCTGGACCTCGACGTGGACGATGAGGTCGCCGCGTCCGCCGCCGCGCAGATGCGTGACGCCCCGAGCGTGCAGCGGGATCGACTGGCCGGACTGGGTACCGGGCCGGATGTCGACCTCCTCCAGGCCGTCCAGCGTCTCCAGCGGCACCTTCGTGCCGAGGGACGCCGCGGTCATCGGGAGCGTGACCGTGCAGTGCAGATCGTCGCCGCGCCGCTGGAACTGCGAGTGCGGCAGCTCGTGGATCTCGACGTAGAGGTCACCGGCGGGACCGCCGCCGGGGCCGACCTCGCCCTCGCCCGCGAGCTGGATGCGGGTGCCGTTGTCGACACCGGCGGGGATCTTGACCGTCAGGGTGCGCCGGGACCGGATCCGCCCGTCGCCCGCGCACTCGGGGCACGGCGTCGGAACGACCGTGCCGAAGCCCTGGCACTGCGGGCACGGCCGGGACGTCATGACCTGGCCCAGGAAGGACCGCGTCACCTGCGACACCTCACCGCGCCCGCGGCACATGTCACACGTCTGAGCGGACGTACCCGGAGCCGCGCCCTCACCGCTACAGGTGGTGCAGACGACCGCGGTGTCGACCTGGATGTCCTTCGTCGTGCCGAAGGCCGCCTCGTCGAGCTCGATCTCCAGCCGGATCATCGCGTCCTGGCCGCGCCGGGTGCGCGAACGCGGACCCCGCTGGGACGCCGTACCGAAGAAGGCGTCCATGATGTCGGAGAAGTTGCCGAAGCCGCCCGCGCCGAAGCCGCCCGCGCCACCGGCGCCGGCCTGCGAGAGCGGGTCGCCGCCGAGGTCGTAGACCTGCTTCTTCTGCGGGTCCGACAAGACCTCGTAAGCGGCGTTGATCTCCTTGAACCGCTCCTGGGTCTTCGGATCCGGATTGACGTCCGGGTGCAGCTCGCGTGCGAGCCGCCGGAAGGCCTTCTTGATCTCTTCCTGCGACGCGTCGCGGCGCACGCCGAGAACGGCGTAGTAGTCCGTGGCCACTTACGACTCCGCCAGGATCTGTCCGACGTACCGTGCCACTGCGCGTACCGCTCCCATCGTTCCCGGGTAATCCATGCGGGTCGGTCCGACCACGCCGAGCTTGGCTACTGCCTCGTTGCCCGAACCGTAGCCGACCGACACCACTGACGTTGAGTTGAGTCCCTCGTAGGCATTCTCGTGCCCGATACGCACGGTCATACCCGAATCTCCCGCCTCACCAAGGAGTTTGAGGAGCACGACCTGCTCCTCGAGTGCCTCCAGGACGGGCCGGATGGTGAGGGGAAAGTCATGTCCGAAGCGGGTCAGATTGGCGGTGCCGCCGATCATCAGCCGCTCCTCGTTCTCCTCGACGAGTGTCTCCAGGAGGGTGGAGAGCACCGTCGAGACCGTGCCGCGGTCCTCGGTGTCGAAGCCTTCCGGCAGATCTTCCACCAACTGCGGGACATCGGCGAAACGGCGGCCCGCGACCCGGCTGTTGAGCCGCGCCCGCAGATCCGCCAGCGACCCTTCGCCGAACGGCGCCGGGCAGTCGACCATCCGCTGCTCGACCCGGCCGGTGTCCGTGATCAGCACCAGCATCACGCGGGCGGGCGCGAGCGACAGCAGCTCCACGTGCCGCACCGTCGACCGTGTGAGCGACGGGTACTGCACGACGGCGACCTGCCGCGTGAGCTGCGCGAGCAGCCGCACGGTCCGCGCCACGACGTCGTCGAGATCGACGGCGCCGTCGAGGAAGTTCTGGATCGCGCGCCGCTCGGGCGCCGTCATCGGCTTGACACCCGCGAGCTTGTCGACGAACAGCCGGTAGCCCTTGTCGGTGGGGATGCGCCCGGCACTGGTGTGCGGCTGGGCGATGAACCCCTCGTCCTCCAGGGCGGCCATGTCATTGCGCACGGTGGCCGGGGAGACGCCCAGGTTGTGCCGCTCGGTGAGCGCCTTGGACCCGACGGGCTCCTCGGTGCCGACATAGTCCTGGACGATGGCGCGCAGCACCTGAAGCCTGCGTTCACTCAGCATCCGCGCACACCTCCAGAAATCGTCCCCTCGGCGCCTGTCCTGGCACTCTTCATATTCGAGTGCCAGCCTTCCCCGGCCCAGTGTACGGCCGTGGGGTACGCCCCGGGCAAGGCCGGTCCCGTGACGCCGTGCCCGCGGGGCCCGTCACCGTTAGCGTCGCGGTATGAGCGTGACTTGGGAAGAGCTGGGATGGGAGCGGCTGTCGGCGGGGGTGGGCCGGTGCCGGCTTCCCGGCTGGGACTGCACGGTCGGGCTGGTCGTCGGGGAGGGCACGGCCCTGTTGATCGATGCCGGGTCGAGCCTGGCCGAGGGCGCGCGGTTGCGCGCGCAGGCTCAGGCGCTCGCCGGTCACCGTGTGACCCATCTCGCGCTCACGCATCCCCACTTCGACCATGTCTTCGGCACGGGGGCGTTCGCGGGGGCGGAGGTGTTCGGCGCGGTGGGCATCGACACGGTGTTCGCCGGACGGCACGCGCGCGAGGAGCTGCGGGCGGACGCCGTACGCAATGGGCTGGAGGCCGGCCTGGCCGACGAGGCGGTCGATGCGCTGGTGCCGCCCCGCCACCATGTCTCCGGCGAGTGGACCCTCGACCTGGCCGGCGGCGGCCAGGTCCTTCAGGTCCTGCTGGCGAATGTGGGCCCGGCCCACACCGCCCACGACCTGGTGGTCCTCGTGCCGGGTGCCCCGGAGGTCGTCTTCTGCGGCGACCTGGTCGAGGAGTCCGGCGAACCGCAGGCCGGCCCCGACGCCGTACCGTCGCACTGGCCGGCCGCGCTCGACCGGCTGCTGGACCTGGGCGGTGAGGACGCGCTGTACGTGCCCGGTCACGGAGCGGTGGTGGACGCGGGGTTCGTACGGGCTCAGCGGGACGCCCTGGCGACGCGTTTCGGCGTGTCGTAATCACGCGGCGACGGCTTCTCCTATCGTCATCCGAATGCGCCAGTACTCTCCGGACCTAACCCCGCCGTGGAAGAAGCCCAAGCCCGTACCCGAGGTCCCGGCCGAGCCAGGCCTGGTGGTCGAGGAGCCGGGGACCGGGTTCTGCGGGGCGGTGATCCGCTGCGAGGCGGGCACGGTGACGCTGGAGGACCGCTTCGGCAAGCACCGCGTGTTCCCGCTGGAGCCGCGCGGGTTCCTCCTGGAGGGCCGCGTGGTGACCCTCGTACGGCCGTCATCGGGGCCGGTACGTCCCACCCGTACGGCATCCGGTTCGGTCGCCGTCCCCGGCGCACGCGCGCGCGTGGCCCGCGCCGGGCGCATCTACGTCGAGGGCCGGCACGACGCCGAGCTGGTCGAGAAGGTGTGGGGCGACGACCTGCGTATCGAGGGCGTGGTCGTGGAGTACCTGGAGGGCGTCGACGACCTCCCGTCGATCGTGGCCGATTTCGCACCGGGCCCGGACGCCCGCCTGGGCATCCTGGTGGACCACTTGGTGCCGGGCAGCAAGGAGTCCCGTATCGCCGCGTCGGTGACCAGCGAGCACGCGCTGGTCGTCGGCCACCCGTACATCGACATCTGGGAGGCGGTGAAGCCGTCGTCCCTGGGAATCCCCAGCTGGCCTCGCGTACCGCACGGCCAGGACTGGAAGACGGGCGTGTGCCGGGCGCTGGGGTGGCCGGAAAACACGGGGGCGGTGTGGCAGGCAATCCTAAAGCGGGTGGGGTCTTATAAGGACCTTGAGCCGGAGCTGCTGGGGCGGGTGGAGGAACTGATCGATTTCGTCACAGCACCCGATTCCGGCCCGTCCGGCGCTTGAGGACGAGGCGGTTCCGAGAAAAGCCCCTCAGTCCACCAGATCCCGCACCACCGCATCCGCGAGCAACCGCCCCCGCAACGTCAGCACCGCACGCCCCTCCGTATACGGCTCCTCCTGGAGCAGCCCGCCCTCCAGCGCCCGCCGCGAAGCCGCAAGCCCCTCTGCCCGCAACAGCTCCAGCGGCACCCCTTCCCGCAGCCGCAACTCCAGCAGGATCCGCTCCACCCGCCGGTCCTCCGCCGAGAGGATCTCCCGCCCCGCCCCCGGCGACCGCCCTCCCGCCAGCGCCCCCGCATACGCCCCCGGATGCTTTACGTTCCACCAGCGCACGCCCCCCACATGGCTGTGCGCCCCCGGCCCGGCGCCCCACCAGTCGGCGCCCCGCCAGTACAGCTCGTTGTGCAGACAGCGGCCGGCCTCCGACGTCGCCCAGTTCGACACCTCGTACCACTCGAAGCCCGCCGCTGACAGAGCCGACTCCGCGATCAGATACCGGTCCGCGTGCACGTCGTCGTCCGTCATGGGAACCTCGCCCCGCCGGATCCGCCGCGCCAGCTGCGTACCTTCCTCCACGATCAGCGCGTACGCCGACACGTGGTCCGGACCAGCCCCCAGGGCCGCCTCCAGCGAGGCCCGCCAGTCGTCGTCCGACTCCCCCGGTGTGCCGTAGATCAGATCCAGGTTCACGTGCGAGAACCCCGCCGCACGCGCCTCCGCGACGCACGCCTCCGGGCGGCCCGGCGTGTGCGTACGGTCCAGCACGCGCAGCACATGCTGCTTCGCGCTCTGCATGCCGAAGGAGATCCGGTTGAAGCCGCCCTGGCGCAGTTCGGCCAGGTACGCCGGATCCACCGACTCCGGGTTCGCCTCCGTCGTCACCTCCGCGTCGGCGGCGAGGCCGAACTCGTCGCGGATCGCCCCCAGCATCCGTACGAGATCACCCGCCGCCAGCAGCGTGGGCGTACCGCCGCCGACGAAGACCGTGCGGACCTCGCGCGGGTCGTCGCCGAGGACCTTGCGGGCCAGGCGGATCTCGTCGATCAGCGTGTCCGCGTAGTTGTCGCGGGAGGCGAGGACGCCGCCGGTGCCGCGCAGCTCGGTCGCCGTGTAGGTGTTGAAGTCGCAGTAGCCGCAGCGGGTCGCGCAGTACGGGACGTGCAGGTAGAACCCGAGGGGGCGGTCGGCCGCCCCGGCGAGCGCGGGCGCGGGCAGTGCGCCGTCGTCGGGGACGGGCTCGCCGTCGGGGAGTGCGGAAGGCATGCCCTCCATTGTCCAGCACCTGGAGAAATCCTCACTCCGCCTGAAGCACCAGCAGTGCCAGATCGTCCTCCGGCGGCCGTACCCCGAACTCGTGCACCAGCCGTTTGATGCGCTCCGCGATCAGTTCCGCGTCGAGCCCCGTGCACCCCGCCAGCGCCTCGGCGAGCCCGTCCTCGTCGTCGAACTGGCGTGAGCCGCTGCGCCGTTCGGTCACGCCGTCCGTCACGCACAGCAGGCTGTCGCCGGTCCGCAACTCGAAGGTCTCGCTGGTGTACGTCACGTCCTCCACGACCCCGAGGAGGGTCTGCGGATGCGCGGCCGTACGGACATCGCCGCCCGCGCCGAGCAGCAGCGGCAGCGGGTGTCCGGCGGAGGCGAGGGTGCAGCGCACACCTCCGTCGAAGGGGGCCAGTTCGCCGTAGAGGAGGGAGAGGAAGCGGGTCTGCGGGCCGTCGTCGGTGCCCGTCGGCCGGCCGCCGGCGGACACCAGCGCGCGGGCCGCCGCGTCCGCGGCCTCCGTCGCGTCGTCGAGGAGCAGCTGGTTGAGGCGGTCGAGGACGTCGGCGACGCGGTAGCCCTCGCGGGCCAGCAGCCGCAGCCAGGGCCGGGCCAGGCCGATCACGACGGCGGCCTCGGGGCCCTTGCCCTGGACGTCGCCGACGGCGAAGCACCAGCGGCCGTCGCCGGCCGGGAAGAGGTCGTAGAAGTCGCCGCTGGGCCCGCCCTTGTCGCACGGCTCGTACACCAGGGCGCTGCGCATCCCGGGTATCTCGGCGACGGCGCCGGGCAGCAGTCCGCGTTGCAGTACGGCGCTGATGGTGGCCTGCCGGGCGTACTGGCGGGCCGCGCCGATGGCGAGGGCCACCCGGCGGCTGAGGTCCTCGACGAGCCCGGTGATCTCGTCGGGGAAGCCCACCGGTCCTGACCGTCCGATGACCAGGGTGCCGAGCGGGCGGCCGCCGGCGGCCAGGCGGTAGGCGAGCGCGCAGCCGTGCGTGTGGTGCGGGCCCAGGGCGTCGCCGGGCCAGGGGAACGGGGCGGGCCCGGGCCCTGCCGTGTCGGGCGGGCGCGGCGGCTCCTTGTCCAGGGCCTGGCGCAGCTCCTCGATGCGGTTCTCGCTGCTGTGCCACACGCGGGCCAGCCGCGGTCCGGCACCCGCGATCCGGTCGGCGCCCCAGCCAGCGCGGCCGGTGGCCTCGTCCTCCAGCCATACGGCGCACCAGTCGGCCAGCCGCGGCACGATCAGCTGTCCGGTGAGCGCGGCGACCAGGTTCTCGTCGAGCTGTCCGGCCAGCAGGTCGGAGGCCTCGGCGAGGAAGGAGAGGGCGCCGCGGCCCAGCCAGTCCCGGTCCCGCTCGGCCCGCCGCGGTTCGGGGGCGAGTATTTCGGCCACCCGCAGACCGCGCTCGCCCGCGTACGCCTCCTCTTCGTCGGTGGCCGAAGGCTCGTGTGCGGGCAGCCGCGCCCACACCGTCTTGGCGCCGGTGTGGTAGGTGATGCCCCAGGACTCGGCGAGCGCGGCGACCAGTCGCAGGCCGCGCCCGTACTCCGGTGTCTCGCACGGCGGTTCGACGGTGCCGTCGCGCGGGGCGCGGGAGGGGTGGTGGTCCAGCACCTCGATGACGAGGGCGCCGGTCTCCGGCTCCAGACGGCAGTCCAGCTCGACGTCGGTGCCGGCGTGTACGACGGCGTTCGTGACGAGTTCGCTGACGACGACCACGGCGTCACCTGCCAGGCGGTCGGTGAGGTGCTCGGCGCCGGGCAGCCCGCGCTCGGCCCAGTCGGCGAGGGCGGTGCGTAAGACGGCGCGGGCGGAGCCCGGTGCGAGGGGGCTCCCGGGCAGGGGCGCGTGCACCCGGGGCGCGCACGGGTGCGCGCCCCCCGGCACAGGCGCATCAGAGGCACGGGAAATGGTCTCCCGTTGCGTCGGAATGGCCCCCATGGACAGCTCCCCGAACGGTTCGGACGAATACGCCTCAGTCGATGCCGACAGAGTGACAGACTGACCGCGGCCATAAGCGCCGAGTTACCGAAGTGGGCCGCCATGAGTGAGAACAGTGCTACGCGTGTGCTCGAAGAGGGACAGAAAGATGGCCAGATTCGAGCATCGGATCTTCGGCCGCTGCTCGCCGCGATGACCGCCGTCCGGGACGGTGACTTCTCCAAGGTGCCCGAGTCGGGGGACGGCGTGGTGGCCGAACTGACCGCCGTCTTCAACCAGATCATGGACCGCAGCACGCACTTCAACACCGAAGTACGGCGGGTGAAGCGGGAGTTGGTGCGGCACGGTCGGCTCGACGAACGGCTCTCGGCCAGCCCGGGCCAGGGCGCGTGGACCTCCCGGGTGAGCGAGGTCAACCAGCTGCTCGACGCCCTGGTGGCCCCGGCGGCGAACGCGACCCGCGTGCTGGACGCGGTGGCCGGCGGCGATCTGACCCAGCGGGTCGATCTGCACGACGGCAGCCGGCAGTTACGCGGTGACCTGCGACGGCTGGGCCGGGCCGTGAACAAGATGGTGGACCAGCTCTCCCTGTTCACCGGCGAGGTCACCCGGGTCGCCCGCGAGGTCGGCACGGAGGGAAGGCTCGGCGGGCGGGCCAAGGTGACGGGACTGTCCGGGAGTTGGCGGGACGTGACCGAGGCCGTCAACACGATGGCGTCCCGGCTGACAGCACAGGTGCGGGACATCGCCCTGGTGACCACGGCGGTGGCCCGCGGCGACCTGACCCGCACGGTCACGGTCGAGGCGACCGGCGAACTGCTGGAGCTCAAGCTGACCGTGAACACGATGGTGGACCAGTTGTCCGCCTTCGCCGACGAGGTCACGCGCGTGGCCCGCGAGGTCGGCACCGAAGGCCAGTTGGGCGGGCGCGCTCAGGTGCGGGGCGTCTCCGGCGTCTGGAAGGACCTCACCGACAACGTCAACTTCATGGCCTCGAACCTGACCTCGCAGGTCCGCAACATCGCCCAGGTCACCACCGCCGTGGCCAACGGCGACCTGAGCCAGAAGATCACGGTCGACGCCCAGGGCGAGATCCTGGAGCTGAAGTCCACCATCAACACGATGGTCGACCAGCTGTCCGCCTTCGCCGACGAGGTCACGCGGGTCGCCCGCGAGGTCGGCACGGAAGGCAACCTCGGCGGGCGCGCCCAGGTGCGAGGCGTGTCGGGGGTCTGGAAGGACCTCACCGACAACGTCAACTTCATGGCGGACAACCTGACGTCGCAGGTGCGGAACATCGCCCTGGTGTCCACCGCCGTGGCCCAGGGCGACCTCGGCAAGAAGATCACGGTGGAGGCGAAGGGCGAGATCCTGGAGCTGAAGTCGACGATCAACACGATGGTCGACCAGCTGTCCGCCTTCGCCGACGAGGTCACGCGCGTGGCCCGCGAGGTCGGCACCGAGGGCAACCTCGGCGGCCAGGCGCAGGTGCGAGGCGTGTCGGGCGTCTGGAAGGACCTGACGGACAACGTCAACTTCATGGCGCTGAACCTGACCTCGCAGGTCCGCAACATCGCCCAGGTCACCACGGCCGTCGCCAACGGCGATCTGTCCAAGAAGATCACGGTCGACGCCCGCGGCGAGATCCTCGAACTGAAGGACACCGTCAACACGATGGTGGAGCAGCTGCGCGCCTTCGCCGACGAGGTGACCCGCGTGGCCCGCGAGGTCGGCACCGACGGCCGGCTCGGCGGACGCGCCCAGGTGCTGGGCGTCCTGGGGGTCTGGCGGGACCTCACCGACAACGTCAACTACATGGCCGACAACCTGACCTCACAGGTCCGCAACATCGCCCAGGTGGCGACGGCCGTGGCACAGGGCGACCTGTCGAAGAAGATCGACGTGGACGCCCGCGGCGAGATCCTGGAGCTGAAGACCACCATCAACACGATGGTCGACACCCTGTCCTCCTTCTCCTCCGAGGTCACGCGCGTGGCCCGCGAGGTCGGCAGCGAGGGCCAACTGGGCGGCCAGGCACGGGTGGAGGGCGTGTACGGCACCTGGAAGCGCCTGACGACGAACGTGAACGAACTCGCGCTGAACCTCACCACCCAGGTCCGCGCCATCGCCGAGGTGGCCTCGGCGGTGGCCCAGGGCGACATGTCCCGCTCCATCTCCGTGGAGACGCGCGGCGAGGTCTCCGAGCTGAAGGACAACATCAACCTGATGGTGTCCAACCTCCGCGAGACGACCCGGGCGAAGGACTGGCTGGAGTCGAACCTGGCCCGCCTGGCCGCGCTGATGCAGGGCCACCGGGACCTGATGGAGGTCGCCGACCTGATCCTGCGCGAGCTGACCCCGCTGGTGAACGCCCAGTACGGCGCGTTCTTCCTGGCCGACCCGGATGAGGACGGCACGTCACTGCGCACCACCGTCCCCGCGAAGGGGCTCGCGTTCATAGCCGGGTACGGCGCGGCGCAGGAGGCCACCGTCGAAACGGGCGGTCTCCCGGTGCACGGCCTGGTCCGCCAGGCGGCCCGCGAGAAGAAGCGGATCCTCTTCGAGGAGGCCCCGCCGGACTACATCAAGATCAACAGCGGCCTCGGCGAGGCGGCGCCCACCAGCGTGGTCATCATCCCGATCCTCTTCGAGGACAAGCTCCTCGGCGTGATCGAACTGGCCTCCTTCTCCCGCTTCTCCGACGTCCACCTGGCCTTCTTCGACCAGTTCGTGAACACCATCGGCGTCGCCATCAACACGATCATCGCCAACTCCCGCACGGAGTCCCTGCTGGGCGAGTCCCAGCGCCTGGCCACGCAGCTCCAGGAACGTTCCGACGAGCTCCAGAAGCAGCAGGCGGAGTTGCAGCGCTCGAACGCGGAACTGGAGGAGAAGGCGGCCCTGTTGGCGACCTCCTCCCAGTACAAGTCGGAGTTCCTGGCGAACATGTCGCACGAACTGCGCACCCCCCTGAACTCCTTGCTGATCCTGGCCAGGCTGCTGTCGGACAACCCGGACGGCCATCTCTCCGACCAGGAGGTCCAGTTCGCGACGACGATCCACCGCTCCGGCTCGGACCTGCTGCAACTGATCAACGACATACTGGACCTGTCGAAGATCGAGGCCGGCCGGATGGACGTACGCCCGAAGAAGCTGCCGCTCATCAAGCTGCTCGACTACGTCCACGCCACGTTCCGCCCGCTCACGCTGGACCGGGGGCTCGCCTTCGAAGTGGCCGTCGGCGAGGACGTACCGCGCGAGATGTACTCGGACGAGCAGCGCCTCCAGCAGATCCTGCGCAACCTCCTGTCCAACGCGATCAAGTTCACCGCGTCGGGCCGGGTCGAGCTGCGGGTGAACCGCGCGAAGGACCCCGAGCACCACTACGTCCAGGGCAGCGATGAGGTGGTCGCCTTCGAGGTCTCCGACACCGGCATCGGCATCGCCCCCGAGAAACTCCCGGTGATCTTCGAGGCGTTCCAGCAGGCCGACGGCACCACGAACCGCAAGTACGGCGGCACAGGCCTCGGCCTGTCCATCAGCCGCGAGATCGCGGGCCTGCTGGGCGGTCGCATCATCGCCGAGAGCGAGCCCGGCAAGGGGTCCACCTTCACGCTGTACGTCCCGGTCGTCAGCCCCGGCCACTCGGCGACCGGCCCGACCTCGGAGGACCGCGCCCTGCCGGCGCCGGACGGGCCGGCGGCCGAGCCCTACGCCGCGCCTCACGAGCCGGACGACTCCTGGCCGGCACCCACCAGACTGGACGCATGGCAGTCGGGCCGGCCGGGGCAAGTCCTGTCCGGGCGCCGGGTGCTGATCGTGGACGACGACATCCGCAACGTCTTCGCTCTCACCCATGTCCTGGGCCGCGTCGGCATGCCCGTCCTGTACGCGGAGAACGGCCGCGAGGGCATCGAGACGCTGGAACGCAACCCGGACGTCGAACTCGTCCTGATGGACATCATGATGCCGGAGATGGACGGCTACGAGACCATCGCCGCCATCCGCCGCACCCCGCGCTGGACGGGCCTGCCCATCGTCGCGCTCACCGCGAAGGCGATGCCGGGCGACCGCGAGGAGTCCATCGCGCGGGGCGCCAACGACTACGTACCGAAGCCCGTGGACGTCGACAAGCTGCTGACCGTCGTCTGCGCCCTCCTGGACCCTGAGAGCGCCGACGTCGAGGAGGCCGCGGTCCCGCCGACGGACGACTGAATGAGGCCAGTCACATGAGCGCTGAGGCAAGGACCGCGGAGCGCGCCAGCATCCTCCTGGTCGACGACATGGAGGACAACCTGGTCGCGCTGGAGGCCGTCCTGAGGTCCCTCAACGAACCACTCGTCCGCGCACGTTCGGGCGAGGAGGCGATGAAGGCGCTGCTCAGGCAGCAGTTCGCCCTCGTCCTGCTCGACGTGCGCATGCCGGGCATGGACGGATTCGAAACCGCCGCCAACATCAAACGACTCGACCAGACCAAGAACGTCCCGATCATCTTCCTCACCGGCGCGGACGACGACTCCGGCTACGCCTTCCGCGGCTACGCGACCGGAGCCGCCGACTACTTGACCAAGCCCTTCGACCCATGGGTCCTACGAGCGAAGGTCAACGTGTTCCTGGACCTGCACCGCAAGAACCAGCAACTGGAGCGGAAGCACACCGAGTACGGGGAGGTGAGCATGCGGTTGGCGGAGCTGGAGGACCAGTTGAACGGGGAGAACCCTCTGGACCTACCGGCTTTGCGCAGGCAGGTCAGGGAGCTACGCCAACTGGTCACGAGGGGGGCGTGAACTGACCTTTAGGGGCGCGGGGAACTGCGCGACCAGCCACAACGAACCGTCAGCCGCCAACAGTCCCCCGCCACCCCTCCGCTTCCGCGCTACGCCTCCCGCGCCCCCGAGTACATCTCATCAATCAAATCCCCGTACTCCCGCTCAACCACCGGCCGCTTCAACTTCAAACTCGGCGTAATCTCCCCATGCTCCACATCAAGATCCCGAGGCAACAACCGAAACTTCTTGATCGTCTGCCACCGCTGCAACCCCTCGTTGAGCTCCTTGACATACCCCTCGACCATAGAAACCGTCACCGGCGCAGCCACAACCTCCGCGTACGACTTCCCCTCCAGCCCGTTCTCCTTCGCCCAGTCCAAGATCGAAACCTCGTCCAAAGCGATGAGCGCCGTACAGAAGTTCCGGTCGGCCCCGTGCACGAGGATGTTGGACACGTACGGGCACACCGCCTTGAACTGCCCCTCGACCTCAGCAGGCGCGATGTACTTGCCGCCCGACGTCTTGATGAGGTCCTTCTTGCGGTCGGTGATCCGCAGGTAGCCGTCCGGAGACAGCTCACCGATGTCACCGGTGTGGAACCAGCCGTCCGGCTCCAGAACCTCCGCGGTCTTCTCGGGCAGCCCGTGGTAGCCCTCCATGATGCCGGGCCCGCGCAGCAGGATCTCGCCGTCGTCCGCGATGCGCACCTCCGTGCCGGGCAGCGGCTTGCCGACCGTGCCGGTGCGGTAGGCCTCGCCGGGGTTCACGAAGGAGGCGGCGGACGACTCGGTCAGGCCGTAGCCCTCCAGGATGTGGATGCCCGCGCCCGAGAAGAAGTAGCCGATGTCCGGCGCGAGCGCGGCCGACCCCGAGACACACGCCCGCAGGTTGCCGCCGAACGCCTCGCGGATCTTGGCGTAGACGAGCGCGTCGGCGACCCGGTGCTTGGCGCTCAGCCCGAAGGGCGCCGAGGCCGTGCCGGTGCGCCGGAAGCTGTCCTGGCTGGCCTTGGCGTATTCGCGGGCGACCTCGGCGGCCCACTGGAAGATCTTGTACTTGGCGCCGCCGCCCGCACGGGCCTTCGCGGCGACCCCGTTGTAGACCTTCTCGAAGATGCGCGGCACGGCCGCCATGTACGTCGGCCGCACGACCGGCAGATTCTCGATGATCTTGTCGACACGGCCGTCCACGGCGGTGACGTGCCCGACCTCGATCTGCCCGGAGGTGAGTACCTTGCCGAAGACGTGCGCGAGCGGCAGCCACAGGTACTGCACGTCCTCGCCGCTGATCAGCCCGGTCGCGGCGATCGCCTTCGCCATGTACGACCAGCTGTCGTGCGGCAGGCGGACGCCCTTGGGGCGGCCGGTGGTGCCCGAGGTGTAGATCAGGGTGGCGAGCTGGTCCCTGGTGATCGCGCCGACCTTCTCCTTGATCAGGTCGGGGTTCTTCTCCAGGTACGCGGCACCGCGCTGCTCCAGCTCGGCCATGGTGAGCACCCAGTCGCCGGTCTCGACGCCGGCCGGGTCGATGACGACGACGTGGGTGAGCTCGGGCAGCTCCGCCCGCTTCTCCTTCGCCTTGGCGAGCTGGGACGCGTCCTCAGCGATCAGCACCCGGCTGGCGGAGTCGGAGAGGATGAACGCCGACTCCTCGGCGTTGGTCTGCGGATAAATCGTGGTCGTGGCGGCGCCGGCGCACATGATGCCCAGGTCGGCGAGGATCCACTCGAGCCGGGTGGAGGAGGCGAGCGCGACACGCTGCTCCGGCTGCACGCCCAGCTCGATCAGGCCGGCCGCGATCGTGTAGACCCGCTCGGCGGCCTGCGCCCAGCTCAGCGACTTCCAGTCGTCCGGGCCCTCACCGGCCGCGGGCGGCACCGGGTAACGGTAGGCCTCGGCGTCCGGCGTGGCCGCCACGCGCTCCAGGAAGACGGCCGCCACGCTCGGCGGACGGTTCTCGATCAGTGTCTGTGTGTCGCTCACGACATCCTCCGTGGCCCGCGACCGTACGGCTGGCTCATTGTGTCTGTTGTTTAACTCGCGAGTAACTACCGAGTAGGGATCAGAGTAGAGCGCGACCGGCCGGTGTGTAAGGGGCGGCGGCCTGTCACTTCGTACAGAGAGCTTCGTACCGAGAGCGACGCTACGCACGCGTAGGGGCTCACCGCGCTGACACGCGGCGAGCCCTTATTTTGACGCTGAACGGCCGCTACTTCTTGCCCTTGCCGGAACCCGCGTTCTCGTCGCTGGACAGGACGGCGATGAAGGCTTCCTGCGGAACTTCCACGGAACCCACCATCTTCATGCGCTTCTTGCCCTCCTTCTGCTTCTCCAGCAACTTCCGCTTACGGGAGATGTCACCGCCGTAGCACTTGGCGAGGACGTCCTTGCGGATGGCGCGGATGGTCTCGCGGGCGATGACCCGGGAGCCGATGGCGGCCTGGATGGGGATCTCGAAGGCCTGGCGCGGGATCAGCTCGCGCAGCTTGGCGACGAGCCGTACGCCATACGCGTACGCGGCGTCCTTGTGCGTGACGGCGGAGAAGGCGTCGACGCGGTCGCCGTGGAGCAGGATGTCGACCTTCACCAGGTGGGCGTCCTGCTCACCGGTGGGCTCGTAGTCCAGGGAGGCGTAACCGCGCGTCTTGGACTTCAGGTTGTCGAAGAAGTCGAAGACGATCTCGGCGAGGGGGAGCGTGTAGCGGATCTCTACGCGGTCCTCGGAGAGGTAGTCCATGCCGAGGAGGGTGCCGCGGCGGGTCTGGCAGAGCTCCATGATCGAGCCGATGAACTCGCTGGGAGCGAGGATCGTGGCCCTCACGACCGGCTCGAAGACCTTGTCGATCTTGCCCTCGGGGAACTCGCTCGGGTTGGTGACCGTGTGCTCCTTCCCGTCCTCCATGATCACGCGGTAGACCACGTTGGGCGCGGTGGCGATGAGTTCGAGGTTGAACTCGCGCTCCAGGCGCTCACGGATGACGTCGAGGTGCAGCAGTCCGAGGAAGCCGACGCGGAAGCCGAAGCCGAGGGCCGCGGAGGTCTCCGGCTCGTAGACCAGGGCGGCGTCGTTGAGCTGGAGCTTGTCCAGCGCCTCGCGGAGGTCGGGGTAGTCCGAGCCGTCCAGCGGATAGAGGCCGGAGAAGACCATCGGCTTGGGGTCCTTGTACCCGCCGAGGGCCTCGGTGGCGCCCTTGTCCTTGCTGGTGATGGTGTCACCGACCTTGGACTGACGGACGTCCTTCACGCCGGTGATGATGTAGCCGACCTCGCCGACGCCGATGCCGTCGGCCGGTGTCATCTCGGGGGAAGAGACGCCGATCTCCAGCAACTCGTGGGTGGCGCCGGTCGACATCATCTTGATGCGCTCGCGCTTGTTGAGCTGGCCGTCGATGACGCGGACGTAGGTGACCACGCCCCGGTAGGAGTCGTAGACCGAGTCGAAGATCATCGCGCGGGCGGGGGCGTCCTTGACGCCGACCGGGGCCGGGACGTCGCGGACCACCCGGTCGAGGAGCGCGTCCACGCCGATGCCGGTCTTCGCCGAGACCTTGAGCACGTCATCGGGGTCGCAGCCGATGAGGTTGGCCAGCTCCTCGGAGAACTTCTCCGGCTGCGCGGCCGGCAGGTCGATCTTGTTCAGTACGGGGATGATCTTGAGGTCGTTCTCCATCGCCAGGTAGAGGTTGGCGAGAGTCTGGGCCTCGATGCCCTGGGCTGCGTCGACGAGCAGGACGGTCCCCTCGCAGGCGGCGAGCGACCGCGAGACCTCGTAGGTGAAGTCGACGTGTCCCGGGGTGTCGATCATGTTGAGGATGTGCGTACTGCCGGGATCCCCGGTCGGGGCCCAGGGCAGACGCACGGCCTGTGACTTGATCGTGATGCCGCGCTCGCGCTCGATGTCCATCCGGTCGAGGTACTGAGCGCGCATCTGCCGTTGCTCAACCACACCGGTCAGCTGGAGCATCCGGTCGGCGAGCGTGGACTTGCCGTGGTCGATGTGCGCGATGATGCAGAAGTTGCGGAGCAGCGCCGGGTCGGTACGGCTCGGCTCGGGCACATGGCTAGGGATCGCGGGCACGCAGGGTCCTGATTCTTGAGGCGTCCGCAGTGTCTGCGGTCTCGGGTCGGATCGATACGTAGCTTCCATGGTCCCACGGGCGGGCACCGACGCCCGGTTTGGGCCACTCGACGGCCCACTGGTAGCCTGGGTGGCTGTGTCTCATGCCCTCTCAGCGCGAGGCACGACTTCGAGAAATCATCGGCACGGGACCCTGCGGCCCCGTGCCTGAACCTGTAGAGGCTCATTCGTGGCGAACATCAAGTCCCAGATCAAGCGGAACAAGACCAACGAGAAGGCCCGGCTGCGCAACAAGTCGGTCAAGTCCTCTCTGAAGACCGCGGTCCGCAAGGCCCGTGAGGCCGCTGCCGCGGGTGACGTCGAGAAGGCCACCGAGTACCAGCGCGCTGCCGCGCGTCAGCTCGACAAGGCCGTCGCCAAGGGCGTCATCCACAAGAACCAGGCCGCCAACAAGAAGTCGGCGCTGGCGTCGAAGGTCGCGTCCCTCAAGGGCTGAACTCCTTCTTTGATCTGACCTTTGATCTGACCGCCGGAGGGAATCGAGCGGGCCCTCTCTCATCCGCTCCCGTCCGGCACCCCTAGGAGCCACGCGCGGACGCGTTCGCCACGCGGGCGTGGCTCCAGCAGCTTGAGCAGTTTGAACCCGAAGGCCCCGGCGCCCGCCCTTCCCCAGGGCGGGTGCCGGGGCCTTCGGCGTACGCGCGCGGCCCGCCGCAGTCAGGACCAGAATGCGTTGCTCTTGTCGATGTCCTCGAGGCACTCGTCGAGGTCGCTGATCTTGTCTCCGACGATCCGGAAGACGATGCCGCCGTTCTCGTCGATGTGCTTGCTGCCCCGGTCGGCCGTGAAGCGGTGCACGGTGACGGCGTGCCCGCGGCCGTCGACGAATATGTTGCGCAGCTCGACCTGGAACGACCCGTCGGTCTCCGAGTAGAGCCGGCTGTAGTAGTCGTTGATGATCGAGTCGATCCCCTTGAAGTCCCCCGAGAGCGGGTGGGAGCCGGGTACGTGGTGTGTACAGTCTCCGGTCATGATGCTGCGGAGGGTGTCCATGTCTCCGCGCTGGAAAGCTTCGTAGCCCTTGCGGACGAGCATGGCGTGCGGGTGTTCAGCCACGGCGATCGCCACCTTTCCTGATCCGGCGAGGTACGGCTGATACGCACAATTCTCCTCGCCTGGGAGGGATGGGCTACTGGATCACGCCCGCCCTCGGGACCGCGCCGCCTGCGCGATCGCCACGACCGCCTTCTCCAGGGCGTACGCGGGATCGTCCCCTCCGCCCTTCACTCCCGCGTCGGCCTCGGCGACGGCCCGCAGCGCGACGGCCACCCCGTCCGGCGTCCACCCCCGCATCTGCTGCCGTACCCGGTCGATCTTCCACGGCGGCATCCCGAGTTCCCGCGCGAGATCGGCGGGCCGCCCGCCACGCGCCGACGACAGCTTCCCGATCGCCCGTACGCCCTGTGCCAGCGCGCTCGTGATCAACACCGGCGCCACTCCGGTCGACAGCGACCACCGCAGCGCCTCCAGCGCCTCCGCCGCCCGCCCCTCGACCGCCCGGTCGGCCACCGTGAAGCTGGAGGCCTCGGCCCGCCCGGTGTAGTACCGGCCGACGATCGCCTCGTCGATGGTCCCCTCGACATCCGCGACCAACTGCGAGACCGCGGACGCCAGTTCCCGCAGATCACTGCCGATCGCGTCGACGAGCGACTGGCAGGCCTCGGGCGTGGCCGACCGCCCGACCGCGCGGAACTCGCCCCGCACGAACGCCAGCCGGTCCGCCGGCTTCGTCATCTTCGGGCACGCCACCTCCCGCGCCCCCACCTTGCGCGCGGCGTCGAGCAGCCCCTTGCCCTTGGCCCCGCCCGCGTGCAGCAGCACGAGGGTAATCTCCTCGGCGGGCGACCCGAGATACGCCTTCACGTCCTTGACCGTGTCGGCCGACAGATCCTGCGCATTGCGTACGACGACGACCTTGCGCTCCGCGAAGAGTGACGGGCTGGTCAACTCCGCGAGCGTCCCGGGCTGCAACTGGTCCGGGGTCAGGTCACGTACGTCCGTGTCGGCGTCGGCGGCCCGGGCGGCGGCCACCACCTCCTGCACGGCACGGTCGAGCAGGAGGTCCTCCTGGCCCACGGCAAGAGTCACCGGGGCGAGAGGGTCGTCATTCGCAGTCTTTCTGGCCATTGCGTACAGCATGGCACGCGGCACTGACAACGCGGTCCCGGTGCCGAGCGCGGACTGCGGTACAGGCGGTCGGCAGAGTTACGGCTCCTCCCGCCACCCGTCCCACTCCCCGGCGAACTCGTCCAGCTCGCGGGGATCCAGCCGCTCTCCCTCGTCCCGCAGCACGACGAGCCACTGCGCGTCCTCGGCATCGTCCTCACCGGCCAGGGCGTCCCGCACCAGCCGCGGTTCCTCGTCGACGCCGAACCGCTCCCCGAGCGCCTGCGCCACCTCTTCCGCGGCATCACGGTCGGGCAGCACCAGCACATGTCTCACATCACTCACGAGGCCATTGTCCGGTAACCCCACCGGCCCGCGACCGGCACTCCCACCCGGGGCTCTCACCGGGAACTCTCAGCGGGGGCTCCCACCGGGGGCCGCACCGCCGGCTCAGCCCTTGCGGACGACCTGCACGTCGAGGTCGATCCGAATACTGGGCCCGACCACCGCGATCCCCCGCGCCAGCATCGTCTGCCAGCTCACCGTGAAGTCGTCCCGGCGCAACTCGGTCGTGGCCCGGCAGGCCGCGCGCACCTCGCCCTCCATGCCGTTGCCGAGCCCGAGGTACTCCGTGTCGAGGGTGACCGTGCGCGTCACTCCGTGCAAAGACAGCGCGCCGGTGATCGCCCACCGGTTGCCGCCCTTGTGCACGAACCGCTCGCTGTAGAACTCCAGCGTCGGGAAGCGCTGCACGTCCAGAAAGTCCGCCGACCGCAGATGGTCGTCGCGCATCCTGACGTTCGTGTCGATGGACGCCGCGTCGATCACCACGTGCATCGCCGAATGATCCACCTGGTCGGCCATGCGTATCACCCCCGCGAAGGAGTTGAACCGTCCGTGGATCCGGGCCAGCCCGATGTGCCGCGCGGTGAAGCCGATCGAGGAGTGCGTCGGCTCGATCTCCCAGTCCCCGGGCGACGGCAGCTCGGGCGGCCGGGCCACCTGGAGGGTCACGTCGCCGAGCGAGGCGAGCGCGTTCTCCCCGACCGTGGCGGTCGCCCGGTACGGCGTGTATCCCTCGGCCGAGACCGCGAGCCGGTACTCCCCGGCCGGCACCGTCGTCACGAACGACCCGAAGGGATCCATACCTCCGCTGACCACCTTGCGGCCGGTGGTGTCACTGACCGCGAACTCGGCATGTGTCACCGGCTCGTTGACCGGATCGAGCACCCGGCAGCTGAGCACCCCGGCACTCGGCGGAGTATGCACCGCCGCCAGTGGACTCGTCCGTTGCACCCGTTTTGTTCGGCTTCCCAGCCAGCTGCCGATCATCTTCGACACCCCTGCGCGATTCGACATCACTGTTGGCGAAGATGCATTCGACCACCGATGAGGCATTCGAGGCAAGACGAGACCACATCACGGGAATCCAGCACATGTGCCGGATCTAAGGACGAGTGGCCCCGCATGGCTCGAATCAGCCATTCCGGTTGGTATTTCACACCGTCGGCACAGAGTCGAGTTCGATGCCGAACCGCTCCCGGTATACCGCAAGCACCTCCTCGTCCGTGTCCAACTCGCGCTCCTCGTGCGTCCCGTCCGCAGCCGTCGTCTTGAAGGTGCGGCCACTGAGCGTGATCCTGCCTCCCTCCTCCGTCACCCGCGAGCAGACCAGCGACTGCGTGAAGTGTGAGAGCGGCGAGGTGCGGTGCCACCAGGCTCCGGCCACGAAGTCACCGAGCACGCGCGGCCGCGTCTCCAGCCGGTACTGCGGCCTGCCGTTCACGACGACATCCAGGTCCGCCGCGTCCGGCCCCGCCTCGACGATCCGGAACATGCCGCCGGGATCCTCCTGCTCACCGCGCGCCTCGAACGCCAGCGGGTAGTGACTGTGCGCCCCGAACCCCACGTCGGCCAGCCACTCGCCCCCGTCCGCCGTCCGCACCCGCAGCGCGAGATGGTCGTACGGAATCCCGAGCCGCCCCTCCGCCCCGTGCACCCGCGCCGCGAGCAGCCCGACCTCGAATCCCAGCGCGGCGAGCAACGCCCCGAACGCTCCGTTCAGTTCGTAGCAGAACCCGCCCCGCCGCGCGCCCACCAGCTTGTCCAGCAGCCGGTTCTCCTCCAGCACGATCTCCTCGTCGAGATGGACCGACAGGTTCTCGAAGGGCACGGTCTGCAGATGGCGCAGGTGCAGCTCGCGCAGGACGTCGGCCGTGGTGGCGGTGGGCCACGCCGGGCGCTCGACTCCCAGACGGCGGAGATAGGCATCGGCCTGTGCGGAATCCATGACCTCAGTCTCGCGCCACCCGAAGCTCTCCGCCGCCCGTACCCTCACCTCCTCCGGCGACCGCGAGTGCTCCGTCCCGATCGGTGCGCAGCACCGCCGCGCCCCCGGCTCGCAGGGCCGCGACCGTACCGGGAGCGGGGTGCCCGTACGGGTTGTCGGCACCGCAGGAGATGAGCGCCAGCCGCGGGGCCGCCCTGCGTATGAGTTCCGGATCCTGGTAGGCCGAGCCATGGTGGGCGACCTTGAGTACGTCCACCCCGCCCAGCCGCGCGCCCGCCGCAGACCTCAACAGCCCTTGCTGAGCCGGGGGTTCCAGATCTCCGAGGAGCAGGAACCGCAGCCCGCCCGAGCGGACGAGCAGCGCGACACTGGCGTCGTTCGGCCCCTCCGGTTCCGGTGCCGGCCGGGGCGGCGGCCACAGCACCTCCCAGGCCAGCGCCCCGGTGCGCCGCTGCTCTCCGGCGACGGCACGCGTCACGGGGATGCCCCGGGCGGCGGCCTCCCTGCGGACGAACTCGGCCTGGTCCGCGGGCTCTGAGAAGCCCGTCGTCTCGATCGCGCCCACCGCCCGCCCGCGCAGCACTCCGGGCAGCCCCGCCACATGGTCGGCGTGGAAGTGGGTGAGCACGACCAGCGGGATCCTGGTGATGCCGAGCGCGCTCAGGCAGTGGTCGACGAGCATCGGGTCGGGCCCGGCATCCACGACCACCCCCGTGCCGTCGCCCGCCGCGAGCACCGTCGCGTCGCCCTGTCCGACGTCGCACATCGCCAGCCGCCAGCCCGGTGGCGGCCAGCCCGTGATCACCCTCGTCAGGGGCGGCGGCTGCACCACCACCAGCAGGAGCAGCAACCCGCAGGCACCGCACAGCCAGGGGTGCCCCAGCAGCCGTCGCCCGACGAGCAGAACGACCACCGTGACGAGGCAGAGCAGCGCCGCCCCCGCCCAGGTGTCCGGCCAGTCCACTCCCCCACCGGGCAACGCCGCCCCGGTACGGGCGATCCCCGCGATCCACTCCGCCGGCCAGCTCGCGCCCCAGGCCAGCGCCTTGGCGACCGGCATCGCCATCGGCGCCGCGGCCAGTGCCGCGAAGCCCAGCACCGTGGCCGGCGCGATCGCGAACTCCGCGAGGAGGTTGCACGGCACCGCCACCAGGCTCACCCGCGCCGACAGCACGGCGACCACCGGCGCGCACAGGGCCTGCGCGGCGGCAGCGGCGGCCAGCGCCTCGGCCAGCCGTGGCGGAACCCGGCGCCGGCGCAGCGCGACACTCCAGCGGGGTGCGATCGTGAGCAGGGCGCCGGTGGCCAGGACCGAAAGCAGGAAGCCGTAGCTCCGGGCCAGCCACGGGTCGTACAACACCAGCAGCAGGACGGCCGTCGCCAGAGCCGGGATCAGCGATCTGCGGCGTCCGGTCGCCAGCGCGAGCAGCGCGACGGCCCCGCAGGCCGCGGCCCGCAGCACGCTCGGATCCGGTCTGCATACGACGACGAAGCCGAGCGTGAGCCCTCCGCCGAGCAGCGCGGTCGTCCGGAGCGAGATACCGAGCCGGGGCGCGAGTCCACGGCGCTCGACGAGCTGGGCGAGCCCGGGCGGCCCGACGAGCAGGGCCAGGATGATCGTGAGGTTGCTTCCGGAGACCGCGAGCGTGTGCGCGAGGTCGGTCTCCTTGAAGGCCTCGTCCAGTTCCGGAGTGATCCGTGCGGTGTCCCCGACGACCAGCCCCGGCAGCAGCGCCCGGGCGTCCGCCGACAGTCCGTCCGTGGCCTCCCGCAGCCCGGCGCGCAGCCGGCCCGCGAACCGCTGCGGCGCCGACGGCTCGCCCACCACCTCCGGTGCCGCCCGCCCCCGTACGCGCAACACGGCGGCGATCCGGTCGCCACCCACCGCCGCGGGCGCCAGCCGAGCGATCACCCGCAGCCGAGTGGACGGCAACAGCCCGAGCCAGGGCGAACGCCTCGGCCCTTCAGCGAGGGCCGACGATCCGAACGGCGATCCAGTCGCCGTTGTGGCCGGCGATCCGTATGGCCGTCCGGTCGGCGATCCAGTCGCCGTTGTGGCTGGCGATCCGTCTGGCCGTCCGATCGGCGAGCCGTGCGGGGATCCAGTCTGCGATCCGGTCGGCGATCCGGCCGACGCCTCGTCGCTGACGGGACGGCCGGCGCCGAAGCCCGCGTCGACGATCACGAGCACCGGTGCACGCGTCGCCACCACCGTCCCGTCGGCCGTCCCGTCGGCCGCCTCGACGCGTCGTACGTCGGCGTTGATCAGCACAGAGGTCGGCGCCGCGTGATTCCCGCTGATCCGCGGCCGGGTGAGCCGGGGGTCGGAGGTCACCTCGATCTCGGCGGTCGCGGTGGCGTACTGCCGGGCCAGCTCAGGCACCGGCCCGCGCCGCAGATCGGCTCCGTGGAGCCCGGCGGACACGGCGGCCGCCGCGACACAGAGCAGCACGGCGGCAACCGAGGCACGCGCCCAGGTGATCCGCCCGGGACGGGCACGTGACCGCGCGGACACGAGGAGGGCGCCGGCCGCGACAAGGCTCACGGCCGCGAGACCGGTGACCCACCTCGGTGGGGCGCCCAGCGTCACCGCGGCCGTCGCCCAGGCCGCGAGTGCGGGCGGTACGAGTCGTAGGTCGGTCGGTCCTTCCTGTCGGGGGTGCGCCGCCCCCAGCCGTTTACCGGAGGCGGCGTGGACGGCCTGGCGGGGGACGGATGCGGCGTGGACGGCGGGACGGGGTCGGGAGGCGCCGTGCTCGGGCGGCACGCCGGGGGTGCGCCTCATGGCCGTACGAGATTTCGGAGGTCGGCGAAGCGGCGGTCGCCGATGCCATTGACCTCGCGCAGCTCGTCCACCGAGCGGAAGCCGCCGTGCTGCGTGCGGTAGTCGACGATGTGCTGGGCCAGCACGGGGCCGACGCCCGGCAGCGTGTCGAGTTGGTCGACGGTGGCCGTGTTGAGCGAGACGGGGGCCGCAGGTGCCACCCCCGCCACCGCGCCGCCCGGAGCGCCGACGGCCGGACCGCCCGAGCCCGGCACCGGGACGGCGGCGGGAGCGGGAGCGCCGACGATGACCTGTTCACCGTCCACGAGGAAGCGAGCGCGGTTGAGTCCCTCGGTGTTCGTTCCGGGACGCACCCCACCCGCCGCGCGCAACGCGTCGGCGACGCGTGAACCGGCCGCAAGGCGGTGGACTCCCGGCTCGCGGACCTTGCCGCCGACGTCGACGACGATCTCGGGGCCGGCGGTGCCCACGGCACTCGGCGCACCGGCCGGGACGGCCGCGGGCGCCGTCTCCCCGTTCCGCTCTCCCTCCGCGTACGGCTGAGCCGCGCGCACCACTTCGGGCGCTCGGACGGATTCGGTCCGGCCGACCCAGAAGTGCTGGACGGCGAAGGCCGCGGCGACGACGAGCAGCACCGTGAGCGCGAGCACGTTCCGCCGCTCCAGTCCGCACCTCGTCTGGAGCCACACCGGCATCCGTTCCCGCAGCGCGAGCCCGGCCCGCAGGCGTCGGCCGCCCGCCACTGAACCGACCCCGGCGCCGGTCCCCTGGTCTGCCGGCGGCGCCTCCGGGCCCACGCTCGCCTCGGCGGCCGGCGCGTCCAGAGCAGCACCCGGCGTGTCCAGCACAGCACTCGGCGCGCGCACAACGGCATCCGGCGGATCCGGAACAGCGCCGGACCACCCTTGCCCCGACTCCCGCCATTCCCCGGCCCGTTCGGCGAAGAGTGCCTCCGCCCTGCGCCGGAGTTCGTCCGCCGACTCGCGCCGTTGCCGGGGTCGCCCCCGGGTGTGCGGGCGGTGATGACGACTGCGGCCGTCGGAAGCCGGGCCGCGTCCCGGACCGCTGGTCGCGATTGCTGTGCGTGAGCGTGATCGAAGTGCCATGCGCCGAGGATCGGACACATCGGCACTCTCGCGATGATCTTGGTCAATTCCCGGGGATTACCGCCCGGTTGTGGATAACTCCGTCACCCACACGAGCCACATGACGAACCGCATACACAGCACGAGCGAACCGCCGACCTCAACGAGGCGAGACCACAACCCCCAGCAACCCGGGCCCCGTGTGCGCCCCGATCACCGCCCCAACCTCGCTCACGTGCAGATCGGCGAGTCCCGGCACCCGCGCCCGCAAGCGTTCCGCCAGGGCCGACGCCCGGTCGGGGGCGGCGAGATGGTGGACGGCGATGTCGACCTGCGCGCTGCCCGCCCGGTCGGCCACGATCTCCTCGAGGCGGGCGATGGCCTTCGACGCCGTCCGTACCTTCTCCAGGGGTTCGATCCGGCCACCTTCGAGCTGGAGCAACGGCTTCACCGCGAGCGCGGAGCCGAAGAGGGCCTGCGCGGCGCCGATCCGGCCGCCGCGGCGCAGATAGTCGAGGGTGTCGACGTAGAAGTAGGCGCAGGTACCCGCGGCCCGCTTCTCCGCGGCCGTCACGGCCTCGTCCATCGTGCCGCCCGACTCCGCCACCTCGGCCGCGGCGAGCGCGCAGAATCCGAGGGCCATCGCGACCATCCCGGTGTCCACCACCCGCACCGGCACGGGCGCCTCGCGCGCCGCCACGAGCGCCGCGTCGTGCGTTCCGGAGAGTTCGGCGGACAGGTGCAGGGAGACGATGCCGGTGGCGCCGGACTCGGCGACCTTGCGGTAGGTCTCGGCGAACGCCTGCGGGCTGGGGCGCGAGGTGGTGACGGAACGTCGCTTCTGCAACGCCTGGGCCAGGGAACGGGTGGAGATCTCGGTGCCCTCGTCCAGCGCCTGGTCACCAAGGACCACGGTCAGGGGCACCGCTGTGATGCCGTGGCGCTCCATCGTCCGCGGCGGCAGGTAGGCCGTTGAATCGGTGACGATCGCGACATGGCGGGACATGAGCTGGAGGTTACCTGGCGTAGCGCGCGGACGGCAGCCCGACCCCTCTCACCTGGGCACCCGTGTCCGGATCAAGTGGTGCTCTCGGGGCGGGGCTTCTTCTGCCAGGGATACGTGGGACGCCGACCCGGCGGAGTGATGGCGGGCCGTGTGGGCCCCTCGGCCGTGTCTGCCCGGGGAGTCTCCGGCCACGTCTGCTGAGCGGTCGTGCCGTCGGCGGTGGGAGCCTCCGGCCACGAGGGCGGCGGTGTGGCGGACGCGGGCTCCGTCGTCGTCCAGTGCCGCAGGGCGCCGGCCTCGACGTCGATCTGCGCGCTCAACGAGTCCAGGTCGTCGTCGGCGAAACGGCGGGCCCGGTCGCGGGCCGCCCAGCGCAGCGAGTCCGCCGACTTGGTGATCCGCTCGGTGCGCTCACGCAGCGAGGGCAGCCGCTCGGCGAGGGTGCCGCGGTCGGGCTCGGACTCCAGGCGCTTGAGTTCGGCGTCCAGTTCGTGTCCGTGGGCGCTGAGCCGCTCGAAGAGGGCGAGGGACTCCTTGATGGACTCGTCCTCGGCCACGCTCGCGTGCAGCGCGTCCTGGGTGGCACGCATCGAGGTGCGCAGCTTCAGCCGCAGCTGGGCGATCTCGCCGGCCGATCCGGGCTGGGCGAAGGACTTGGCCCGCAGTGTGTGGTCCTCGACCGTGCGGCGGGCCTGGGTGACGGTGCGGTCCACGCCGCGCTTGGCGGCCCCGACCACCTTCACCGTGGCATAGGCGCCGAGCACGACGAAGAGCACGAAGAGCAGGGCGACTACTGCGATCACTGCTTCCACGAGCCTCTCCTCCGACTGTCGGCACGCACCGCGCCGCTCTTCCACGGTAAACGCAAAGGGCAGGCCCGGAGTTCCAGAAAAACCCCGAACCTGCCCGTAGGGGACTACCCCGAGGCGAACCGTCCGTACGTCTGCGTACGAGCCGGACGTCACCTCACCGTGTCGTCCGAGCCGGACATCACCTCACCGTGTCTACGCCGGAACGATGTTCACCAGCTTCGGCGCCCGCACGATCACCTTCCGGATCCCCGCGCCGTCCAGTGCCGCCACGACCTTCTCATCGGCCAGCGCGACCTTCTCCAGCTCGTCCTCGGAGATGGAGGGCGAGACCTCCAGGCGCGCCTTGACCTTGCCCTTGACCTGGACCACGCAGGTCACGGTCTCGTCCACGACGTACGCCGGGTCGGCGACCGGGAAGTCCTGGTGGACCACCGAGTCGGTGTGGCCCAGCCTGCGCCACAGTTCCTCGGAGATGTGCGGGGCCAGCGGGGCGACCAGCAGCACCAGCGACTCGGCGACGGACCGCGGCACCGGGCCCCCCGTCTTGGTCAGGTGGTTGTTCAGCTCGGTGACCTTGGCGATGGCGGTGTTGAACCGCAGCCCCTCCAGGTCCTGGCGGACACCGTCGATCGCCTTGTGCAGGGCGCGCAGCGTGTCCACGTCGATGTCGGCGTCCTCGGTGTCGGCCACCGCCACGGAGCCGGTCGTCTCGTCCACGACGTTGCGCCACAGCCGCTGCAGCAGCCGGAACTGGCCGACCACCGCGCGCGTGTCCCACGGCCGGGAGACATCCAGCGGGCCCATCGCCATCTCGTACAGGCGCAGGGTGTCCGCCCCGTACTCGGCGGAGATCTCGTCCGGAGTGACCGCGTTCTTCAGGGACTTGCCCATCTTGCCCAGCAGCCGGGAGACCTTCTCGCCCTGGTAGTAGTACGCGCCGTCGCGCTCCTCCACCTCGGCGGCCGGAACCGCGATGCCGCGGCTGTCGCGGTAGACGTAGGCCTGGATCATGCCCTGGTTGAACAGCTTGTGGAACGGCTCGGCCGAGGAGACGTGCCCCAGGTCGTACAGGACCTTCGACCAGAAGCGCGCGTACAGCAGGTGCAGTACAGCGTGTTCGGCGCCGCCGACGTACAGGTCGACGCCGCCGTGCGGCTGGCCCTCGCGCGGGCCCATCCAGTACTGCTCGATCTCCGGGTCGACCAGCTTCTCGCTGTTGTGCGGGTCCAGGTAGCGCAGCTCGTACCAGCAGGAACCGGCCCAGTTGGGCATGGTGTTGGTCTCGCGGCGGTACTTGCGCGGACCGCGTCCGTCGCCCAGGTCCAGGGTGACGGCGACCCAGTCCTCGTTGCGGGACAGCGGGGTCTCGGGCTGGGTGTCGGCGTCGTCGGGTGCGAAGGTGCGGGGCGAGTAGTCCTCGACCTCCGGCAGCTCCAGCGGCAGCATCGACTCGGGCAGGGCGTGGGCGATGCCCTCCTCGTCGTAGACGATCGGGAAGGGCTCGCCCCAGTAGCGCTGGCGGCTGAACAGCCAGTCGCGCAGCCGGAAGTTGACGGTGCCCTCGCCGACGCCCTTGCGCTCCAGCCACTCGGTGATGCGCGCCTTGGCGTCGACGACGCCCAGGCCGTCCAGCGAGATCTCGTCGTTGGCGGAGTTGATGATCTTCGCGTCGTACGACGCGAAGGCGTCCTCCCACGTCGACGGGTCGGTGCCCCGGCCGTCGGTCGGCTCGACGATGCAGTGGATCGGCAGTTCGAAGGCGCGCGCGAACTCGAAGTCACGCTGGTCACCCGCCGGTACGGCCATGATCGCGCCGGTGCCGTAGCCCATCAGGACGTAGTCGGCGATGAAGACGGGGACCTGATCGCCGTTGACCGGGTTGGTCGCGTACGCGCCGATGAAGACACCGGTCTTGTCCTTGGCCTCGGCCTGCCGCTCCACGTCGGACTTCGAGGCGGCCTGCGCGCGGTAGGCGGCCACAGCGTCCGCCGGGGTCGCGTGGCCGCCGGTCCACACCTCGTGCGTGCCCTCGGGCCAGGCGGCCGGGGTGAACTTCTCGACCAGCGGGTGTTCGGGGGCCAGCACCATGTAGGTCGCGCCGAACAGGGTGTCCGGGCGTGTGGTGAAGACCGTGATGCGCTCGCCGTCGATCGGGAAGTCGACGCGGGCACCCTCGGAGCGGCCGATCCAGTTGCGCTGTTGCAGCTTGATGGCCTCGGGCCAGTCCAGCGCGTCCAGGTCGTCCAGCAGCCGGTCGGCATAGGCGGTGATCCGCATGTTCCACTGGCGCAGCTTGGCCTTGAAGACCGGGAAGTTGCCGCGCTCGGAACGGCCGTCGGCGGTGACCTCCTCGTTGGCCAGTACGGTGCCCAGGCCGGGGCACCAGTTGACCGGCGCGTCGGAGGCGTAGGCCAGGCGGTACTCGCCCAGGATGTCGGCGCGCTCGGCGGCGGTCAGCCCGCTCCAGGTACGGCCGCCGGGCACCGCGCGCTCACCGGACTCGAACCGGTCGATCAGCTCGGCGATCGGGCGGGCCTTCTTCGCCTCGTCGTCGTACCAGGAGTTGAAGATCTGCAGGAAGATCCACTGGGTCCACTTGTAGTAGTCCGGGTCGATCGTGGCGAATGACCGGCGCTTGTCGTGGCCCAGGCCCAGTGCGCGCAGTTGGGCCTTCATGGCCTCGATGTTGGCCTCGGTGGACACGCGCGGGTGCGTGCCGGTCTGCACGGCGTACTGCTCGGCGGGCAGGCCGAAGGCGTCGAAGCCCAGGGTGTGCAGGACGTTGTGGCCGGTCATGCGCTGGAACCGGGCGTATACGTCGGTGGCGATGTAGCCCAGGGGGTGGCCGACGTGCAGGCCCGCCCCGGAGGGGTAGGGAAACATGTCCATGATGAACTTCTTGGGCTTGGCGGCCAGCTCGGGGTCGCCGGCCAGGTCACCCGTCGGGTTCGGCGCCGCGTAGGTGCCCTCGGCGTCCCAGAAGTCCTGCCAGCGTGCCTCGATCTCGCCGGCCATGGCGGCCGTGTAGCGGTGCGGCGCGACCACCTCGGCGGTGGCAGCGGGGTTCGTCTCGCTCATGATCCTCAAAGCTCCATCGATCGTCTCTGCCAGCGGCTGTGACATCCAAGAAACGAAAAATCCCCTCGCACAGGAGGGGACGCCGCGCCGATTCCGACCATCCGATTCGCCCGGTGGTCGGGACTGATCAGCGCGGCCCGCTAAGCAGAAGGCGTACGGCACGCATGGCGTTAGGGTACCGCAGCCCTTGAGCACGCGGCGACGCGCTTCCGTATGCCTCTTTGACAACGGGCGCCACCCCCGCAGACCCGTCGAGCACACCGATCACCCCCGACACCAACTGAACCCAGGTCAAAAGTTACTTCGCGTAACAGCCACTAAGGGGCATCACAACAGCGATGCCATTGTCGTTTGATAACAACGCAATAACTCAAACCGCGTACCCACCGGTATGGAGCCACTTAGAGTGCGGCAGCGGGACCGCTTTCCCGAAACTGCTCGGAGTTGCCCCCATGAACCCTCGTCGTAGTAACAGCTCGCTCCCCCAGCCTGGCCGGTCTGCCTATGGGGTGGCGTCGACCGCCGTCCTGCTCCTCATACCCGTGACCGTGCTGATCGGAGGTGACCGGTTCCGCGACTTCCTGAACTTCGGCGCGGGCGTCCTGTCGCTCGTCTCGCTCAGTTGCTCGGTGATCTGGGGACTGGTCGCCCAGGACCGGATCTTCCTGGACACACGCCAGCGGATCATCGGGCAGGCCGTACACCGGATAACCGCTGTCGCCTCGATCGCGTTCCTTCTGCTGCACATCACCGCCAAGATCGCGCTCGACCACACGGTGCTGATCGCGGCGCTGATCCCCTTCTCGCTCGGCGTCACCGGGGCCGAGGGCCTGATCGGCCTCGGCTCCCTGGCCGGCCTGCTCATGATCTTCGTGGGCATCACCGGCGCCCTGCGCAGCAAATTCGCCTCCCCCGCCCCCGTGGCGGCCCGCTGGCGGGCGATGCACATGCTGGCCTACCCGGCCTGGTGCGCCGCCCTGCTGCACGGCTTGTACGCGGGCCGCGCGGCGAAGCCGGTCTTCGTGATCATGTACGGCCTGTCCGTGCTCGGCGTCACCGCGGCCCTCGCCCTGCGCGCGGCCCCGCGCCCGGTCAAGCGCAAGGTCGCCGACCGGATCGCCGCGTTCCTGGGGACCGAGGAACGGCCGGGCCGCGAGGAGCTCGACGCCAGCCGGGCCAGGGTGGCGGAGTCCGCGCTGCCGGGCTACGAGAACCAGCGGGCTCAGCAGCCCCAGTCCCGCATGACACCCCCGTACGAGTCCCGCATGACGCCCCCGTACGAGGCACCCGCGGCCCAAGAGCCCGCGAACGGCTTCGCCGCCGCCTATCGCGCCGTCTCCTCGCCCTCAGGACGACAGCAGCAGCCCTTCGCCGCCGACCAGACCGCGCGCATGGACATGCCGCTGGACATGCAGCCCACGGAGGCCATCCAGCGCTTCGACGGCGGCGGCAGCACGTCCGGCAACTGGCCGATCCCCTCGCCGCCGCCGGTCGGCGAGGCACCCCCGTCGGCCTACGACCCGCTCAACGACACCGGATACAACATCCCGGCC
Source organism: Streptomyces sp. NPDC050619 (assembly GCF_040654815.1). Taxonomy (NCBI): domain Bacteria; kingdom Bacillati; phylum Actinomycetota; class Actinomycetes; order Kitasatosporales; family Streptomycetaceae; genus Streptomyces; species Streptomyces sp. NPDC050619. Next base: position 381,731 of record NZ_JBFAIR010000001.1, on the reverse strand, counting down.
TATGGCAATTCGGGCGCCTCCGGCTACGGCTCGAGTGATGTGTACGACACCGCTGAGACGAACACCCTCTACGGCACGTACTACCCGGACGACACGTACAACAGCGGTCCCGCCACTGAAACAACGCCCGGTGCTTCGTACGACTTCGACGCACCGGGATCGGGCGAACCTTGGAACACGCCTTCCGGAGGCTTTAAGTGAACGAGGCCCTGCCCGACGTCCCAGAAGTCCGCGTGGTCGGCCTTCCCCAGCTCACGTCGGGCTTCGACCTTGTCGAAAGACTCGATCTACCCATGCACCTGAAGGTGCACGGCCCGCTCGAACCGATGGGCGGCGAGCAGCTCGCGAAGCTCGCCGAGAACATCAACCTGAAGGGCCGCGGCGGCGCGGGCTTCCCCTTCCACAAGAAGCTGCGCTCGGTCGCCGAAGCGGCGATCAAACGCGGTGTGCGGCCGGTCGTCGTCGTCAACGGCAGTGAGGACGAACCGGCCTGCCGCAAGGACACGGTGCTCATCAACCGTGCCCCGCACCTCATCCTGGACGGCGCGCTGCTGGCCGCCGAGGCGCTGGGTGCCCGCACGCTCGTGGTGGGGGTCACCCGGGAGTCCACACAGCGCTCCATGGAGGCCGCGCTCGCCGAACGCGGCCTCAGCAACGGACGCCGATCGGCGCTACGCGCACGCGTGCAGCGCAATCCGGTCCGCATGGTCACCGGCGCCGCCGCGTCGCTGGTCCGCTCCATCGACGGCGGTCCGGCGATCCCGCCCGGCCGCAAGGTCAGCGCCTCGCAGAACGGCGTCGGCGGCGCGCCCACGCTGCTGTCGAACGCCGAGACGTTCGCCCAGCTGGCGATCGCCGCCCGCATCGGCCCCGAGCGCTACGGCAACACCGGTCTGTACGACGAGCCGGGCACCGTCCTGCTCACGGTCTCCGGAGCCGTCGCCCGGCCCATGGTGATCGAGGTCCCCACGGGCGTACCGCTGCGCTACGTCCTTCAGCTCGCCGGCGCCCCGCCCGTCCCGCAGGGCGTGCTGACCGGCGGCTACCACGGCAAGTGGATCGACGCGGCGACGGTCAACGAAGCGATCGTCTCGCGCAACTCCCTGGACGCGGTGGGCGGTTCGCTGGGAGCGGGCGCCATCCTGCCGATCAGCCAGGAGACCTGTCCGCTGGGCGAGTCACTGCGGGTGGCGCAGTGGCTGGCCGAGGAGAGCGCGGGACAGTGCGGTCCCTGCTACCTCGGCCTGCCGGCCGCCGCGCGCGGCATGGAGGACATCATCAACGGCGGCGGACCGGCCGCCCTGGAAGCGCTCAAGCAGGTCGCCAAGAACGTGAAGCGACGCGGCGCCTGCTCGCACCCCGACGGCTCCGCGATGTTCCTGGAGTCGACGATCAAGGCGTTCACCGACGACCTCGCCGCGCACGTCCTCGGAAACGGCTGCGGAAGGCCTGTGGAGGGCGTTCTGCCGCTCTTCGAGGGCGGCAAGACCCCGACGGGCATCCCCGGCGGCGGCGAGTCCGAGGAGACCGGTCCCAGCCGCCAGAAGATCTACGTCGACTGGACGCTGTGCCGGGGCCACGGCCTGTGCGCGGACATCCTCCCGGAGGTCTTCGAACTCGGCGCGGACGGCTTCCCGACCGTCGCGCAGGCGCAGGTGCCGCGCTACGCGGAGGCGAAGGCGCTGCGCGCGGTGCGCCGCTGCCCGGCGCTCGCGCTGCGCATCGAGGAGGACACCCGCTCGCAGGGCTCGACCCGCAACAACCTGCCGGTCCTCTCCCAGGGCCGCGGTCGTCGCGCCCTGGGCCGCTGAGCGCCAACCGCCCCTGAAAACGGGAAGATCCCGCCGGATCGAGATGATCCGGCGGGATCTGGCTGTGGAGCTAAGGAGAATTGAACTCCTGACCTCCTGCATGCCATGCAGGCGCTCTACCAACTGAGCTATAGCCCCTTGCGACGACGACAACATTACACGGTCCAGCGGGGGCACCACCAAATCGTTTCCGTGCGGCACCCGCCCGGGCGGCTCGGGCGCTGCCGCCCTGTGGTCACGCCATGACTCACGCCGTGACGAACGAATAAAAGCGCTTGAGCGTGCAGTGCTCCTCAAGAAGCCGGCCGTAGATCGGCTCGCCCTCGAGTTCGCGGTAGGTCTCGATCGGGTCGCCCTTTATGATCAGCGCCCGCGCGCACTCCTCGCACCAGTACTGGTAGTCGGGATTGACCGGTTCCATGTCACGGACGATCGGCGTACCGCTGCCGCACCAATCGCACTTTCGCCTGTGTGCACCCATCGATCAGCTCCAGCTGTGGCCGCAGGCCGTGCACACGTAGGAAACTCCGCCGTTGTCACCGAGCACTTGGGCCACGTGGACCGAACCGCAGGAAGGGCAGCTGAGACGGATGACCGTGTCCCGTGTTGACGCTGCATCAAGGAGGTGGCCGACCTCCCTGAGGATGCTCGCAGGCATCACTGCTCCCTCCCGTCGGGCCGCGCCCCCTTCCGGCCGTTTGATTCTGCCACGGCCGGGCCAATACGGTCAGCGACGCCTCAGTACCAGTCCGGACACGGCACCCACCGCGGCCGTCCCGGCCAGCGCGAACACGCACGCCAAAAGCGCCACCGCAGAGGTATACGCCCCAAAGGCCCCGAGTGACTCAAGCCGGTTCAAGAACAATGCGCCGCGTTCTTGGGCCCCACCGTGGCCAGCCCGTGCGTGAAGGTCGGGCTGAAGGCGAGCGCGAGCCCCCCGCCCACTCCGCAGAACGCGAGATACAGCAGCGCACCGCCCTCGTCGCCACCCTTCAGGACCAGGCCCACGCCGAAGACGACGGCGGTCGGCGCGAAGGTGAGGCCCGCCCGCCGCGCTGTAGCCGAGGCCGCCCTGCGCATGCAGGGTGCGCACGAACAGGAAGCCGCCAGTGACCGCAATGACCGCCAGAACGCGGAAGACAGCCAGACCCATGCCGGGATGACGCAGCACGCCGGGCGCGATCAGCGGGCGCCGCCGCGCCGGGCCGGCCGGGACTCGTACGCCCAGAACAGTGTGAACAAGACCACGGACGCCGCCAGCGACAGCCAGGACCACAGCGGCCAGTCCTCCTCCTGCCCGAGCACCAATGGCACTGTGAACAGCGACACGGCCGCCCCGAGCAGCACCAGGCCGGGAAGATCGAGGCCGCGCGCCGGCACGTTCACCAGGAAGACTGGCCGCCAGCCCGTACCGAACAGGTCGGCGCTGACCAGGATTCCGCCGACGACCTGCCCGGCGGCGGCGCCGACGGCGAGGACCGCCGAGTAGGCGACGAGCGCCTTCATCCGGGCCTCGTCGGTGAAGTTGCGCTGGATCAGGCTGAGCACCTGCGGGATCATCACCGCCGACCCCGCGCCCTGCACCAGCCGGAACACGATCAGCTCGGTGGAACCCCGCGCCAGCGCAGGCGAGCCCGGCGCGGTGGACCCGGGCGGGACCGAACCGGTCGCCGAGGCGGGCACCGGTGATGAGCAACACGGAGTAGGTGAGGGCGTATCCGGCGCCCACCAGCTGTAAGTCCGCGCCGGACGCGTGGAGTTCGGTGCCGATGGTGAGGGCCGCGACATTCACGATGAACACGTCGAGCAGCGCCATGTACCGGGCGGCGAGGACGAGTGCGATGCCGGTACTGACAGCACCTGGCAGGGGACAAGTCGGGCATCGACGATGGGGGACATGACGATGGGGACGACACAGCGCCGCCGACCCGAGCCGGCCGCGCCTCTGCGCAGCAGGCGCGCCCGCTGGAACAGGGCCGGCCGATCAACGCGTCCGCACAGGTGCTGGATGCCGTGTCGCGACGCTGCGCCTCGATCCGCCCGAGCGCGAGCATCTATAAAAAATCCCGCCCCCCTGAGAGGGACGGGATCTTCGGCAACCGATCTTTGACAACTCAATAGAGTGTCGAACTGTGGAACTGAACTGTGGAGCTAAGGAGAATTGAACTCCTGACCTCCTGCATGCCATGCAGGCGCTCTACCAACTGAGCTATAGCCCCTTGTCATGCGGCGGAGCCGCATGGTGTTTCGCTCCGCTCCGCGGTGCGAACAAGAAGAACTTTAGCCTGCGACCTGCCGGAAAGTGAAATCCGGGTCCGGGGCCCTGGAGAGACGCTCAGTCGTCGTCGCCGAGCACCGGTTCCGGGACGGTGCCGGCGTTGTGCTCCAGGAGACGCCAGCCCTTGGCGCCCTCGCCAAGGACGGACCAGCAGCAGTTGGAGAGACCGCCGAGGCTCTCCCAGTGGTGAGCGTCCAGGCCGAGGAGACGGCCGATGGTGGTGCGGATCGTGCCGCCGTGGCTGACCACGACCAGCGTGCCGTTGTCGGGGATCTTCTCGGCGTGCCGGAGCACGACGGGGGCGGCGCGATCGGCGACCTCGGTCTCCAGTTCGCCGCCGCCACGGCGCACCGGCTCACCGCGCTTCCACGCGGCGTACTCCTCGGCGTGCCGGGCGATGATCTCCTCGTGCGTCAGCCCCTGCCAGACACCCGCGTAGGTCTCGCGCAGGCCCTCGTCGTGGGTCACGTCCAGGCCGGTGAGCGCGGCGAGTTCGGCCGCCGTGTTCGCCGCTCGCTGGAGGTCGGAGGCGACGATCGCGTCGGGCCTGAGGGAGGCGAGCAGCCGGGCGGCGCGGCGGGCCTGGCCGACGCCGATCTCGGTGAGCTCGACGTCCGTGGTGCCCTGGAAGCGGCGCTCCACGTTCCACGCGGTCTGGCCGTGCCGCCACAGGATGACGCGGCGGCCCCGGCCGGGCCTGCTGCCGACGGGCGCGCTCACCGCAGCTCCCCGAACTCGGCAGCGTCCTCCTCGGCCCGCAGCTTGACGTGCTCCGCGGCCTTGCCGCGGGTCGCCTTGGCGTCGGCGGGCAGCTCGATCTCGGGGCAGTCCTTCCACAGCCGCTCCAGGGCGTAGAAGACGCGCTCCTCGCTGTGCTGGACGTGGACGACGATGTCGATGTAGTCGAGGAGGATCCAGCGGGCCTCGCGGTCGCCCTCGCGGCGCACCGGCTTGACGCCGAGCTCCTTCGAGAGCCGTTCCTCGATCTCGTCGACGATCGACTTGACCTGACGGTCGTTGGGCGCGGAGGCCAGCAGGAAGGCGTCCGTGATCGACAGTACGTCGCTGACGTCATAGGCGATCACGTCGTGCGCGAGCTTGTCGGCGGCCGCCTGTGCGGCGGTGGTGATGAGCTCCAGGGAGCGGTCAGTCGCGGTCACTACAAGGCTTTCGATCGGCGGTCACTTGACACCAAGGGTCTCACGGACCGCCGAGGGCACCCCACGTGATGGACGGTTCACGTGGGGTGCGGCCTCACCGGGGGCGACGGAGGGCTACGACGCCGAGGGTTTGTAGTCCTGGCCGAGGGTCACGGCGACGTTCGCGTTCCCAGGGACCGTGCCCTTGGTGACGACGCTGCCGGGCAGGCCCAGGGTCTTGGCGACCTCGGTGGCGTTCTCCTTATCGGCGGCGTCGGCGTAGACGACCTTGGAGGCGGCCTGGGCGCCGGCCGCCGTACCGCCTTCCAGGAAGGTGAAGCCGCCGTTGAGGAGCACGACGCGGGCCTGCTCGGTGTTGTCCTTGACGCCGCTGGCGTTCTGGACGGAGACACTGACGGCCGCGTCCTTGTCGGGGCTCTTCGCGGTGCCGCCGAGCACGTTCTTGACCACACTGGCACTGGCCTGGGCGCTCAGTGTGCCGTCGGTCTGGACGGGCAGCAGGGCGGTCTTGTAGTCGCCGCCCTTGGCGAGGTCGGCGAGCTTGGCGAGGAAGGTGCCCAGGTTCTTGTCGGTCAGCGGCGGCTCGATGATCTGCCCCAGCGTCTGCACGGTGACGGTCGCGCCCTGGGCGTCGGAGGACAGCTTGCGCAGCACGCCCTGCATGACCTGCCCGAACCGTTCCAGCTGGGCGTCCTGGGCCTCGCCGGAGGCCCGGTAGGTGGCGTAGGCGACGGCCGTCTTGCCGCTGAGCGTCTGATCCTTGCCCTTGTTCACCAGGGGCGCCTCGCCCTTCTTGCCCTTCGGGTCGGGAACGTCGGTGTTGGTGTCGACGTCGATGTTGCCCACGAGGTCGACGAGGTTCTGGAGGTAGGGGGTGTCCAGCCGCCAGGTGCCCCCGATGTCGGTGCCGAGAACGGTGTCGAGCGCGTCACGGGTCCCGGAGGAGCCGTCGTCCTCGACCGACTTGGCGAGGGTGGTCGTGGTGCCGTCGTCGTCCGTCAGGTTGAGGGAGTTGGGCAGCAGGACGGTGGTGCCCTGCTTGGTGGTGGTGTTGTCGACGAGCAGTGCCGTGGAGGTGCCGCCCTGAGCGGTGTTGTGCAGGTGGACGACGATCACGTCACGGTTCTGGGCGCCGACGGCGGTTGCGGTACCGGTCTTCGCGTCCGCCGACGAGGACAGGCCGGGCAGCTTCCCGGCGTACCAGAGGTAGCCCACGCCACCGGACGCGGCCAGCGCCAGGACGACGACCAGGGCGACGATCCGGCTGCGGGCGCGGCGCTTGGCCTCCTCGCGGCGTTCGGTGCGGTTCTCGGTGAACTGAAGCCAGTCGATGACGTCCTCGGAGTCGCTGTCGGGCTCCTCGACGAAGGCGAACTGCTCGGTGCGGTAGTCCCGATCGCGCCCGGCCCCACGCTCCCCGTCCGGCTCGGCACGGTGCTCCCCCGGGGTACGGACGGGGGTGTCCGCATTCTGGGCCGGCCCGGCCTGCTGCGGGATGTAGGCGGTCTGTTCGGCGACGCGGGGCTGCTGGCCGCTGGTGGCGGTCTGACCGTAGGGGTCGTACGAGGGCGCCGGCCCTCCGCCCTGCTGGGCGGAGGTGGCGTACGGGTCGTAGGGCGGCGGCACGGGGGCCTGCCGGCCGGTGCCGTAGGGGTCGAACGACGGCGGTTGCTGCTGCCGGTCGTACGACGGCGGCTGCTGCTGCCCGCCCGTCGCGTACGGGTCGTATCCGTACCCCTGCTGCTGCGGGGGCGGGTCGTACGGCTGCTGGGGAGCCTGTTGCGGCGGGGCCTGGCGGTACACAGGTCGGCCGTACTCGTCGTAGCCGACGAGCTCGTACTGGTCGTCGCCCCCGTACCCCGGGTCGTATCGGTCGTTCACCGGTGCCCCTCTCGGCTCACTCGCCGCGGTACAGCTCGCGCTTGTTGATGTAGCGCACGACTCCGTCCGGCACCATGTACCAGATGGGGTCGCCGCTCGCGACTCTCGCTCGGCAGTCGGTGGAGGAGATGGCGAGCGCCGGGACCTCGACGAGCGAGACGCCGCCCTCCGGAAGGCCGGCGTCGGACAGGACGTGGCCCGGCCGGGTCACGCCGATGAAGTGCGCGAGGGAGAAGAGCTCCTCCGTGTCCCGCCAGGTGAGGATCTGGCCGAGGGCGTCGGCGCCGGTGATGAAGAAGAGGTCGGTGTCGGGGTTGAGCGCCTTCAGGTCGCGCAGGGTGTCCGTGGTGTAGGTCGGGCCGCCGCGGTCGATGTCGATGCGGCTGACCGAGAACTGGGGGTTCTCGGCGGTCGCGATCACCGTCATCAGGTAGCGGTCCTCGGCCGGGGAGACATTGCGGTGGGTCTTCTGCCATGGCTGGCCCGTCGGGACGAACACCACTTCGTCCAGGTGGAACTGCGCGGCGACCTCACTGGCCGCCACGAGGTGCCCGTGGTGGATCGGGTCGAACGTTCCGCCCATGACGCCGAGGCGGCGCTTGCCGGGGTTCGACGGGCCGTTGCCGGGGCCGCTCGTCGGACGGTTCTCGGTTGCGCTCACCGGACGGTCGTCCGGGCCGTTCGGCGTGTCGTTCGCCGGACCGGTAGGCATGTCCTGCTCTCCCATGCGTGCAGACCCTACCGGCCCAGCCTGAGGGCCTCGGTGGCCTGATCCCTCCAGGTGGCCGGGAAGGGGCCCCTGCCGGGCTCCCGCCGGGCTCAGCGGTCGCGGTTGAAGCGGGTGGTGATCCACAGCAGAAGCATCAGGATCAGGAAGGCGCCGCCGCCGGTCACCAGCGGGTTGAGGCTCTCGTGGTTGCCCCCGTGCTCCTCGCCCTCGGCGGCGAGGGTCACCAACTGGGCAGCGGTGCTGTGGATGCTCATCTTCGGCAGAACCTATCCGGTGGGCGGGATAAAGATGTCGGCTCATCGTAAGCGGGCGCCTCGGGGGCGCTCACGCCGACTCCACCGTTGGGAACCTTCGGGCACTCTCAGTCGTCTTTCCGCCTGTACCCCCGTAGCAGGAACCACGCGGTCAGCACACAGCCCAGCACCATCACGATCAGGACCACTCGGAGCAGATCCCCCGACCCTTGTCGCTCGGCGGCGCTCGCGGCCTCGGTGAACCAGGCGGCTGCGGGGTTGTGCTCCATGGCGTGGAACTCCTTCGCTGTAGTGCCTGCCCACGGTATCTCCGCCTAGGCTGGGCTCTGCTTCGGGGGCGCAAAGGGCCGCACAAGGGTCCGCAAAGGGCCATCCACACGCCTGGGGGATCACATGTCCGACGACGGCCACCAGCACAACGGGCACGAGAACGTGCCGAGCAGGCAGCGCAGGCGCTTCCCGGGGATCTCCTCGCGTGCGTACGAGCACCCGGCCGACCGCTCCGCCCTGGTGGCGCTGCGCAAGCTGAGCGGTTTCGACACGGTCTTCAAGGCGCTCAGCGGTCTGCTGCCCGAGCGCAGCCTGCGGCTGCTGTTCCTGTCCGACTCGGTGCGCGTCTCCGACCAGCAGTTCGCGCACCTCAACGACATGCTGCGGGACGCCTGTTACATCCTGGACCTGGAGAAGGTCCCGCCGATGTACGTCAACCAGGACCCCCAGCCGAACGCGATGTGCATCGGCCTGGACGAGCCGATCATCGTCGTCACCACGGGTCTGGTCGAGCTGCTCGACGAGGAGGAGATGCGGGCGGTCGTCGGGCACGAGGTGGGGCACGCCCTGTCCGGTCACTCCGTCTACCGCACCATCCTGCTGTTCCTGACCAGCCTCGCCCTCAGGGTCGCCTGGATCCCGCTGGGCAACCTCGCGATCATGGCGATCGTGACCGCGCTGCGCGAGTGGTTCCGCAAGTCGGAGCTGTCCGCGGACCGCGCGGGCCTCCTGGTCGGCCAGGACCTCACGGCCTCGATGCGCGGCCTGATGAAGCTCGCCGGTGGCAACCATCTGCACGAGATGAACGTGGACTCGTTCCTGAAGCAGGCCGAGGAGTACGAGGCCGGGGGCGACCTGCGCGACTCCGTGCTGAAGATCCTGAACGTCCTGCCGCGCTCCCACCCCTTCACCACCATCCGGGCGGCCGAGCTGAAGAAGTGGTCGGAGTCCCGCGACTACCAGCGGATCATGGACGGCCACTACCCGCGGCGCACCGAGGACAAGGACACCTCGGTCACGGACTCGTTCCGCGAGTCGGCGTCGAGCTATGCCAGCAACGTCAGGGGGTCCAAGGACCCGCTGATGAAGCTGGTCAGCGACATCGCCGGCGGGGCCGGGGACCTGGGCGGCCGGGTCCGGCGCGGCTTCGGCGGCTTCGCGAGCCCGGCACCGCCGACGGACCCGTCCGGCCCGACCGGCCCGACCGACCCGTCCGGCCCGACGGACACGCCGCCGCGCGACGGCGGCTGACGGCGGGGCCAGACCCTCGGCAGACGGACGGCCAGAATCAGACCCTCGGCGATCGGCAGCCGAGGACCAGACCCTCGGCAGATCGGCAGCCGAGGACCAGACCCTCGGCAGAGCAGCGGATCGGCGGATTCAGACCTTCGGCTGTGCGCTCGTAGCCAATGCCCCGCACAGCGCCGTCGCGCCGCCCGTCGCATACGGGTCCGTGCCTGCCGGGCCGCCCTGCTTCGCGGTCTGGCCGACGAGCAGCGGGTCCAGGCGGTTCGTGGAGTCCCCGGCACAGGACAGGGGCCCGGCCTGGACGTAGGAGACGACGAGCTGGGCCGTGTGCAGGCGCAGGTCGTCACGGTCGAAGCGGAAGTGCAGCTCGCGCCGGACCGTGAACAGCGACGCCTCGGCCTTGCTGTCGGCGCCTGCGGGCCGCAGCGCGTACACGAAGGTGTGGTCCGCGGTGACCTCCAGCGTGGCCGAGTCGGTCTCGGCGGCCTGGAGGGTGCCCTGGACCCGGATCTTGCGGTCGGCCAGCTCGGCGCCGGACGGGTCGAAGCGAACCAGCCATCCGGTGGGCGCGTGCCGGCCGTCGGCGGCCGGATGGGCGAAGCTCTGGTCGAACTGGTCGAGTTGGTCCGTGTCGAGGAGGACGCGCACCGTGCGGACCTGCTTGCCGTTGAGGACCTCCGGGTCGAGCGAGGACCGCACGATGTAGTCCTTCGCCGTGGTCAGGGCGGCCACCACCTGGCTGTCCGAGAAGTGCGCGGTGCGCCGGGAGGCAGGCAGCGGTATGCCCTCGGCGCCGACGCGGTACTGCGCGGCGGGGCTGTGCGCGTACAGGTACTCGGGGTCGGCGTGCCCGGGCACCTTGCCCTCGGGTGCCAGCGGGATGACGGTCATCCGCAGGGGCTCGACGGGCTGCCGGGCGGCGGGGGCCTGATAGGGGTGGCGGACACCCATGTAGATCGCGGTGCCGAAGGCGACGGCGATCAGCAGGACCAGGATCAGCGCCTGCCGGGACAGCCCGCCGCGGCGCAGGGGCGGGCGGCGGCGTACGGCGGGCGCGTGGTCGGCGATGCGCTCCTGGGCGGAGTACTCCTGGATGCGGGCAGCGCGGACGAACGATTCGTCGAAGACGACGGATCGGTACTCGTCCTCGCCACCTCCGGGGCCGCCCTCGGGTGTCCCCTCGGGTGGGTCTCCAGGCCCTCCCATATCTTCAGAGTAGGTCGCGGGGAGCCCAGGTAAACGCCGAGGTACACGACAAGTTCTGACAGGTTCTCACCAGAACCGGCCCTGACCTGCCGCGCGGCGCTCAGGGCGTGCGCGGGACCGCGGACACGGCTGGCTGGGAGTAGTCGGCCGAGGCGGACGGCGCCGCCGCGGTGCCCTGCTCCAGGCCGGTCGAGGCGGGCGGCCGCGGACCCTGGTCCCGGCTGCCGCCGGAGGAGGCGCTGCGGTAGACCGCCGCGAAGGCCAGCGCGACCATGCCGACGCCCATCACGAGGGCGAGCAGCCAGGCGACGGGGCGGTGCCAGCGGGTCGGTTTGCCGTAGGGGCCGGGAGCGCCGTAGCGGCGTTCGTAGCCCTCGAGCTCTTCGGCGTCGTCCAGGTCGTCGAGTTCCGGATCATGGCCGAAACCGCGGGGGTCGTCGGGGCCGAAGCCGTCCTCGTACCGCTCCCCCCTGCGGTGGGCCCGGCGGGCCTCGGCCTCGGAGGCCTCGGCTCTCGCCTGCGCGGCGGCCAGGAGGCGTTCGACGGCGGTCGGCTCGTGCACCACGGCCGCCCGTACGAAGGCCTCGTCGAAGACCACGGAGGCGAACTCTTCGTCCGACACCCCGCGGTCGTGGTCGTCGTCGGGCTCCCAGCCGTCAGGGAACGGCGTGCCCCCCACGTCCTCCGGCACGAGTCCAGAGTAGACCGGGGGTGTCAATTTGGGCAGACGGTATGGAAATTCATCCGCCGGCTGAGACGGCTCCTGTGCGGCACGGGCAGGCGCCCGGCGTGCGTGTCGGGCGCATATGCCACGTCAGGGGCCCGGGGCGTGCGCCTCAGCGCCGTACGTGCCCGTCCCCGGTGACGATGTACTTCGTGCTGGTCAGCTCGGGCAGGCCCATAGGGCCGCGGGCGTGCAGCTTCTGTGTCGAGATGCCGATCTCCGCGCCGAAGCCGAACTGGCCGCCGTCCGTGAACCGGGTGGAGGCGTTCACGGCGACCGTCGTGGAATCGACCAGCTGGGTGAAGCGGCGGGCGGCCTGCTGCGAGGTCGTCACGATGGCCTCGGTGTGGCCGGAGGTCCACAGGCGGATGTGTTCGACGGCCCGGTCGAGGGAGTCGACGACCGCGGCGGCGATGTCGTAGGAGAGGTACTCGGTCTCCCAGTCCTCCGGCGTGGCCTCGACGACGGTGGCCTTGGAATCCTTGGCATATGCCAGTACCCGCTCGTCGGCGTGCACGGTCACGCCCGCCTCGGCGAGGGCGTCCAGGGCGCGCGGCAGGAACTCGGGGGCGATGTCCTGGTGGACGAGGAGCGTCTCGGCGGCGTTGCAGACGCTGACGCGGTGCGCCTTGGAGTTGATCAGGATGTCGATCGCCATGTCGAGGTCGGCGTTCGCGTCGACGTAGACGTGGCAGTTGCCGGTGCCGGTCTCGATGACCGGGACGATGGACTCGGTGACGACCGTCTGGATGAGGGAGGCGCCGCCGCGCGGGATGAGCACGTCGACCAGCCCGCGGGCCCGCATCAGCTCGCGCACGCTCTCGCGGTTCTCGCCGGGCACCAGCTGCACGGCGTCGGCGGGCAGCCCGGCCCCGCCCACCGCGTCGCGGAGCACCCGCACGAGGGCGGCGTTCGACTCGTACGCCGAGGCCGAGCCGCGCAGCAGCACCGCGTTGCCGGACTTCAGGCAGAGGGCGGCGGCGTCCACGGTCACGTTCGGGCGGGCCTCGTAGATGATCCCGACGACGCCGAGCGGGACGCGGACCTGGCGCAGGTCGATGCCGTTGGGGAGGGTCGAGCCGCGGACGACCTCGCCGATCGGGTCGGGCAGCGCGACGACGTCCCGGACGTCGGAGGCGATGGCCCGCACCCGCTCCGGCGTCAGCGTCAGCCGGTCGATGATCGCCTCGCTAGTGCCGGCCTCGCGGGCCTTGGCGATGTCCTTGGCGTTGGCCTCGACGATCTCGCTCGTACGGACCTCCAGCGCGTCCGCGACGGCGAGCAGCGCGTCGTCCTTCTCGGACCGCGGCAGCGGGGCGAGGTCGGCGGCGGCGGCCTTGGCACGGTAGGCGGCCCGAGTGACCGGGGACATGGAGTCGTACGGCGAAAGCGTGGTCATGAGGGAAGCGTAGTGCGCGGGGCGGGAGCCGCCACCAGTCATCCCAAACCCCGAGATACACGCCGAGATGGACCGCGAGACCGGCCAGATGTCTCAAAAGGGATGGACGCCCACCGGCGTCGCCGGCGGCGGGCCGTACCCCTCGGAGATGCGCTGGTGGTAGGTCTGGCGGTCGATGACCTCCAGGCCGACGATCTCCCACGGCGGGAGCCCCGCGCTCTGCCGGTGCTCGCCCCACAGGCGCAGGGCGACGGCGGCCGCGTCGTGCAGGTCGCGGGCCTCTTCCCAGTACCGGATCTCGGCGTGGTCGTTGGCGTATCTGCTGGTCAGCAGGAAGGGATGGTCGTGGGCGAGTTGTTCGAGGGCACGCCGGACCTCCTTGAGCGGGGCCTCGTCGCCGGAGACGCTCAGGGTGACGTGCCACAGGCGCGGCAGATCCGCCGGTTCCTCGCCCTCGTAGCGGTCACCGGCCGCGACGCTGGTCAGGGCACGCTCCTCGCCGGCCGCGCGCGAAGGAGCACCTCCGGCGCCACCGCGGGACGCCGCCCCAGGGCGCACTCGTCTCACGACGGCCTCCTTCATCCACAGGTCGAGCGGTGCTCGTACGGAATGTGTCCCTGAGACAAAGTTGAGCAGGCCGAAAGGGCTCGTGTGGCGCTTTTGCGGAACGTCCACCTCAGGGCGACGTTCTTGTCAGGTCGTTCACCCCGTTTTCGGGTGGCCAACGACCGTTCACGGGTGCAGGATCACCAGATCGTCCCGGTGCACGACCTCGCGTTCGTACGCGGGGCCCAGCTCACGGGCCAGTTCCCGGGTCGAGCGGCCGATGAGCCGGGGGATCTCCTTGGCGTCGAAATTGACGAGCCCGCGGGCCACCGCGTGCCCCTCGCCGTCCCGTAGTTCGACGGGGTCGCCCGCCGTGAACTCGCCCTCGACGGAGGCGATTCCGGCCGGCAGCAGCGACTTGCGGCGATCGACGACCGCGCGCACCGCGCCGTCGTCCAGGGTCAGCGCCCCCTGCGGGGTGGACGCGTGTTGCAGCCACAGCATCCGGTCCGCGGAGCGCTTCTCGGCGGGGTGGAAGTACGTGCCCGTGTCGCGGCCGGAGAGCGCCTCGGCCGCGTGGATCGTGCTGGTGAGGACCACGGGGATGCCGGCGGCGGCCGCGATCCGGGCCGCCTCGACCTTGGTGACCATGCCGCCGGTACCGACGCCGGCCTTGCTGACGCTGCCGATGTCCACACCGGAGAGGTCGGCGGGCCCCCGCACCTCCGCGATCCGCGAGGTGCCCGGCTTGGTGGGGTCGCCGTCGTACACGCCGTCGATGTCGGAGAGCAGCACCAGCAGGTCGGCGTGGACGAGGTGGGCGACGAGCGCGGCGAGCCGGTCGTTGTCGCCGAAGCGGATCTCGTCCGTGGCGACGGTGTCGTTCTCGTTGACGATCGGGAGGGCGCCCATCGCCAGGAGCTTGTCGAGGGTGCGGGAGGCGTTGCGGTGGTGGGCGCGGCGGCTCATGTCGTCGGAGGTCAGGAGCACCTGGCCCACGCGGACGCCGTAGCGGGCGAAGGAGGCGGTGTAGCGGGCCACGAGCAGGCCCTGCCCGACGCTGGCGGCGGCCTGCTGGCGGGCGAGATCCTTGGGGCGGCGGCGCAGGCCCAGCGGGGCGAGGCCGGCGGCGATGGCACCGGAGGAGACGAGGACGACCTCCCTCTCTCCGCCGCTGCGGCTCTTGGCGAGGACGTCGACGAGCGCGTCGACACGGTCGGCGTCCAGGCCGCCCGAGGCGGTGGTCAGCGAAGAGGAACCCACCTTGACGACGATCCTGCGGGCCTCGCTCACGGCCTGCCTTGCCCCTGCCACTTGCTTTCCGTCCCCTCGCACAGTCGGCTGTTCGGCAATCTACGCGAAGGGGGGCGGGCGACGCGCAACCGTCCAGCCCCCGGACGCGCACTGCGTCACCCTGTGCTCACGCTTCGCATTCGGCCAAAAGGTTGTACTGGTTCCGTATAGAAAACAAAGTCCGTCAAAACTTATGTTGAAGCTTGTGCCACACAACGTTCGCCGCGCGAAGCGGATACTCCTGAGGTCGGGCAAGAGCCCCTACGACGTCGTGCCCGTCGAAGAGGCCCTCCACCGGGATGTCATCGCGACCAACTCCGGCAACCTGATCTTCAGCGACGCCTCCCACAAGATCCTCGAGACACCGGACACCGAGGTCGTCTCGAACGGCATCCGGACCGACGTGAACGCGGCCGGCCGGATCAACGAGGAGTACGACGCCTTCGTCGTACCGCTGGCGAACGCCTTCCGGCCGTCCTTCGAGCCCCAGCTGAACCGGCTGACGCAGCTCATCGGCAAGCTGAAGATCCCGGTCGTGGTGCTCGGGGTCGGCGCGCAGACCGGGCTGGACTACAACCCGGAGCGGCTCAAGCCCATGGAGCCGTCGGTGCGCGCGTTCGTCTCCGCGGTGCTGGAGCGCAGCGCCTCGATCGGTGTGCGCGGCGAGTTCACCGAGACGTACCTCAAGAGCATGGGCTTCGGGGACGTCGAGGTCATCGGCTGCCCGTCGATGTTCATGTACGGCAAGGAACTCGCCGTGCACAAGCGGGAGCCGGCGCTGACCACCGACTCCCTGATCGCGGTCAACGGCTCGCACAACGCGGTGAAGTCCCAGGGCATGGACCGGGTCATCCGCCGCGCCCACGCGCGCTATCCGCACCTGCGCTACATCGGCCAGAACCTCAGCGACGCACGGCAGTTGCACTGGCGGGACCTGTCAGATCCCAATAGCCGGATCACTGCGATGCCGACGCATCCGGACCACCCGATGTACCAGGAGGGCAAGGCCCGGGTCTACATCGACCCGGTCACCTGGATCGACGACCTGCGGTCGTTCGACTACTCCTTCGGTTCCCGCATCCACGGCAACATCGTGGCGCTGCTGGCGGGCACGCCCGCGACCGTGCTGTGCGGCGACTCGCGGACGCTGGAGCTGTGCCGCTACTTCGACATCCCGCACCGCCTCATCGAGGGGCTGGCCAAGAACCCCGAGGACGCGGACCCGGCGCGGCTGTACGAAGAGGCCGACTTCGGGGCGCTGATGGGCGGCCATCAGGAGCGTTTCGAGCGGTTCACGGAGTTCCTCGACAAGAACGGCCTGCAGAACACGTTCACGCACGGCGACGGCGGCGCGGCCTTCGAGGAGCGCATGGGGTCCCTGTCCTTCCCGGCGGGCATCCGCCCCTGGACGGACATGGACATCACCTCGCTCACCACCCGCTTCGGCTGGCTGTACGGCCGTATCGAGGAACTGTCCAAGGACAACACGAAGTTGAAGCGGGAGCTGGCGCGGGCGAAGTCCGGTGCCAAGACCGCGACGGTCGTGCCGGCCCCGGCGGCATCCGCCTCGGTGTACCGGCGGGCGCGGCGGATCGTGGGGCGGCCGATCCGGAAGGTGATCCAGCCCGGGCGGGGGTAGCTTTCGCCGCCCGCCGACGGCAACGGACAACGCCGGTTCCCCCGCCTCTCGGCGGCAGGGAACCGGCGTTTCCCGTCAGGGCGGATCAGGCCGTCACGGCAGTGATCAAGCACCCCAGGAAACCCCCGAGGCACAGGACTTCCGCGGGGCCGAAGACCCTGCGTGTCCGGAGGTGCCCGCCGGAGTTCCTGGTCCGCGTCTCGCGTCCCCGATGAACGCCAGGATCCTGCGGCGCTCCGCCTCCGGAACGACGATCCCTTTGAAGGCGGCTGATCCCACGGTGCGTCCGTCTCCGGAGCACACCCGGAGGATCCGGCCCTCGATGCCCTGGCCCCAGGCGACGTCGGAGACCCGGACGGCGGCGGTCGCCCCGGCCGATTCGAGCGCGTCGAACCGGACCAGGCCGTACGCCGTCAACGCGCCGGCGGCGACCAGGATGGCTGCCGAGGACGCCACCCTGGTCCTGATCCGGCGCAGGCCGAGGAAGCTCGCCGGACGGCGCTCGCCCCCCGTCTCGTTCACCATGGCAGGATCGTCCCCACCAGACTCTCGGCGAACCTGCGGATCATCGGCTCGGTCAGGCCGAACGCACCGCCGGCGCCCACGGCGTCCATCGCGAGGCCGATCCACTGCTCCCCGCACCCCGTGTTGCTCTCCTTGTAGGCGCCGCGGGAATCGACGATCAGGGGCACTCGGCTCACCACGGCGACCACGCTGGACATCCGCGCGCCAGGCACCAGCAAGCACCAGCAAGGCGTCAGTTCGCACTCCTGTCAGGGAGTCCCATGCGCTTCGCGTTCCGACACAGATCCAGCCGTCCCGCCGCCGTGGCCGTGGCGCTCTCGCTCACCGCGGGTCTCCCACTCGGCCTGGTGGACAGCGCGTCCGCCGCCGTCACCGCCGGTCCGATCTCCAACAAGCCGACCGGCACCGGGGCCGGCAGTAGGTGATACGCACTCAACTGCTGGACTACATAGGCCAGTCACCGGCCGGTTCCTCGATCAAGGCCTCGGTCTACCACTTCTGGGACACAGAGGTCGCCCAGGCCCTCGCCGACGCGCGCACCCGCGGCGTCGACGTCCAGCTGATGCTCGACGAGAGCAGCGTCAGCGACAACCCGGACAACGGCACGTACGGCATCCTGACGGCCGCGCTCGGCACGGACACCGCCCAGAACTCGTTCGTCGGCCTGTGCCCCGTCAACAAGTCGTGCCTGGGCGACCCTTCCCTGGGCGCGTCCATCAACCACAACAAGTTCTGGCTGTTCTCAAGTTCACGTGCCTCGCGGTGGCCCAGAAGCTGGTCGCGCTCCAGAAGGCCGGCTGCTCCGTCGACCTCGTCTACGCCCAGGCCGACAGCGGCATGGGAGACCCTGCACGACTCCTAATCCGGCGGTCCGGCCCTGCGCTGCTACAACTGGGACGACGACGGCGACGCGGGCACCGCCTCGCGCATCGTCCACCCGAGGACGTGGTGCCGGCTACCTGAGCGCCCTGCGGTCGCTCCAGGGCTCCCGGACACAGGAAGAGTCACCTCGCGCTGTGCACACGGGAGTTGTCACGCCGCCACGGTGAACCGCCCGGGCAGCGCCCGCCGGGCCTTGCGGGCGGCGCGGCGCAGGAAGGAGTTGACCGGGTCTTCCCGGTAGCCCGGGAAGACCTTGGCCTCGCGCGCCTCGGCGAGGTACACGGAGTCGGGTATGCCCGCCGCGCGGTCCCGGAAGTGCGGGTAGACGAGGTAGAGGCGGCGGCCCTTCTTCTCCATGAGGGCGGGGGCCTGCTTCTTGGCCCTGACGAACTCCACCACGTCCTTGAGGAGGTCGGGCCGGTCGACGGCCACCAGGTGCAGCCGCAAACGCTCGTGGACCCTGAGGCGACGGGCCACGTCCTCGTTCCAGTACGCCTCCATCAGCGGCTTCGCCAGCTCGATCTTGTTCCGCCGTACCTCTTCGTCGTCCTTGAGGAACTTGGGGCCGAACTGCGGCAGCAGGGTGACCAGGAAGGGGCGGACCATGAGCACGTCACGCTTGGGGCCCGCGGGGAGCATCTCCGCTATCAGCGCCATCAGGGCGCGCGCGGAGTCGAAGCGCAGGGTGTAGCTCCCGCTCTTCGTCACGTGCTTGCCGTCGTCGCGGCCCACCAGGTAGTAGCAGGTGTAGTCGGCGATCACGGAGACGCCGTTCGCCCGCAGGTAGGCCTCCATGGTGAACAGCGCGTCCTCGCCGGTCCACAGGGACTCGTCGAACCGCATGCCGTGACGTTCCAGCATCTCGCGGCGGAAGAGCTTCTGCGCGCTGAGTGTGAACTTGATGTTGGAGGAGAAGACGTCGGTGCGCTTCAGCGTCTTGCCCCACATCGACTTCGGCGCGGTGCGGTTGACGCCCTCGACCTTGCCGAGGACGACGTCCGTGTCGTTCTCGTCGGCCATGGCGACCATCCGCTCCAGGGCCTCGGGGCCGAGCCGGTCGTCGGCGTCGAGGAAGAAGACGTAACGCCCCGCGGCCTTGCCGATGCCGATGTTGCGCGGGCCGCTGGGGCCGCCGGAGTTCTCCTGCCGGATCACCGTGACGGGCATCGCGGCGCGGGCCGCGAACTCCTCCAGGTACTCCCCCGTGCCGTCCGTCGAGCCGTCGTCGACCGCGATGACCTCGATGCGCGTCGGGTCCATGCTCTGCGACTCGACAGATGCCAGGCATTCCACCAGATATGGCATCGCTTCATACGCCCCGATGATCACAGTCACATCAGGCTGCGAAACGGTCACTCTTCCCCCTAATCACGGAAAACTTCCCCCGAATCGCCTCATTGGCTACCTGGTAGACGGGCGACCTGGGCAACCGGTTGCCCAGCTACCCTTGTTTCGTGAGACAGCTCACATGGGGAATCGACAGCATTGACCGTAGGCGGAGTGGGTAAGAGAAGCCGCCGCAAAGGTGTAGCAAACGGTAAAAGGGCTCGGCCCCCGAGGAATGCTCCTCGGGGGCCGAACCCTGTGGGTGCGCGGAACAGGCCCGCGATCAGCCCGCGGCCACGCCGTCCCCGTCACCGGCTGCCGTCGCCTGCACGGGTATGGCGTCCGCCAACTCGGCCGCCTCGGCCTCTGCCTCCGGCTCCGGCTCCGCCGCTTCGGCTCCGGCCGCCGCACGTGACTCCTGGCCGACGTTGCGCGTCTCGGCCTTGATCGCCAGGTTCGCCACCGCGGTGTTGAACTGGTCGATGGACGTCGGCTCGTCCGGGCCCAGCAGATACCGCTTGAGCTCGCCCCGGTCCTCGGCGAGCGGGTCGGCGGAGGGGTCGCGGACAGCGTCGAGGAGTCCGCCGAGTTCAGCCGCGTCATTGGACAGGATCACCGCGGCGCGCACGGCCGTGTTCTGCCGCTTGAACTCCTCCACACCCAGCTCCGCGGAGTCCGTGACCGCGTACGGCTTGCCGCTCGCGATGAAGTCGGAGACCACGCTGGAGATGTCGGAGACCATCGCGTCGGAGACGTTGAAGCAGTCGTACAGGCGCGGCTCGGCGCCCGTGATGACCCGGTGCTCCCAGGCAGGGAAGGAGCGCCAGTACACGTCGTTCCACTCGTGGCGCAGCCGGGCGATCTCCTCGTGCTTGGCGGCATCGACCAGGCCGTCGCGGGTGGCCTCGGCCTCGTCGCCCTTCGGGCCGCCTTTGCCGGCCAGCTCGGCGATCCGGGCCTCGATGCGGGCCAGCTCCGTCCTGGCCTGCGCCTGGGCGCCGGTGTCGGCCGTGAAGCCCGGGTCGGCGGCGCGCTCGGCGGTGGCCTTCGCCACCAGGGCGGTGATCCGCTGGTGGGCGGCCTTGGCCTCGGCGCTGCGGGTGCCGGTGAAGGGGTGCGGCTTGTACAGCACACGGACCGGCGGGTCGGCCTTCACCAGCCGCTGCACGATGTTCTCGCCGGCGAGCAGGATCGAGGTGTTGCCGGGGTTGTCGTCCCAGCCCTCCCAGGTGGGGGCGTAGAGGACGGTCGGCATACGGCCGTCCGGCACCCCCTGCCAGTTCTGGATCGGCGCCAGCTGCGGGCGGCCGACCTCGACGATGTCCTCGTCACGGACGCCGACGTCGGCGATGGCGTACCGGTCGCGGCCCGCACGCCCCGCGGTCCACACCTCGTCGTACACCTTGCTGAACGGGTTGACGCTGGCGAGCTTGTCGCTGTCGCCGTGGCCGATGAAGACGTGCTTCATGGTGGGCACGCGCAGCATGTGGATGTTCTTGCCGACGTTCGCCGCGTACAGCGCGACCCGCACCGACGACAGCTCCATGTTCATCAGGTGCACCCCTCCGGGCACGCAGATGACGGGGACCGTGGTGGGCGCCATGTTCGCCAGGATGACCCGCTCGCGCAGGATGATCAGCGGCTTGGAGTCCAGCTGCTCCATGGTCTCCAGCCACATGTTGACCTGGTACGCGGAGTCCCTGGAGCCGGAGAAGTACAGCACCGTCTCGGGCTGGTACTCGCGCAGCCAGTCGTCGACGGCGTCCAGGACCCGCTCGGCCTTCGGCGGGACCTTCTTGCCACGCACGTACGGCATGAGCGCCAGGACGTACAGGGAGCCGACGGCCAGCGTGACGCCGATGCCGATGAAGCCCGCGAGGGCCGTGTCCATGGCCGCGGAGACCAGGATGCCGACCACGGCCGCGAGATCGAGGTGGAGCATCTTCTCGGCGGAGCGGTTCAGCAGGCGCTTGGGCGGGGCGTCCGGGATGCGGATGCGGGCGGCCAGGTCGATGTTGCGGGTGGCGACCGGCATCCGGCGGCGGTTGCGGATCAGGGTGACCAGCGCGCCGTGCGGGGCCTGGAGGCCGTAGAAGGCGATGAAGCAGGCGGTCGCCCCGTAGAAGATCAGGTCGTCCGAGAGGGCGAGGCGGGCCAGCAGCATGATCAGCAGCAGTTGTCTGATCAGGAAGCGGATCGACAGACCGGCCCGCACCTTGCTGAGGCGGTTGATCAGATAGCTGCCCTTGCGGTGCAGATAGTGGTCCGCCAGGTACGTCACGGCGGTCGCGGCCGCGAAGGCGGGAACGCTAGGTACGAGCGCGGCCAGCATGAGGGCGGGGTAACCCAGCATCATGAGGACCGCCGCGGCCAGTTCGGCCGCGCTGCCCACCCGGGCGACGCGAATAGCGGTGGTTATCACGGGGAACCTGCTCTGGGAGGGGTGCCGGTGGTCAATACCGAAAAAGTCCGGAAAGCGAATGATGAAAACCCTGGAGAATGTACGGATTCAGGCCCCTGCGAATGCTCCGCGAACGGGCAGCCACAGAGGCCTGAATAACAGACGACTATTTGCTGTTGATTATGCCACGCCGTCCTGCCGGTCCAGGACACTGGCCAGCGCCTGCTCGAAGCCGGAGGCCTTCCCGGCGGATGCCGTCGGGTCCTGCTGGCGGACATCGATGACGTGCCCGGTCAGCTCGGAAAGCAGCACGTCGAGCGAGGTGCGTGCCACGGCCTCGGAGGAGAGCAGGCTGCCCGCCGGCTCCTGACCGAAAGCCTTGGTACGCATCGGCGTGGCGGTGCGCTCCGGGTTCACGCAATTCACCCGAATGTCGTCACCGGCCCACTCGTCGGACAGGGCCTGGGTGAGGTTCACCATCGCGGCCTTGGTCGAGGAGTAGAGGCTGTACTCGGCGCGGCCGCGGGTGTAGCTGCTGGAGGTGTACAGCAGCAACTGTCCCTTGGTCTCGGCCAGGTACTTGTAGGACGAGCGGGCGATCTGCACCGGGGCCAGGTAGTTGACCTTCAGCGCTTCCTCGATGGTCGCGTTGTCGGTCTCGGCCAGCTTGCCGATGCGCAGCACGCCCGCGGTGTTGACGACGTAGTCGATGCGCCCGGTCTCGGCGTACGCCTTGGACAGCGCGTCGTCGACCTCCTCCGGGTTCTCGACGTGGGTGCCGGTGGTGGAGCGGCCCAGCGCGTACACCTTGGCGCCGTAGGACTCGGCGAGCTCGCCGATGTCCTTGCCGATGCCGTACGAGCCGCCGAAGACCACGACCGTCTTGCCGGTGAGGAGTTCGCGGTAGGCGGCCTCGCTCATCTGCTCCGGCGTGGTGGTCGAGGCCAGCTGGAACAGCTTGTCGGCGATGAAGACGTCGACGGGCTGGGTGACCTTCATGTTGTACTCGTCGCCCGCGACGACGTGGATCGGCACGTCCGGCAGGTACTTGAGTACGACGGAGCAGTCGTCCGTGGCCTGGAAGTTCGGGTCGCTGGCCGCGACCTCGTAGGCCCGGCGGATGGTGGACAGCTTGAACGCCTGCGGGGTCTGGCCGCGGCGCAGCCGGGAGCGGTCCGGGATCTCGGTGATGAACTCGCCGTCCTCGCCGTGCGTACGCGTGACGATGATGGTGTCCGCGGACGGGATGGCGACGTCGACCGCCTGGTAGCGCTCCAGAGCAATGACGCAGTCGTCGATGACGCGCTGCGACAGCAGGGGGCGTACGGCGTCGTGGAACAGGACGTTGAGGTCCTCGCCGTCGGCCAGCCCCTCGCCCAGGGCGTCGATGGCGCGTTCGGTGGTCTCGTTCCGCGTGGAGCCGCCCTCGATGACCTTCTTGACCTTCTTGAACCCGGCCTTGGCGACGATCTTCTCGATGTCGGGCACGTAGCCCGGCGCCATCAGCACGATGATGTCGTCGATCGAGTCGGCCTTCTCGAAGGTGGTCAGGGTGTGCTCGATGACTGCCTTGCCGGCGATCTTCAGCAGCTGCTTCGGAATCGACAGACCCACCCGCTGGCCGGTGCCACCGGCCAGGATCACTGCGGTGGTACGGGGCTTGGCTATGCGCTGTGACACAGGTTGACCTACCTTGGGGCGACAGGGAACTCAGAAATGGTCCCACTCTTGGTTACCGCAGTGCAAGGCGAGCGACTTCCGCCGCATATGCGCACGCCATCTGTCATTCACCTTGCACTCCTGGTGAGGAAGCGGAACCGTTCAGTGATTGACGCCACAGAGATCAGCGGCGCCGCAGCCGCTTGAGGCAGCGGTGCCCGAGCACCTTCACGAGTTCCTCGGAAGGCGTCTGGTGAACCGTCCGCGCCCTGGCCGGCACGGAGTGCCTGATCGGCGCCGCGGCCGCCGCCGCGAGCGCGCCGTACGGCGCCTGGGCCGCCACCTCGGGGGCGATCAGCGGTTCCGCGGGCACCTCGTCGGCGGGCTTCGGTACGGCGGACAGCAACGCCGGGTCGCCGATCACGCGTACGCCCATCCCGCCGATCCGCCCGACTGCCCACTGCGGGGTGGCGATCTTCACGTCGTGCGGACCGGGCGGACACGCGTTCTTCATATGCATCACGGCGCCGTATCGGACGAGCTGTGAATAGAGCTCCGCCGGGAGTCCATTGCCGCGGAATTCCTTATTAAGATTCCGCAGCATTTCGGTCTCGGCGAGGGTGAGGGAACGATTTGCCGCGTCCGGAACCGGCTCCAGGAGATTCGACCACGACGACGGTGATCCGGTCCGGGCCGACCACCCGGGCCCAGCGCTCCACCAGCCGGTCGTGCCGGTGGCGGTCACCTGTTCGACCAGCCGTTGCCAGTGCCGCTCGGTGGGCCTGGCGTTGCGCATCATCCCCGGGCGGGCGCAGGCGGCCAGCACGGCTTAGGCGGGTGCCGGTGGGCAGCGCGGAGACCACCGCGCTGCCGGTGCCCGGGAGTTCGTCCTTCGCGCGGTCAGACGAGCCTGACGCCGGGCTTCCCCGCGTCGAGCCGCAGCTTGGCCAGCGTGCTCGGCGTGGCCTGCGGCCTGACCACCGTGTCCACGATCCGGACCTGCGCGTCGATGCCGTCGCGGTTGATGTCCAAGAGGTGGTAGCCGCGGTGGGCGTCGAGCAGCTTCCAGTGCGGGTTGTCCGGCATCAGCGGATCGAACTGCTGGTGGAAGGCTGCCTGGTCCTGGTCGCCGTTGCTGGAGATGGAGGTGCCGACGAACTCGGCGCCGACGACGGCGGAGCCCGGCCGGGCGAAGTCCTCCTTGAGGTCGCTGATCATCGTCAGGTGACGGTCGCCGGTGAGCACGACCGGGTTGCGCACCTTCTTGAACTCCTGGAGGAACGCGTTGCGTTCGGCCTGGTAGCCGTCCCAGGCGTCGTAGTACCAGAGCTTGCCGTCGCCGATCTTCAGATCGGTCTCCGCCATCATGATCTGCGAGGCGATCAGGTTCCAGCGGGCGGGCGAGCCGCGCAGCCCCTTCAGCAGCCACGCCTTCTGCTCGGCGCCGAGCATGGTGAGTGACGGGTCCTGGGCGCCGGCCTGGCTGGTGGCCTGGTCGCTGCGGAACTGCCGGGTGTCCAGCACGTTGAGCCGGGCCAGGCGGCCGAACTCCAGGCGGCGGTACATCCGGATGTGCGGACCGTCCGGTACGGCCGTCGCGCGCACCGGCATGTGCTCGTAGTACGCCTGGTAGGCCGCGGCCAGCCGGGCCACGAAGGCGTCGTGCGTCTGCTTGCCGGGGTCCTGCGGGATCTCGCCGGCGAAGTCGTTGTCGACCTCGTGGTCGTCGAAGGTGACCACGAAGGGCGCGCCCGCGTGCATCGCGGCCAGGTCCGGGTCGGTGCGGTACTGGGCGTACCGGTTGCGGTACTGGGTGAGGCTGTACGGCTCACCGCTGCCCTCATGCCGGCGCGGGCCCGTCGACGCGGGCGGCGACTCGTAGATGTAGTCGCCGACGAACAGGACGAAGTCGGGGTCCTGGGCGAGCATGTCCGCGTAGGGCGTGAAGTAGCCGTGCTGCCAGTTCTGGCAGGAGGCGAGCGCGACGCGCAGAGTGCCACCGGAGCTGCCCGCGGCCGGGGCGGTGCGGGTGCGGCCGGTGCGCGAGAGCTGGCCGGCGGCGCGGAAGCGGTACCAGTACGTGCGGCCCGCACGCAGGCCCCGTACATCCACGTGAACGCTGTGCCCGTACTTGGCCTGGGCCTGGGCGGTGCCCCGGCGGACGACCTTTCTGAACCGCTCGTCCTCGGCGAGCTCCCACTGCACCGGCACCGTGGCGCTGGGCATGCCGCCGCCGTTCAGCGGGTCGGGGGCGAGCCGCGTCCACAGCACGATGCCGTCCGGCAGCGGGTCGCCGGATGCCACGCCCAGGCTGAACACGCCGTCGGGCAGTGAGGCTTCCGCCGCACGGGCGGCGGCCGGCAGCCACAGCTGGGCGGAGGCCGCGGCGCCGAGCACGGCGGCACCGGTGGTCAGAAAGCGGCGTCGATCGGGCGATACTGCTCCGGTCATCAGGCGAACTCCCCTACTTCGCTTGCCTCTTGGACAGGGGCAGCTCATGCTTTCGGGCGGTCCACCCGCTGAACGGGGACCTTCGCGTGCATGACAGCTGGGGAGACAACGAGAGACCCGTTGCGACACGGGAACCACACGGTGAACGTGAGTTTGTCACAACGGGTCTAACGAACCGTCAGTTGACAGATAACGGGTTGTTGTTCAGTCGGCCTAACGGGCCGTCGTTCAGTGGGCGAACCCCGAGCCCAGCCTGGCGTCCGTCCCGACGGTGCCGAGCACCGCGTTGCCGAAGGCGGTCGTGCCATTGGGTGACACCACGGTCGTCGGACCGGAGCGGAAGTACCACACGAACCCGGAGTTCGTGTTCTCCCCCGGCGTGCCGACGGCGAGGTCGGCGAGTCCGTCGTGGTTCGCGTCCCCGAGGTGAACGGCCCGTCCGAAGGCATCGCCCTTCTCCGGGGCCCCCGGCACATTGCCGGTGTCCTGGGTGACCGCCTGCGCACCGGCCCCGGTCAGGCCTTCGGCACTGCCGCGCAGGACCACGATCGCGCCCGCGTCGGCGACTCCACCCAGGTCCTCGCCGGGCAGACCGGTGACGACGTCCGGGTGGCCGTCGCCGTCGACGTCCCCCACCTGGACGTCGGTACCGAAGCCGTCGCTCTTCTCCGCGCTGCCGGGCACACCGGCGCTGTCCTGGTTGAGGAACCGCGCGCGCACGCCGTCGGGCCCGTCCGCGGTGCCGGGTATCCAGGCGACGCGGCCGCCCTTGGCGTACGGGGTGTCGAGGTCGCTGTCGTATCCGTCGACGGCGCGTCCCACGACGATGTCGTCGTAGCCGTCCGCGTCGACGTCCCCGACGTCGAGGTTCTCGCCGCCCTGAAGCCGGTTGCCGTCGCTGTCGTACACGGTGGTGTACGGGGTGAGTCCCTGCCGGGTGCCCAGCCAGTACACGACCCGGCGGGCGTCGTACTCGTCGCCGTCGTTCTGGGTCGCGGCGACATCGGTGATGCCGTCGCCGTTGAGATCGCCGACGGCCAGGTCCAGGACGCGGCTGTCGAACTCGTCCTTGATCTGCTGCGCCGGGTTGTCGACCGAGCCGTCCCGGGCGAAGGGCCCGCCGGTCACGGTCAGGTCGTGCTGGTTCTGCACGGTGACGAGGTCCGTCGCGCCGTCGCCGTTCACATCCGCCGCCGCGAGGTGCCCCGGCGCGCCGAGCCGGTCACCCGTGCGGCCGAGTCCGACGGACGCCCCGCCCGACAGTCCCTCGGCGCCGCCCCAGACGACCTCCACCTGACCGGACTCGGCACCTCCGTCGGCCGTGTCCTCCCCGCCCACGCCGACGACCAGGTCGGCGTACCCGTCCCGGTCGAGGTCAGCGGTGCTCAGCGCGCTGCCGAACTGGTCGTCCGTCTCGGCGGTGCCGGGAATCCCGGCGGTGTTCTGGCTGAACACCTGCTTCGTCGAGGTCTTCAGCCCGCTCGCCGAGCCGTACAGCACGGCGACATAGCCGGCCTTGGTCTTCCCGCCGACACTCGCCGAGAGCGCGGCCACCGCGAGATCGGCATAGCCGTCGCCGTCGAAGTCGTCCCGTAACTCGGCGGCGGCGGGCCCGGCTTGGGCCACTGGCAGCGCGGCACCGGTGGCGGTAAGCAGGGCGAGCGCGACAACAACGGTACGTCGCGCTCCACGCGACACAGACTCAAACACGTCGACTCCGGTAATTCGAGGGGCAGTTGACTGCCGAAAAGACCCCCAAGACCCAAGGGCCAAGCCCCAGGGACCAAGCCTCAGGAGTCTCATCCGCACCACCCAGTACGACGTGCCCGAGCGACAGTTTGGTTGCCCCGCCGTTCGCCCCGGCTTCGCCGACCGTTAACCGGCCCCGCGGTACCGGCCAGTACCAGCAGTACTAGAACGGCTCGAAGTCGTCGAACTCCTGTGCCGCGTCGTCCCGCTCCGCCTGCCGGTCCCGCCGCCGCTGCGCGGCCGGCCTCGGCTCCTCCAGCCGGTGGTCCTCGCCACGGCGGCCGAGCATCTCGGCGCCGGCCATGACCGACGGCTCCCAGTCGAAGACGACCGCGTTGTCCTCGGGGCCGATGGCCACGCCGTCACCCGAGCGGGCGCCTTCCTTCATCAACGTCTCTTCCACACCAAGGCGGTTGAGCCGGTCGGCGAGGTATCCGACCGCCTCGTCGTTGCTGAAGTCGGTCTGCCGCACCCACCGCTCGGGCTTCTCGCCGCGTACCCGGAACAGCCCGTCCTCCTCGCGCGTCACTGTGAAGCCCGCGTCGTCCACGGCCTTCGGCCGGATCACGATCCGCGTGGCCTCTTCCTTCGGCTTCGCGGCCCGCGCCTTCCCGACCAGCTCCGCGAGCGCGAACGACAGCTCCTTCAGCCCCGTGTGCGCCACGGCGGACACCGCGTAGACCCGGTATCCCCGAGCCTCCAGGTCCGGCCGCACCATCTCGGCGAGATCCTTGCCGTCCGGTACGTCGATCTTGTTCAGGACGACGATCCGCGGCCGGTTGCCGAGCCCGCCGTACTCCCGCAGCTCCGCCTCGATCATGTCGAGGTCGGAGACCGGGTCGCGGTCCGACTCCAGCGTCGCCGTGTCCAGCACATGCACCAGCACGCTGCACCGCTCCACATGCCGCAGGAACTCCAGGCCAAGGCCCTTGCCCTGGCTGGCACCCGGAATCAGGCCCGGCACATCGGCGATGGTGTACACGGTCGAACCCGCCGTGACGACGCCCAGGTTCGGCACGAGGGTCGTGAAGGGATAGTCCGCGATCTTCGGCTTGGCCGCGCTCAGCACGGAGATCAGCGAGGACTTGCCCGCACTCGGGTACCCCACGAGCGCCACGTCGGCGACCGTCTTCAGTTCCAGGACGATGTCCTGGAGATCCCCCGGCTCACCGAGCAGCGCGAACCCGGGAGCCTTGCGCCGCGCGGACGCCAGCGCCGCGTTGCCGAGCCCGCCCCGGCCGCCCTGCGCGGCGACGTACGACGTGCCGTGCCCGACCAGGTCGGCGAGCACGTTGCCCGCCTTGTCCATGATCACGGTGCCGTCCGGCACCGGCAGGACCAGGTCCTGTCCGTCCTTGCCGGAGCGGTTGGCGCCCTCGCCGGGCTTGCCGGCGGTGGCCTTGCGGTGCGGCGAGTGGTGGTAGTCGAGCAGCGTGGTGACGGACTGGTCGACGGTCAGGATCACGTCGCCGCCACGGCCGCCGTTGCCGCCGTCCGGACCGCCCAGCGGCTTGAACTTCTCACGGTGGACGGAGGCACAGCCGTGGCCTCCGTTACCCGCGGCGACATGCAGCTCGACGCGGTCCACGAAGGTGGTCATGGGATGTGCCTCCAGTTACGTACGGGATGTTCTTGGATCAACACGCGAAAGGCGGACCCGCTTCCCGTGAGGGAAGTGAGGTCCGCCTCGCGAAAGCTTCCGATCAGGCGACCGGAACGATGTTCACGACCTTGCGGCCACGGTGGGTGCCGAACTCCACCGCACCGGGCAGCAGCGCGAACAGCGTGTCGTCGCCGCCACGGCCGACGCCCGCGCCCGGGTGGAAGTGGGTGCCGCGCTGGCGGACCAGGATCTCACCCGCGTTGACGACCTGACCGCCGAAGCGCTTCACGCCGAGCCGCTGGGCATTCGAGTCGCGACCGTTCCGGGTGGACGATGCGCCCTTCTTGTGTGCCATCTCTTCTCAGTCCCTTACTTCGCAGCCGCGGGGATCTCAGTGACCTTGATCGCCGTGTACTGCTGGCGGTGGCCCTGACGACGGCGGTAGCCGGTCTTGTTCTTGTAGCGAAGGATGTCGATCTTCACACCCTTGTGGTGGTCCACGATCTCGGCCTGGACCTTGATGCCGGCCAGCACCCACGGATCGCTGGTCACAGCTTCGCCGTCGACAACGAGCAGGGTCGAGAGCTCGACCGTGTCGCCTACCTGGGCAGTGGGAATCTTGTCAACCTCAACGATGTCGCCGACAGCAACCTTGTGCTGGCGACCACCGCTGCGCACGATGGCGTACACGCGGATCTCACTCTCTCGCTCGGGAACGGCACCCCCGCAGTCCAGCCTCCCGACATGCGGACGGCCTCTCCGGAACACCCGGTGGCGAACACCTGGTGTGGTGGAGGAAGAGGTTTACGGGGATGTGACGCGTCAGTAGACACGCCGACGGTCAAGGTTACGGGGCCGCGGCCGAAAGGGTCAAACCAGGTCGGGCCCCGCAGGTGTGCGGGGCCCGGCCTCGTCGGTCCTCGTCGACCGTGCTCGTCGTCAGTCCTCGTCGGTGGAGGCCGAGACGGACGGCTGCGTCCGCTCCGCCGCCACCGTCTTCGACGTCGACTTGGCGGCCGTCTTGGTGGTCTTCGCCGCCTTCTTGGCCGTCGTCTTCTTGGCGGCCGTCTTCTTGGCCGCGGTCTTCTTCGCGACGGTCTTCTTGGCGGCGGCCTTCTTCGCCGTCGCCTTCTTGGCCGTCTTACGGGCCGCCTTCTTGGCCGGAGCCGCTTCCTCGCCGCTCTCCTCCGGGACCGCCGGGGCCTGCTCGGCCGCCGGGACGACCACGACGGCCGTCTCCTCGGACGCGGTGGGCGCGGTCGCCTTGCGCACGGCGCGGCGCCTCGGACGGGCCGGGGCGGCGCTCTCGGCGGGCGCCTCGGCCGGCTCCTGCTCCACGGGAGCCACCGGAGTGACGGGAGTGACGGGAGCGGGAGCCTCCTCGGCCTGCGGCGCGGTCTCCGTGACCGTCACCACGGCCGCCTCGGCGCCCGCGGGCGAACCGGCCGGCGCGGACACCTTGCGGGTCGCCCGGCGACGGCCACGGCCCTTGGGCGCGGCCTCCTCGGCGACCGGCGCCTCGGCCGCAGCCTCGACGACCGGAGCCTCGACGACCGGGTCCTCGGCGGCGACGGGCTCGGCGTGGGCGACCGCGGCCGCCTCCGGCTGCACCGGACGCCGGACCTCTTCCTCGGCCGTGGCGTCCTGAGCCGTCGGAGCCTCGGCCCTCGACTGCTCACGCCTGCTCTCGCGCCTCGGCGCGCCCGCCGGAGCCGACACCCGCCGGCTCGCCCGGCGCCGCGAGCGGCCACGGCCCGCCGCGGCCTCCGCCTCGGCGACGCTGCTGTACAGCTCCTCGTCAGGGACGAAGGCCTCCAGCGGCTCCGCCGCGTGGGGCTCGGTCAGCGCGACCGGCTCGGCGACCTCGGCGGCGACCTCCGCCTCGGGCTCCTCCTCGAACACCTCGGGCGCCTCCACGACCGCCACGGCCTCGTGCTCGGGCACCTGCCCGTCACCGCCGCGCCCGCGCTTCCTGCGCTTGCCGCCGCCCCCGGCAGCGGTCGGCTGCTCCATGTGGACGATGACACCGCGGCCGTTGCAGTGGACGCAGGTCTCGGAGAACGACTCCAGCAGCCCCTGTCCGACCCGCTTGCGGGTCATCTGCACGAGCCCCAGCGAGGTCACCTCGGCCACCTGGTGCTTCGTACGGTCGCGGCCCAGGCACTCCAGCAGGCGCCGCAGCACCAGGTCCCGGTTGGACTCCAGGACCATGTCGATGAAGTCGATGACGATGATGCCGCCGAGGTCGCGCAGCCTGAGCTGACGCACGATCTCCTCGGCCGCCTCCAGGTTGTTCCTGGTGACCGTCTCTTCGAGGTTGCCGCCCTGACCGGTGAACTTGCCGGTGTTGACGTCGACGACGACCATCGCCTCGGTCCGGTCGATCACCAGCGAACCGCCGCTGGGCAGCCAGACCTTGCGGTCCAGCGCCTTGGCGAGCTGCTCGTCGATCCGGTACGTGGCGAAGACGTCGACCTCGGAGGTCCACCTCGACAGCCGGTCGGCCAGGTCGGGCGCGACGTGCGCGACGTACCCGTGGATCGTCTCCCACGCCTCGTCGCCGCTGACGACGACCTTGGTGAAGTCCTCGTTGAAGATGTCGCGGACGACCCGGACGGTCATGTCCGGCTCGCCGTACAGAAGCGTCGGCGCGTTCGAGCTGCCGCCGTTCTTCGACTTCTTCTGGATGTCCTCCCACTGCCCCTGAAGCCGCTCGACGTCCCGGCGCAGCTCGTCCTCGCTCGCGCCCTCGGCGGCGGTGCGCACGATGACGCCCGCGTCCTCGGGGACGATCTTCTTGAGGATGGTCTTCAGCCGGGCCCGCTCGGTGTCGGGCAGCTTGCGGCTGATACCGGTCATCGAGCCCTCGGGTACGTACACGAGGTAGCGGCCCGGGAGGGAGACCTGGCTGGTGAGACGGGCGCCCTTGTGCCCGATCGGGTCCTTCGTCACCTGGACGAGCACGGGCTGCCCGGACTTCAGCGCGCTCTCGATGCGCCGCGGCCCGTTGGCCATGCCCAGCGCCTCGAAGTTCACCTCACCGGCATACAGAACGGCGTTGCGCCCCTTGCCGATGTCGATGAAGGCGGCCTCCATCGACGGCAGCACGTTCTGGACCTTGCCCAGGTAGACGTTGCCGACGTACGAGGTCGACTGCTCCTTGTTGACGTAGTGCTCGACGAGCACGCCGTCCTCCAGGACGCCGATCTGCGTACGGTCGCCGTGCTGCCGGACGACCATCACCCGCTCGACGGCCTCGCGCCGGGCCAAGAACTCGGCCTCGGTGATGATCGGCACCCGCCGGCGCCCCTGCTCGCGGCCTTCCCGACGGCGCTGCTTCTTGGCCTCGAGCCGGGTCGAGCCCTTGATGGACTGCACCTCGTCGGACGGCTCGGCCTTCGGGCGGGGCTCGCGGACCTTGACGACGGTGCGCTCGGGGTCGCCGTCACCGGGCTCGATGTCGGCGGACGTGTCACCGGAACGCCTGCGGCGGCGCCGCCGGCGACGGCTGCTGGCGGAACCGGAGCCGCCGGACTCCTCGCGGTCGTCCGTGTCGTCCTCCGCCTCCGCGTCCTCCTCGGCCTGCTCGGCGGTGTCCTCGGCGTCCTGCGCGGCTTGGGCGGCGGCGAGATCGTCGCCGTACGACTCCTGGCCCTCGCCCGACTCGGAGTCGGCGGACTCGCCCCGGCGACGGCGACGGCCGCCCCGACGACGGCGACGACGCGAGCCGCTCTCCTCGGCCTCGTCCCCCTCGGTGACGTCCTCGGCGGACCCCTCCGGCTCGTCCTCTTCCGCTACGGCGGTCTCGGCGGCGGCGGCCTGTGCCTCGGGCTCCTGCCCGGCGCCCCGGCGACGGCGACGGCGACGCGCTCCGCCCTGCTCCTCGGCGGGCTCCTCGGAGAACCGCTCGGTCTCCTCGGGTGCCTCGCCATCCGTCTCGGCGGCGGCTTCGGCGGCGGCCCGCTCGGGCGTCTGGAACCTCGGCTCGGTGAAGACGGGCGCCTGGAACACGGCGACGGCCGGTCGCGCGGGCTGGCGCGGAGCCTCGTCCTCGTCGGTCTCGGTGTCCTCGGCGGGCGCGGCGGCCTCGGCCTTGGCCGACTGCGCGGGCGCGGCGAACCCGGTGGCGGCCTTGCGGACGCTACGCCGACGCGCACGGCGCGGGGCGGCGTCCTCGGCGGGCGCCTCGGCGTTCTCGGCGCTCTCGGTGGGCTCATCCTTGAGCGCGGCGGGGGCCTCGGGCTCGGTGGTGCTGGCCACCGCAGCCGCCTCGGCCGCCTCGGGTGCCGCGGCGGGCGCGGACACGCGGCGCGAGGCGCGGCGACGGGTACGACGCGGAGCGGCGCCGTCGGCTTCCTCGTCGGGTGCGGGCTGCTCGGCGGTCACGGCGGCGGTGGCGGTCGCGGCGGCGGTGCCGGTGGGCAGGTCCACCGCCTCCCCGGCACTCTCGGCCGTCTCGACGGCCTGCGCCGCCTCAGCCGTCTCGGTGACATCGGCCGGAGCGGACACCCGGCGGGTGGCACGCCGCCGCGTACGCGGCGGGGCGGCATCCTCGGCGGCCTCCGCAACGGGCTCGCTCACCTGTGCGACGGGCTCGACGGCGGGGGTGGCGGGCACCACGGTCTCGGCAGCCTCGACGGAGGTGGCCGCCCCAGCGGGCGCGGACACCCGACGCGATGCACGCCGACGCGGACGACCGGCGGGCGCGGCCTCCGCCGCGGGCGCCGTCTCCGTAATGGCCTCGGCGGCCTCAACGCTCCCGGCACTCTCGGTGCCTTCGACGTCCTTGTCGATGTCGATTTCTTCGGTTCCGAGGTCCTCGGCCTCCGCGGCCGGTATGGCCGGCGCGACGGTCTCCGCCGGAGTCTCGGAGGAGCCGACCGGCGGGCCCGCCGGTCGGGAAGCGGCACGGCGCCGACGACGCGGCGGCAGGGTGTCGCTGGGAGTGTTCAGGTCGGAACCCTCAGTGGGTTCGGTCGGTTCGAGCATGCGGGCTTGTCTCCCGTCAGGCTCCCGGGCGCCGCACCTGGTCCGGCGTCGATCATGTCGACCGCCGTTGACGTCCGCGGCTCGCGCGATGCGCGGTGCCGCCGTCCGGGGAGCGGGCGCCGCACGGGAGCTCTCTGTGTCCTGTCTCGCCGGTTCCGTACGCCGATTGCGTACGGCCTGGCGAAAGTCTTCTGGTGGGTGCGCTGCCCGACCCAGGTGGCTCCCGAGTACGAGGGCGGCGCTTACGACGTTCGTCCCTTCGCGGGACCTTCCTTACGCCGGCGCTTTCGCGGCGGCAGTCGGATCGGCCGTCAAGAAGGCCTCCGCTGCCTCGCGGTCGGGCGCGAGCGGGTCGGTCACCGTGCCGGTCTCTTCATCGAACAGCCCCTGCGCCAGCCTGGTCACCCCTGCGGGGACCGGCGGCGCCAGGTCGGCCACGGCGCGGAGACCGGACAGGACGTCGTCGGGTCGTACGGCAGGCGTCACGTGCCGAACAACCAGCCGCAGTATCGCACAGGGCTGGTCCGTCGGCCTATCAGGCAGTTCACTATGTGTTTCAAGGTGCGCCACCGCCGGGCGCGTGTCGAAGGTCCGCAGGCCGTTCTTGGCCCTGCGCTGGACCTCGACGGACTCGGCGGCATTGAAGACCGCCACCGCCCGCTCGGCCTCGCCCGGGTCCACGCCGTCCAGCCGCAGCTCCCACACGGAAGCCGTGAGCCGGTCGGCGAGTCCCGAGGTCCGGGCCTCGACCGCCTCGATGACATCGAGCCCGGCGGGCATCGACTCGTCGAGAAGCACTCTGAGCTGCTCGGGGTCGCGCGCTTCGGTGAGCGCGATCTCCAGGTACTCCGCCTCACTGCCCGTGCCGGTGGCTGCGGCATTGGCGTAGGACACCTTCGGGTGTGGTGTGAACCCCGCCGAGTACGCCATCGGCACCTCGGCACGGCGCAGGGCACGCTCGAAGGCGCGCTGGAAGTCACGGTGGCTGGTGAACCGGAGGCGGCCACGCTTGGTGTAGCGCAGACGGATGCGCTGCACCGCGGGTGCGGGCGGTGGGCCTTCGGGCTGTCGCTTGCCCAGTGTTCTTCAGTCCTTCGTGAGAGCGGTCGTACTCCTACCAAGAGTACGTGTCTCAGGGACCGGGGGTTCCCGGTCGGCGGGGACGGCGGGTTCTGGGCGGGCGGGGGCCGGGGGTTCTGGGCGGGTGGGGACCGCGGGTTCTGGGCTGGCAGCAACCACGGGCTCCCGGCCGGCAGGAACCACGGGTTCCGCGCGGACGGGGACCACGGGCTCCGGGCGGACGGGGACCACCGGTTCCCGGTCGGCAGCAACCACGGGCTCCGCGCGGACGGGGACCACGGGCTCCCGGCCAGCAGTGACCACGGGCTCCACGCAGGCAGCAACCACGGGCTCCCGGCGGACAGGGACCACCGGTTCCGGGCGGACGGGGACCACGGGCTCCCGGCGGACGCAGACCACCGGTTCACGGCCGGCAGGGACTACGGGCGCCGGGCGGACGGGGACCACCGGTTCAGGCCGGCAAGGACCACGGGCTCCCGGCGAACGGAGACCACCGGTTCAGGCCGTACGGGGACCACGGGCTCCGCGCGGGCAGAGACCACGGGCTCCCGGCGAACGGAGACCACCGGCTCACGGCCGGCAGCAACCACGGGCTCCCCGGCGGACGCAGACCACCGGTTCACGGCCGGCAGGGACCACGGGGCTCCCGGTCGGCAGGGACCACGGGCTCCACGCAGGCAGGAACCGCGGGCTCCCGGCGGACGGGGACCACCGGTTCCCGGCGGGCCACCGCCTCCCGTTCCCGCGGTTCGCCGAAGAGCATCCGCCGGATGTCGGCCCGCGTCTGGCGTACGGACTCGCGGGCCGTGGCGAGGGCCTGGCGGCCGGCCCGTCCCACAGCGCGGGCGGCCTCGGCGGCGGGCCGTAGGAGGGTGTCCCGGATCACGTGGCCGACGGGGGTGAGGACCGTCCGGTACGCCCAGCGCACCGGCTCCACGAAGATCCACCGGAAGAGGGTGGCGAGGAACCGCCCGACGGCGAGCGAGATGTGCCCCGCGATCCGCCAGGCATGCCCGAGGGCCGCCCCGATCTCTCGCCCGACGGGGGCGAGGACCCACCGCCACAGGGCCAGCGCGGGCAGCACGAGCAGGATCCGGGCGATCCAGTACAGGGCCGTCCCGACACCGGTGACGATCATGGTCAGGGCCCACACGAGACCCTTCGCGCACCAGGCGATCGCGTGTCCGAGGGGCGTGAGGATCCAGGCGTACACCCATACGGCGGGCACGACGAGGAGATACCGCAGCACCCACAGGCAGGCATGCCCCACAGGCGTCAGCACGCGCGCGTACAGCCACGCGAGGGCGCGCCCGAGGGGCGTCAGCGCATACCGGTACAGCCACACGAGGGGGACCACGACGAGTACCTGCCCGAGCCATCCCAGCGCTGTGCCCAGCGGCACGACGACATACCGCCACAGCCCCACGAACGGCCAGACGAACACGGCCCGCCCGATCCAGAGCAAGGCCCGGCCCAGCGGCCGCAGCACCGTGTCGTTCAGGAACCGTCCCACGACGACGAGCGCGTCCCACAGCATCCGCACGGGCACGACCAGCACGAGCACGACGATCCGCACAGGAATGCGGATCGCGACGGCGAGGCACCCCCCGGGCTCCCGCCGCTCGGGCTCTTGCCGCTGAGGCGGCGACGACTTCTCCAGATCCATACCGGCGTAGACGCCTCAGTTCCCTGTCCGGATCCAGTACCGCAAAGTTCCCCCTCCCGGGTCGCGACCACATGGCGGGCGAACCCCTCCTGCTCCCGCACGGCTTCCAGGAACGAGATACGCGACCGGGCACCCGGCGCGACAAGTCGAGGCATGCCCGGGTTTCCCGCGCCCTACCTGGCGTAGACCGTCAGCAGCCCCGCGATCAGTGCCGTACGCGCGGGAATATGGGCCAACAGGACATGCTCGTGCCGGGCATGGGCGCCCGCGCCGACGCCGCCCAGGCCGTCGAGGACGGGACGGCCGAGGGCGGCGACGAAGTTGCCGTCGCTCGCTCCGCCGACGGCGGTCTCCCGGGCCGTCCAGCCGAGGCCCTCGGCGACGGTCCGCGCCTGTTCGAACAGGAGACGGGAGGCGGGGTTGGGCACCATCGGCGGGCGGTTCCAGCCGCCGCTGAGGGTGGTCTTCACCCGCGTGTCGGAGGGCCGCAGCGCGGCCAGTTCGGTGTCGATCCGGTCCGCCTCGGCGGGCACGGCGATCCGTACGTCGATGCCGCAGCCGGCCTGCCCGGCCACCACGTTGCGTGCCGTACCGCCGCTGATCACGCCGACGTTGACCGTCGTGCCCAGCTCCGGCGAGCCCAGGGTGGTGATCCGGGTGACGAGTTCGGCGAGGGCGTGCACGGCGCTCGCGCCCCGGTCCGGTTCGAGGCCGGCGTGCGCCTCCACCCCGTCCACCGTCACCTCGAAGATGCCGCCGCCCTTGCGGGACGTCTTCAGCGCCCCCTCGGGCCCGGCCGCCGCCTCGCACACCAGCGTGGCCGCCGCGTCCTCGCTCAGCCGCTCGACGTGTGGCCGGGAGGCGGGGCTGCCGATCTCCTCGTCGCCGCTGAGGAGCAGCCGTACCGCGGGGCGCGGGAGGTCCAGTTCGCGCAGCAGGCGCAGTGCCCACACCGCCTGCATCAGGCCGCACTTCATGTCGAACACGCCCGGTCCGCTCGCCGCGCCGTCGTCGGTGATCCGAAACGGCCACTCGGCGAGGGTGCCGGCCGGCCACACCGTGTCGTAGTGGCACAGCACCAGCACCGTGGTGGGCGCGGTGCCCCGGTACAGCAGTTCGAGCATGTCGCCGTGCGGGCCGCCGTCGTGGCGCCGTACCTCGTCCGGCGGGCCGAGTCGTCGGTACGTCCACGCCTCGATGGCCGCGAGGCCGGTGTTCAGCAACTCCTTGTCGTGGCTGGGTGTTTCGTGTTCGACCAGGGTGCGCAGGTCTTGGGTCATCTCCGGCAGGGCGGTACGGGCCAGGGACTCGATGTCACGCAGATCGCGCTGTGACACAGGCGGCTCTCCTTACGAATTACGAACTCATACGAACTCATACGTACGGAACAGCGTTCAGCGAACCGGAACCCCAGGTCCGAGCGGGATACCCAGCGCCCACCAGGCGTAGAACAGCAGCGTCCACGTGGCCAGCATGGTCAGGCACAGCGGCAGGGTCAGCGACAGCAGCGTGCCGATGCCGGCCGAGCGCCGGTAGCGCTGGACCACGCCCAGGGTCATCACGAAGTAGGCGCTCATGGGCGTGGCCGCGTTGGTGCACGAGTCGGCGATCCGGTAGACCGCCTGGGTCACCTCGGGCGGGATGTCGAGCAGCATGAACATCGGCACGAACACCGGGCCGACCAGGGCCCATTGGGCGGAGCCGCTGGTGACCAGCAGGTTGATCACCGTGCACACCAGCAGGATCCCGAGGAACGCCAGCGGGCCGGTGATGCCGGCCGACTTGAGCAGGTCGGCGCCGCGGATCGCCAGGACCTCGCCGACGCCGGTCCACTTGAAGTAGGCCAGGAACTGGGAGATCGCGAAGAACAGCACCAGGATCGGCGCCAACTCGCGCAGCCCCTTCGCCATGTGGTCGGGGATGTCGCGGCCGGTGCGCACGGTGCCCACGGCCCGCCCGTACACGGCGCCGACGAGCAGGAACGCCACCGCCAGGACGACCGCGATGCCGGTGAGCACGGGCGACTGCACGATGCTGCCGCCCTCGCCCCGCAGCGGCGATCCGGCGGGGATCATCGCCGCCACGATCACCGCCGCGTAGACCAGGAGCACCAGGCCCGCGTGGCGCAGTCCGCGCCGCTCCTCGTCGCGCAGGGTCAGCCCGTCCGCCTCACCGGACGAGCCCGACTCCGGCTCCGGCTCGGGCTCGTCCGGCATCGCCGCCACGCGCCGGGCGATGACCTTCTCGGTGACGACGGTGACGACGAGGGCCAGAATCACCGAAGACCCGATGGAGAAGAAGTAGTTGGACAGCGGGGTGACCACGTAGCCCGGGTCGACGGTCTGGGCCGCCGCGGTGGTGAGCCCGGCGAGAATCGCGTCCGTCGGGGTGACCAGCGGGCTCGCGTCGTATCCGGCGGACACCGACACGAACGCCACCACGGCACCCAGCATCGGGCTGCGCCCCACGGCCCGGAACGCCATCGCGCCGAGCGGCACCAGCACGACGTAGGCGGCGTCGGAGGCGACGTGCGCCACCATCGCGGTGAACGACAGCGTGAACGTCAGCCAGCGGGCCGGGACCCGGGCGACGGCGGCCCGGAGCATCGCGGGGAGCAGCCCTGTGCGGTCGGCGACGGCCACGCCCAGCATGACCACGAGGATCGTGCCGAGCGGCGGGAACGTGGCGTAGTTGGTGACCGCGTCGTTAATCATCATCTGGAGGCCGGCGCCCGAGACGAGGCTGTGCACGGCCACGGTCTTGTCGGTGGCGGGGTTCAGCGCGGAGGCTCCGGCCGCGGACAGCGCCCAGCTGGCCAGCGCGAGGACGACGCTGAGCACTCCGAACAGCCAGAAGGGGTGCGGCAGTTTGTTGCCCATCCGCTCGATGCGCATGAGCAGCGAGAGCACTCCGGAGAGCGGCTTCGAAGGGGCGGAGGAATCGGCGGAGGGGTCAGGGGAGGGGGGAGCGGAAGGAGTGGCGGTCACCTCACCATTGACAACCGTGCGGTGAGATCATGCAAGTAAAAAGCTTGTTGCGCTCGTATCGTTCTCATGAATCCACTGCTTGACGGATTCGTTCTATGACTGGATGGGATGGATGTACGACATGGACACCCTGGACGACGACGATCTCGACCTGGTCGCCGCGCTCCAGCACGCCCCGCGGGCTCCGCTGAGCCTGCTGGCGGAGGCGCTGGGCGTCTCGGCGAGCACCGCGGGCCGCCGGCTGACCCGGCTGGAGTCCGACCGGCTGCTGCGGGTGATCGGCCAGCTCGACTGGTCGGTGTCCGGCGAGGGCAACCCCTGGCACATCTGGGTGACCGCGGAACCCGGGCGAGCCCCGGAGGTGGCCCGCCGCCTCGCCGACCTGCCCGAGGCGAGCCATGTCGCCGTCACCGCCGGACAGGCGGACGTCTACTGCACCGTCCAGCCGGCCCGGCGCGAGCGCACCCGCGACCTGCTGTCCCGGACCATCCCCGCCACCCCCGGCGTGCGCTCGGCCCGCTCCGAACTCATCCTCTCCTCCGCCACCAAGTCCGACTCCTGGCGCCTGCCCCGCCTGAACCCGGACCAGGTACGACGGCTCACGGAGCACGCGGCGCAGGACGAGGCCGTCAGCAGCCCGGGCCGCCACGGCACCCTCACCGACGACGAACTGCGCACCCTGCGCCTGCTCGCCGCCGACGGCCGGATCACCGCCGCCCAGGTGTCCAGGGAACTCGGCATCGGACAGTCCACCGCCTACCGCATCACCCAGTCGCTGCTCCAACGCGGCCTGGTCCGCCCCCGGGTGGAGATCGAACCGGGGCTGCTCGGCTACGCCCTGGAGGTCGTGATCCCCCTGCCGGTGTCCCCGAGCGCGATGCGGGACGTGGCCCTCGCCCTCTCCCGGCACCCCTCGGCCCGCTATGTGTCCACCACCGCGGGCGCCTCCTGCGTCGTCCACCACGGCGTCTTCCGCGACGAGGACGGCCTCGCCGAGTTCCTCGCCCGGGACCTGGCCGACCTGCCCGGGGTGACGTCCTTCGACGTCACCGTCGTACTGGACGCACTGCGGCGGCACTGGCTGGACCGCGAGGACGGCCGTCTGGCGGCCACGCACGACAAGCCCGAGAACGGAGCAGCATGACCACCCGGGACACCGCCATCGACCGCGCGAGCGCGTACTTCGACTCCGGCGCCTTCCTCGCCGACCTGAGCCGCCGGGTCGCGTACCCGACGCAGAGCCGCCCCCCGGTCGACACGACGAAGCTGCGCGCCTACCTCGCCGACGAACTCGCCCCGGCCGCGAGCCGCCTGGGCGCGGCCACCCGCATCATCGACAACCCGGAACCGGACGCGGGCCCCTTCCTCCTCGCCCACCGCCACGAGTCCGACGACCTGCCGACCGTCCTGGTCTACGGCCACGCCGACGTCGTCCCCGGCCAGGACGACCGCTGGCGTACGGGCCTGTCCCCCTGGCAGCTGGTCGTGGAGGGCGACCGCCTCTACGGCCGGGGCACCGCCGACAACAAGGGCCAGCACACGGTCAACCTGGCCGCACTCGAACAGGTCCTGACCACCCGGGGCGGCAAACTCGGCTTCAACCTCAAACTCCTCATGGAGACGGGCGAGGAGACCGGCTCCCCCGGCCTGCGCGCGTTCTGCCGCCGCTTCAAGGACGACCTGCGCGCGGATCTCCTCATCGCCTCCGACGGCCCCCGCCTCGCCGC
Source organism: Streptomyces sp. NPDC050619 (assembly GCF_040654815.1). Lineage (NCBI taxonomy): Bacteria > Bacillati > Actinomycetota > Actinomycetes > Kitasatosporales > Streptomycetaceae > Streptomyces > Streptomyces sp. NPDC050619. Next base: position 340,247 of record NZ_JBFAIR010000001.1, on the reverse strand, counting down.
GGACCGCCCCACTCTGTTCCTCGGCTCGCGCGGCGCGGCCAACTTCCGCCTCCGCGTGGACCTGCGCGAGGGCGCCCACCACTCCGGCAACTGGGGCGGCGCGCTGCGCAACCCGGCGACCGTGCTCGCGGCCGCGCTGGCGACCATGGTCGACGCCCGGGGCCGCATCCTGGTCGAAGGCCTACGGCCCCCCGCGATCCCCGAACCGGTCGCGGCCGCCCTCGCCGGCCTCACCGTCGGCGGCGGCGAAGCCGACCCCGAGGTCGACACCGACTGGGGTGAACCGGGCCTCACCCCGGCCGAACGCGTCTTCGCCTGGAACACCCTGGAGATCCTCGCCCTGTCCGCCGGCGACCCGGCCAAGCCGGTCGGCGCGATCCCGGGCACGGCTCACGCGGACGTCCAGCTCCGTTTCGTCGTAGGCACGGACTGGCAGCGACTCGAAGCGATCGTGCGCGCCCACCTGGACGCCCAGGCCCTCCCCATGGTCGCGGTGGAACTCCTCCAGGCGGTGCCCGCCACCCGCCTGAGCCCCGACTCCCGCTGGGTCCACTGGGCAGAGGCCTCCCTCCACCGCACCACCGGCAAGCCCCCGGCCATCCTCCCCAACCTCGGCGGCACCCTCCCCAACGACGCCTTCGCCGACATCCTCGGCCTCCCGACGGTCTGGGTCCCCCACTCCCACCCGTCCTGCGCCCAACACGCCCCCGACGAACACCTGCTGGGCTCGGTGGCCCGCGAATCCCTGCGCATCATGGCGGGCCTGTTCTGGGACCTCGGCGAAAGCCCAGGCAGTATGGGCGCATGATTACTCTCACGAAGGAAGACGGGCCCGCGGATCTCGACGGGGTGACCCACCTGTCCATAGGGGTGTCCTGGGACCCCACCGCCGGCGCCAGCGGCGGAGTGATGGGCAGACTCCGCAGAAAGACCGGCACCGACCTCGACCTCATCGCCATCGCCATGCACGACGGGGATCCGGTGCGCCTGGCGGGCATCGACTCGCTCGACCCCATCGGCAACGGCTCCCTGCTGCACAGCGGCGACAACCAGACCGGCCACGGGGACGGCGACGACGAGACCGTCACGGTCGAGTTCTCGAAGATCCCGCCCCACATCACCTCGATCGTCTTCGTCGCCGCCGCCTACAAGAAGGGCAGCTCCTTCCAGAAGGCCCGCAACATCAGCTTCAAGGTGTACGACGCGACCGGCGGCTCCCCTCAGCAGGTCGCCGACATCTGGCCGAGCATGCTCACCACGGACAACGGCTGCGCCGTCGCCAAGGCCGTACGGTCCGGCGGCACCTGGAAGCTCGAAGTGATCAACGTGACGGGCAAGATAAAGCAGGGCGACCAGCTCGCCCTGATGCGGTTCGCCGCGAGCAAGTAGGCGTCAGGCAGGTTCACCGCCTTGAGCCGGTTCGTCGGATGCCAGCAGGTCCTGGACCAGCGTGACCAGGGCGTGGGGTGACCTCGCTACGGTCTGGGGCAGCCTGCGGGCGGCGGGCGGGACGATGTCCGAGCCGTCGAGGTTGATGATCCAGAGCTGGAGTTCGCCCACCTCGTGCCTGCGCAGCGCCAGTTCGATCTCGTCGTAGCAGAATCGGCTCACCGCGAACGACTTGCTCCACAGCGCGATGAACAGGTCGGCGGAGAGCACCGCGTCGTCGATGGTCGGGGCGACCATGCGGTCCGGTCTGAGTTCCCGCTCTCCGATCAGCGCGGTGATCCCCACTCCGGAGAGGTACGCGTGCAGGGCGCCCGCGAACTCCGCGTCGGGCCGGGCTCGGCTGATGAACACCCGGCTCGGCGGCCAGGTGTAGTTGTGGACGTCGCGCATCCGGGCGGTCACCAGGTGGTCCGCGATCTTCATCGCCTCGGCCACGCCGTCCTTGTCCATGAGCCGGCGGTGGTCCAGTCCGGGATGGAGACGGGCCCAGTCGCGGCGCTGGAAGGCCCGTCGGGACGCGCCGCCGAGAAACTCGAAGGGCACCAGCGGCTTCTGGCGGGCCTCGGCCAGATGGAGGACCGTGTTGGCCGTCTTCGAGACCCGGCCGCCCACCGAGACCACCGCGTCGGCCCCCTCGAGCGCCTGGATCTGGCACAGCAACCACGCCTGTTCCCAGGACTCGTCGTCCTCCGGGCCGGGATAGTGCCAGTTCTTGATCTCTACGTCGTGGCCGGTCCCCAGCATCTCCAGCATCTCCTGCTGCTTCTGCGCCACCTGTGGATGGCGCGGACTGTGCAGATGGACGACGCGGCCCGCTCCGGACTGGACGTAACCGATCACCGCGTGCAGGTCCGCGGAGTCGGGAAACGGGCTGCACACGATGAGCTCCGCGCCGGACCTGGCCACGGTCTCGCCCAACTGGGTGCAGACATGCGCCAGTTGGGACTTCTCGTAGTCGGGGTACGTGGTCTCCCCGGTAGCGCCGCCGATGACGTAGACGGACCTGACACGGGACTTCCCGCCGGCCGGCGCGCGGGCCTTGCCCGATGCCAGCCGGACCGCGAGCAGTTTGAACAGGACCTCCGCGGAGGCGCGCGCCGCGAACCCCTTGTAGCGGTCGTCCTTACGCGGATCCGCGTGATCCATGACGCCCTTGACGACCACCCAGTCGGGGAGCCGCAACCGGTGGGCGACCTGCGCGATGGTCGCCGACTCCATCTCCAGCCCGGCGACGGTGCGCACGCCCCACCGTTTCAGCTGGTCCCAGGTGAGGCCGTCCTTCACCACCACGTTGCCGCTCGCCATCGGTCCCACCGCGACGGCGAACGGCAGCTTCTCAGGGCCGTGCACGTCGTCGTAGATGGCCTGCTCGATGTACGAGTACCCGGTGTCCGTCAGCGACAGAGCGGCGCCCTCACGGGTCAGCAGGCCGGCCGACTGAAGCGACCCGATGACGGCGGCCCACGACTGTCCGGAGAGATAACGCGAGCGCGCGGGGTGCCGCCTCGGGTCGTCGCCCGCGCAAAGACGCTCCAGCAGCCAGATCTTCGCCTCGTCGTCCGACGCCTCGCCAAAGCTCGGCAGATCCGTCGTCACCATGTCCTGCGCGGCACGGACCCAGCCGTCGGGCGCGGGAATCTGACGGTGGTCGCCCGCGAAGCCGTCCTGGGTGCGCTTCCCCTCGTCGTAGGCATACGCCAGCTCGGCCACGACAACGTCGCCGAGCGCGAGGTCGGCCGGGTTGCCCGCACACACGCCGCACATGGCGAGGCAGCTGGGCCGCAGCCGCTCCACGAGGGTCGACACGACGGGCGCGGTCGCGGTGGCACCCATTCTGGTCGGACGCGCCAGGGCCACGGTCACCTGCGAGCCGTCGGCCAGGACGTACTTGCCGACGAGGTAAGGCGTCGGCGTCTCCCGGTCACGCTCCTCCCACACCCTGACCCCGGGATGGCCCGCATACCCGGCCGAAGCGGCCACCCGGGCCGCGTCGTACTCCTCCTTGAGCGCCGTGATGACGAGTGCGTCGACTTCGCCCATCCACCTCTCCCGTCATCCCGCGCGAGCCGTCCAGCCAGGAGTAAGACCGTCGTCACCCAGCTCGACGGAAAGCATGCTCCGAAAAGGATTGGCCAGGTCACGTACTCTTCGATTCACGTCCCAGTAACCAAGCGCCAAAGCGGCAGCGATTGCCACCACGAAGATCGCGGTTACTTTCCACCCCAACCAGGCAACCGCGAGCTCGAGAGACAGAAAGAGATAGCAGGGCACGAAAAACAGTCGCGTCAGAGCCAGAAGAATTTCCACGGACTCCGACCAGTAGTCCAGCCTTCGATCATAGAGAGTGAGAGCCAGGAGCAGAGCGGAAGAGGCCAGGAATATGAAACTGGCTGATCCCGCCACGCCTGCCAACGAACTGCTCATCGAAGGAATCCACCAGGATTGATAGGAGAATTCGGTAGCCAAGGCACGCATGGTCGCCAGGACGTAAAGCACCGTCAAGACGCCCAGCGTTGCCCACTTGATGACGCTTTTCAGCACAACGGGGGGTCGCGGCGGATCGGTGCATGCCGCCCGCCACAGATCCTTGGTCAGCGGAGAGTCCACGTTCTTGGGTGTGACCAGCCGAAAAATAATGAGGCTTTCCACCTCCCTGGGCAGCAGCTGCGAGAGGTGACGGTAAATGTTGGGAAGGTGTCGATGCTTGCGGAAGATCTCGGCAAACTGATCCCGCCGGTCCTGCCCGGTCAATGAGCGGACCCAGTTGAAGACATGCTGACTGTCCAACAGTACTCGCGCTTGCCGCAGATGCCTCGGGATGGCGTCTTGATTATAGCGATGACGCTCGATTCCGAGAGAAGCGATGGGGGCACCGATTCTGAGGTCGATCATTCGCACTTCGATGGGCTCATCCGGAATGGGCGCGCTCGGCGAGCAGCCGTCCAAGTGATCCACGCACCCTTGCAGGTGACCACCATCCAGTAAGAAGCCTATACGGCCTGCGATCATGCGGAGTGACCTTGACTCCTCAGCACTGGTCCAAAGCCAGGAATAGGATTCTGCAATTTCGGGCGTCTCACACTCGCGCAGCGCCTCTTCCACATCGGGCACGCGTATGAGCGAGGCAAGCAGCCAAGCCGCACGGCGGGCTGCGGATGTCCACATCCACAGGAGGGAGGCCAGCTCAGTTGCCGCTGCCGGAGTACCTATTCTCCCCAGTACGTCAATGGCCCAGATCTCTTGCCGCCGCTGCGCGGACAGCGCAAGCTGCGGGATCGCGATTTCGCCCATGGAGCGCAGGGCGGCCCGGGCCCCCGCACGGCGATCACCGTTCTCTTCAAGTTCGCTGAGATAAAACGCCGCTTCTTGCCTGTCCGATGCGGCCATGGCAAGCATCGCCGCCGCTTGGCGCTCCGAGGGCTCTTCCCAGGCTATTCGGCGAAGTGAGCCAAGGGTTTCGTTCCCACGTGGAGTGTTGTTCGCAGCGAGAGCGCCGAGCGCGCTGACGATGGCCGCACCTTCGAGCCCGCGCAGATCCAGGCGCGCCAAGAAGTGGTTGATGATTTCCTCAGCCAGACCCGAATCCACTGAAGTGGTATCGGAAAGGCTCTCCAGCGCAAGTATCTTACTGTCGAGGCCGCCATCCCGATAAATAGAAGAAATCAGCGACGTGCAGTCGACGCTGGCGACCGCACACCAGAACTTGACCACTTCACGCCACGCGTTCGGGTCGCTGTGGTATTTCTGAATTATATCGCTCGGCGAGTCATGAAGCGCCTGCGCGGTAAGGAACTCCTGCAGCGTGAGATGGGCAAACCCGTATTGGCTCCGCAGCGTGTCCAAAGGCCGCAACAGCTGGCTGCGGTCGACGATCTCGTCCATGAGGGGCAAGACGTGATCGTTCCCCAAGTCGAAGTCGGGGAGCAGCGAGCGGACGATCGACTCTACATTCGCTCCAGATATAGCAAGGTGATCCTCGCGCTCCATGGGAGCTTCGTGCATCGCAAGCGCGATATGCTGCAGAATGAGCAGCTTTCGATTGCCGTTGTATTTTGATATTGCACTCTTGCGGCCGAGCTGCCTGTCGCGGTCGAGCAAGTGCGCAATAGCCGCACGGTAGAATTCGGCACGGGAATTGGGCAGCGGCCCGAAATCATCTGCTCGATCGCCTGACTGAAGATAGGCGATGATCGTCAGGAGCAAGGGGCGTCGCGCTATCCTCATGAGATCACGATTACTGCGCAGTGAGGCGATCACACGGTTGACGTTCAGCGCGTCTTCCGCCTTGTTCCAGTTGTTGAGAAATCGCCGCATCGACGCATCGTCGAACTCTGCGATGCGTGCCACGTAGTCAAACTCGGGACTCAGCTGGCCGTCATAAACCGCGGTGCGACAAGTAACAATCATGGGGCATCCCGCATGAGTCCGCGAAAACTCGCGCAACTCCCCTTCCACCCGCTCACGATCATCTCGACCAACTTCGTCGAGGCCGTCGAAGAAGACGCGCAGGCGACCGGTCGACAGCATCTTGTCCACAAGTGAGGCTGCGCCACTCAAATTCGCCTGATTGAATTCGGCGACGATGAAGTCTCGGAGGCTGTCGCGCGAGACGTTGCATTTATGCAGGCTGACGATCACTGGTACTTGGCTGTCGTCCCCTTTCTCCAGCCACCGAAGAATTTCGGTCTTCAGGAGCAGGGACTTACCAGCCCCGGGTTCCCCCAGAACGACGACACGTGAACTGTTCAGCAGGGTCTCGCTCATGTCCGCACGTTCGGTTCCGATGGCAGACTGCAGCGGGACGTATATGCGACGGACATCGACGTTCGCCGTATCGAAGCCAAGCGGATGCTTTGCATGCCACTGCTCGGCCCTCTGGCGATAACGCCGCAGCTGCCTTCCACCGACCCGTCGTAACGCATTCTTCCGGCGGAAGATGGTGTCGATCGAACGTGCGGCAAAACCTTTCATCAGCTCGCTGAAGAAAGCAGCGAGAAAAAAGAGCGCCACAAAAACTATCGCAGCGGCACCAACGCCATGCGGAAGCACCTTGTCGAATTGAGACCCCACAGGCACATCCTAGAGGCCGAACGGGTGGCCGGACGGGAAGATACCGAAGTCACCATGCGCGGCGGCACAGTGCTCAGCGTCGACCCTGCCACCGGCGATCTGCCACGAGGCGACGCGCTGGTGTTGCCCGACTTCGTCGACACCCACCGGCACACCTGGCAGGCGGTGTTCCGGGGGATCGGTGCCGACTGGACGTTTCCCGAGACCGGGCCGCGACGCACGGCACGATCCGCCCGCACCACCGGCCGAAGGACGTACACGTCGGAACGCTGCTCGGCCGGGTCGAGGCACTTCAGTCGGGCATCACCACGCTGCTGGACTGGTGCCACTGCACCGACACCACCGCACACGGCGACGCGGCGCTCGACGCTCTCTGCCAGGCACCCGGGCGGAGCGTCTGCTGCTACGGCGTGGGGATCGGCACCGCCGGCCCCGTCGCCGCCGAACTCGCCCGGATGCGCGGCCAAGTCCCCGACGACAGCGCCCTCGTGACGCTGGCGCTGGGCCTGCGCGGTCCTCAGATCACGAGCATGGAGACCACAGCCGCCGACGTCGCCGCGGCCAGGGACCTCGGGCTGCGGGTAAGCATGCGCGTACACGTGCGCTCCGGCGCGGCGCAGGGACGTCGGCCGGTCGCCGCCCTGCGGGAGCACGGCCTGCTCGACGAGCGGACGACGTTCGTGCACGGCAACGGCCTGGACGACGACGAGTTGACGATGATGGCCGACGCGGGCTGCTCGGTGTCGATCAGCCCCGAGGTGGAGCCGAAGATGGGCTTCGGCCGACCCGAGACCGGGCGCACGCTCGCCGCGGGCATCCGACCGACCCTCTCCATCGACGACTGTCCCTCCGCCGGCGGCGACATGTTCTCGACCATGCGCACCACGCTCAGCGTGCAGCGCGGCCGGGACACCGTGCACGGCAGGCCGCCCTCGCTGACCGCCCGGGACGTGGTGGAGTTCGCGAGCATCGACGGCGCCCGCGCTCTGGGACTCGGCGACCAGGTCGGCAGCATCCCCCAGGGCAAGCAGGCCGACCTGGTCCTGCTGCGCACCGACGCAGTCACGTTTAACAGCATGTACTTGATCACGCGGCCGAGTCGTAGGAAAGGCTGGCGGAGATACTACTGTGCCGGTATCCCCGGATTGCACAATGGGCAACGGCCGAGTGCTCAGCAGTCCGATCCCGCATGCGTGCAATAGCATTCATGGCTTCCCTGAAAGCCATCTTTGCTGAGTGATCTTTCGTCTTCTGCCAACTGATGAACGAATCGTCAGCTTGATCACAAAGGCTCAGAACCCTTAGATAGACTCGTCGCCTCGCCTCAACCAGAGACACTTGATCTAGGTGATAGAAATGGCGGGAGGCATCCACCTTTTCCTCAGCGTGATCATCCATTTCTTTAAAAGGTGGGTTGACACTGACCTCGCCTGTGTCATCAAACCAGAACGCCGCAACGTCCGACTTCCAGCAGGGATCCAAAAGCAACGGGTTCTCTACCGAGAGCGGCGTATACGGGTCAACAGCTCTGGGAGAGCCGTCAACCAGAGGGAAATGATCATGCTTACCGCCGGAAGTTCCTCCCACATCATGTCGGCGGCTATTGCAAAAGGTGCAAGCGAAGCGATAGTTCGCTGGAGAGAAGGCGAGCCACCAGTATCCAGGGTGGCCCTTGTCTTCGTAGACACGCAACTTGGGTCGAAAATGGTCAACCGAGTTGTCAGACCTGTAGCTGAACGTCTCGCAATACCAGCATTTATGATGTGCGAACGCGGAAAGCTTTGACTTCAGCTGTCGCCAAACACCTTCATGTTCCGCAATTAATGTTTTCCGTTCAGCTTCATTTTTTGCCTCCTTAAGTTTTTTAGTGATAAGCTGCGCTTCTTTTTTCCAATCCTCTCCCAGCGTTGAGATAACTTCCTGAATGTCAATGAAAATCATTCCTCCCCTTCCCCCCGCTAGTCTTCCGAACCTATGTCCCTCAGGAGAGCAGCAGCAGCTGCCCTGCTCTCTTCAATCTCTTGCCGAGTTAGAGTAATTTGATTCTCCGGCTCACGCACTTCGGCCTTAGCTCGCAAATATTCCTGGAACTCAGGGTCTCGATTCTCCATCAACAAACCGAGGTCACGCAGTTCATGACCAAGTTGACTCAGTTCGTCCGCTTCAGACTCATTGAGATCCCCCACGCGAGATGCGAGATCCCGTTTACGGTCCAAGCGCGTAAGAGTTTCAAGATCTAGCTGAGAACGGAGACCGTAGATATCGCTGGTGAGCAGACTTCCCACTCCCATCCCGCGAGGGTGATCCAGGGGCTCGACAGCAGAGATTCTCCCATCAGACTCCCTTTCCAGAATCCGCACCTCGTTTTTTAGCAGGCCGGCCACGACGAGCGGATCATGGGTAGCCATCAAAACATGGCACCCCTCATCGAGCGCGCCCACTTCGCTAAGAAACCTTCTATACCTAACGCTCCAGGAAGGATTTAGGTGAGTATCAGGCTCGTCGAGCAGAAATAGGGACTCTTCTTCACGGGTGAAGCGCATCAAGCCAAGCACTAGCAGAAGTTGCTGCTCGCCCTCACTCAGCTCTCGGAAAGTCAAGGGCGTATCTGATCTGCTAGTTCTTACTCGAATCCGAACATCGTAGATCAACTCGGAAATATATGTACTCTCAAGCGCCTTGAAGAAATCGCTGTAGCTGAGGTATCCGGACGCAAGCTCGCGCGCTTTCTCGAGGCTTTCCAGGTATAGGAACAGATGCTCAGATTCAGATAGACGGCCGCCCAGCCCCGCGCGAACCTTCCGGTTCAGCCTCATCGGGGCAAGAGACAGTGCATAGAGACGATCCAAAAGCGCTCGTACCGTGCCCCTGGCTCGCCAGAAACGAGGGTCCCCACCCCTCCCCTTATCGCCCCAAGAAGGTTTCTGCATCTCGAACAGAACTGAATCAAGCCCTTCGATACCGAGCTGATCACGCAGTAGACGCATGACGGCCGGATCTTCGTCAAGGAAGAACGAAAGTAGCACAAAATTCGAATGGACGTTGCGCGCATAAAACAACGGTCGCAAGGGGCGGTCAATACCGGCAAGCAAGTCCTTATAGAAGCGCTCTTGATGAGCTACGAAGTGTTCTTCTAGGCGATTACTCGGGCCTGAGTAGTAACCGAAAACATGTGTTGGCCGGTAGGTTGCACCTGCCGCCCCGACGAATTTCGCAGTCGATAGATGGTTACCGTCAATCGTGCATTCGAGTTTATAATCTTGCTGCCCTGAAGGCAGCTCGGACTTTACCGCCACGTCGTGACCGCCTACTTCATACTCTAAGCGATACGAAAAGGTGGGGGCCAACCCCAGATCGAGGTCTCTGAAAACGATAGTTAGAGCCTCAAGAAGATTCGATTTTCCCGCTCCGTTACGTCCCACGAGAACAGATACCGGCGATCCTCGATCAAACGAGATGGAGAAATCCTTGAGATTCTTGAAGCTATCAACTTCGAACTTGACGATCCTCATCAAGGAATCCTCTCGATGTGAACGTCACTATCGTTAGGGCGGTGGATCGTGATCTTGCCTTCATGTGATAGCTTCCGCAGAACCACAAAAAAGCTATCAATAGCCGAATCTTCGAGTTCCAGATCCCTAAACAGATCCTCCGGTGTCATAGGGTGGCCAGCCCTGCTAAGCGAAGCGAGCAACTGCACTGAATTAGTGTCTGATTGGAGTGTCACTTTCTTCCGTGGTGCTGCTTTGGACGCAGCACGCTTGCGGGGTTTGGGAGTTGCATTTGCCATAGATGAGCTAGCCTTAATTCTTGAAACGGCGAGTTGCGCAAGGTCCTTCTGTCTATCCGGCGCCACTCGTTTAGTGATCGCATGTGCCACCGCCCCGTAGGCACAAGAATTCACTGCATCACGTTCCAAGGCACGCAGCCGCCCAACTGAGGCATTAGCGTCTTCTACAATCTGTTCGAGCGCCTCGGTCGCGATGTCTAGAAGCTGGCCCAACCTGATCTGGTCGGGAATTTTCCTAACAGGCACGGGAAGCTCTTGTACGTCACGCAAGTTCAACCGAGGCATGTTGATACCTCTAAGCCGGCTACGGAACCACGCTTGGGCTGACCCGCTTCGGAGCCAGTGAGCGAGGTACGAACTATCGATTTCCTCGCCTGGACGAATGCGAGCTGTGCCCTGGGTGATATGTGCGCCATCTAGTTCCTCTGGCACGATGGCAACACGAAGGCTGCGAATGATTCCTAGCAGCACGTCTCCCGTCGAGAGCTGAGCCCGCGAATACTGCTCCGCAATTTCTGCAGACGTGTGCTTCAAGCTATCAGCGGCGATGTAACCATCCCTCAAGTCCTGGCCACGGATGTACGGAACGCCGGTTGCATCATTTATGTCAGGGCCAGGCTGATGGATTCCATAGACGATGGGTGAATCAGAAGGCACGACATCTGCTGCTGCTAGCCATTTACAGGAGAGAGCTGGGTCTACGGACCCTGGATTTCCAATAGGCCGGTCGCCAAGAAGGGCCAAGTCCCGCATGTCTGCGGGCATTCGTTCGGCTGTATACGTAAGGCTGGCCAGTCCACTTAGTGACGCATCAATCGATGATTGGATGGAGCGTGCCGTATCAACGATTGCTTCCTGAGTTGCCCGTGACGGTACCGGGAAAGGAAGGGACCTAAATCGATTCAAGCCGAGATGGGCAATATTTGTGGTGGACTTTGCAATTTCGGAAAATACACCCGAATACAGATAAGCCCGAAATACGATCAGTGCGAACTCTGGAAGAATCTCGCTGTGTGGCCGAAATCTAATTACCGTGTTCTGAAAGTACAGTTCCTCTGGTTCGCCACGATAAAGAGCCGCTCGCCCAACCAGCTCTCTGCTCTGGCCTTCACACAGGAGCACGTCTCCGTCTCGGAGACGGTACTTCTCTCTAGCTGCACCTGTGAAGCGCATAGTGGTCAAATCGTTCAGATCAAGAGCGTCGTCCTGAACGTTGGCGACCCTGAGATAGGGAAGAAGACCGTTCCCATGCGTGGTATCAGGCGAGCGCTGTTGTCCCACGATCGCCTCGCCGGCTTCCCCTACGGGACATACTTCCCAGGATGAGGGATAGATACTCGCATCAATCATGAGGTTTGTGTGCGATCGGGAGAGCCAGCGGCCTCGACGAAAGAGGTCAACAATTTCTCGATCTCTTGGATATTGGACTGCACCGCATCTAGTTCATCAGTCATACTGCGCGTAGATTCGAGCATCCGTTCAACTGTCACAGTGCTCGTATGAGCGGCATCTGAATGCGACGTTATAACGTCCAGTCGATAATTGTTAGCAGCCAGATCCGACACGCTCATAGACCGAAATCGGCTACTTTCCTTACGTGCACTTCGCCCCATTGCATCAGGCCCGTAGCATTTTACAAAGTCTTGCAGGTCCTCGCTAGTGAATTGACGCCTCTTACCGAAGGATGCCTGTCCTTCACGGAGGTCATAGAACCAGGTGTCCGACGTGGTTCCGTCGGCACAGAAAAAAAGTACAGAGGTGCGAACACCGGAAGCGTAAAAGATCCCGGTCGGCAACTTCAGTACGGTGTGGAGCCGGAAATCATGCACCAGCTTAGTCCGGATGGATGTAGCCACTCCTTCCTCAAACAACACGTTATCTGGAACAACGATTGCCGCACGCCCATTCTTGGCAAGGTTCTTGTAGGCATGCTGCAGGAAGGCCAATTGTTTATTTCCCGTTGGGAAGTCGAGCAAGTCGTTCTGCTCTCTGGTCAGACTTCCCTTCACTCCAAAAGGTGGATTCGTAAGGCACAGGGAGAAGCCTTGCTCGCGCGGCTTTTGGTGCAGAGCGTCACCCAATATCACCTCACCCTGCAGATCGTGCAGGATCAGGTTCATCAAGCCTAGCTTTCGTACATCGGAAACCAGCTCGACCCCGGAAAGCTGGGGGGTGCTTCCGTTTTCATCCCGTGCATGAAGCCCTGCTGCGATCAAAAATCCACCAGTCCCAGCAGCAGGATCGTAAACACTGTCATCCGGTGTTGGCTGGCAGGCTTGGACGATAGCCTCAACTACAGCCCGGGGCGTGAAGTATTGCCCCGCTCCGTACCTCGACTCTTGGGCATTTTTTTCGATCAAACCCTCATACACGTCGCCGATTCCGTTTTGGCGGGCCCTGTACCAGTCGATATCATCAATCGCCTGCACCAACTGATCGAGGGATGTGGGCGAGCTAATCGCCGTTTTAGCTCCTGCGAAAATATCCCTCACCGTTGCATTGCGTGCCTCACCGAGAAGCTTTAGCGATTTTCTGTAAGCATTCAGCTTTTCCGCCTCAGAGGCGGCGCTTAGCTTTTCCCAACCAGCCTCATTCGGGATCGCCTTCTCGACCCCCAGCTCCTTGGCAAGCTTGAGGAACAAAAGATAGGTAAGTTCGCTGAGGTATTCGTGGTAGGTGATTCCGTCGTCCCTGAGTACCCCGCACAGGGCCCAGAGGCGGCGAGTGACGTCTGCGGTGTCTTGCACTTGTCATCCTTGGTTGGGGCGTGAGTGCATGTAGCCTACTGGGCCAGGCGGTGGCAACAGCGTGATGCTACTGCGTTGAGATGCAGCGATATAAGGCCCGGTCGGGTTCGAGCGAGTAACTCGGGGCGGTCTCGAGGACGTCAGCCCACCGGCGTTGCACAACCTTGGCTTCTCGGCGACAGAGGTGCGGTGAAGTCTCTGCCCAGCACATCGAGGTCCGACGCGCGGTCCGCAAGCTTGCGCTCGGAGTATGTGGAAGACAAGAAGGACGGTTGCCTGCCATTGACCAGTCAGCACTGAGCCCCCTCCGAGTCGAAGAGGGGGCTCAGTGGTTCGCTCCGCTTCCTCAAGTCCTCACAGACCTGAGACCCGCTCGACCTCTGAACAGATCTCGGAGGCGCCGCCGGGGGCCGGCAGTGGTGTACCCGGGAGAGCAGCTAGAGATGCCAAGCGCTGGCGCGGCAAAGAGCCCACGGTTGCCAGCACTGCCACCACCTCCTCCTCGCTCGCCCCCGCCAGCGCCTCAATCACCCGATCGAGTGCCTCGCTCACGTCAGTGCGCATGACCACTCGAAGCTGGCGCCTGACCTGCGTTCTTGACCGTAAGAGGCAGCAGCTTCTTCCCGGTCGGTCCGATTTGTATAGCCGTGTCCATCTGCGGGCACACCCCGCAGTCGAAGCAAGGCGTCCACCGGCAATCCTCGACCTCCGTCTCGTCGAGGGAGTCCTGCCAGTCCTCCCAGAGCCAGTCCTTGTCCAGCCCCGAGTCCAGGTGGTCCCACGGCAGGACCTCCTCGTACGTACGCTCACGCGTCGTGTACCAGTCGACGTCCAGACCGACATCAGCCAGCGCCTTGTCGGCGCACCGCATCCAGCGGTCGTACGAGAAGTGCTCGCGCCAGCCGTCGAAGCGGCCGCCGTCCTCGTAGACCGCGCGGATCACGGCGCCGATGCGGCGGTCGCCGCGGGACAGCAGGCCCTCGACGATGCCGGGCTTGCCGTCGTGGTAGCGGAAGCCGATCGAACGGCCGTACTTCTTGTCGGCGCGGATCTTGTCGCGGAGCTTTCCGAGACGGGCGTCCGTCTCCTCCGCCGACAGCTGCGGCGCCCACTGGAAGGGGGTGTGGGGCTTGGGGACGAAGCCGCCGATCGACACCGTGCAGCGGATGTCGTTCTGGCCGGAGACCTCGCGGCCCTTCTGGATCACGTTCATCGCCATGTCGGCGATCTGGAGCACGTCCTCGTCGGTCTCGGTCGGCAGGCCGCACATGAAGTACAGCTTCACCTGGCGCCAGCCGTTGCCGTACGCCGTCGCCACCGTCCGGATCAGGTCCTCTTCGGAGACCATCTTGTTGATGACCTTGCGCATGCGCTCCGAGCCGCCCTCGGGCGCGAAGGTCAGACCGGACCTACGGCCGTTGCGCGTCAGCTCGTTCGCCAGGTCGACGTTGAAGGCGTCCACCCGGGTGGAGGGCAGCGAGAGGCCGATCTTGTCGTCCTCGTAGCGGTCCGCGAGGCCCTTCGCGATGTCACCGATCTCCGAGTGGTCGGCGCTCGACAGCGAAAGAAGCCCGACCTCCTCGAAGCCCGTCGCCTTCAGGCCCTTCTCCACCATGTCGCCGATGCCCGTGATCGACCGCTCGCGCACCGGGCGCGTGATCATGCCGGCCTGGCAGAAGCGACAGCCGCGCGTGCAGCCGCGGAAGATCTCGACCGACATCCGCTCGTGGACCGTCTCGGCCAGGGGGACCAGGGGCTGCTTCGGGTACGGCCACTCGTCCAGGTCCATCACCGTGTGCTTGGACACGCGCCACGGGACGCCCGACTTGTTGGGGACCACGCGGGCGATACGGCCGTCGGGCAGGTACTCGACGTCGTAGAACGCCGGGATGTACACCGAACCGGTACGCGCCAGGCGGAAGAGAACCTCCTCGCGACCGCCGGGGCGGCCCTCCGCCTTCCACGCGCGGATGATCGCCGTCATGTCCAGCACGGCCTGCTCGCCGTCGCCGATGATCGCCGCGTCGATGAAGTCGGCGATCGGCTCGGGGTTGAAGGCCGCGTGGCCGCCGGCCAGGACGATCGGGTCGTCGATCGTGCGGTCCCGTGACTCCAGCGGGATGCCCGCCAGGGCCAGGGCCGTCAGCATGTTCGTGTATCCGAGCTCGGTGGAGAACGAAAGCCCGAACACATCGAACGCGCGCACCGGCCGGTGGCTGTCCACGGTGAACTGCGGGACCTTGTGCTCCCGCATCAGCGCCTCCAGGTCCGGCCACACGCTGTACGTGCGCTCGGCGAGGACGCCCTGCTGCTCGTTCAGGACTTCGTAGAGGATCATGACGCCCTGGTTGGGCAGGCCGACCTCGTAGGCGTCCGGGTACATCAGCGCCCAGCGGACGTCACACGACTCCCACGGTTTGACGGTGGAGTTGAGTTCTCCGCCGACGTACTGGATCGGCTTCTGCACGTGCGGGAGCAGAGCTTCGAGCTGCGGGAAAACCGACGCAGCGACTTCGGCAGGCATCTCGCGAACCTTCGTGAGCGGGGCTGATCTGACAGGACTACTGAATCTGACAGGACTACTGGACTGACCGGACTACTGGACTGACAGGGGTGACCATCCAGACTAACGCGACCGCGACGGCCTCCTGCCCGATCCACCCGATCAGATCGCCGCCCCGCCCTTGATCCGGTCCCAGGCCTCGGGCAGCTCCGCCTCCACGGCCGCCGCCCGCCGCTCCTCACGCCCGTACAGCAGCCCGTACGTGAACGCGTTCTCCCCCGCCGCGTGCGCCTGCCGTGCCAGCTCCCGCAAGGCCTCACGGACCATGACGCTGTCCTGGTGGTCGCCGAGCAGCCCCTGAAGGGACTTCATCGACTTGACCAGCCCGGCCGCCGCATCGCCGAGCGGCACGACGGCCGCCTCCGCCGCGTACCGGGTCCGCTTCGCCTTCTTCCGCGCCTCGTGCAGCGCTAGGTCGCGGTCGGCCCCGGCCGGCGACTCCATCGCCTGCTCGACCAGCGCGGACAAGGCCGCGAAGTCCTTGCGTACGGCCTTGCCGATCACCTTCTCCGGCTTCCCTCCGGCCGCCGCGAGCAGCGGCGGATCGGCGACCAGGGCGTCGAGCGAGCCCAGCAGCTCCAGGTACCTCTTGCCGTCCAGTACGGCGATCAGCCGGCGGCGCGATCCTCCGCGCCGGGCGTGCGACCAGGTACGCAGCCGGGTGCGGACCGGGCCCACCAGCAAGGGCCTCGGCAGCTCGTCCAACCCGGCCGTCAGGCGTTCCGTCAGGACCTCCTGGTCGCGGTCGACGCCCAGCTCACCGGCGAGCCACTTCAGTTCCTCGCCGATCGGGTCGGTGACGGCGCGGTCGAGGACCTTCCCGTACGACCGGAAGGCGCTGCGCATACGGCGGGTGGCGACTCGCATACGGTGCACGGAGTCGAACACGTCGCGCCGCACGGCGGGGTCGAGTTCGACGATCGCGTCCCGCTGGGCGCGGACATAGGCGAGAACGTGGTCGCCGGCAGTCACGGGCGGCTGCGGGGACCTGACCTTGCGCTTCTTTTTCTTCGGGGCCGTCTCCGCCAGCGCCCGCGCGAGCTTCGACGCCGACGCGGACGGCCGTACACCCGCCTTGCGCAGCCGTTTCTCCACCTTGTCGAGGAAGGCCGGGTCGCCGCCGTCGGCGAGTTCCACCTCGATCTCGGTCCACTGGGCCGAGCCGCCCTCCCCGGTGAGCCGTTCCGCCCGTACGGCGTCCACGCTGACCTCGGCCAGCAGCCCGCCGTCCGCGTCGACGAGGTCGCGCACATCGCGCTCGGAGCGCAGCCGGACCACGGGCGCGAGGGCCGTGTCCCGGACGCGGGAGCGGACGAGGCCGGTGAGGGTGCGGGGCACGGTGTCGGAGAGCGGCGCCTGGATCTCGTCCCGTACGCCCGGGGCCACCGGGAACTTCAGGTGCCAGCCGGCGTCCGAGCCGCCGGTGCGGCGGCGCAGGGTGATCGAGGAGGCGGCGAGGCGTTCGTCGACGGTGTCGTAGTAGGTGGCGTCCAGGTGCGCGACTCCCTTGTCGATCACGGACGCGATCCCGGCGACGCCGGTCAGGTCCGGCAGGCCGCTTTCGTCGGATTCGTACTTCCGCTCGATCTCGCGCTTTGTGTCCGCCATGCCCCGAATGTAGTGGGAGCCGGGACGGGACGGCAGGGCCTGCCCCGGATGAATCCCGGGGAAACTCAGGGGCAACCCCGAGTGCCCCTAGGCCGACATGGGCCGCTGCACCCGAATCGACTGGAGCAACCCCACCGCCACCCACACCGCGAACATCGAGGTTCCGCCGTACGACACGAACGGCAGCGGCAAGCCCGTCACGGGCATGATCCCCAGTGTCATCCCGATGTTCTCGAAGGACTGGAAGGCGAACCACGCCACGATTCCGGCGGCGACGATCGTGCCGTACAGCTCGGTCGTCTCGCGGGCGATGCGGCAGGCGCGCCACAGGACGACACCGAGCAGCAGGATGATCAGGCCCGCGCCGACGAAGCCCAGCTCCTCCCCCGCGACCGTGAACACGAAGTCCGTCTGCTGCTCCGGCACGAACTGGCCCGTCGTCTGCGAGCCGTGGAACAGGCCGGAGCCCGTCAGACCGCCCGAACCGATCGCGATGCGGGCCTGGTTGGTGTTGTAGCCGACGCCGGCGGGGTCGAGGCTGGGGTTGGCGAAGGCGGCGAAGCGGGCGATCTGGTAGTCGTCCAGGATGTGCAGTTGCCAGACGGCGATGGCGCCGATCGCGCCCGCGCTCAGCAGCCCGAACACCCACCGGTTCGAGGCGCCGGAGGCGAGCAGCACGCCCAGCACGATGATGACCATGACCATCACCGACCCGAGGTCGGGCATCAGCATCACGATCAGCATCGGTACGGCGGCCAAGCCGAGGGCCTGGAGCACCGTTCGCTGGTCCGGGTAGGGCTTGTCGCCCGCGTCCACCCGCGCCGCCAGCAGCATCGCCATGCCCAGGATGATCGTGACCTTCACGAACTCGGAGGGCTGGAGGGAGAATCCGCCGCCGACCACGATCCACGAGTGCGCGCCGTTGACCGTCGACCCCAGCGGGGTCAGCACCATCAGGATCAGGAACACCGAGGCGCCGTACAGGATCGGCACGGCCGTGCGCAGGGTGCGGTGGCCGAGCCAGACCGTGCCGAGCATCAGGGCGAAGCCGATGCCGGTGTTCAGGATGTGCCGGAGCAGGAAGTAGTACGGATCGCCCTGATTGATCTCCGTGCGGTTGCGGGTCGCCGAGAAGACCAGCACCGAGCCGATCGCCGAGAGCGCCAGCGCCGCCAGCAGTATCGGCCAGTCCAGCCGGCGGGCGAGCGAGTCACGGGCGAACAGGCGGGTCCAGCCCGCGCGCTGGGGCCCGTACCCGGATACCTGGAAGCTGTTCGCCCCCGTCATGTGAGCATCCTCCGGCTCGGCCTCCTGCGCGGCCTGCGCCGCGTGTCCCGGTTCCCGGTCGTCGGTGTCGACACGGTCGCCGCCTGCTGCTGCTCGTCCGGCTCGGCCGCGCCCTCCTGGCTGGCCCGCTGGTCCTTCGCCGGGTCCTTGGCCACCTTCGGAGCGGTGATCGAACCGTCCGTCCTGATCTTCGGCAGGCTCTTCTCCGGCGTGGGCAGCAGCGCGTTCTTCGGGTTGATCGTGCCGTCGTCGGAGACGCCGTACAGCGCGTCGTAGATGTTGCGGACGGCCGGACCGGAGGCTCCGGAGCCGGTGCCACCCTGGGAGATCGTCATGACGACCGTGTAGTCCTTGGTGTACGTGGTGAACCAGGACGTCGTCTGCTTGCCGTAGACCTCGGCGGTACCGGTCTTGGCGTGCATCGGGATCTTGTCCTGCGGCCAGCCGGTCTGGGCGAACCGCCAGGCGGCGGTACCGCGGGCGGCGACGCCCGCGAGGGCCTCGTTCATCTCGCCCAGTGTCTCCCCGCTTATCGGCAGCTTGCCGTGCGACTTGGGCTTGATCTCCTGGACGGTCTTGCCGTCGGCGCTGACGATGGCCTTGCCGACGGTGGGGTCGTACAGGGTGCCGCCGTTGGCGATCGCCGCGTAGATCGTGGCCATCTGGATCGGGGTGACCTGGGTGTCGCCCTGGCCGATGGAGTAGTTGATCTCGTCACCGGCGCGCATCTTGTTGCCTTCGAGGCAGTTCTCGTACGCGATCTTCTCGACGTAGGAGCCGTCCTTCTTCCCCGTCTTGCACCAGGCGTCCTTGTTGGCCTCGTAGTACTGCTGCTTCCACTGGCGGTCGGGGATGCGGCCGGTGACCTCGTTGGGCAGGTCGATGCCGGTCTCCTTGCCGAGGCCGAACTGGTGGGCGGCCTTGAAGAAGTAGTCCTTGGGCTGACCCTTCTTCGGGTTGATGCCCCCGTCCCTCTTCCACTCGCTGTGCGCGAGGCGGTAGAAGACGGTGTCGCAGGAGACCTCCAGGGCGCGGCCGAGGTTGATCGAGCCATAGCTCTGCGACTCGAAGTTCTTGAAGACCTGGCCGCCGACGTTGTACGCGCTGGAGCACTCGTAGTTGCCGTCGAAGGGGTAGCCGGCCTCGACGGCGGCGGCCGTCGAGATCACCTTGAAGGTGGAGCCGGGCGCGGACTGACCCTGGATGGCCCGGTTCAGCAGCGGGTAGTTGGAGTCCTTGCCGGTGAGCTTGGCGTAGTCCTTGGCGGAGATGCCGCCGACCCAGGCGTTCGGGTCGTAGCTCGGGTTGGACGCCATGGAGACGATGCGGCCGGTCTTGTTCTCCATCACGACGACCGCGCCGGAGTCGGCCTTGTAGTTCTCCTGGGTGTTGCGGTCGAACTCCTTGCGGGCCTTGACCATCGCGTCGTTCAACTCGTACTCGGCGACCCGCTGGACGCGGGCGTCGATGCTGGTGACGAGGCTGGAGCCGGACTGGGCCTCGTCGGCCGCGGCCTCGCCGATGACGCGGCCGAGGTTGTCGACCTCGTAGCGGGTGACGCCGGCCTTGCCGCGCAGCTCCTTGTCGTACTGGCGCTCCAGGCCGCTTCGGCCGACCTGGTCGGAGCGCAGATAGGGCGAGTCGGTGTCCTGGGCCTTGGTGATCTCTTCGTCGGTGACGGGCGAGAGGTAGCCGAGCACCTGGGCGGTGTTGGCCTCGCCGGGGCCGGCGTAGCGGCGCACGGCCTCCGGCTCGGCGGTGATGCCGGGGAAGTCCTCGGCGCGCTCGCGGATCTGGAGGGCCTGGCGGGCGGTGGCCTCGTCGGTGATGGGGATGGGCTGGTACGGCGAGCCGTTCCAGCAGGGCTGCGGCGTCTTGGCGTCGCACAGCCGGACCTTCTGCATGACGTCCGCGGGCTTCATGCCCAGGACGCCGGCCAGTTTGGCGAGGACGGCCTTGCCGTCGTCCGGCATCTTCAGCAGGTCGGTACGGGAGGCGGAGACGACGAGCCGGGTCTCGTTGTCGGCGAGCGGCACTCCGCGCGCGTCCAGGATCGACCCGCGTACGGCGGGCTCCACGACCTGCTGGACGTGGTTGCCGGAGGCCTCCTTGGCGTACTCCTCGCCTTCGCGGATCTGGAGGTACCACAGGCGGCCGCCGAGCGTGCCGAGCAGGGAGAGGACGAGGATCTGGATGACGACGAGCCGGATCTGGACCCGTGGGGTCCGGCCGGTCTCGGGGATGTTGGTCACTGCTGCTGCCTCCCCCTCTCAGTGTGCGGACGTGTGTGCTGACGTGTGTGCGCGTACGAATGATGAACGACGAGCCTGTGAGGCCACGTTCCGCCGGAACGTCCCCCGTTCGAGTGCTCTTTTCACTGGCGCGCTCCGCGCTCGGGCTCGTGCGCTCACAACCGCTTGACCCCCTTGATGCGGCCGGCACGGGCCGTGCGGACCCGGGCGGCCTTCGTCTTCAGCCCGTTGCGCTGGCCCCCGATCCGCAGGCCGGTGCCCGAGGAGAGCCAGCCGGAGGAGATGTCGGTGACCTTGCCGGCGGAGCTGGTCTCGGCGAGCGGGTCGTTCTCCGCGCGCCGGGCCAGCGCCATGATCCCGGGGACGACGAACGGGGCGAGCAGCAGGTCGTACAAGAGGGCCGTGAACAGCAGGCTGCCGAGGCCCACATGGCGGGCGGCGGTGTCGCCGACGAGGGCGCCGACCCCGGCGTACAGCAGGGTGGAGCCGATGGCGGCGGCGGCCACGACGACCATGGGGCCGGAGGCGGACTTCAGGCGGCCGTGGTCCGGTTTGACGAGTCCGGCGAGGTAGCCGATCACGCAGAGCACCAGGGCGTAGCGGCCGGCCGCGTGGTCGGCGGGCGGGGCGAGGTCGGCGAGCAGGCCGGCGCCGAAGCCGACGAAGGCGCCGCCGACATGGCCGTAGACCATGGCGAGGGCGAGGACTGTGAGCAGCAGCAGGTCGGGGACGGCGCCGGGGAGGTGGAGGCGGGCGAGGACGCTCACCTGGAGCACCAGGGCGACGACGACCAGGGCGGTGGACAGCAGGATCCGGTTGACGCGCATGGGCTACAGCTCCTACTGCTCTTCTTGCTGGATCTGGCCGTCGACCGGCGCGTTCGCGGACGGGGTGACCGTCACCGTCACGGTCGGTGTGGGGGTCGGCTTGGGCTTGGCGGGGAGCACCGTGTCGCGCGGGTCCTTCTTCGGGGCCTGGACGACGACACCGACGACGTCGAGCTTGCTGAAGCTGACGTACGGCGTGACGTAGAGGGTGCGGGTCAGATCGCCGCCGGAGGGGTCGACGCGGGAGACCACGCCGACCGGCACACCGGGCACGAAGGGCTTGTCGGCCTGGGAGCCGAAGGTGACCAGGCGGTCGCCCTTGTTGATCTCGGCCTTGCCGTTGAGGAGTTCGACGCGCAGCGGGCGGTCGCCCTGCCCGGAGGCGAAGCCGAGTTCGTCGCTGGCCTCCATGCGGGTGCCGACGGTGAAGTCGGGGTCGTTGGCGAGCAGCACGGTGGCGGTGTTGGGGCCGACGGTCGTCACGCGCCCGACCAGTCCGTCCCCGTTGAGGACGGTCATGTCGCGTTTGATGCCGTCGTCGGCGCCGACGTCGATGGTGATGGTCCAGGAGAAGCCCTGGGCCGCTCCTATCGCGATGACCTCGGCGCCCTTGATGCCGTACTGGCCCGCGCCCGCGATCTTGAGCATCTTGTCGAGCTGGGCCAGGCGGCTGCGGCTGCGGTCGTCGCTGCCGAGTCTCGCCTTGAGGGCCGCGTTCTCCTCCTCCAACTGGGCGAGCCGGTCGTGCCGTTCCCCGGAGTCACGGATGGCGGATACCGCGTTGCCGACCGGATTGACCGCGGTCGACACACCGTCCTCGATCGGGCCGAAGACCGTGGCCGCGGCCTGGCGGGCACCGTCGACCGGTGAGTCCTCCCCGCCGCGGATATCCACCGTGATCAGCGCGAACGCGACGGCGACCAGCAGCACCAGGAGCAGCCGGCTCTCTCGTGTGTCCCTCACGTGCGGCGGCCGTGCCCTTCCTCATAGGAATTCGTGTGCAGTGTTCAGGTGTGGTGGTTTTTATGGGCGAGCTTATGCCTCTAGATCAACGATCCGCCGCACGAGAGGAGATCGTCTCGTACGGCGGAATCGAGGAGTGATGTCATCGGCGCGGCTGGGCGTCGAGCACCTGCTGCAACGCCTCGAACTCCTCGACGCACTTGCCGGAGCCGAGCGCCACGCTGTCCAGCGGGTCCTCGGCGATGTGGATCGGCATGCCCGTCTCGCGGCGCAGCCGCTCGTCCAGGCCGCGCAGCAGCGCTCCGCCGCCGGTCAGAACGATTCCTCGGTCCATGATGTCGCCGGAGAGTTCCGGCGGGCACTTGTCGAGGGTCGTCTTGACGGCGTCGACGATGGCGTTGACAGGCTCCTCGATCGCCTTGCGGACTTCGGCGGCCGAGATGACGACGGTCTTGGGCAGCCCGGAGACAAGATCCCGGCCGCGGATTTCGGTGTGCTCGTCAGCGTCGAGGTCGTACGCCGAGCCGATCGTGATCTTGATCTGTTCGGCTGTCCGCTCACCCAGCAGAAGGGAGTACTCCTTCTTGATGTGCTGGATGATCGCGTTGTCCAGTTCGTCGCCCGCGACGCGGATGGACTGGGCGGTGACGATGCCGCCGAGGGAGATGACCGCGACCTCCGTGGTGCCGCCGCCGATGTCCACCACCATGTTGCCCGTGGCCTCGTGGACCGGCAGGCCGGAGCCGATGGCCGCGGCCATGGGCTCCTCGATGATGTGCACCTGACGGGCGCCGGCCTGGGACGACGCCTCGATGACGGCACGGCGCTCGACGCCCGTGATGCCGGAGGGCACACAGACGACGACCCGCGGACGAGCCAGATACCGCCGCTTGTGGATCTTCAGGATGAAGTAGCGGAGCATCCGCTCGGTGATCTCGAAGTCGGCGATCACGCCGTCCTTCAGCGGACGTACGGCAACGATGTTGCCGGGCGTGCGCCCGATCATCTTCTTGGCTTCGGCGCCGACCGCGAGGATGCCACCGGTGTTGGTGTTGATCGCGACGACGGACGGCTCGTTGAGTACGATCCCGCGACCCCTGACGTACACCAGCGTGTTGGCGGTCCCGAGGTCGACAGCCATGTCACGGCCGATGAACGACATTGAGTTCCCCATCAGGATTCGACTGGCCTTCCCGCGAGCTTTTTGAGGGCTTTTCAGGTAGGCGAAGTGGGTGCGGTGACGTGAAGGCTTCCATCGTAGACGCGCCTGCACGAACACCACGCGAGGGTCTTCGCCATTGTCAGCAGATGAAGTGTGCGTCCGCTTCTGGAGACGGGCGTTCGGGGAGGCTCGTTCCCCCGATCGCCACGCATATGCCGGAAATCCCGGGGCGAGGGGACGACACCCCGGACTTTCACTCTGTCGGCGCCCGCGGCGGCGGCGCTAGGCGCGGCCGGGGAAGAAGATCTTCACCTCGCGCTCGGCGGACTCCTCGGAGTCGGAGGCGTGGATCAGGTTCTCGCGGACGATCACGCCGTAGTCGCCGCGGATGGAGCCGGGAGCGGCGGCGATCGGGTCGGTCGGACCGGCCAGCGCCCGCACCCCCTCGATGACCCGGTCACCTTCGACGATCAGTGCCACGACGGGGCCGGAGGCCATGAACTCGACCAGCGGCTCGTAGAAGACCTTGCCCTTGTGCTCGCCGTAGTGCGACTCCAGGGTCTCCTCGTCCAGGGTCCGCAGCTCCAGCGCGGTGATCTGCCAGCCGGCCTTGCGCTCGATACGGCTGATGATCTCGCCGGTCAGGCCACGACGAACGGCGTCGGGCTTGAGGAGGACGAGGGTGCGCTGGCTCACGACGGGGCTCCTTCGGATCAAGGATGGTGCGGGATGCTGAGATTACAGGGCGTGTCCGGCCTTCTGTTACGCAGCGTCAGGTGTAAGGGAGGGCCACGCGGGTGTCACGCGGGGTTCGGCGTCGAGCTGTCGGCCTGCGCGGCGAATCTCGCCTTCGCCTCGTCGATCTTTCGTCCGTAGTGCACCGACGCCCACCACAGCGCCGCGAAGCACGCCCCCAGGAAGAACATCGTCGGGACGACGAAACCGGAGGCGATGAGGGCGATCTGGAGGGCCCAGCCGAGGGCGACGCCGCCGGGGCGGGTCACCATGCCGCACAGCGCCAGGCACAGGAACATGGCGATGCCGCTGACCGTCCACACCGTGGCCATGGACAGGTCGTCGTCCTTCATCGCGACCAGCCCGGCGAAGCCGATGATGAAGACCTCGCCGATCAGGGTCGATGCACAGAGCGTACGCATGCGGAGTCTCAGCCCTTCCCCAGCAGCAGCCGGGCCTCGCCGACGGTGATGACGGAGCCGGTGACGAGCACACCGCCGCCCGCGAACTCGCCCTCCTCCTCGGCGAGCATGATCGCCTCCTCCAGGGCGTCGGGCAGCCGCGGCTCGACCTGCACGCGTTCCTCGCCGAACACCTCGACGGCGATCGCGGCCAGTTCGTCGGCGTCCATCGCGCGGTGGCTGGAATTCTGCGTGACGACGATCTCCGCGAAGATCGGCTCGAAGGCTTCGAGGAGCCCGCGCACGTTCTTGTCCCCGCTCGCGCCGACGATCCCGATCAGCCGGCTGAAGTCGAAGGCCTCCCCGATCGCCTCGGCGGTGGCACGGGCGCCCGCCGGATTGTGGGCCGCGTCCAGGACGACGGTCGGGGATCGCCGTACGACCTCCATCCGCCCCGGCGAGGAGACGGCCGCGAAGGCCTTGCGGACCGTGTCGACGTCGAGCGGCTCGGGCCGCTGGGACCCGACGCCGAAGAAGGCCTCGACGGCGGCGAGCGCGACGGCGGCGTTGTGGGCCTGGTAGGGGCCGTGCAGCGGCAGATACACCTCGGTGTACTCGCCGCCGAGCCCGCGCAGGGTCAGCAACTGCCCGCCGACGGCGACCTGCCGCGCCACGACCCCGAACTCCAGCCCCTCCCGGGCGACGGTCGCGTCCACCTCCACGGCCTTCTTCAGCAGCACCTGCGCCGCGTCAACCGGCTGCTGGGCCAGGATCACGGTGGCGTCCTGCTTGACGATGCCGGCCTTCTCGCCGGCGATCGCGGCGGTCGTCTCGCCGAGCCGGTCGGTGTGGTCGAGGTCTATGGGGGTGACGACGGCGACGTCCCCGTCGATGACATTGGTGGCGTCCCAGGAGCCGCCCATGCCCACTTCCACGACGGCGACATCGACGGGCGCGTCGGCAAAGGCGGCGTACGCCATGCCGGTCAGCACCTCGAAGAAGGACAGCCGGTACTCCTGTTGGTCGTCCACCATCTCGACGTACGGCTTGATGTCCTGGTACGTCTCGATGAACCGCTCGGCGGAGATCGGCGCGCCGTCGAGGCTGATCCGCTCGGTGATCGACTGCACGTGCGGGGACGTGTACCGCCCGGTGCGCAGCTCGAAGGCGCCCAGCAGGGCCTCGATCATGCGGGCGGTGGAGGTCTTGCCGTTGGTCCCGGTGATGTGGATCGAGGGGTACGACCGCTGCGGCTCGCCCAGCACGTCCATCAGCGCGGCGATCCGGCTGACGGAGGGCTCCAGCTTGGTCTCGCCCCAGCGCGTGGCGAGTTCCGCCTCGACCTCGCGCAGGGCCTTGTCGACCTCGGGGTCCTTCGGGCGCCCGGGGACGTCGGCCTCCGGCGGACCGCCCTGCGTGCGCAGGGTACGGCTGCCGGCCTCGATCACCGCGAGATCCGGGTCCCGGTCGGTCTCGGCCGCGATGATCTCCTCGAAGGGGTCGATCGGCTCGGGCTGCTCGCTGCTGTCGTGCGGGGGCTGCTCACTCACGGGGCCAGTCTACGGAGCCCCCGGGGGGTGGGTGCGGGCGGCGGGGGTGGCTGTCCCTGGGGGCTCCGCCCTATGCCCACCCACCACCCGCCTCGGTCGGCCAAGACGTGACCGACGTACAACCGCCTACGCCTCCGGCAACCGCTCCAGCTGCGCCGCGATCCGCGTGATGTCCTCGTCCGCCTTGGCCAGCCGCGTCCGGATCTTCCCCACCACGTGATCCGGCGCCTTCGCCAGGAACGCCTCGTTGCCGAGCTTGGCCTCCGCCTGCTGCCGCTCCTTCTGGGCCGCCGCGAGGTCCTTCGCGAGCCGCTTGCGCTCCGCCGCCACGTCGATCACCCCGGACAGGTCCAGTGCGACCTCGACGCCCCCGACCGGCAGGGTCGCCGTAGCCGTGAAGGAGTCACCCTCCGGCTGGAGGCGCAGCAGTTGGCGGACGGCGGGCTCGTGCGGCGCCAGCGCCGTGCCGTCGAGCGACAGCCTGGCCGGAACCCGCTGGCCGGGCTGGAGACCCTGGTCGGCGCGGAAGCGGCGGACCTCGGTGATCACCGACTGGAGCGTCTCGATCTCCTTCTCGGCGCCCGCGTCCCGGAAGCCGCTGTCCGAGGGCCACTCGGCGATGACGAGGGACTCGCCACCGGTCAGCGTGGTCCACAGCGTCTCCGTGACGAACGGGACGACCGGGTGCAGCAACCGCAGCGTGACGTCGAGGACCTCACCGAGGACGCGCTTGGAGACCTCGGCCGGCTCCCCGCCCGCCTGGAAGGTGGTCTTGGACAGCTCGACGTACCAGTCGAAGACCTCGTCCCACGCGAAGTGGAACAGGGCGTCGGAGAGCTTCGCGAACTGGTAGTCCTCGTAGAGGGCGTCGACCTCGGCGACCACGGAGTTGAGCCGGGACAGGATCCACCGGTCGGTCGCCGACATCGCCGACGGCTGAGGCAGCGGGCCGTCCACCGTCGCGCCGTTCATCAGCGCGAAGCGGGTGGCGTTCCAGATCTTGTTGGCGAAGTTGCGCGAACCCTGGACCCAGTCCTCGCCGATCGGGACGTCGACACCGGGGTTGGCGCCCCGGGCGAGGGTGAACCGGAGGGCGTCGCTGCCGTACTTGTCCATCCAGTCCAGCGGGTTGACGCTGTTCCCGAAGGACTTCGACATCTTCTTGCCGTTCTGGTCACGGACCATGCCGTGCAGGGCGATGGTGTGGAACGGCGGGGTGCCGTCCATCGCGTACAGGCCGAACATCATCATCCGGGCGACCCAGAAGAAGAGGATGTCGTAGCCGGTGACCAGGACGGAGTTCGGGTAGAACTTCGCGAGCGATTCGGTCTGTTCGGGCCAGCCGAGGGTCGAGAAGGGCCACAGGCCGGAGGAGAACCAGGTGTCGAGGACGTCGGTGTCCTGACGCCAGCCCTCGCCGGTCGGGGCCTCTTCGTCGGGACCGACACAGACGACTTCGCCGTTCGGCCCGTACCAGACCGGGATCCGGTGTCCCCACCACAACTGGCGTGAAATACACCAGTCGTGAAGGTTGTCGACCCAGTCGAAGTACCGCTTCTCCATCTCCTGCGGATGGATCTTGACGCGCCCGTCCCGGACGGCGTCCCCGGCGGCCTTCGCGAGCGGGCCGACCTTGACCCACCACTGCATGGACAGGCGGGGCTCGATGGTGGTCTTGCAGCGCGAGCAGTGCCCCACGCTGTGGACGTACGGCCGCTTCTCGGCGACGATCCGGCCCTCGGCACGCAGCGCGGCGACGATGGCCGAGCGGGCCTCCAGCCGGTCCTGGCCCTGGAAGGGGCCGTGGGCGGTGATGACCGCGTGCTCGTCCATGATCGTGATGGCCGGCAGGTCGTGGCGCTGGCCGATCTCGAAGTCGTTCGGGTCGTGGGCCGGGGTGACCTTGACGGCACCCGTGCCGAACTCGGGGTCGACGTGCTCGTCGGCGACGACCGGGATGGAACGGTCGGTCAGCGGCAGCCTGATGAGCTTGCCGACCAGGTGCTTGTACCGCTCGTCGTCGGGGTGAACGGCGACCGCCGTGTCACCGAGCATGGTCTCGGCACGGGTGGTGGCGACGACGATGGTCTCGTCCCCGTCGCCGTACTTCATGGAGACCAGTTCGCCGTCGTCGTCCTGGTACTCGACCTCGATGTCGGAGATCGCCGTCAGACAGCGCGGACACCAGTTGATGATGCGCTCGGCGCGGTAGATCAGCTCTTCGTCGTAGAGCCGCTTGAAGATGGTCTGGACGGCCTGGGAGAGCCCTTCGTCCATCGTGAAGCGCTCGCGGGTCCAGGCGACGCCGTCGCCGAGGCGGCGCATCTGACCGCTGATCTGCCCGCCGGACTCGGCCTTCCACTGCCAGACCCGCTCGACGAAGGCCTCCCGGCCCAGGTCGTGCCGGGACTTGCCCTCCTTGCCCAGCTCCCGCTCGACGACGTTCTGCGTGGCGATGCCGGCGTGGTCCATGCCCGGCTGCCACAGCGTCTCGTAGCCCTGCATGCGCTTGCGGCGGGTGAGGGCGTCGATGAGGGTGTGCTCGAAGGCGTGCCCGAGGTGCAGGCTGCCCGTGACGTTCGGCGGCGGGATGACGATGGTGTACGGCGGCTTGTCGCTCTTCGCGTCGGCCTCGAAGTAACCCCGCTCCACCCAGCGCTCGTACAGCGGCCCCTCTACATCGGCCGGCGCGTACTGGGTCGGCAGTTCGGAGTCGGGCGCTGGTGGCTGCTGCTGAGCGTTCTCGGTCACGGGCCCAGTTTAGGGGTGTCACGAGGCAGTCCCTAAACGCGTTTCTTGTGTAACGGTGCGGCCCCGATGCCGTACGTGCGCTGGGTCTGCGCCAGGATGTCTGAAACACATAAGCATCTGGAGGGGAACCCAGAATGAGTTACAACCAGCCGGGCCCGTACGGCGGCCAGCCCCAGCAGCCTGGACCGTACGGTCAGCCGGGTCCCTACGGCCAGCCGCCGCAGGCCCCGCCCGCTCAGCCCGGCTACGGCTACCCGCAGCAGCCCCCTCCGGCCCAGCCCGGCTACGGCTACCCGCAACAGTCCCCGCAGGGCGCCCCGCCCCAGGCCCCGTACGGCCAGCAACCCCCTTACGGCCAGCAGCAGCCGCCGTACGGTCAGCAGCCGCCCTATGGCCAGGCCCCGTACGGAGTGCCGCAGCCGCCGGCTCCGGGAGGCGGCAAGAAGAAGACGGGCATCATCATCGGTGCCGTCGCCGTCGTGGCCGCCATAGGCGTGGGCGCGTACTTCGTCATCGGCGGGGGCGGTGGCGGCCTGGAGGACGACGGCGCGCACACGCTGAAGACGCCGGCGAAGGTGCTCGGCGAGTACAACCGCGCCTCCAAGGACGGCGCGAGCGCCGGTGACGACTCGGCAGCCGAGCTGGAGAAGAGCGGCGTCAAGAACGGCAAGAGTGTGATCGGCCTGTACACGACCGTGGACCTGTCGGACTACGACCCCAGCGACCCGAGCACCGCGCCCGACCCGGCCGAGACAGCGACCGCCAAGAGCATCACGTTGGCGGGGATCTACGGTGAGGTCGCGGACCCCGAGACGGCCCTGGACACGTTCTTCACCAATTTCAAGAAGACGACGACCGACCAGGACTCTTCCGACAGCGGCAGCAAAGTCGAACTGCTCGGCGAACCCGAGTCGGTCGACCTCGACGGCGCTCTCATGAAGTGCCAGGCGGCCAAGGGCACGGACCCGAAGACCAAGCAGGAGAAGACCGACTGGTTCTGCGCGTGGGCCGACTACAGCACCCTGGCGATGGTGTCGCCGGGTGACCCCGCCAAGGGCATCACCAAGGACGTGGCCGTGGACATCACCACCAAGCTCCGCAAGGAGATCCGCGTCGGGGCGTGACGCCCGGACCTCCAACGGCCGCCTTTAACGGCCGGCTTCAACGGCCGCCTTTAACGGCCGACTTCAACGGCGAAGGGGCCCAGGTCGGTTGACCTGGGCCCCTTCGCCGTACGCGTACCGCCTAGGCGGTCTTCTGCTCGCCCGGCCCGCGCCCCCGCGAATCCCGCGGGATCAGGGTCGGGTTGACGTTCGAGAGGACCACGTCGGCCGTGATGACCACGCGGGCCACGTCCTTGCGGGACGGGACCTCGTACATGACTCCCTGGAGGACTTCCTCCATGATGGCGCGCAGGCCGCGGGCGCCGGTCTGGCGGAGGATCGCCTGGTCGGCGATCGCTTCCAGGGCCGGGCGCTCGAAGTCCAGCTCCACGCCGTCGAGTTCGAAGAGGCGCTCGTACTGCTTCACGAGCGCGTTGCGCGGTTCCACCAGGATCTGGAGCAGGGCCTCGCGGTCGAGGTTGTGGACCGAGGTGATGACCGGGAGACGGCCGATGAACTCGGGGATCATGCCGAACTTGACCAGGTCCTCCGGCATGACGTCCTCGAACTGGTCCTTGGCCTCCAACTCCCGCTTCGAGCGGATCGTCGCGCCGAAGCCGATGCCCTTCGCGCCGGCCCGGGACTCGATGAGCTTCTCCAGGCCCGCGAAGGCACCTCCCACGATGAACAGCACGTTCGTCGTGTCGATCTGGATGAACTCCTGGTGGGGGTGCTTCCGCCCGCCCTGCGGGGGCACGGAGGCGGTCGTGCCCTCCAGGATCTTCAGCAGGGCCTGCTGGACGCCCTCGCCCGACACATCGCGCGTGATCGACGGGTTCTCGCTCTTGCGCGCGACCTTGTCGATCTCGTCGATGTAGATGATGCCTGTTTCGGCCTTCTTGACGTCGTAGTCCGCCGCCTGGATCAGCTTCAGCAGGATGTTCTCGACGTCCTCGCCGACATAACCGGCCTCGGTGAGCGCCGTCGCGTCGGCGATTGCGAACGGGACGTTCAGCATGCGGGCCAGCGTCTGCGCCAGCAGCGTCTTGCCGGAGCCCGTGGGGCCCAGCAGGAGGATGTTGGACTTCGCCAACTCGATGGCGTCGTCGCGGCCTTGGGCGCCGCCGTTCTCACCGGCCTGGACCCGCTTGTAGTGGTTGTACACCGCGACGGAGAGGGCCTTCTTGGCCGACTCCTGACCGACGACGTACCCCTCCAGGAACTCGTAGATCTCGCGAGGCTTGGGCAGTTCCTCCCAGCGGACCTCGCTCGTCTCGGCGAGCTCCTCCTCGATGATCTCGTTGCAGAGGTCGATGCACTCGTCGCAGATGTACACACCGGGCCCTGCGATGAGCTTCTTGACCTGCTTCTGGCTCTTGCCGCAGAACGAGCACTTGAGCAGATCGCCGCCGTCACCGATGCGTGCCACGGTGTGCTTCCCCTTCGCCTGGGAGACGCCTAGGTCCAGCGGCTCCTGGTGCTGCCTTATGTCCGACGGTACCTTGCCGAGCCCCTCGTTCGGGCCCCCCTTGGCACGGTTCACTTTCACGTGCAGTTTGTCGTGCACAGTGCCGAACCGTGCCAAGGAGCGGCAGACGATACAGCGTCCGCGTCAGCGGATGCCGGCGGTGTTCATCTTCCGGGTGGAGATGATCTGGTCGATCAGACCGTACGCCAGCGCGTCCTCGGCCGTGAGGATCTTGTCGCGCTCGATGTCCTCGCGGATCTTCTCGATCGCCGTGGAGGAGTGCTTGGCCAGCAGCTCTTCCAGCTGGGCACGCATCCGGAGGATCTCGTTCGCGGCGATTTCCAGGTCCGAGACCTGGCCGCGGCCGGTCTCGCTGTACGGCTGGTGGATCAGCACACGGGCGTTCGGCAGCGCCATGCGCTTGCCCGGGGTACCGGCGGCCAGCAGGATGGCGGCGGCCGAGGCGGCCTGGCCCATGCAGACCGTCTGGACGTCCGGCTTCACGAACTGCATTGTGTCGTAGATCGCCGTGAGCGCCGTGAACGAGCCGCCGGGGCTGTTGATGTAGACCGAGATGTCCCGGTCGGGGTCCATCGACTCCAGGCACAGCAGCTGCGCCATGACGTCGTTGGCGGAGGCGTCGTCGATCTGGACGCCGAGGAAGATCACGCGCTCCTCGAAGAGCTTCGCGTACGGGTCGTACTCGCGGATGCCCTGCGAGGTGCGTTCCACGAAGCGCGGGATCACGTACCGGGATTCGGCGATCGGGGAGGTGAGTTCGGCGCGCGCGCGGTCGTACAGGCCGCTGCCGGGGAAGTCGTTCACTTTCTGTCTCCTTGGGGCTGTGGCGGTCGGCTGAGGGCTGCGCGGGGGCTTCAGGCCCCGGTGCCGCCGCCGCCCGGCATACCGGCGGCCGTGGGCATGACGTCGTCGATGAGGCCGTACTCCTTGGCCTCGAGGGCGTCGAACCAGCGGTCGCGGTCCGAGTCGCGGGTGATCTGCTCGATGCTCTGGCCGGTGTGCTGGCTCGTGAGCTCGGCCATGCGCTTCTTGGTGTGCAGCAGCCGCTCGGCGTGGATCTTGATGTCCGAGGCCGAGCCGGCCAGGCCGGCGGACGGCTGGTGGATCAGGATCTCGGCGTTCGGGAGCGCGAAGCGCTTGCCCGGGGTGCCCGCGCTGAGCAGGAACTGGCCCATCGAGGCGGCGAGGCCCATGGCGATGGTCACCACGTCGTTCTTGATGTACTGCATGGTGTCGTAGATCGCCATGCCGGCGGTGATCGAGCCGCCGGGGCTGTTGATGTAGAGGTAGATGTCCTTGTCCGGCTCGGCGGCAAGGAGCAGCAGCTGTGCGGTGATCTTGTTGGCGATGTCGTCGTCGACCGCCTGGCCGAGGAAGATGATCCGCTCGCCGAGCAGCCGGTTGTAGACCTGGTCGCCGAGGCCACCACCGATTGAGGGGTCGCCGGCGGCGGAGGGCATCAGATTCGTCACGTATCCACCTGCTCGTCTTACGACGGCGCCCTGCCGTCTCATCTTGTTCTGCCGGGGGTGTGGGGGGCCGACCGGCGGTTTCGGCGACTCCCCTGCCCTTCGTACATGGACCCTAACGCGCGGGTTCCTTCGGAGAATCCCGGGAACTGTGCTGTTCGCTGTGAGCGCAGGTTCGCCGTAGTTCTGCGGCGGGCTGGCGGCTGCGGGTCCGATGTGGCTGGTCGCGCCCGCGCGGCGGAGCCGCATATTGATACAGCCCCGCGCCCCTCAGGGAACTGCCCTGCCGTACGACAAAGGGCCCCGGGACGTGTGCATCCCAGGGCCCGTCGTGCGTACGTTCTACAAGGCGCCGTGGGCTCAGGCCTCGGGCTTCTCCTCGGCCGGGGACTCCTCGGTGACCTCGGCGGCTACCTCGGTCGCGGCCTCGGTCTCCTCCTCGTCGTCCTCGAGATCGACGATCTCGCCGTTGGTGTCCTTGACCGTGGCCTTCTCGACCACGACGGCCAGGGCCTTGCCGCGGGCCACCTCGCCGACCAGGAGCGGCACCTGGCCGCCCTCGACGACCGCCTGGGCGAACTGGTCGGGCGACATGCCGGAGGAGGAAGCACGCCGCATGAGGTGCTCGGTGAGCTCCTCCTGGTTGACGTTGAGCTTCTCCAACTTGACCAGCTCGTCGAGCACGAACTGGGTCTTGATGCCCTTGACCGCGGCTTCCTTGGTCTCGGTCTCGAACTCTTCCTCGGTCTTGCCCTGGATCTCCAGGTACTGCGGAAGGTCGAGGCCCATCTGGCCGAGCTGGTGGTGCTCCAGGTTGTGCTTGCGGGTGTTGACCTCGTCCTCGAGCAGCTTCTCGGGGACGGGCACCTCGACCAGCTCCAGCAGCTTCTCCAGGACGCGCTCCTGGGCCTGCGTGGCCTGGTCGTACTGCTTCATGTTCTCCAGGCGCGTACGGCTGTCGGCCCGCAGCTCCTCGAGCGTGTCGAACTCGGAGGCGAGCTGCGCGAAGTCGTCGTCCAGCTCGGGCAGTTCGCGTGCGGCCACCTGGGTGACCTTGACGGTGACCTCGGCCTCCTGGCCGGCCGCCGAGCCGCCCTTGAGCTCGGAGGTGAAGGTGGCCTCGCCACCCGCCTCCAGGCCCTTCACGGCGTCGTCGATGCCTTCCAGCAGCTCGCCGGAGCCGATGGTGTAGGAGACGCCGTTCGCGACGCCGTCCTCCAGCACCTCTTCGCCGACCTTGGCCTCCAGGTCGAGGGTGACGACGTCGCCGTCCTCCGCGGCACGCTCGACCGGGGAGGTCGAGGCGAAGCGCTCACGCAGCTCGGTGACGGCCTTGTCGACGTCCTCCTCGCTGACCTCGACCGCGTCGACCTCGACCTCGATGCCGGAGTAGTCCGGGATCTCGATGGTCGGGCGGACGTCGACCTCGGCGGTGAAGTTCAGCGTCTCGCCGTCCTTCAGGTCGGTGATGTCGACCTCGGGCTGGCCCAGGACGTTGAGGTCGGCCTCGTTGACCGCATCGGTGTAGAACTTCGGAAGCGCGTCGTTGACGGCCTCCTCCAGCACGGCGCCACGGCCGAACCGCTGATCGATGACGCGGGCCGGGATCTTGCCCTTGCGGAAGCCCTTCACCGTGACCTGCTGGTTGATCTTCTTGTACGCCGCGTCGAGGCTGTCCTTGAGCTCCTCGAAGGGCACCTCAACAGTGAGCCGAACCCGAGTCGGGTTCAGGGTCTCCACGGCGCTCTTCACGGTTCGGTCTCCTTGTGGCTGACTTCTTGGTTTCTGCCGGAGCCAGACTGGCCCGGCGGATTCGCCGCCCGGAGGACTTCAGACGAGAGAGACACACGGGCGTGCAGCTTGCATAGTAACGGCAGCGGCGACACGTCCCAAAGGCGATCACGCGAGGTGACCGCGCGGGTGGCCGGTGAAGGCCGGTCGTTGGTCGTTCCCTGGCCGGTCGATGACCGGCAGGTCGTCGGGGTGGCGGGATTTGAACCCACGGCCTTCCGCTCCCAAAGCGGACGCGCTACCAAGCTGCGCCACACCCCGTCTGGTGCGACACGTAGGGTACATGCCCCCAGCCAGTGGGGCTGCCGTATTTCCCGAGCGCCGTCGCGGGCGGGAAGGGGTGTGCGGCGGGGGCACACGACCCGCTACGATGCTTTGCAGTGCTGCGGTCATCTGACCTGCGGCGCGCGCTGTGCGGGCGTAGCTCAATGGTAGAGCCCTAGTCTTCCAAACTAGCTACGCGGGTTCGATTCCCGTCGCCCGCTCCGACAAGGCCTCCGGCCCGGTCCTTCAAGGATCGGGCCGGAGGCCTTTGTGCTGCCCTTGGACGTAATGTCCGTGGACTTCCGTTCTGCGGAGGGCGGACCATGGGATCCGCGCCTAGAACTGGATCGAGTTGATGGTCTCCGCTATCGAGTCGAGGAAGCGCTGGATGTCGTCGGCCATGCCGGTCGAGGCGAGGAAGAAGCCGAAGAGCACAGCGACTATGGCGGGGCCGGCCTTGATCGAGCCTCCCCGGATCAACACCACCAAGATGATCGCCAACAGCAACACCACTGACAGCGAAATGGCCACAACTGATCACACCCTCGGTCGGTCCGCTCTCCCGGCCCGGGGATGCAACCCCGCGCACCCCCGCCAGAACCATCGTGCCACCAACCAGGCCCGCATATGCGGGACGTGACCCAACGTTGGCCAGGACCGTGCCGGTACGGGCGCGCGCCCGCGGGCACGGACCGCCCGCCGCCGGAGCCCCCGCACAGTAATTCGACAGGGCATCCGTACAGGGAATTCACCCAGATCACCCCCGTGCCCACGCTTTGCCCACACAACACGTTCGGAGCTAATTCGAATTTGTCGTCACATGGAACACCACCGGAGCCGTTCACTGGCCTTATGCACCATTTAGGCGGGATTAATACTGACAAGAGGGGCGTATGCGTGTACGCAATCGACATTCCCTCCATGTGTCGATCATCACGTGCGTGACTATGCCAACTTGTGGAAAACGTGGGCTTACGAAGCCATTAACCAGGAATGGCGTCGAGGGTTTTACGAAAACCCACGGTCGAGGCTAGGGTGCCTCAGATGTTCCACGCCGCCTCGCGACCGCACGGCCACAATCGAGCGCCGCTCCCCCCGGCACAGTCTTCGGACGGAGTGCCCGGTCCACGCTCGCCGCAGAAACAGCAGGACCAGAAGAACCAGAAGAACCAGCAGAGCAGATCGCCCGGGCAGGGCAAACAGCGCGACGCGTTCTTCGACAACGCCAAGTACCTGGCGATCGTGCTGGTCGCTGTGGGTCACTCCTGGGAACCGCTCAAGGACGACAGCCGGATCCTGGAGGCCGCGTACCAGGTCGTGTACGCGTTCCACATGCCGGCCTTCATCATCATCTCCGGGTTCTTCTCGCGCAGTTTCGACATGCGCGCCGACCGGCTGCAACGGCTGATCACCGGCGTCGCCGTGCCGTACATCCTCTTCGAGACGGCCTACCCGCTCTTCAAGCGCTTCGCCGACGACGCGCCGGACCAGGACATCAGCCTGCTGGACCCCTGGTACCTGACCTGGTTCCTGGTCGCGCTGTTCATCTGGCGGCTGACCACTCCCATCTGGAAGCTGGTGCGGTGGCCGCTGCCGCTCGCGCTCGCCATCGCCATGCTGGCCTCCGTCTCGTCCTCGATCGGCGACGACCTGGACCTCCAGCGGGTGCTTCAGTTCCTGCCGTTCTTCGTGCTCGGCCTGTGCATGAAGCCCGAGCACTTCCGGCTGGTGCGCCGCCGGTCGGTGCGGATCGTCGCGGTGCCCGTGTTCGCGGCCGCGCTGGCCTTCAGCTGGTGGTCGGTGCCGCGCATGAACACGGGGTGGTTCTACCACCGTGACTCCGCGCAGGAGCTGGGCGCGCCGTGGTGGACCGGACCGGTCATGGTGCTCGCGCTGTTCGGCTGCTCGCTGCTGCTGACCGCCTGCTTCTTCTCCTGGGTGCCGGGCCGGAACATGTGGTTCACGGCGCTCGGCGCGGGCACGCTGTACGGCTATCTGCTGCACGGTTTCCTGGTCAAGGGCGGCGACTACGCGGGCTGGTTCGACGCTGCCTGGCTGCACCGGCCGCTGGGCGAGATCTTCGTGAGCGTCCTCGCGGCCGCCGTGGTGACGCTGCTGTGCACCGCGCCGGTGCGCCGGGTCTTCCGGTTCGCGATGGAACCGAAGATGGCCTGGGCCTTCAAGCCGGATGCCGCCGAGTCGGCCCGCAGGCGCGAGCAGCACGAGAAGCGCGAGAAGAACGACGCGCGCGAGAAGGTCAGCGCCTGATCACCCTGGGCACTGGTCACCGGTCACACCGGTCGACAGCTCAACAACTCACCCCCCGCCGACCAGACCGAGAAGCGCGCGCATCCGTGTGTACTTCTCGGTCAGTCGTGTGCGGGTGGGTTCGTCGAGGACCGCGAGGCGCGCCGGGTCGGCGTTGTGGGCCAGGTCCGCCTGCTTCACGAGGAGCGCGCCGGGCGTGGCGAGAATGCGCCCCGCGTACGCCTCGGGCGGTTCGCCGGCCCGCTTGGTGACCGCGCGCACGATGTCCTTCGTACGGCGGCTCAGCGCGGCCTCAGCCAGCCACCGCTCGGACAGCGCGTCGTCCTCGACGGCGTCGTGCAGCCAGGCCGCCGCGATCTGCTCGTCGTCGCCGCCCCGCGCCCGGACGCCGTCCGCGACGGCCCGGAGGTGTTCGGTGTACGGGCGTCCCGCCTTGTCGGTCTGGCCGGCGTGGGCGGCGCGGGCGGTGGCCTCTACTTCGGCCAGGGTCAACAGCGATGTGTGCGTCACTCGTCCAGTGTGTCGCCACGCAGCGCGGCGCGGGCCGGGACGGTGGCCGCCGTGAGGCCGAGGACGACGATCGCGCCGGCGAAGGCGCCGTACACCAGCGGGGGTATGTAGGGTCCTTGCCCGGTCAGCCCGTTCATCATCGGTACGAGTGTGGCCAGCGCGATGGCCGTGCCGAGGGCGATGCCCGCGAGGGCGACCAGGAGGGCTTCCCAGCGGACCATGCGCAGCACCTGGCGGCGGGTCGAGCCGATCAGGCGGAGCGTGCCGAGTTCGCCGCGGCGGCCGAGGACCGTCATCACCAGGGTGTTGGCGGCGGCGACGGCGGCGAATCCGCCGAGGACGGCGGCCATGACGCCGTTCGCCCAGGCGTTGAGCTCGCGGTCCTCGGACCGGGCCGTGGTGTAGTCGCCGGCGTCCAGGACCGTGCCGAGTGCTTTCAGACCGGCTTGTGTGCCGCCCTTCGTCCACAGTTCCGTGGGGAAGGCGGAGGTGACGTGGGTCGTGAGGTCGGCGTGGTTCATCGTCACCTGGGACAGCCCCAGGCCGCGTCCGTACGTCGCCACGATCCGCGGTTCGGCCCTGGTGCCGTCGGGGAGGCGGAGCGGCAGGCGGTCGCCGACCTCGAGGTTGGCGTTGTCGGCGACGGAGGCGTCGACGGCTGCCTCGCCCGGTGCGAGGGACAGCCGGCCGTCCTTGACGTCCAGGTCCTGTACGGCGGCCAGGTCGCGGGCCGACCCCGTGACGCCCTGGGCGGAGACCGACGTGATCACGCCGCCCGAGGCGGGGACGAGCACGCTGGTCCGCAACAGCCCTACGGCGGCCGTGACGTGCGGGGTGCGCTCGGCCCGTCGTACGGCGCCCGGGGCCAGGCCCAGGTCCGCGGTGACGATGTGGTCGGCGACGATGCCGGCCTGTTGCTGGCGCTCGGTGACGCGCTCCTCGCTGGTGTGCATGAAGACCAGGACCGAGGAGAACGCCATGGCGAGGACGATCGGGGTGATCGCGGAGGCCAGCCGGCGGGCGTTGGCACGGGAGTTGGCGGCCGCGAGGGCTGCGGGGGCGTCGCCGCCGCGCAGCGGGAGTCCGAACAGGGCGGCACAGGCGCGGGCGACCAGCGGGCCGAGCAGGGCCACGGCCAGCATGAACAGCATGACGATGCCGAGCGCGGCGTTGGCCGCGTCCTCACCGGTCAGGGAGGCGGCCAGGCCCGCGCAGACGAAGCCGCCGGCCGCGGCGGCGACTCCGAGCGGGGTACGGATCCAGCCCACCCGCAGCCGCTCCACAGACGCCTCGGTCAGCGCCTGTCCCGGCTTGATGCGTGAGCTGCGGTGGGCGGCCATGTAGCCGGCGCACAGGGCGCTGACGATCACGCCGCCGACGCCGCAGACCAGCGGGATCCAGGAGACGGCCAGGTCGACGGCCTCCGGGACCGCGCCCCTGTCCCTCAACTGCCCGAACCACCAGGTGGCCAGGGCGATGCCGGGCAGGCAGCCGGCCGCGCCGGCGAGCGGGGCGACCAGGAGGGTCTCGGTGGCGATCGTGCGGCGGATCTGGCGCGGGGTGGCGCCGACGGCGCGCAGCAGCGCGAACTCGCGGGCGCGCTGGCCGACGGCGAGGGCGACGGTGCCGGCCGCGGTGAAGACGGCGACCACGGCCGCGGTGCCGCCGAAGGAGCCGCCGATGCCCATGAGGACTTCCTTGGCCTCGTCGAGGCTCGGGTCGGCCACCGTGCCGCGGTCGTCGCCGGTGTGCACCTCGGCGTCCCCGTGGCCGCGCAGGGCGTGGGTGACCTGGGAGGCGAGGGCTGCGGGGGTGATGCCGGGTGCGGGGAGCACGGCGACGGCGTCGATGCGGCCGGGGTGCCCGGAGAGGCGTACGGCTTCGGCGTCGGCGAACCACACCGTGTCCCCGTCGTCGTCCCCGTCGTCGTCCCCGTCGTCGCTGCCTGCCGTGCCGGAGACGCGGTAGGTGCGGGTGCCGTCGGGAGTGGCGAGCGTGACGCGGGTGCCGACGGTGCCGTGGGACAGGACCACTTCGCCGGTGCGGGGCGCGCGGCCGGTGGTCAGGTGGTCGACGGTGAAGGCGGTGGAGGCCCAGTTGTGGGCCGTTAGGGGGCCTCGCGGGCCGCGGGCCGGGAAGGTGACGTCCGCGACGGCCGTGCGGGCACCGGGGGCCGAGGCCGCCTTCGTGACCAGGGAGGCGTCGAGGCGGGCGCGGTCCGGGACCGGTTCGCTGTCCGCGCTGTCCCCGTGGCCGTAGTGGGCCCGCTGGTCGGCGGCGACCACGACGGGGGCGCCCGCGTAGCGCTGCGGCGGGACGTCGGCTCGTACGCCCGTCTCCAGGAGGATGCCGCAGGCCGACACGATCGCCGCGGCCAGCGCGAGGGCGACGAACGTGCCGACGAAGGCGGCGGGCCGGAAGCGGACGGCGGCGCGGGCGAGGCCGTTGGGCAGGAACATCAGGCCGCCGCTCGTGCGTAGGACGCCGGTGCGGTGAGGGCCGTCATGCGGGCGGCGATGCGGTCCGCCGGAGCGCGGTCCAGGTGGTCGACGAGCTCGCCGTCGGCCAGGAACAGGACGCGGTCCGCCCAGGCGGCGGCCGAGGGGTCGTGGGTGACCATGACCACGGTGGCGCCGTGGACGTCGACGGCCTGCCGCAGCAGGGTGAGGATCTCGGCGGCCGTCGTGGTGTCCAGGGCGCCGGTCGGCTCGTCCGCGAAGACGACGTCGGGGCGGGTGACCAGGGCCCGGGCGATGGCGACGCGCTGCTGCTGGCCGCCGGAGAGCTGGCCGGGGCGGCGCCGGGCCTTGTCGGTGAGACCGACCTCGGCGAGCACCTCCGCGGTGCGGCGGCGGTCGGGGCGGTGGCCGGCCAGCCGCATCGGGAGGACGACGTTCTGCTCGACCGTGAGGGACGGCAGCAGGTTGAAGGCCTGGAAGACGAAACCGAGGCGGGTGCGGCGCAGGGCGGTGAGCTTGTTCTCCCGCATGCCGGTGATCTCCGTACCGCCGAGGCGGACCGTGCCGGCGGTGGCGCGGTCGAGGCCCGCGGCGCACTGGAGGAAGGTGGACTTCCCGGAGCCGGAGGGGCCCATCACGGCGGTGAAGCTGCCGTGCGGGAGGTTGAGGTCGATGCCGCGCAGGGCGTGGACTGCGGTGCCGCCGCGGCCGTAGCGCTTGCGGACACCGTGCAGTTCTACGGCCCAGTCGCCTGCCATACCTGGTCCTCCGGTCCGTCGCATGTCGTTCGTCGGGCATCACCGGCAGGTCGGCACTCACCGCGGTGATGTCTCGAACGTACGGAGCACAGACGGGCCGAACCATGAGGTCGACCGCAGAATCGACCTGGGGAAAACCCCACCATCAGGCGTCGGCGCAGGTCAGCGAGGCGTCGCCTGGGACGTGGCCGTCGGACCTTCCCGGCAGATCAGCAGCAGGGCCCGGTCGTCGTTGACGTCCTTGGCCACCGCTTCGATCAGGTGCCAGGCGGCTCCGTGGAAGCCGCCGGCCACATAGCGGTCGGCCTCGCCGGTGAGGCGGTCGATGCCCTCGACTATGTCGCGTTCGGCCGTTTCCACCAGGCCGTCCGTGAACAGCATCAGCACGTCCCCGGGGCGCAGCGAGCCCTTCACGGGGTCGAACTGGGCGCCGTCGTACACGCCAAGGAGCGGGCCGTCGGCGGCCTTCTCCTCCCAGCGGCCGCTGCCCGCGCTGAGCTGGAGCCCCGGCGGGTGGCCCGCGGAGTACAGCTCGTAGTCCCCGGAGTCGAGGTCCAGGACCAGGTGGATGGAGGTCGCGAAGCCCTCGTCCCAGTCCTGGCGCAGCAGATAGCCGTTCGCGGCGGGGAGAAAGGCGTGCGGGGGCAGCGAGCCGAGCAGGCCGCCGAAGGCGCCGGACAGCAGCAGCGCCCGCGATCCCGCGTCCATGCCCTTGCCGGACACGTCCGTCAGGACGACCTCCATGGTGCGGCCGCCGTTGGTCCGGGCCGCGACGACGAAGTCACCGGAGAAGGACTGCCCGCCCGCCGGGCGCAGCGCCATCTCCCGGTGCCAGCCCTGCGGCAGCTGCGGCAGCTTGCTCTGCACCCGGATGCGTTCACGCAGGTCGAAGAGCATGGTGCCGCCGCGCCGCCAGGGCACGCCGACCCGGCTGCGGAACTGGGCGATGAGGAGACCGAAGAACCCGCAGGCGGCGACCACCAGGACGACACCCGGGGTGACCCTGGACGGGCCCTCCGTGTACGGGCCCAGCTGCACCGACTCCACGATCAGAGCGGTCGCCGCCGCCGCGTACAGGCCGAGCAGGCTCGCCGGGCGCAGCAGCAGGCCGCCCGCGACGATCGGCAGGACCAGCGCGGCCGGTGAGCACCACACCGAGTTGGCCATGGTCGTGGCCGCGATCAGCGGGACGGTGATGAGCAGGCCCGCCAGCGCGACCCAGTCCGAGCCGTCGCCGCGGAAGTAGTCGACGGCACTTCTGCGCAGGCCGACGCGGGCCCGGTGCCACTGCATCTTCAACCGGGCCGCGAACGTCTCGGCCTCCGCACGCCGCTCTCGTCCTGCTGCCATTAGTTCGGGACCCTATCCATCCGACCAGCCGCTTGGCACGGGAGGTCCCACTTGTCCCCCGTCCGAGGCTCAACTTCACAGTGAACTTCACAGAAGGCCACCGCGCCGCCATCACGCCGAAATTCCCTGGCCCGTCCCGCAACGCGCTGGTAACCATGGTTCATGACGACAGACTT
This sequence comes from Streptomyces sp. NPDC050619, assembly GCF_040654815.1. Taxonomy (NCBI): domain Bacteria; kingdom Bacillati; phylum Actinomycetota; class Actinomycetes; order Kitasatosporales; family Streptomycetaceae; genus Streptomyces; species Streptomyces sp. NPDC050619. The sequence goes on along the minus strand of NZ_JBFAIR010000001.1, from coordinate 297,455 downwards.
CGCGGCCGACGCCGCGACCGAGCTGCGCGTGCTGCGGCGGGACGAGTGGGGCCAGTGGTACGACAGCTTGATCCGCGCCTTCGGCGGCGTCCCGGAGGCGCCCGAGGAGCGGGAGTTGTGGGACTCGCTCACGGAACTCGACCGCTCTTTCGGGGCCTGGGCCGGGGCCGACTGCGTGGGCACGGCAGGCACGTTCAGCTTCCGGGTGACCGTGCCGGGCGGCGCCTCGGTGCCTGCGGCGGGCGTGACGATGGTGAGCGTGGCGGCCACGCACCGGCGCCGCGGGGTGCTGCGCTCCATGATGCGGCGGCAGTTGGACGACGTACGGGAGTGGGGCCGGCCGCTGGCGGTCCTGACGGCCTCCGAGCCCGCGATCTACGGCCGGTTCGGTTACGGCGCGGCCACGCACAGCTTCAACCTCAAGGTGGACACGACGCGCGTACGGCTGTCCGTGCCGCCCGGCACCGATGACGTACGGCTGCGGTACGCGGCGCCGGCCGACGTCCTCGAGGCGTGCGAGGCGGTGTACGCGCGCGTGGTGCCCGGCCGGCCCGGGATGCTGGCGCGGCTGCCCGGGTGGGAGCGGCTCGCGTTGCTCGATCCGGAGAGCGGGCGGGACGGGGCGTCACCGTTGCAGTGCGTGGTGGCCGAGCGCGCCGGCGAGATCGTGGGGTACGCGCGCTTCCGCGTCAAGCCGGAGTGGGAGACCGCCGGGCCCAAGGGCACGGTGGTCCTCCACGACACCGAGGCGCTCGACGCGGCGGCGCACGCCGCGTTGTGGCGGTTCCTGTTCGAGATCGACCTGACGTCGACGCTGACGGCGCGCGGGCGGCCGATGGACGACCCGTGGCTGTCGATGGTGTCCGACATACGGCGGTGCGAATTGCGGGTGCGGGATTCGCTGTTCGTCCGGCTGGTGGATGTCGGGGCCGCGCTGGAGGCGCGCACGTATCAGGCGCCGGTGGATGTGGTGTTCGAGGTCGAGGACGACTTCTGCCCGTGGAACGCGGGGCGTTGGCGGCTGATCGGGGACGCGAAGGGGGCGTCGTGCGGCCGTACGACGGAGGCGGCTGATCTGTGCTTGTCGGTACGGGAGTTGGGGGCGGCGTACCTCGGCGGGGTGAGCCTCGCCTCGCTGGCCGCGGCCGGGCGGGTGCGGGAAGTGCGGCAGGGGGCGCTGGCGGAGGCGGCGGTAGGGTTCGGGTCCGTTGTCGCGCCTTGGTTGCCGCACGGGTTCTGAAGGCGGTTCTTACGGCTCTCACGGCTCTTACGGCTCTTACGGCGGGTCAACTGATCTGGTTTTTCTGGCAGGTCGGGCACCAGAAGAGGTTGCGGGCGGCGAGATCGGCGGTGCGGATCTCGCCGCCACAGATGTGGCAGGGCCGGTTGGCCCTGCGGTAGACGTAGACCTCGCCGCCGTGGTCGTCGACGCGCGGTGGACGGCCCATCGCCTCCGGGGTGTGCTCCGGGCGGACGGTGTCGATGCGGTTGTTGCGCACGCCCTCGCGCATGAGGTCGACGAGGTCCTGCCAGATCGCGTCCCACTCGGCGGGGGTGATGCTGCTGCCTGCGCGGTACGGGTCGACGCGGTGCCGGAAGAGAACCTCGGCGCGGTAGACGTTGCCGACGCCCGAGATGACCTTCTGGTCCATCAGGAGGGAGGCGATCGTCGTACGGCTGCGGGAGATCTTCTGGTACGCGGAGTGCGGGTCGGCGTCCTCGCGGAGGGGGTCGGGGCCGAGGCGGTCGTGTATCGCCTGCTTCTCGGCGGGTGTGATCAGGGCGCAGGTGGTGGGGCCGCGGAGATCGACGTACGACGTGCTGTTCGCGAGGCGGAGACGGACGGTGCCCGTGGGCGGCGGCGCGGGGGCCGGGCCGAGGGTGACCTTGCCGAAGAGGCCGAGGTGGATGTGGACGCAGTCGCTGTCGCGGAAGCCGAGGAAGAGGTGCTTGCCGTGGGCTTCGGTGTGGGTGAGTTCCGTGCCGGTGAGGAGGGCGGCGGCGTCGGTGAACTTGCCCTGGGGGCTGGTGATCTGGAGGGGCGTGCCGAGGAAGGCGGCGGCGTAGTCCTGGGCCAGCCGGTGAATGGTGTGCCCCTCCGGCACGGCGCCCTACTTTCGGGTGGGTCGAGAACGAGCCGTAGTGCCTACTGCTGCGGGCCGTAGTGCCTACTGCTGCGGGTGGTGCGCCGGGATCGGCGGGAGGTCGCCCGTCGATTCGTAGCCGGCCAGCATCTCGATGCGGCGCAGGTGGCGCTCGTCGCCGGAGAACGGCGTGTTCAGGAAGGTCTCGACGAACTTCGTCGACTCCTCCTGCGTGTGCATGCGCGCGCCCACCGCGACGACGTTCGCGTTGTTGTGCTGGCGGCCCAGCGACGCCGTCTCCTCGCTCCACGCGAGAGCGGCCCGCACGCCCTTCACCTTGTTCGCCGCGATCTGCTCGCCGTTGCCGGAGCCGCCGATCACGATGCCGAGGGCCTCGGGGTCCGCGGCCGTCCGCTCGGCGGCGCGCAGGCAGAAGGGCGGGTAGTCGTCCTGGGCGTCGTAGATATGAGGACCGCAGTCGACCGGGTCGTGGCCCGCTTCCTTGAGCCACTCCACGAGGTGGTTCTTGAGTTCGAAGCCGGCATGGTCGGAGCCGAGATACACGCGCATGGGATGAGTGTGACACGGGTGTTGCGGGGTAGCAGCGCCGGGGGTTGATCCAGAAAACTGTGAGCAACACTACAGAACCTCAGGAAAACCTCAAGTAACGATCCGGAATCAAAGGTTCACGAATCTATTCACCTCCGATTCACTGGACCGATCTGAACACTGCTCACCCCCCGTCGTCCCCCTCGTACGGGAAACAGCTCACCCGGCGCAAAGGAATACCGTCCATGACCTCGCAGCCGACCCTCCCCCAGGCCGGTCATGCCTCCGAGCCCCCCGGTGAACCCGGCGGCAGTCTCCAGGCAGGACTGAAGAACCGCCATCTGTCGATGATCGCCATTGGTGGTGTCATCGGAGCCGGACTGTTCGTCGGGTCCAGCTCCGGTATCGCCACCGCCGGGCCCGCCATCCTCCTGTCGTATGCGCTCGTCGGCACGCTCGTGGTGCTGGTGATGCGGATGCTCGGTGAGATGTCCGCCGCCAATCCGACGTCCGGGTCCTTCTCCGCGCACGCCGACCGTGCCCTCGGCCGCTGGGCCGGGTTCTCCATCGGCTGGCTCTACTGGTTCTTCTGGGTCGTCGTGCTCGCCGTGGAGGCGACCGCCGGGGCCAAGATCCTCGAAGGGTGGGTTCCCGCCGTACCGCAGTGGGGGTGGGCCCTCATCGTGATGGTGGTGCTCACCGCCAGCAACCTCGTCTCCGTCGGCTCCTACGGCGAGTTCGAGTTCTGGTTCGCCGGGATCAAGGTCGTGGCGATCAGTGCGTTCGTCGTCATCGGCGGGCTCGCCGTCTTCGGGCTACTGCCCGGGGTCGACAGCGACCAGGCCGGGCTCGGCAACCTCACCGACCACGGCGGGTTCCTGCCCAACGGGCCCGGCGCGATCCTCACCGGCGTACTGCTCGTCGTCTTCTCCTTCATGGGGAGTGAGATCGTGACTCTGGCGGCCGGTGAGTCCGAGGATCCGCAGCGCGCCGTCACCAAGTCCACCAACAGCGTCATCTGGCGTATCGGCATCTTCTACCTCGGCTCGATCTTCGTCGTGGTGACCCTGCTGCCCTGGGATGCCCAGTCCATCCAGGACGACGGCTCCTACGTCGCCGCTCTCGACTCCCTCGGCATCGCGCACGCCGGTCAGATCATGAACGTCATCGTGCTGACGTCCGTGCTGTCCTGTCTCAACTCCGGGCTCTACACCGCCTCCCGCATGGCCTTCTCGCTCGGCCAGCGCGGTGACGCGCCAAAGGCCTTCGCCCGGACGACGAGTCGGGGTGTGCCGCTCGCGGCGATCCTCGCCTCCGTCGTGTTCGGCTTCGTCGCCGTGTTCTTCAACTACAAGTTCCCGGACTCCGTCTTCCTCTTCCTCGTCAACTCCAGTGGTGCGGTCGCCCTGTTCGTGTGGCTGGTGATCTGCTTCTCGCAGCTGCGCATGCGCAGGATCATCCAGGCCGAGGCGCCGGAGAAGCTGGTCGTGAAGATGTGGCTGTACCCGTACCTGACCTGGGCGACGGCCGCGCTGCTCGTCTTCGTCATCGGCTACATGCTGACCGACACCGAGCACGACGGCCGCGAGACCATGTTGCTGTCGCTGATGGTCGCGGCGGTCGTGATCGCGATCGCCCTCGTGAAGGAGAGGGTTGGGCGCGGGCGGGGCGCTGTCTCCGTGGAGGCGGACTCCGTGAAGGCGGACTCTTCGTGACTTCGTGAGTTCGTGAAGGTAGAGAGCTGGTGGAGGACTAGGTGTGCTGTCCCGGCGCACCTAGTCCCTCACCGTGAAGCTGTCTTTGACCTTGCCGTAGGTCTTGAGCGCCTGCGCTTCGATCTCCGGCTGGTACCACGTGTTGATCTGGTACGACTTGCCGCTCGTGTTGAAGCCGAGCAGGCGGGCGTGCCACGGGACGCCCTTGAGCGTGAAGGTGTACTCCCAGACGACCGCGGGACAGTCGCGGAACGTCGTCTCCTCCAGGCGGATCTTCCGGTAGTTCTGGCCCTTCCGGGCGTTCTGCTCCGAGGTCTGCCAGGTCTCCATCAGGTCGCCGCGGGCGAGGGAGGACTTGGCGGCGAGTTCCTGTTTGGCGTCCGGGGACGTGTAGTGGACCTCCGCGCCCGTCTTCACGTCCCGCCGCCAGCCCTGGGGCGTCGCCCAGGCGAAACCGCCCGCCTCCTCGTGGGTGCCGGGTGGCAGGCTCGGCGGCCTGGATGTGCCCTCGACCGTCGGCGACGCGGTGCTGGACGGGGGCTGCGAGGACGAAGGCGACCGGGAGGGGCCCGCCGTGGTGGTGTCGGGCGATCCGGAGGTCGCCGCGAGGACGATCGCGACCACGGCACCCGCGGTGACCAGACCCACGGCGGTGACGAGGGCCGCACGGCGGGGAGGGGCGGGGGCGGGGAGTTCGCCCGGGGGCGCGGGAAGGGGCGCGGGCGCTGGGCGCCTCTGGGTCTCCGCCTCCGCCACCGCGCGGACCAGCGAGGCGGCTCCTCGGGAGGCGGCTGGTGTCGAGGGTTCGGGACGTCGCTGTGGTGGCTCGGGGGAATCGACCGGCGCCTCCCGCCCCTCCACATCAACCTCAACCTCAACCTCGACTTCGACCTCAACCACCTGCCGCAGCGAGGACTCCAGATCCTCCAGCCCCGGTCGAAATGACGGCTCCTTCTCCAGCAGCGCGGCCAGGATGTCCCGCAACGGCCCGGCGGTGGCGGGCAGTTCGGGCTCCTCGTAGAGGACCGCGTGGAGGGTGGCCAGCGTGGTGCCGCGGGAGAACGGGGAACGGCCGGCCAGGGCCGCGCAGAGTGTCGCGCCGAGGGACCACACGTCGGACGGCGGGCCCTGCGGGCGGCCGGAGACGCGCTCGGGGGCCATGTAGTCGGGCGAGCCGACCAGCATGCCGACCATGGTGAGCGCCTTGGCGTCCTGGATCGCTGCGATGCCGAAGTCGGTGAGGACGACTCGTCGGCCGCCGTTCTCCACCAGGACGTTCCCGGGTTTGATGTCCCGGTGCAGGACTCCCCGGGCGTGCACCTGGCTCAGCGCCTCCACCAGTTCGAGCCCGAGGCGTGCCGTCTCGCGCGGGCCCAGGGGGCCCTCCTCCGCCATGATCTGTTCGAGAGAGCGGCCGGCCACCAACTCCATGACGATCCACAGGCGTTCGCCCTCGTCCACGACGTCGTAGACGCGTACGACGTTGGGGTGGTCGATCCGGGCGGTGGCCCTGGCCTCCCGCAGGGTGCGTTCGCGGCGGGTTCGGGTGTCCTCGGCGTCCAGGCCGTCGATGCGCATTTCCTTCACGGCGACCTGCCGGTCGAGTATTTCATCGGCGGCTCGCCACACCCGCCCCATTCCCCCCTGTCCGATACTTTCGACCAATCGATAGCGTCCCGTCACCAGTAACCCTGGAACTCCACCGCTCCTCGTATCCCCCGGCTTTCCCGGCAATCCACTGCACCCCCTCAATTGGTCACACTTGGCGCCGTACCAGCATAGTGCGGAGAAATCTTGTGGTACCTCTTCAAGTACTGCGAATTCAGACGCAGCCAAGGGGGGCGGACATGAGGACGAACATGAGTTCTCGTCGTACGACGACCATCGCGGGTTCGCTGGTCACGGCATCCTTCTCGGCCGTGATGATCCTCTCCGGAACCGCCGGAGCGGATGACCAGGGGCCCGGGAGCAGCAAGGGGGGAAAGGCCGTTGACGAGGCACCGGCGGGCGTGCGGCTGACCACGCTGCTGCCCGAGAAGATCTCGGTCGACAACGATTCCGAAGAAACCGATATCACCGCCACGGCGAAGAACGAGGGAACCAAGGACAGCGGCGAGATCCGGCTCTGGGTCGTCGGTTTTGACGGCCTCACGGTCAAGAACGCTCAAGGCTGCTCTCCGATCGACGAAAAGAATCTGCCGGAGGGCTCGAACAGCGGTTATACCTGCCCCATCGACAATCTCGCGGCCGGGAAGTCGAAGTCGTACGCCGTCGACGCGACGTTCGACCTCGGCAAGACCGGAAAGGTCTGTCTGCTGGTGCGGACCAGCGACGGGAAGAAGACGTTCTGGCAGCAGGGCCCGGTTCCGTTCGGTACGACGAACCCGTCGCCGAACGCCCCGGCCACCCCGCTGCTGCTCGGCACCGACAACCAGCCGGTGGCACCGGGCGGCGACGAACTCCCCAAGACCGGTCTCGGGCGTGACGTCCTGCCGCTGGGCACGGCGGGCGCGGCGCTGCTGACCGCGGGAGCGGCCGGACTGTGGTGGTCACAGCGGCGGCCGAGCGCGCAACGGGAGAGCTGAACCAGCACACCATGAGAGGAGGCATAACATGACGGCAACTGTCAGGTTATGCCTCCACCATGGGCCGCATGGAACGCATGGAACGCATGGACCGCATAGGCCTGACCGGCGTCGCTGAAGACCTGCTCGTTCTCCGTCCCGGTGACCCGGACTACGAAGCCGAACTCGCCGGTTTCCAGACCGGCTTCGCCCAGCGGCCCGCCCTCGTGGCCGCCGCCCGCCGCGCCGAGGACGTGATCGCCGCCGTACGGTATGCCGCCGCCGCGAAGCTGCCCCTCGCCGTCCAGGCCACCGGACACGGGCTGCCCGGCGCCTCGGAGGGCGGCGTCCTCGTCACGACGCGGCGCATGGACGGCCTGCACGTCGATCCGGGGGCCCGAACCGTCCGCGTCCAGGCGGGAGTGTGTTGGGGGCAGGTCGTGGCGGCAGCCGAGCCGTACGGCCTCGCGCCGCTCAACGGCTCCGCCCCGTCGGTCGGTGCCGTCTCCTACACGCTCGGCGGTGGACTCGGCATCCTGGCCCGCGAGTTCGGCTACGCCGCTGACCACGTACGGGCGCTCGACGTCGTCACCGCCGACGGCCGGCTGCGGCACGTGACCCGGGCATCCGACCCCGAGCTGTACTGGGCGCTGCTGGGCGGGGGACACCACCTCGGCGTGGTCACCGAGTTGGAGATCGGGCTCGTCCCCGTGCGGACGCTCTACGGCGGTTCGCTCGCGTTCGACGGACGGGAGGTCGATCCGGCGGCCGTGCTGCGGGCGTACGAAGCGTGGACGCGGACCGTGCCCGACGGGCTGACGTCGTCCTTCGCCGCCGTACCGTATCCGGACCTCCCGGCGCTGCCGCCGCGGCTGCGCGGGCGGTATGTCGTCTCCGTACGGGTCGCGTACACCGGCGCCGACGGTGACCGGCTCGTCGCCCCGCTGCGGGAGACCGGGCCGGTGCTCGCCGACTCGCTGCGGGAGATGACGTACGCCGAGAGCCACACCATCCACAGCGATCCGGACTTCCCGCACGCGTACTACGGGGACAGCTCGGTGCTGAGTGAACTGGACGTCGACAGGGCCGCCGGGCTGCTCGCGCGCACCGGGCCGGACGCGGGCGCCATGTGTGTCGTGCAGATCAATCAGCTGGGCGGGGCGCTGGCGCGGCCCGCGCCGAACTCGGTGCCCTATCGCGAAGGGCGTTTCCTGGTACGGCTGTTGACCATGGGTAATCGTGAGGAGGCCCGCCGGCTTCTGGACCCCGCCTTCGCGCCGCTCGCGCCCGTCACGCTCGGCCGGGCGGTCAACTTCGCGTTCGGGGCGGGCGATCGGACCGAGGGGCTGTACGACGCGGAGACGCGAAAGAGGCTCGCCGAGGTGAAGTCGCAGTACGACCCGGCGAACCTCTTCCGCAGCGGCTGACCAGGTCAGCGCTTGACGAGCTTCCAGGCGGAGGGCAGCAGGCCCATCGCCAGGGCCGCCTTCAGGGCGTCGCCGATCAGGAACGGGGTGAGGCCGGCCGCGATCGCGGCGGACGCCGAGAGGTCGGCGGCGTAGGCGAGGTACGGGACGCCGACGGCGTAGATGATCGCCTCGCCCAGCAGCATCGTGCCGGCCATGCGGAGCATCGAGCGGTCGGCGCCGCGGCGGGCCAGGGCGCCCACGACGAAGGCCGCGAGCATCATGCCGATGATGTATCCGAAGGACGGCATGGCACCGCCGGACTTGCCGTCCGCGAACCACGGCATACCGGCGACGCCCGCCACCGCGTACAGGGCGAGCGCGGCGAGGCCGCGGCGGGCGCCGAGGGTCGTGCCGACGAGCAGCGCTGCGAACGTCTGGCCGGTCACCGGCACCGGGGAGCCCGGCACCGGCACCGCGATCTGGGCGGCGAGGCCGGTGAGCGCGGCACCGCCGGCCACGAGCGCGATGTCCCGGACACGGGAGACGGGCAGCAGGTCGGCGAGGACCTGCCCGGTGCGGGCGGGGGCGACGGCAGCGGTGCTCATGGGGACTCCGCGGGGTGGTGTGGACACGGGACACGGTGACGCTATCCCAGCGCCCTCGCACCCATCACCGTCAGCGCTCGACAAAGGGGGGAGCGCGGGCGTGGTGGGCTCCGGACAAAAGGTGGGGGCTACACCTGGTACGGGGTGATGCCGGTCACTGGGGTGAAGGTGAAGTGGTCACAGAGGTGTTCACGGAGGTGGTCTCGGATGTGGCCGCGTGCCGTCTCGCCCCTCGGTCGCCGTCTGGGCGGCGGAGGACCGATTTGCTAACTTCGAGCACATGGTCGCCCAGTCCCGGAACTTCTCGTCGCGTCGCCATGTCGACCTGCGACGCGTGGGCACGGCCGTCTGTTGCCGCCGGTAGATCGAGGCGGGCGGAGCGGATCCGATGCGCCTCGACTCATGAGACGGCGCACTGTCGGACCCGTTCCCGAGGATGATCGCCATGGCGGCACCCACGCTCACACCACCCTCCTCCCCCTACTCGCCCCGCATCCCCCGCCGCGCCGCCGACAGTGACCGGCGTCGCACCAGCGCCAGCGTCGTGCTGCGTTCCGTGCTGGAGCACGGGCCGGTCGCGCGCAGCACCATCGCCCGGCTGACCGGGCTGTCCCCGGCCTCGGTGACCGACTACTGCGCCCGGTTCACGGGGCTCGGTCTGATCCGTGAGGCCGCCGTGCCCCGGCAGTCCAAGGGTGTGGGCCGGCCCCATGTGCCGGTCGACCTGGACGAATCGCGCTTCGTTGTGGGCGGGGTCCATGTGGCCGTGCCCTACACCACGGTCGCGCTGCTGGATCTGCGCGGCCGGGTCGTCGCCGAGCGGCGGTTGAAGCACCCGGCCGGGCTGGTTGAGCCCGGGCAGGTGCTGGCGCGGGCCGCCGACGGGCTGGCCGCGCTGCTCGAAGGGGCTCCGGGATCCCGGCCGCTGGGTGTTGGTGTGGCGGCCGGCGGCTGGGTGGACCGGGACTCCGGGACCGTTGTCGCGCACCCGCTGCTGGGCTGGCGGGATGTGCCGGTGCGGGATGTGGTCGGCGCACACACCGGGCTGCCGGTCCATGTGGACGGACATGCACGGGCGTTGGTCAACGCGGAGCGGCTGTTCGGGCGGGCGCGCGGCAGCGGGAGCGTGCTGCACCTGTTCGTCGGCAACGTCGTCGACGCGGCGTTCGCCACCCACGACGAGGTGCACCACGGGCCGCGCAGCCAGGCGGGCGCCATCGCCCATCTGCCGGTGCCGGGCGGCACGGAGGCCTGCGAGTGCGGACGTACCGGCTGCCTCCAGGCCGAGTTGAGCGAGCGCACCCTGTGCCGGCGGGCCCGGGAGGCGGGTGTCATCGACGGCGTGAACCCGATGCACGTGGTCGCCGCGGCGGCCGACGGCGACCTGGCCGCCGCAGGGCTGTTGGTGGACCGTGCGCGTCAGGTCGGGCGGGCTGTCGGGCTGCTGCTCGACGTGCTCAACCCGGAGACCGTCGTCGTCACCGAAATCGGCGTCCGGCACCGGGAGGACTGCCTTTCCGCGCTGCGGGACGAGGTCGGGGCGGAGCGGGCGGCGGGCGTGGTGCCGACGAGTTTCGCGGATTCCGTGCTTGCCGTGGCGGGTGGAACGGTGGCTCTGGACGTGCTTTATCGGGATCCGCTGGGCGCCTCACCTCAGCGGAATTAATTCAGAAACGCGGAATGTTGACAGGGCCGGTCCGAGGGAAGGAACATCCTGGTCATGAGCTGTCGCACCCTCTGTTGCTGACACGTCGCCGCGCCTGAAGCGCGCGCCCACACCGTCCTGCGTGAATTCCCTTGCCTGGCTTTCTCCTGCCCGGAATTCCGCGCGCACGCACACCTTTCACTTCGGCTCACGGAGTCCTCCCATGCCTTCCCCACCCCTGTCCGGGATCGACCGACGGCTCTTTCTCACCTCCCTGCTCGGCGTGTCCGCCGCCGCTGCCGGACTCGGCGGCTGCGCGGGGAGCAGCACGGCGGCCTCGAAGTCGTCGCTCTCCGAGCCGCTGGCGAAGAAGGTCCCCGCCGGCACCAGCCTCAAGATCGCCTCGTACCAGAACGTCCAGCAACTCCAGTTCAAGCTGGCCAAGTTCGGCGAGCTGCCCTTCAAGGTGAGCGGCTGGGCGAACATCGGCGCCGGACCCGATGTCATCAACGCCTTCCGCGCCGGGTCCCTGGACGTCGCCAACAATGCGGGAATTCCGCCGATCCAGGCGCAGTTCCAGGGCTACGACGCGAAGATCGTCGCGATCAACATCACCCGCAAGCCGAACTATCTCTTCGCCACCAAGCCCGGCAGCGACATCGGCTCGGTCGAGGACTTCAAGGGAAAGAAGCTCGCCTTCTCGCAGGGGCAGGCCCAAGGCGTCGTACTCCTGCGGGCGTTGAAGAAGGCCGGGCTGGCGTACGACGACGTGCGGCTCGTGCCGCTGACCAGCAACCAGTTCCTCACGGCACTTCAGTCGGGGCAGGTGGACATCGCGCCGCTCGCCAACCAGCAGGCGCCCGCCTATCTCCAGCAGTACGAGTCCAAGGGCGCCCGCGCCATCACCACGGACGTCGTGGACCTGCTCAACCTGTTGTGGGCGCCGACCTCCGTGCTGTCCGACTCGGCGAAGTCCGCCGCGGTCGCCGCGTACATCCCGTACTGGGCGAAGGGCCAGGTGTGGCAGTACGAGCACCCGGACGTCTGGAACGAGGAGTTCTACGTCAAGACGCAGAACCTGAGCCTCGCGCAGGCACGGTCGATCACCGAGCTCGCCAACAAGCCGCTCTTCTCGCCCAGTTGGGACGAGGCCGTGAAGTGGGAGCAGGAGACCGCCGATCTGCTGGCGGAGGGCGGCTTCGTGAAGGAGTTCAAGGTCGACTCGCTCTTCGACCGCCGCTTCGAGGGCATCGCGGCGAAGTCCGTACCGGCGGAGTACCGGAGGTGAGCGCCGCCGTGACCACGACCTCGACCACCGCCTCGACCGCGACCGCGCCCGTCACCGCGACCGAGGACAGTCCCCAGGTCCGCCGACGCCGCCGCCTCTCCCCCGGTCGCCGGCTGCCCGCCACCCGCCTCCTCGGCCCCGCCCTCATCCTCGCCCTGTGGGCCACCGCCTCCGCCGCCGGACAGCTCGACCCGGGTGCGATCCCGGCGCCCTGGACGGTGCTGGAGACCGGCGTCCACCTGTGGACCGACGGCACACTGCCCACCGACATCCTGACCTCGCTGCAACGCGCGGGCTCCGGCTTCGCGATCGGCCTGGTCGCGGGCATCGCCCTCGCCCTCGCCGCGGGGCTCAGCCGGACCGGCGAAGCGCTGATCGACGGGTCCGTGCAGCTCAACCGGGCGATCCCGACGCTCGGTCTGATCCCGCTGTTCATCCTCTGGCTGGGCATCGGCGAGACCTTCAAGGTCGCGATCATCGCGATCGTCGTCTACATCCCGATCTACCTGAACACGCACTCCGCGCTGTCCGGCATCGACCACCGGTACGTCGAACTCGCCGAGGTCCAGGGCCTGTCGAGGTACGCCTTCATCCGGCGGATCGTCATCCCCGGCGCGCTGCCCGGCTTCTTCGTCGGGCTGCGGCTCGGGGTGACCGGGTCCTGGCTGGGCCTGGTCGTGCTGGAGCAGATCAACGCCACCAGCGGACTCGGCTACATGATGTTCCAGGCGCAGAACTACGGCCAGACGGACGTCATCCTCGTCGGCCTGGTCGTCTACGGCATCTTCGGCCTGATCTCCGACAGCGCGGTCCGTCTGATCGAACGGAGGGTGCTGTCATGGCGCCGCACGCTGAGCAGCTGACCCGCCCTGCCGTCCAGCTCCGGGGCCTGACCAGGTCTTTCGAGGGGCGCACGGTCCTCGACGGCATCGACCTCGACCTCCCCGCCGGACAGTTCACCGCCCTGCTCGGACACAGCGGCTCCGGTAAGAGCACGCTGCTGCGGGCAGTCGCCGGACTCGACCACGAGGTGGCGGGGAGTGGCCGCCTGACCGCGCCGGAAAGGGTGTCGGTCGTCTTCCAGGACTCCCGGCTGCTGCCCTGGCAGCGCGTCCTCGACAACGTCCTCCTCGGCCTGGACGGCAAGGAGGCGGACCGGAAGGGTCGCGAGGCCCTCGCCGAAGTCGGTCTGAAGGGCCGCGAACGGGCCTGGCCCAACGAGCTGTCCGGGGGCGAGGCGCAGCGCGCCGCCCTGGCCCGCTCCCTGGTCCGCGAGCCGGAACTGCTGCTGGCCGACGAGCCGTTCGGCGCGCTGGACGCGCTCACCCGGATCCGGATGCACGTCCTGTTGAGGGAGCTGTGGGAGCGCCACCGGCCCTCCGTGCTGCTCGTCACCCATGACGTGGACGAGGCGATCGTGCTCGCCGACCGGGTCCTCGTCCTCGACCAGGGCCGTATCGGCCTCGACCTGACCATCGACCGCCCGCATCCGCGCTCGTACCGGGATCCACTGCTGGGCGAGTACCGGGAGCGGCTGCTGGCCGCGCTCGGCGTGACGGAGGACCACAAATGACCACCAGACAGCTGCACCTGAACGCGTTCCTGATGAACACCGGCCACCACGAGGCGTCGTGGCGGCTGCCGGAGAGCGACCCGTACGCGCATGTGGCGCTGGACCACTACGTGCGGCTCGCGCGGATCGCGGAGCGCGGCACCTTCGACTCCCTCTTCCTGGCCGACGGCCCGCAGCTGTGGGGCAACCTGGCTCAGCGGCCCGCCGGCGCCCTGGAACCCCTCACCCTGCTGACCGCACTGGCGACGGCCACCGAGCACGTCGGCCTGATCGCCACCGCCTCCACCTCCTACAACTCCCCCTACAACCTGGCCCGCAAGTTCGCCTCGCTCGACATCATCAGCGGTGGCCGGGCGGGCTGGAACATCGTCACCACGGCAGGTGCCGAGGCCGCCCGCAACTTCGGCCTCGCCGCCGAGCCCGCGCACGCCGATCGGTACGCCCGCGCCGCCGAGTTCCTCGACGTGGCCCTCAAGCTGTGGGACAGCTGGGAGGACGACGCGATCGTCGCCGACAAGGCGTCCGGCGTCTGGGGCGACGATACGAAGATCCATCCACCCCGGCACGAGGGGCCGTACTTCAGCGTCGCGGGCCCTCTCAACGTGCCGCGCAGCCCGCAGGGTTACCCACTGCTGGTGCAGGCGGGGTCGAGCGAGGACGGAAAGCGCTTCGCGGCGCGGTACGCGGAGGCGGTGTTCACCGCCCAGCAGACCATCGAGGACGCGCAGGTCTTCTACGCCGACCTCAAGTCCCGTACGGCCGCGGCCGGTCGCGACCCGGACCACATCAAGGTGCTGCCCGGCATCGTCCCGGTGATCGGGTCGACGGAGGCGGAGGCCCGCTCCAAGGAGCGGCTCCTCGAAGACCACATCGTGTACACGCACGGAGTGAGCCGACTGGAGAGTCTGCTCCAACTGGAGCCGGGGAGCCTGGAGTTGGACGCCCAGCTCCCCGCCGACCTGCCGCCGGAGAGCGCCATCGAGGGTGCCAAGAGCCGCTACACGCTCATCGTCGAGCTCGGCCGGCGCGAACGGCTCACCGTGCGGCAGCTGGTCGGGCGGCTCGGCGGCGGCCGCGGGCACCTCACCTTCGCGGGCACCCCCGAGCAGGTCGCCGACGCGATCGAGACCTGGTTCACGCACGGCGCCGCCGACGGTTTCAACATCATGCCCGCGGTCCTGCCCTCCGGCCTCGACACCTTCGTCGACCACGTCGTCCCGATCCTGCGCACCCGGGGCCTGCTCCGCACGGAATACGGCCCACGCCGGACCCTGCGCGAGCGATACGGCCTTCCGCTCCCCGCCAACCAGTACGTCACGCCTGTTCAGGAATCCGCACTCGCCCGAGTCTGAAAGGACCCGCACCCCATGACCGACATCCACATCAGCAAGGTGACCGCCAACATCGGCGCCCGCATCACCGGTGTCGACCTCGCCAAGCCCCTCGACGAGGAGACGGTCGTCGCCCTCCGCGACGCGCTGAACACCCACAAGGCCCTGGTCTTCGACGAGGTGAACCTCGACGACGAGGGCCAGCAGGCCTTCGTCCGGCACTTCGGTGACGTCACCACCGCGCACCCGACCGTGGCGTCCGTCGACGGCGTACCGAACGTCCTGCCCGTCGACAGCGAGCGCGGCCGCGCCGCCAACAACTGGCACACGGACGTCACCTTCGTCCTCAACCCGCCGCAGGCCAGCACCCTGCGCAGCATCACGATCCCGCCGTACGGCGGCGAGACGCTGATCGCCAGCTCGGCCGCCGCCTACCGCGATCTGCCCGAGCCCCTCCGCCTGCTCGCCGACACCCTGTGGGCCGAGCACACCAACGACTACGACTACGCGGTGCCGGAGGAGACGGTCGACGAGGAACAGGCCCGCCACCGCGCCGAGTTCACGTCCATCAAGTACCGCACGGCCCACCCGGTCGTCCGCGTCCACCCGCTGACCGGCGAACGCGGGCTGTTCATCGGCGGGTTCGCGCAGCGCATCGTGGGCCTGTCGGTCGGCGAGTCCCGCAAGATCCTCGACCTGCTCCAGGCGTACGTCACCCGCCCGGAGAACATCCTGCGCCACCGCTGGTCGCAGAACCAGCTCGTCCTGTTCGACAACCGCATCACCCAGCACTACGCCGTCGACAACTACAACGGCCTGCCGCGCCGCCTGCACCGGGTGACCGTCGCCGGTGACGTGCCGGTCGGCATCGAGGGCAAGGAGAGCTACTCGATCGAGGGCGACGCCTCGCACTACACAACCGTGGCCGCCTGAGCGAGGACTCTCTCCTTCGGTGCTACGGAGCGACCGCGGCCAGTACGGCTGCCACCGGCGCCGGATCCAGCGGGCCGACGTGCGATGCGTCGGGGAAATCCCGTACCCGGAAGGGGTTGTGCGGGGTGCGCGCGTCGGCTTCCGCGATCATCCGGTCCTGGAGCTTCGTGGCGATCGTCCGGTCCTTGCCGAAGCGGAGGTAGGTGCGGGGCAGCCGTCCCCAGGTCTCCACCCGGCCGACGGCGCGCCCCGCATAGGCCGTGATCGACTCGTCCGTCTGCAGGTCGCCGAGCCGCTGCCGGAACACGTTGTCCGGATAGTCCGCGCACATCATCTCCCGGAATGCCTTGAGGTCCCCGGCGTCACCCGTGCGCGGATTGAGCCGCATCACGCCGAGCCGCTCCGGGTCCCCGATGATCTGGTCGAACGGGATGAGCGCGTTCGCGTTCTCCGGCGCCGCGGTGCAGGCGTCGGGGGTCGGCATCGCGGGGCTGGGGCAGAAGGCCGCCATGTAGCAGATGTGGTGGAGCAGTCCCGGTACGGCGTTGCTCACCCGGCTCACGGTGGCGCCGCCCAGGCTGTGGCCGACCAGGACCACGGGGCCGTGCGCCGCGGCGCGCCGGACGATGCGCGTGACGTGCTGCTCGTAGTCGTCCAGAGAGAGGGCGGCGACGGGCGAGGGCTCGGTGGCCATGGCCGCGAGGTCCTGCCGCTGGTACGACTCCGGCACGAACGCCTGCGAGCCGTGCAGCGGCAGATCCACCGCGACGACGCGGTGCCCGCGCAGGGTCAGCTCCTGTGCGACGGGCAGCCAGTAGGCGCCCGCGCTGTGCGTGCCGTGCACCAGTACATAGGTGCACGCCCCTCCCCTGCCCCGGCTGCCGTCCCGGCCGGTCGCGGCAGCGGACGCCGTCGTGGCCGTTCCCGCGCCGAGGGCCATACCGCCCGCTGCGAGGCCGAGCCCTCGCAGCACACCTCTGCGCGTCGTGCTCCCGCGCCCGTCACCTGCAGTGCGGATCTCGTAGTTCTTTGTCATGCCTTCGACGTTAGGGAACGGACGGTGGCCTCCGGAATGGGGTTGGCCCCCAGGGGCGGGGTGGACCCAGGCCCACCTGCTACCTGCGCCACCGGAGGCGAATACCGGAACCGAAGGCCGACCGTCAGGGCTTGCGCCCCAGGCCGCCGTGCTGCCCGATCGGATCGGGGCCGGCCGCCCCGTCGGGACGCCACATCGGCACCGACACCACGCCCGGCTCCACCAGCTCCAGCCCCTCGAAGTAGGCCTCGATCTGCTCGACCGGTCGCAGGAAGTAGGGGACCGCGCCGCTCTCGTTGTAGGCGTCCTGGGCCTGCTCGTACGCCGGATCGGTGCCCCGGGAGCCGTCGTTGACGGAGAGGTAGCTGCCGGAGGGGAGGCCCGCCAGCAGGCGGCGGACGAGGTCCCGGGCCCGGTCGTGGTCGGCGACATGGCCCAGGATGCCGCTGAGGATCAGCCCGGTCGGGCGGGCCGGGTCGAGGGTCGTGGCCGCGGCCTCCAGGATCCGCTCCGGCTCGAAGAGGCTGATGTCCTCGTACGCCGTCGCGCCCTCGGGCGTGGCCGTGAGCAGGTCGCGGGCGTGCGCGAGGACCAGCGGGTCGTGGTCGACGTAGACGATCCGCGACTCGGGGGCGATGCCCTGGGCCACCTCGTGGGTGTTGTCGACGGTGGGCAGGCCGGCGCCGACGTCCAGGAACTGGCGGACTCCCGCCTCCTGGACCAGGTACCGCACGCTGCGGCGGAGGAACGCGCGGCTGCTGCGGGCGATGGTGGAGATTCCGGGGAAGACGGCGGTGTAGGCGTCGCCGGCCAACTCGTCCGCCGGGTAGTTGTCCTGGCCGCCGAGCCAGTAGTTCCAGATGCGTGCCGAGTGGGGTACCGAGGTGTCGATCTCCGTCATGGGCTCATGGTGCTACGGCACGTCCGCCTCGCACGGCACTTTGAGCGAGAGAAGTGCGGCCGAAGGACCTCCTTTCCCACCTGTTCGGGGTCTATGCGTACCCGGGCGAGCGGCTCAACATCGTGTCAGGGAAGCGGGCGATGAAGCCGGCGATACGGAGGGCAGCGATGAGTGAGACGACCGATCCGGTGCGCGTCGTGGCGGCCGGCGACCGCTTCGTTCTGCCGGGGCTGATCGCGCGGGCCGTCACCGATGAGCTGGGTGAACGACCTGTGGACGTACGCGAGTTGAGGCTCGACTGGCCGTTGGAGCCGTTCGGCGCGGTGGCGGAGGTGCGGGAGGCGAGCGACGCCGAGGACGAGCTGATCGGGGCGCTGGACGAGGCGGAGGTCCTGGTCACCCAGATGGGCCCGGTCACCGAACGCGTGCTGGAATCCGCCGGGAGCCTGCGTCTGGTCGTCGTCTGCCGGGGCGGCCCGGTGAACGTCAACCTGGAGGCGGCCAAGACCCATGACGTACGCGTCTGTTACGCGCCCGGCCGCAACGCCGCCGCCACCGCCGAGTTCACCGTCGGTCTGCTGCTGGCCGCCCTGCGCCGCATCCCTCAGGCTCACAACCTCCTGGCCAGGCAGGGCAGTTGGGAGGGCGGCGCCGCCTACTACACGTACGAGCACAGCGGCCTGGAGCTGGAGGACCTGCCCGTCGGGCTGATCGGCTACGGGGCCGTCGGCAGCCGCGTCGCCCGCGTGCTGTGCGCCTTCGGCGCGCAGGTGATGGTGTACGACCCGTATGTGCGCGGCGAGATCCACGGCCTGCGGATCTCCTCCCTCGACGAGCTCCTGCGAAACTCCCGCGTGCTCACCCTGCACGCCCGGCTCACCGACGAGACGCGCGGCCTGATCGGCGCCCGCGAGCTGGGCCTGCTGCCGCCGGACGCGGTCGTGGTGAACGCGGCGCGCGGACCGCTGCTGGACGAGGGCGCGCTGTGCGACGCGCTGGAGAGCGGACGGCTGTCGGCGGCGGCGCTCGACACCTTCGAGCGGGAGCCGGTGCCGACGGGCTCGCGGCTGTTCGGCCCGGGCCTCGCCGAGCGCGTCGTGCTCACCCCCCACCTGGGCGGGGCCAGCCGCGCGGTGGCCGAGAAGGCGGCGACGATCGCGGCCGCCGAGGTGGGCCGATGGGTGCGCGGGGAGCCGCTGGCGCACTGCCTGACGTGACGTCGGGTGACGACCTGACGTGACCTCCGGGACGACTGGCCGAGGAGGCCCTCATGTCCCTCGGTATCGCCGTCGGCACATCCATGGAGCGTTCGAGGAGAGGACCGTATGCGCAAGGCATGCCCGACCTGCGGCACCTGGCAGGAATTCCAGAAGCTGAACGACGCCGAGAAGGCGGCGGTCCGCGCGGTGAAGGGGGACCGGCACTACGTGCACGACCTGTGGCGCTGCACCGCGGACGGCTGCCTGTGGTACCAGCCGTGGCACCACACACGCGGCGGCGACCTCCTCCCGGAGAGGTTCCGGAAGGAGGCCGCCGCGCCGGAGTGAGCCGAAGGAGGCGGGTTACAGGTTGCTGAAGTCCGGGCCCTTCGTGCGGGTGCGCTTGATCTCGTAGAAGCCGGGGACCGAGGCCACGGCGAGGGTGCCGTCCCAGAGGCGGGCGGCCTCCTCGCCCTGGGGGGCCGGGGTGACGACCGGGCCGAAGAACGCGATCTCCGTGCCGTCGGGGCCCGGGACGGAGATCACCGGGGTGCCGACTTCCTGGCCGACCTTGTCTATGCCCTCCTTGTGGGAGGCGCGCAGCTCATCCTCGTACGGCGTCTCGTCCCAGTGGTCGAGGAGGGACTCCGGCAGGCCGACGTCCTTCAGGGCAGCCGCGACGGTCTCCTTCTCGGAGCCCTCGTCCTGGTTGTGGATGCGGGTGCCGAGCGCGGTGTAAAGGTCACCGAGCACCTCGGCGCCGTGCTCCTGCTGGGCCGCGATGACCACCCGGACCGGACCCCACGCCTTGGTCGACAGCAGCTCGCGGTACTCCTCGGGGAGTTCGTCCAGCCTGGGCTCGTTGAGAACCGCCAGGCTCATCAGGTGCCAGCGGACCTCGATGTCCCGGACCTTCTGCACCTCCAGGACCCAGCGTGAGGTCATCCAGGCCCACGGGCACAGCGGGTCGAACCAGAAGTCGACAGGGGTCTTCTCGGACATGGCTCTCCTAGAACGGCGGTCGTTTCCCCAGGTAACACCGACAGCGGTCCGAGTCATTCCCGGCTGTCCGGCGTCAGGGGCGCGTGGGAGGATCAAGCCAGGATCAAGCCCTGTCCGCATACTGAACACCGCCCGAGGGAGTACCGCCCGTGCCCGGTGAGAACCTGTCCCGCGACGAGGCCCGGGAGCGGGCCGCCCTGCTGTCCGTCGACGGCTACGACGTGTCCCTCGACATCCGTACGGCCGTCGGCGACGACACCGGGGACGGACCGCGCACCTTCCGCTCGGTCACCACGATCCGCTTCCGCTGCGCCGAGCCGGGTGCGTCCAGCTTCGCGGACCTGATCGCACCGAGCGTCACCGCCGTCTCCCTCAACGGCAAGGATCTCGACCCCAGCGAGGTCTTCGACGGCTCCCGGATCGCCCTGGAGGACCTCGCCGCCGACAACGAGCTGATCGTCGACGCCCAGTGCGCCTACTCCCGCACCGGCGAGGGCCTGCACCGCTTCGTCGACCCCGAGGACGGCGAGGTGTACCTGTACACGCAGTACGAGCCGGCCGACTCCCGCCGCGTCTTCGCGAACTTCGAGCAGCCGGACCTGAAGGCGCCCTTCCGCTTCGAGGTACGGGCGCCCGAGGGCTGGACGGTGTGGAGCAACGGCCTCGGTGAACTCGCCGACGGGGTCTGGCGGTTCGCGGAGACCAAGCCGATCTCGACGTACATCACCTGCGTGACGGCGGGCCCGTACCACTACGTGACCGATTCCTACGAGCGCACCTTCGAGGACGGCACACATCTGGAGATCCCCCTCGGCGCCCTCTGCCGCAAGGGCCTGGCCCCCTACTTCGACTCCGACGACATCTTCCTCGTCACCAAGCAGGGCCTGGACTTCTTCCACGACCACTTCGACTACCCGTACCCCTTCGGGAAGTACGACCAGGCGTTCGTGCCCGAGTACAACCTCGGCGCGATGGAGAACCCGGGACTGGTCACCTTCCGGGAGGAGTTCATCTTCCGGGGCAAGGTGACGCGTGCGTCGTACGAGGGCCGGGCGAACGTCGTCCTGCACGAGATGGCGCACATGTGGTTCGGCGACCTGGTCACCATGGAGTGGTGGGACGACCTGTGGCTCAAGGAGTCCTTCGCCGACTTCATGGGCGCGTTCTCCCTGGTCGGCGCGACCCGCTTCAAGAGCGGCTGGATCACCTTCGCCAACCGCCGCAAGTCGTGGGCGTACCGCGCCGACCAGCTCCCCTCCACGCACCCGATCACGGCGGACATCCGCGACCTCCAGGACGCCAAGCTGAACTTCGACGGCATCACGTACGCCAAGGGCGCGTCGGTGCTCAAGCAGCTGGTGGCGTACGTCGGCCAGGACGCGTTCCTGGAAGGCGCCCGGCGCTACTTCAAGCGGAACGCGTACGGCAACACGCGCCTGGGTGACCTGCTGTCCGTGCTGGAGGAGACCAGCGGGCGGGACATGGCCACGTGGTCGCGGGCGTGGCTCCAGACGGCCGGGGTCAACTCCCTCACCCCGCAGGTGCTGTTGAGCCCGGAGGGCCGCATCGACGAGCTGGCGGTGGTGCAGGAGGCAGCCGAATCCCACCCAGAACTGCGCCCGCACCGGGTGGCGGTGGGCCTGTACCGGCGTTCCGCGGACGGTTCCCTGGCGCGGTATGCCCGTGCCGAGGTGGACGTCGAGGGCCCGCGGACGGTCGTATCGGAGCTGGCGGGCGCCGAAGCCCCCGACCTGGTCCTGGTCAACGACGACGACCTCACCTACTGCAAGATCCGCTTCGACGAGACGTCGCTGGAGACGCTGAAGGGCGGGCTGGGCAGCATCACCGACCCCCTGGCCCGCGCCCTGTGCTGGTCGGCCCTGTGGAACATGACCCGGGACGCCCTGCTCCCGGCGCGGGACTTCGTGGGCCTGGTGCTGCGGTTCGCGGGCCGCGAGTCCGACATCGGCGTGCTCCAGATGCTGCACGCGTGGGCCAACTCCTCGCTGGTCAACTACGTGGCCCCCGACTGGCGCGAGACCGGCGGCCGGCTGCTCGCCGAGGGCGCGCTGCGCGAGCTGCGCGGTGCCGAGCCGGGCGGCGAGCCCCAGCTGGCGTGGGCGCGGTTCTTCGCGACGGTGGCGTCACAACCGGCCGATCTGCGGGTGCTCCAGGGCCTGTTGGCGGGCACGGAGAAGATCGAGGGGCTGGAGGTCGACCAGGAGCTGCGCTGGTCGTTCCTGGAACCGCTGGCGGCCCACGGCGCCGCGGACGAGTCCGCCCTGGCCGCCGAACTGGCCCGCGACGACACGGCGTCCGGCAAGCGCCACCAGGTCCGCTGCCTGGCCGCACGCCCCTCGACGGCGGTGAAGGCGCAGGCCTGGGCCCAGGTGGTGGAGTCGGACGCCCTCTCGAACTCCTTGATCGAGTCGACCATCGCGGGCTTCGACCACCCCTCGCAGCGAGAGCTGCTCGCGCCGTACGCGGAGAAGTACTTCACCGTGATCGAGCGGGTGTGGCGGGAGCGGTCGATCCAGATCGCGATGCACGTGGTCCAGGGCCTGTTCCCCTCGCTCCAGCACTCACAGGCCACGCTGGACGCGACGGACACCTGGCTCGCGGCCCACGCGGACGCGGCCCCCGCCCTGCGCAGGCTGGTACTGGAGGCACGGGACGACCTGGCGCGGGCACTGCGGGGGCAGGCGTGCGACGCGGGAGCGGCGACCGCGGACTGAGAATCTCCGTTACGGAATTCAGCCAATCACAGCCGTAACCCCTGGTCCCCACCCGAACGGACCAGGGGTTTTCCGCCCCTTCTCGGCACTCGAACACCCGTCCTTTAGTGCTGGCTTGTCCGGATTTGCCGACGGGCCTGTAACAACGGTTAAAAGGCGATTCATTGGCGGGAATCTGCCGGTCATGAATCACCACAACCCCCCGCTCCCGCCGCTGTCTCCCCGTCCCCTCCACCACCTCTCCGAGGTGCACCGCCGCGTCCTGACGGCCACTCAGCTGCGCGCGCACGGCGTCACGGCCGCCGAGGCGAACGAGCAGTGCCGCGCCGGCGGCCCCTGGCAGCAGTTCCTCCCCGGCGTCTTCCTGCTCCACCCCGGCCCGCCGACCAGCGAGGAGCGGCTGCACGCGGTGCTGATGTACGCGGCCCGGGAGCAGACCACCGCGGTCCCGGCCCAGCCCGGCGCGGCCGACCCGCACCGCCCGGCGTACGTGGACGCGATGATCACCGGCCTGGCAGCCCTGACCCTCCACGGCTTCAGCTCAACTCCCCCGCTCCCGTCCCTGGACCGCATCGACGTCCTGGTCCCCCGCCTGCGCCGCCTGCGCACGACAGGCTGCGCCCGCATCGTCCGTACGGCCGCCCTGCCGACCGCGCAAGCTGTTGCGGGCCTCCCGGTCGCCCCGGTCCCGCGCGCCCTCGCCGACGCGGTCTCGGAACTGTCGGACGCTGGCGCCGTGCGCCGGCTGCTGACGGAGGCGGTACGCGGCCGCCACTGCGAACCGGCGGCGGTGGTACGGGCGTTGAACAACGCGAAACTGCTGAGCCGCCCGCACGTCGTGGACGCGGTGGACTCCCTGCTGGCCGAGGGCCGCGCCATCGCGGAGGAACGCCTGTACCGGATGGTCCAGGAGTACGGCCTCCCGGACCCGGTGTGGAACGTGGACCTGAGACTTCCGGGAGGCCCGCACCTCGGCGGCCTGGACGCGTACTGGCCGGAACAGGCGGTGGCGGTGGAGCTGGACACGCGCGCACCCCGCCAGGACGTAGGCCAAGACCTTCGTCAGGACCTTCGTCAGGACGACGACATCCTGTGGTCCGAATACGCCCGCAAGCGCGAGCACCTGGAGCGGCTGGGCATCACGGTCGTCCACATCACCCCGAAGAAACTCCGGGACTCGATCGAACAACAGGCGACGGTGGTCCGTACGGCACTGATGGCGTCCGGCGACCGTGATCCGGCCGCGTATGTCGTGGTGCTGCCCCGGTAGTGACGGACCGGGGCAGGGCCAGGAGGGGAGAGGAGGGGCCGCCGGGGTGATATCCGACGGCCCCTCCTCATGTGCTGCTGATTGGTCTTACTCACCCTCGGCGAGCTTGATGATCTTCCCGTTCTTGTCCACGCTGTGGGTGTACCAGTAGACGTCCCACTTGTCGCCGACTGTCTCGGGTTCCTTGCCTTCCGGATAGCGGACGTATCCCTCCGGGGGCTCCTCCCCATTGGACACGCACGCGGCGCCGGAGCTGCCCACCGCCAGCACCCCGTACTCGCCGCCCCCGCAGCTCGCGTCCTCCATCGAGCAGGCGGTCGCCAGCATCGCCACGGTCACGCCGGCGAATACGAGTCCCATCGGCAGCGGCAAGTGAACTCGGCTGGTCCTGGTCCTGCGCACAGTTGACTCCTTCTCGATGGCCTGTGCGACCAGCTTGCGTCAGCCGAGGAGATCCCTCATGAGTACGCCTACTCAGATCTTGCTCAGTCGCCGCAGAACTCCGCCTCGATCACGGCGTCGCTGTCCCCCGACCAGTCGCCGTTGAAGTTGAAGGCGAGGGAGTGGCGGCCGTCGCTCGTCGTGACGGCGTCGGAGTTCGACCCGTGGATGCCGCCGTCATGGCCCCAGACGTGGACGCCGCAGCTGAGCTCGCGGTCGACGAGGCCCAGGCCGTAGCCGTTCGCGCCCTTCGACCTGACCGTCGTCTTCATCTCCTTCAGCTGCTCGGGCGGGAGCAGCCGGCCACGGAGCAGGGACGTGTAGAAGCGGTTCAGGTCGGCCGAGCTGGAGATCATTTCGCCCGAGCCGAAGGCGATCCGCGGGTTCAGTTCGGTGACGTCGTACGTCGGGCCCGTCGCGGTCCTGGCAAGTTTGGAGTAGGCACGACTGCTGGGCCGGGGGACGGTGACCCGGGTGCCGGGGACCGACGTGGCCGTCAGGTGCAGGGGCTCGATGACGCGGTGGCGGATCTCGTCGCCGTACCCGTTGCCCGTGGCCTTCTCGATCACCAGCGCAGCCAGCACGTAGTCCGTGTTGGAGTACCTCCACGACGTGCCCGGCGCGAAGAACGGCTCGTGGGACATGGCGATCGCGATCAGATCCTCGGGGGCCTTCTGGTCGTAGCGGTGTTCGAGGAAGCCGTCGGCGGTCCTGTACGTCTGCTGGAACGTCGGGTCCGCCAGGTAGTCGAAGATGCCGCTCGTGTGGTTCAGGAGCTGGCGGAGGGAGATCCGGCTGCCGTCGTGGCCGTTGCCCCGGACCAGTCCCGGCAGCCACTCCTCCACCGTGTCGTCCAGGGACAGCCGTCCCTCCGCCTCCAGTTGGAGCACCACGGTCGCCACGAAGGTCTTGGTGATGCTCCCGACCCGGTAGTGGTCGTGCGGCGAGCGCGGCTTCCGCGTCCCGAGGTCGCCCACGCCGGCGGTCGCCGACCAGGTGCCCCGTCGGTCCTTCGCCGTGGCCGTCACCCCGGGCACGCCGTCCGCGACCGCGGCGTCGATGGCCTTGCGGGTCGCGTCGTGCCGCCCGGCGTTCCCGGCGGGCACCGCCGCGATCGCGGGACCCGCCAGGGCGGCCGTCAGCGCCAGGGCCGTCGCCGCCACCAGAGTCGTTCGTACGGTCATGTCCTCCCCTTTCGTCAGATGGAGGGACCCGGCGCGCTGCGCGGGCGTTGACAGCCGCCGCTCCGGTTGACCGGGTTTCAGCCCTCTTTCATCAAGGTCGAGGATGATGTCGGTGCGAGACGCGCCCGTACCGTCTTGCCGACGTCCGCGCGCAGGAACCAGTCCAACTCGGCGGCGAGTTGAGCGACGACCAGGAGCCCACGGCCGTCCTCGCCCTCCGGTTCCTGTCTGATCGCGGGGAACACCCGCACCGGGTCCGACACGTCGATGTTCAGCGCACGGTCCTCCAACTCCGTGATCCGCAGCCACAGTTCATGCCCGGGGAGCCGAGCGTGCCGTACGGCGTTGGCTACCAGCTCCGAGGTGACGAGCACGGCGTCGTCGATGTCTCCGGGCCACAGCCACATGGTCAGCCGACGGCGGGTGTGGAGGCGGGCGAGGCGGACGCTGCGGGGGGTCATGGGGTAGCCCAGGGTCCAGTCGTGGGTGAGGAGGGTGGGGGGTTGGGGGTTGGGCATGTGGGGTCCCTTTCACGTTTGGGCTGTGCAACCACGGTGACGAGACCGCATATCGAGCTGCAATCGAAACTCCTCAGAAATTTCTGGGAAGTTGAGAATGGACTATGCCCGCATCTGCACAAAGGGCTGCACGGGCTGTACACGCCGTGTCACACTCGGCACGCGGGATCAAGTGACACGTACAGGAGCACACAGGCGGTGCACATGGCGGCAAAGCGCGGGCGGACCGGCCAGCGACTCGAACTCGGACTCCAGTTGCGTCAGTTGCGCGAGGGGTGCGGCCTCGGCGATCGCGGTGGCGGGCTTACACGGAAGCAGGCGGTGCAAGGGCTACGGCTCTCCGAGGCAACGCTGCTCAGGATCGAAACCGGAGCCCTGAACTTCCGCAACGTCGGCGACTTGCGCAAGCTGCTGGACAAGTACGGCGTCACCGACGAGGACGTCATCGAGTCGCTGATCAACCTCAACCGGGAGTCCGGTCACCAGGACTGGCTGACCCAGTTCCGGGGCCTGGTGCCGACCGGCATGCCGGCGTTCGTAGGACTTGAGCCGGAGGCCCGCAGTATGCGGGCGTACCACCCGACCCTGGTGTACGGCCTTCTCCAGACGGAGCGCTACGCCCACGCCCTCATCGAAACGCACAAGCCGATCGAGGAGCACACCTCGGAGTTCGTCCGCAGTAGCGTGGAGCTACGAATGAAGCGCCAGGAAGTGCTCACCAGGGAGGACCCAGTCAAGCTCCGCGTGATCCTGGGCGAGGCGGCTCTCCGGTACCCGGTCGGAGGCGCCGAAGTGATGCACGAGCAGTTCGAGAAACTCGTGACGATGTCGTCCTGGGACCACATCACCCTCCAGGTGCTGCCTTTCCGGTCCGGCTACCGCTCTGCCAACGACTTCGCGATCCTCGACCTCGGCGACGATCTTCCGCCGCGCGTCCAGATCGACAGCGCCTGGGGCGCAACACACACGTCGGACAAGCGCCGTGAAGTCGACCGCTTCATCCGCCGATTCGACGCCATGACAGCATCGGCGCTGCCCCCCGAGGACACGCCGGACTTCCTGCACCGACTAGAACGAGAGCTGTAGCCATGCCCACGCATCCCGTTGCCCCCGAACTCGCGCCGGACTACGCCTGGTTCAAGTCGTCGTACAGCGACGGCACTGGCCAGAACTGCCTCGAAGCCGTCCACCTCCCCCAGGCCAGAGCCATAGCCATCCGCGACTCCAAAACCCCCACCGGCCCCGCCCTCCTCCTCCCCCCCACGGCGTGGACCCCCTTCCTCACCCACCTCCGCGAGACCTGACGCCGGCCCCTCGGTTCCCCAGCGCTCCCAGTTTCGGGGACGTCCGAAACACCTACCGGCGCACGGCGCGGCGGTCGCAGACTCCAGGCATGTCCAGGGGCAGACCCGGGACGTGAACGGGGAATCGAGGGGACGGGGGCAGCCGTGCGTGACAAGAACACCGGCGCGTGGTGCTCGGCGGTGGCAGGGATGCTGGTGCTCATCGTCGGGGCCACGGCCTGCGGGGAGAGCCCCGCCCGGGAGGGGAGCCGGCCCAGGAAGGCGACCGCGCAGGAGCTCGCTCTGCTGGACCGGGGCGAGGAGGCCCTCGTCCAGCGGTGCATGGCGCGGCACGGCTTCCGGTATCGGCCGGCCCCACCGCGCACGCCGGACGAGCAGCGCGACTTCCCGTACGTGGTGGACGACCCGGCCTGGGCGCGCAGGCACGGCTACGGCGGGGACCTGCTGCGCAGGGCGCAGCGGCAGCGGACGGAGAGTCCCAACGCCAGTTACGTGCGCCGCCTTTCACCCGAGCGCCGACAGGCCTACTTCAACGCCTTGTCCGGGAGCGGGGCCAAGGCCCTGGAGGTCACGGTCCCGGTCGGCGCGATGGTCCGGCAGTCCAGCACAGGCTGCATAGCCGAGGCCCAGGGCAGGCTCTACGGCGACTTCCGGGAGTGGTTCCGGGCCGACACCCTGGCCTCGAACATCCCGGATCACGGCGACAAGCTGCGCAGTCACCCGGACTTCCGCACCGCCGTGCGGCAGTGGTCGGACTGCATGCGGGCGAAGGGCCTCCCCTACCAGAGCCCCGCCCATCTCCAGCGCGAGTTGGAGGAGCGCATCGCGGGCGCGAGCGTACGACGCGCCCACAGCATCGAGGTCCGGCTCGCGACAGCGGAGGCCGCGTGCGCCCGCAGCACCTCGCTCGCGGCCACGGTGCACCGGCTGACCCGGCACTACGCGCTCGCCGACCAGGATAAGTACGGCTCGGAGATCGAGGCCAGGGACCGGATGCGGCTGGCCGCGCTGGACCGCGCCGGAGAGCTTGCCGGGCGTCGCTGAGCCCGGCAGCAGGGTGTGCGACCGCCCAGGCGGCGGCCGCATGCACCACACGGAAACCATCGAGAGATCAGAATCGAGAGATCACAGGAGAGATCAGCTATGCGCAAACTCAAGTTGGTACTGGCAGCCACGGCCTCTGTCGCCTTCATCGGTGCGACGGTCCCGGCCGCTGCCTCCGCCGCCGCGTCGGCGGACTCGGCCGCCGCACGCGTCCAGGTGCGCGAGGTCTCGGTGCAGGACCGGAACTGCCGCGAGACCGTGCAGGCGTTCCACGACACCGGCACGGTGAACATGTACAACGCCGCCTCCTGCGGCGGCTCCGCGCTCTGCAAGGACTACGACAACGACAGCGACTACAGCACCGGCGGCGCCTGCCACGGCAGCGACACCAACCGCACGAGTTCCGTCGCCAACCTGGGCTGGACCAACGTCCGCCAGGACGTGCGCTTCTACTCCGGCCCCTACTACAACCGGTACATCGGCTGCGTCAAGCGCAGCCAGTACTGGAACCACATCCCCAACGACGCCAACAACACGATCTCCTCGCACAAGTGGGCCAACTGCTGATCGGAAAGCATCCCGCCGGACCGGCGTCCGGCGGGATGACGCCCAGCGTGCGGGTCTTCTCCCCGAGTTGCCGCCATACCTTCGGCGCAGCCGGGGAGTTCTTCATGAGCACCGCACTCCGACTCCAAGGTCGTCGCCCTACGCCCTTCCGGCGAGCAGGTCGACGCCCAGCGGCGTGAGGGTGTGGCGTACGCGATGGCGCTCTCTGGTGCTGGTGATGAGCCCGGCTTTGCGCAGTACGGTGGCGTGTTCGCTGGCGGAGGACAGGGATACTCCGGCATGTCGCGCCAACTCGCTGGTGGTACGGGGCTCGTGGAGGGTCTGGAGCACCGCTGCGCGGGTGTGCCCCAGCAGCGGCGCCAGCCGGGAGCCGGCAGCGGAGGGTGGGGGCGGCCGTCCTGTTCTGGCCGGATAGACCAATACGGGCGGCAGTCCTTCGTTCAGGAGGGCGACCGGCGTGTTGCGGCAGAAGTACGAGGGCACCAGGAGCAGTCCGCGGCCTTGCAGATGCACATCTCTGTCCACGGGGTAGTCGGCCGCCAGGACAGGCCGCTGCCAGCGCAGGAGGGGTGCGAACGTGCGCAGCATCGCTTCCGTATCGATGCTGCACTGGGTCCTGGTGCGGTGCAGACGGTCGGCCTCGATGCGAGAGGCGATGTCCTGCCAGGCGGGTGCGAGGACGGAGTCGTGGTACTGACGCAGGGCCTTGCCCAGTTGGTGGAGAGTACCGGTTTCGCCGTCGGCCAGAGCGCGGGCCCAGGTGGGCAGCGGGTTGCGCACCGACAAGAGCGTGACTTCCGCGCGTAATTGGTGCCGCGGGGTGCAGAGCACGGCTTCGATGCCGCACTCCAGCCCGCCTGAAGCCGCGGCGGGGGTGAGGAAGTCCGGGAAGTAGCCGCGGGCCGGCATCAGCGGGGCAAGCACCCGCTGTGCCTGCCGGCCGCGTCGGCACGCTCTGCGTAGCCAGGCGTCGAGTACCGGGTCCCGTCGCTTCTCTTGAAGCTGATGCATGCTCAGCATGGTTTCCCACAAAGGGTCCGGTCCGTCCGCAATCCGGGTACGGGCCAGATCTCCGGCGCTGAAGTGCATCCGTAGCACGGCTTCCCCCAAACCGTTCCCGTGACGGCTCGCTCGCCGTTGCGCGGGCCCCGCCCCGGCCCGACCCAGCTGAGAACTGCGATTCTCCCTCCGGGAGTGTAGCGACGAGAATGGTGATTCTCAAGGCGTGCGCCTCGATGGACATAGCGCTGCCCCATGCCTGAGAATTACGGTTCTCACGTCGGTGCGGGGCGTGAACTTCCCATCCGGAGGCGATGACCAGTCATGCAGGACGATGCGTCGCACGTGGTCGCGGTCGCGGATGACCTGTTCTACACCCACGGCGTCCACGTGGTGACGATGCAGCGCATCCGGGACGAATCAGGGGTGTCGCTGAAGAAGCTCTACGGGATGTTCCCGTCCAAGGACCTGCTGCTGGCAGCCTGCCTCGTCCGACGCGACGACATCGCGCGGTCCGCGATCAAGGAACGCGTCGGCGCGATCGACGAACCGGTGGAGAAGGTCCTTGGGACCTTTGACTTCCTGGACGACTGGTTTCACCAACCGGGCTTTCGCGGGTGCGTGTTCGCCGGTGCGTTCGGGGAAGCGGGGGCCGCCGCACACGTCGTCGTGGCCGCGGTTCAGGCGCACAAGCGGGCTATGCGCGAGCTGCTGACCGAGCTGGCGGTGCAGGCGGGCATACGGGACGCGGATGCGGTGGGGGCGCAGTTGGCTGTGCTGTTCGACGGCGCGATGGCGGTGGCCACGTTCACGGGGGACACGGATGCGGCGCGGTATGCCCGTCAGACGGCGCAGACCGTTCTCGACGCCGCGCTCTGACCTGTCGGGGCGGGCACAGCTCGTGGCGGAAGAGCCCCGACGGCTACCTCTGCCGACTGCCTCCGCCGACTGCCTCCGGGAAGTACCTCCCCTACCCCCGAAAATGAACAGGGAGTGACCACCCCCCAGCCGTCCGGGGAGCCTTCGCATACGCGCAGGGTGGCCCAAGATCCACGTACGGTGATCGGCGTTGCGCGTTGCCGCCTCGTTCACGCGCAGGTCATTCCCGGTGCCAACGATCCAATGTGAGCGGGAAGTTCGCGACAGCGACCGCCCGCGACCACTGCCGACGCGTTCGCACCCGGGGAGACCGCGCCATGTCGCGCATACGCTCTGTCGCCGGCTCCGCACTTGGAGCCAATCGCCGTACCGTCCTCGCCGCCACCGCGGCGGTAACCCTCTCCGCGGGCGTCGGCTACGCCCTGCGGCCCACCGACAGCCGGGCCGCCACCGCTACCCCGGGCACGGGCGCGGGCGAAGCGCCCGTGGCCCAGTCCCGCACCGCCCCGGCCGCGCCGCTGGCGCCGTACACCCGTGGCACCACCCTCGCCACCGTCGCCGCCCCGCGCACGAGCTCCGGGTACCGCCGCCTGGGTGATGGACCCGGCTGGAGCCGGAAGGTGCGCGGCGAACTGGCGGCGCCCAAGGCGGGCCGGGCCGGGCGCCGCAGCACGCTCGCCGCCTTCGTGCAGCTCACCGATCTGCATCTGATCGACGCCCAGCACCCGATGCGCCTGGAGTACCTGCGCTCCAGCGACATCCACGCCTGGCGGCCGCACGAGGCGCTGACCGTGCCGGGCGCCATCTCGCTCGTGGAGCGGATCAACGCGCTGCGGGGCGCCCCCGTCACCGGCGCCCCGCTGCACTTCGCCATGACCACCGGCGACAACACGGACAACAACGCCAAGACCGAGCTCGACTGGTTCCTGACCATCATGAGCGGCGGCCGGATCACCGCCAACTCCGGTGACCCGCGGCACTACGAGGGCGTCCAGAACAGCGGGATCAAGCAGTACTGGCAGCCCGACACCGCCGTGCGCGACGCCGACAAGCAGCTCGGTTTCCCGCAGATCGAGGGATATCTGGCCGCCGCGCTGCGGGAGTTGAACAGCCCCGGTCTCAACCTGCCCTGGTACTCCACGGTCGGCAA
This sequence comes from Streptomyces sp. NPDC050619, assembly GCF_040654815.1. Taxonomy (NCBI): domain Bacteria; kingdom Bacillati; phylum Actinomycetota; class Actinomycetes; order Kitasatosporales; family Streptomycetaceae; genus Streptomyces; species Streptomyces sp. NPDC050619. Next base: position 265,530 of record NZ_JBFAIR010000001.1, on the reverse strand, counting down.
CCACGACTCCATGCCGCTGGGCTGCTACGGCCACGGCGACTCCTGGCTCGCCGAGTACGCGATCGGCGGCAAGAAGCTGATGAGCCTGCCCGAGGCCGAGGCGAAGAAGCTCCAGGCGTCCATCGCGGACGACAAGGACCCCAAGGGGACCGCGTTCCGCGACCTGCTCAAGGCGCACGCCCGCGACATGCGCTCGGTCACCCCGGACGAGCGGCGCGCCCCCTACACCGCCGCCGAGTACCTCAAGGCCCACCTGGACCCGGCCTACCGGGGCCTGGGCCCGGTAGGCCACGGCTACTCCTCCGCGAACCTCGACGCGGGCACGCAGTACTACAGCTTCCGCATCGCCGACGACGTCATCGGCATCAGCCTCGACACCACCGACCCCGGCGGCCACTACAACGGCTCCATCGGAACGGCCCAGTTGAAGTGGCTGGACAAGACCCTGCGGGACAACAAGGACTCGTACGCGGTCGTCTTCAGCCACCACACCAGCAAGACGATGGAGAACACCCGCCCCGACCCGGCCCACCCCGGCGAGCGGCGGCACGACGGCCAGGAGGTCATCGCCCTCCTCGGCAGCCACCCGGGCGTCCTGGCCTGGGTGAACGGACACATCCACCGCAACGACATCACCGCGCACTCCGCGCCCGACGGCCGCTCCTTCTGGGAGATCTCCACCGCCTCCCACGTCGACTATCCCCAACTCGCCCGCGTCATCGAGCTGGTGGACAACAAGGACGGCACGGTCTCGATCTTCACCACGTGCGTCGAGTCCTCGGCCCCGCACCGCACGGACTTCACCGACCTCTCCCAGACCGGCCTGGCGGCCCTCTACCGCGAACTGTCCTTCAACGCGCCGGGGGCCCGGACGGACCTGGGCGGGGAGTCGAAGGACCGGAACACGGAGCTGGTGCTGAAGAAGGGCTGAGCTTGCTCTTTGTGGTCTGAGGGGGATGTTGACTGCTGGACTTGGTGCTCGGCCACCCATCATGCTTCACGTACGGGCCGATCGGTCCGCTTCCTTCGTTCAGTGACCGGTCCATCGACTTCGTGGTGGAGCACGGCCGAGCGGTGGATCTGGCGAGGACGAAGCCCCTTGCCAGCCGGGGGGTCAGGCCGATCCTGGAGATTGACCTCCCCCCGGGCACTCAACCGCTGCGGTGCCGTACCGGGTACGACGAGTGCCGTCCTTGGCGCGGTCCGCCCCGAGGCCCTCCAAGGTGCGCTCGCCTCGAGCGCGACGATCGCGGCCGGTGCCACCGGCCCGTGGCCGACCATTGAGGTGCACAGGATTCTGGCGTCGGCGCCCGATGCGTACGAACTGATCCAGCACCCGCCGGTGAACGAGCGGACGGGCCGCAGTGAGTGGAGCGGGGACGCCCCGACACGGGCGGCGGGGTGGGCGAATTCGAGTGCCCGGTCAGCAACGAGACGAGACGAGTCGTATTGCATCACCCCGGAGGTATGCATCATGATGACGACGCACGATGACGAGACGGCTCGTCTCGCCATCCAGTCGTGGATGTGGGGAGCGGTGCCATGAATCAGCGGTTCGTCCAGGTCGACCCGGCGGTTCGGCTGTGGTCCGAGGTGCGCGGCGACCCCCGGGATTCCACCCTGTTGCTGATCATGGGGGCCGGGGCGTCTGGGCTGGGCTGGCCGGAGGGACTGGTTGACGCGTTGGCCGTGCGCCACCGCGTCATCCGCTACGACCACCGGGACACCGGCCGCTCCAGCTTGAGTTTCGACACGCACCCGTACCGCATCGTCGACCTCGCCTCGGACGCGATCGCCGTCCTCGACGCGTACGAAGTGGAGCGGGCGCACATCGTCGGTCACTCCCTGGGCGGCATGCTCACCCAACTGCTGATCGCCGATCACCCCGAACGGCTGCTCAGCGCGACAGTGATGGGCACCGGCGCTCTCAGCAGCACCCCACTGTCGCACCCGGACGGCTCCCGAACTCCCGTAGACCGACTCCCGCCCATCGACGCACGGGTGCTCGAACTGTGGTCCCACCCCCACGAGGACCGTGGCCTGGAGGGCGAGCTGGACCACCGCGTGGAGCACTGGCGGCTGCTGAACGGCGATCAGCTCCCCTTCGACTCCGAGGAGTTCCGGGCCTCGGAGCGCCGCGTCATCGAGCACGCCGGGCGCTACGAGGCGCCCATGACCCACGGGCGCGCGGACCACTCCGGCATGGACCGCACCGAGGAACTCGCGCGCACCGAGGTGCCGACCCTGGTTGTCTCCGCCCCGGCCGAACCCGTCTTCCCACCGCCGCACCCCGACCATCTCGCCCAAGTGATCGCCGGGGCACGGCTGGTGGAGATACCGGGCATGGGGCACGCCCTGCCCCGCGCCGTCCACGCACCCCTGGCCGCGGCCGTTCTCGACCACACCCTGGCCAATGACGCCCGCACCCGACCAGGGGCGGGGACGTAACCTCGATCTCCCCTGGTGGGTGATGCCCGGTGAACGGGGGGCACAACTCCTTCGTCGCCGTCCGCAGTGGATGTCCGGCGATCCGGAGATCGTCATCGTGGGCGACAGCAAGCTGAGACCGGCTCGACCGCCGTACGGCTACTCCTCCACGAGTTGGCCCCGCCCCGACGCCGGCCGCTCGCGCCACAGTCTCAGGGCTACGTCGACCAGGCGGACCCGGTTCAGTGCGGACACGGCGTCCAGGTCGTGCCAGGCCGCCATGTCCGTGGAGCCGCCGATCTCGTAGCGAAGTTCGCCGCCGGTGACCCGGCCCTCGTAGAGGAGCCGTACGCCATGGTGGTCGACGGCGCGCCCGAAGCGGCGGGGGACGACTCGGCGGCTGGAGTTCACGCCGAGCAGCCCCGTCACCTCGATGCGGTATCCGGTCTCCTCCTCCACCTCCCGCACCACGGTGTCGTGGGGATCCTCGCCGTGCTCCATGCCGCCGCCGGGCAGGACCCACTCGGGCGGGCCGCCGTCGGGTGCCGGGGACCGGGAGAGCAGGAGCTGTCCGTCCCGCATACAAATGGCGTAGGCCGCCACCCTCAACTTCCTTCGCACCCCGGGACGTTAACCCGTCACCTCCGGATTGGCAGGCGAGTATTCGGGCTCGGACCAGCGCAACGGCACCGCGGCCTCTGTCTCGACGGCCTCAGTGAGCGTGAAGCGCACCCGGCGTTCCCCGTCCGCGTCGAACTCCGTCCGCGCCTCGCCGGTGAGTCGCAGGACCGTGCCCGTCGTCCAGTCGAGGAAGAGCAGGCCCGCGCGCGGGTCCGTCTCCAGGTTGCCCAGCGTGAGGAACATGGCGTTGCCGGCGTAGTCGGGCCAGCTGAGTTCGCGTGGGGAATCGACGCGTACGAAGCCGGGGTTGCCGCCCCGGTGGCTGGCGTCGGCTCCGTCGGGGCCCACGGTGGCCAGGAAGAAGGTGTCGGCCGCCGCCACCAACCCGACTTGCCGCGAGGTCAGTTCGCCGCCGCGCTGGGGATTTCCAGGCCTGCGGTCGTCGACCGTCTCGTACGACTTCCTCTTCTGCAGGTACTTCGGGCAGTTGGCGAACACCTGCTCGACCTCGACGGCGAATCCCCGTGCCGTGGGCCGCAGTCGGCCGTTGAGGCGCATACGGCGGCGGGTGCGGGGGTCGAGGGCGATGGTGCCGATGGGGGTCCCGGGTGTGGCCAGCGCCGTGGCGAGCGGGTCGGTCGGGGGTGGCCCGCCGGAGACGGAGACCTCGACGGAGATCTGGTGAGGTCCCGTCGCCCGCACGAAACCGGGCGGGCCGGTCACCGCCGTCGACCACACCCGGCCCGTCTCCGGGGCGGCGGCACCCACCACCAGGAAGGGCTGGATCTCCAGGAAGGCCGCGGCCACCGGTTTGATGCCCTGCCCTACGGCCCGGCCGACGTGGTCGGCGAGGTCGCGTACGCCGACCCGGTCCTGCACCGCGCGCGAGCCCGCGTGATACACGCCCATGACTAGAAGAACCCGCAGGTCGGAGCGGCCTCGTGGGGCACGGGCGCCCCTTGCGCACCCTCCGGCACCGAGATCTCCAGACGGGTGCCGTCCGGGTCGTGGAAGAAGATGCCGCCGGACGCCGCGCCCTCGCCGTGGGCGACCACACCGTCGTAGGCGAAGTCGACGCCCTGGGCGCGCAGCGCCTCCTCGTACCGCCTGACCTGCTCGATCGACGGCGCCTCGAAGGCGAGGTGGTGCAGTCCGGCGCGGCCGGTGTCGTACGGCTGTCCCGCCTGCTGCCAGAGGGTGAGCACGAGGCGCTCGCCGTCGCCGATGAACGCGTACCGCCGACCCTCCTCCTTGCCCTCGGCGATCACGGAAAACTCCAGGAGGTCCCGGTAGAAGGCGAGCGAGCGGTCGAGGTCGGTGACGTTCAGGCCGATATGGCCGGTGTGCAGGGGCATGGCCGCCTCCTTCATGTTGTAACCGTTGTAGTCGACGTTAGTGGTTAGAAAGAGTGGTCGTCAACCGGTGACGTACTCTTGACCGGTTAGTACGGAAGGAGCCCCTCCATGCCCGCCGCTCGCGACCCGCGCCCGCTCACCGGTGAGCCGCTCGCGCTCGACCTGCTCAATACGCGGTGGATGGAGGAGGGAGAGGTCCGGGACCTGCTCACCGACCTCGACGGGCTCGCGGTGTGGCTCGACGCGAACGGGCTGGGCGGCGACTACGCCGCTGACGTCAAGGTTCTGCGCCACACCCTCCAGGCCCGCGACGCCCTGAAGGCGGCCGTGGACGCATCACTGGAAGACGCATCCCTCACAGAGGGAGCCCGTCTCGTCGACGCCGTTCTCGCGCACGGGCGGATCCGGGCCACGCTCACCGTGACAGGGCCCGGCGAGCTGCCCGAATTCCCCGACCCGTCATGGGGCCCCGCCTGGCTCGCCGCCCGCAACTACCTCGAGCTGCTCGCCACCGCACCCGACCGGATCCGCGGCTGCGCCCACGAGGCGTGCATCCTGCACTTCTTCGACACCTCGCGGAACGGCACGCGCCGCTGGTGCTCGATGGCCGCGTGCGGTAACCGGGCGAAGGCGTCCCGGCATTACGCGCGCACGAAGGGCGCCTGAGCGACTTGTCGCCTTTGCGGCTCATCTCCTGAAAAGGGATAGCGGGTTTTCCCCATACATCTCTTGAGATTCAGCCAACTCTCACCAAACTCACACCCTTTGCATAAAGCTGAGCGGTCGTCCGGGAGCACCTTTCGGACGATCGCGGCCAGGGCTGATCAGCCTCGGTCGCTCACGCTCGTTCCTTTACGTACAAGGGATGCCGATGACCCTCACCTCCCAGCACGACCCGATACCGGGCGCGAGACGCGTGGCCCGGATAGCCGTGGCCGCCGGCCTGATGGCCGCCCTGTCCGCGGCCGGGCCGATACCTCTGGCCTTCGCCGCCGACGAAACGCCTGTCGCCGCCGATCCGAGCGTGAAGTCCGCCCACGACAAGCTCGGTTCCGACGACGCCGACGTCCTCGCCGAGGCCAAGGCCGACGGCGACAAGTCCGTGACGCTGATGGTGGCGACCGCGCCCGGGCAGACCGAGCAGGTCGCCGAGCAACTCGACTCGGTCCAGGGCGGACTGGTCGGCCGTACCTACGACAAGCTCGGCTACGTCCGGGCCACCGTGCCCACCGGCAAGGCGGACTCGGCCATCGCCGCCGCCGCGAAGCTCTCCTCCGTGCACGGCATCGACCTGCGCCAGGAGATTCCGCTGGACGACCCGACGCCGGGCGCGGACACCGCCAAGGGCGCCGCGAGCACGGGCGGCACTGCCGCCTACTCCGCGCCGAACAAGAAGACCCCCGCCGAGAACCCGTACAACCCGTCCTTCGAGACGGGCGCCGTCGACTTCGTCGAGGACCATCCGAAGGCGGACGGCCGGGGTATCACCATCGGCGTCCTCGACTCGGGTGTGGACCTGGGCCATCCGGCGCTCCAGAAGACCACCACCGGCGAGCGGAAGATCGTCGACTGGGTGACGGCTACCGACCCGGTCGCGGACGGCGACCGCACCTGGCGCCCGATGCTCGACTCGGTGTCCGGGCCGACCTTCACCTTCGGCGGCAAGACCTGGACGGCGCCCGCGGGCTCGTACCGGATCAGCACGTTCCTGGAGTCGTACACCACCGGCGGTGACGCCGCGGGCGACGCCAACCGCGACGGCGACAAGACCGACAGCTGGGGCGTCCTCTACGACGCCGCGGCCGGCACGGTCCGCGTCGACCTGAACAACAACAACGACTTCGGTGACGACGCGCCGATGAAGCCGTACAAGGACGGCTTCCAGATCGGCTACTTCGGCACCGACGACCCGGCCACCGACGTGGTGGAGCGCCAGCCGTTCGTCGTCGAGATCCGCAAGGACGTCGTCTACAACGCGGCCGGCGCGAAGGCCGACTTCGTCAACATCGGGGTCATCGAGTCCGAGCACGGCACGCACGTCGCCGGCATCACCGCCGCCAACGGGCTGTTCGGCGGGAAGATGAACGGCGCGGCCCCGGGCGCGAAGATCGTCTCGTCCCGCGCCTGCACCTGGACCGGCGGCTGCACCAACGTCGCGCTCACCGAGGGCATGATCGACCTCGTCGTCAACCGCGGTGTCGACATCGTCAACATGTCGATCGGCGGCCTGCCCTCGCTGAACGACGGCAACAACGCGCGCGCCATGCTGTACACGCGCCTCATCGACACCTACGGCGTCCAGCTGGTGATCTCGGCCGGCAACTCCGGCCCCGGCGCCAACACCATCGGCGACCCCGGCCTGGCCGACAAGGTCATCTCGGTCGGCGCGACGATCTCCAAGGACACCTGGGCCTCCAACTACGGCTCCGTCGTGGAGAAGAGTTACGCGATGATGCCGTTCTCCTCGCGCGGTCCGCGTGAGGACGGCGGCTTCACGCCGACGCTGTCCGCGCCGGGCGCCGCGATCAACACCATCCAGACCTGGCTGCCGGGCGCCCCGATCCCCGAGGCGGGCTACACGCTGCCGGCCGGCTACGCCATGCTCCAGGGCACCTCGATGGCCTCCCCGCAGGCCGCGGGCGCGTCCGCGCTGCTGCTGTCCGCCGCCAAGGCGAAGGGCATCGACCTCACCCCGGCCACCCTGCGCACGGCGCTCACCTCGACCGCCGACCACATCAAGGGCGTACAGGCGTACGAGGAGGGGGCGGGCCTCATCAACATCGAGGACGCCTGGGACTCGATCCTGGACGGCGCCACCGCGCACGACTACACGGTGAAGGCCCCGGTCGACACCGCGATCGACCAGTTCCTGAAGACCCCGGGCTTCGGCACGGGTCTCTACGACCGTGAGGGCGGTCTCAAGGCCGGTCAGAAGAAGACGTACGACGTCACGATCACCCGTACGTCCGGCGCCGACGAGGCGATCCGGCACGAGCTGGACTTCGAGAACAACGCCGCCGGGACCTTCAGGATCGTCGGCTCCGACGAGGTGAAGCTGCCGCTGAACCAGCCGGTGACCGTCAAGGTCCAGGCCGCGCCGCGGTCCGCGGGCCTCAAGAGCGCGATCCTGGAGGTCGACGACCCGCGGACCGAGGGCGTCGACCAGCAGGTCCTGTCGACGGTCGTGGTCTCGGCTCCGGTGAAGTACACCTACTCCGCGTCGGGTTCGGTGCAGCGCAACAGCACGCGGTCGTACTTCGTGACCGTCCCTGAGGGCGCGAAGTCCCTCGAGGTCGCCATCGGCGGGCTGAAGGGCAAGAGCCAGACCCGGTTCATCACCATCCACCCGTACGGCGTTCCGCTCGACAGCACCTCGACGCCGAACTGCTACAACAACTACCTCGACGGCAACGGCTGCAAGCCCGACGTGCGTTCGTACGCCGACCCGGTGCCGGGCGTCTGGGAGATCGAGGTCGAGTCGCGGCGTACGTCGCCGCTGCTGGACAACCCCTACAAGCTGGACGTCTCCGTCCTCGGCGCGGCCTTCGACCCGGAGACCGTGACCGTGGCCGAGGCCAAGGTCGGCACCCCGGCCGCCGCCTCCTGGAAGGTGACGAACAACTTCGCCGCGCTCGACGGCAAGCTGGTCGGCGGCCCGCTGGGCTCGGCCAAGACAGCGCGTCCGACCATCGCGGAGGACGAGACCCAGACCACCACGGTCGCGGTGCCCGAGGGCACCGAGTCCCTGGACGTCACCATCGGCAACGTCTCCGACGCGGCCGCCGACCTCGATCTCGTCGTCTACAACGCGGCGGGCGAGGAGGTCGGCAGCTCCGCCGACGGCGACTCGGAGGAGTCCGTGTCCGTGGCCGATCCGGCCGCCGGCACGTACACCATCGAGGTCATCGGTTACGCGGTCCCGGCCGGCTCCACCGCGTACGACTACCAGGACGTGTTCTTCTCCGCCGCCCTGGGCAGCGTCACGGTCGACGACTCGACGCCGGTGAAGCTCGGCACGGGCGACTCGGCCACGGTCACCGCCAGTGCCGTCGTCGCCGCTGCCGCCCCGGAGGGCCGTGAGTTCTTCGGCCAGGTCCAGCTGGTCAACGCGCGCGGCACGGTCGCGGGCACCGGCAGTGTGAAGATCGAGAAGGTCACGCCGTAGTCGATCCTTGGCCGATCCTTGGTCGATACGGCGATCAGGGCGGGCGTTCGTCGAACAGTGACGGGCGCCCGCCCTTTCTCATGCGCAGGTGAGGGTGCGCGACGCGGGCAGTGAGGCGGTGATCCAGGCCCGTTCGCGGGCGACGTCCTTCTCGCCGACGACCCACTCGTCGGGCGCGGAGGCGTCCTGCCGTACGCCGAGCAGCACGCGGTCGCCCTTCTCGATGCGGGAGACGTCATACCGGCTGATCACGTAGGTCAGCTCGTCCTCGCCCCGCTCCGGCTTGTAGTAACGGGTCACGTGCAGCGAGACGCGCAGCCGTTCGTTGTCGGGGAGGGTTTCGACGCGGACGACGGTGCCCTCGACGACGGTACGGGCGCAGGCCAGATATCGAGGGCTGCCGAAGCGGACGCCGGCGTCGGCTTCCTGTTTGGAGGCCGCGCTGCCACCCGCGTCGTCGGACGTGGCACTGTTCGAGGCCTGTCCCAGCAGCCAGCCCATACCCGACAGCACGGCCGCGACGGCGGCCACCGCGAGCGTGCCGAAGGCGAAGGTGCGCGCACGGCGCCGGAGCCGGGACGGTCGTACCGGAACGGGCTCGGGGGCCGCCTCCGGGGGTTCGCCGAGCGCGTGCCCGATGATCCCCAACTGCTCGCGCAGCAGCGCGACGTCGGCCTGGGCGGACCGGTGCTCGGCCAGGAGGGCGGCGTCCTCGCGGGCCTCGTCCGGCAGCGGCTCGTCGGTGATCGCGGCCATCAGGGCGTCCATACCGGCACGTCCCTCGTGTTCGGCGGTCACGTCACACCACCTCGTCCTCGTGCAGGCGGGCGCGCAGGGCCCGTACCGCCATGTGCAGCCTGCTCTTGACCGTGCCCTCCGGAATGCCGAGTTCCGCGGCGATCCCGCGCACCGGCAGGTCGGCGTAGAAGCGGAGCACGACCACCTGGCGCTGGGCGTCGGGCAGTTTGTCCAGGCCCTGGGCGACGGCGAGGGAGAGCAGGCTGGTGTCCTCGCCGGAGGGGTGCTCGGACTGTCTGAGGGCGGCCAGCCGCTCCCCGAGCCGGTCCTGGCGGCGCTTGGCCCGGTGCCAGTCCATGGCGAGGTTGGAGGCGACGACCGCGGCCCACGCGGACACGTCCCGCGGCGCCTCGTCCCCTCGCGCCAGCCGTTCCAGCAGCCGCAGGCGGACCTGTTGCACCCCGTCCATCAGGTCCGCCTGTGGTACGCCGCCGAGGGCGAGCACCGCTCGCACCCGGCGTTCCTGAGCCGCGTCCAGAGGATCACCCTGTGCTTCCCCCTGGGCGCGACGGGCCATTCTGCGCAGCACGGACACCCCTCCCCTTCCCGCGTCTCCTCTACGACGCCGCAGCACGCGGAAACGTTCGGTGCGGGGTGGGGAATCTTTCAGAGGTGTCTTTCAGAGGCGTACGTCACATCGCCGCACTGGGCAGCACAGCTTGCGGCACCCAGCGTTCCCGGGGCGAATTTCTCCAGCTCAGCGGTGGTCTGGGCGCGACATCCGCAACCCTTGAGCGGGTGGGGTGTCCCAGCCCTCGGGCATGGCGGGCAAAGAATTGGACAGGCGGACCGGGGTCGGCCGCATCATGGAAAGTCCTCGGCCACGAAACACGCACGTAAACACAGCACGTCGAACACAGACAGAGACAGACAGAGGGAGACGCCGTGAGGGTCGGAATCGTCGGAGCCACCGGGCAGGTCGGCACGGTCATGCGCAGGATTCTCACGGAGCGCGCCTTCCCGGTGACCGAGCTGCGCCTGTTCGCCTCGGCCCGCTCGGCGGGGACGGTCCTGGACGGCGTGACGGTGGAGGACGCGACGACCGCCGACTTCACCGGCCTGGACATCGTGCTGTTCTCCGCGGGCGGCGCGACCTCCAAGGCGCTGGCCGAGAAGGTCGCCGCGCAGGGCGCGGTCGTGATCGACAACTCCTCGGCGTGGCGGCGCGACCCGGAGGTACCGCTCGTGGTCTCCGAGGTGAACCCGCACGCGATCGCCCAGCGGCCCAAGGGCATCATCGCCAACCCGAACTGCACCACGATGGCCGCGATGCCGGTACTGAAGCCGCTGCACGCGGAGGCGGGCCTCGAAGCCCTGGTCGTCGCCACCTATCAGGCGGTCTCCGGCTCCGGTCTGGCCGGGGTGGACGAGCTGTTCGAGCAGGTCAAGAAGGTCGGCGAGGACGCGCCGAAGCTCACGCACGACGGTTCGGCGGCGGAGTTCCCCGCGCCGAACAAGTACGTGGCCCCGATCGCCTACAACGTCCTGCCGCTGGCCGGCTCGATCGTCGACGACGGCCTGAACGAGACCGACGAGGAGCAGAAGCTCCGCAACGAGTCCCGCAAGATCCTGGAGATCCCCGGGCTGAAGGTCTCCGGCACCTGCGTCCGCGTCCCCGTCTTCACGGGCCACTCCCTCCAGATCAACGCCCGCTTCGCCCGCCCGATCAGCGTGGAGCGCGCGAAGGAGCTGCTCGGCGGGGCGCCCGGCGTCGCCGTCACCGACGTCCCGACCCCGCTCCAGGCGGCCGGCCAGGACCCGTCGTACGTCGGCCGCATCCGCAACGACGAGACCGTCGACAACGGCCTCGCGTTCTTCGTCTCCAACGACAACCTCCGCAAGGGCGCCGCGCTGAACGCGGTGCAGATCGCGGAGCTGGTGGCGGTGGAGCTGAAGGGCTGAAGGGCTGAAGGGCTGAAGCTGGGCTAAGGCCTGCGCACCTCGTAGTAGAAACAGCCGTATTCGACGGCCCGGACGTGGACGAGTGCCACAGCCGGGTCGTCGAACGCTTCCGCGAAGGCGTCCTCGAACTCCTCCGGGGCCACCACGAGCCGCCCGCCCAGGATGTGCCCCTCGGCGGAGTACCGGCGCACCGTGCGGTGCGCGTTCGTGAACGGCAGGCCGTCCCCGTCCGGGCCCGCGCACTCCTCCGCATGGATGAAGACGGGGCCCTGCTCGTCGTACGCGCCCGGATCGGCTCCCGTCTCCGCAGCCCAGCGGCGCAGCGGGGCGTAGGAGACCAGGGCGATCCGCTCCCCCGGCAGGCTCCGGCGCAAGCAGCACCGGAGCGGAGCGCCGCCCTCGTCGTCGGTCACGGGAACCATCCCGCGTCCCGAGTCGTCAAGCGAGCGCAGTTCCTTCAAGGCCGTCGGGAGGACGGGCCGTGCGGTGTAGGTCGTCATGGCTCCAGGTTTTCGCGCATCCGCCCTGCCCACCGGCGGGAAACGGACATCGCTTTCCCCGTACGACCCATGGAAGGATGGCGCAACCCGCCCACCCGTCGCCCGACCACCACCCCCCAACGAGGCGCTACCGCGCCGCATCATTTGAAATGACGAGGAGATGACCGCGTGCCTGGCACAAACCTGACTCGCGAAGAGGCACAGCAGCGGGCGAAGCTGCTCACCGTTGACTCGTACGAGATCGATCTCGACCTCTCCGGCGCGCAGGAGGGCGGTACCTACCGGTCCGTGACCACGGTGCGCTTCGACGTCGCCGGGAACGAGGCGGAGTCCTTCATCGACCTGGTGGCCCCGACCGTCCACGAAGTGACCCTGAACGGCGACCAGCTCGACCCCGCCGAGGTCTTCGCGGACTCCCGGATCGCGCTGCCGGGGCTGCTGGAGGGCCGCAACATCCTGCGGATCGTCGCCGACTGCGCGTACACCAACACCGGTGAGGGGCTGCACCGGTTCGTCGACCCCGTCGACAACCAGGCGTATCTCTACACCCAGTTCGAGGTGCCGGACGCCCGCCGGGTGTTCGCGAGCTTCGAGCAGCCGGACCTGAAGGCGACCTTCCAGTTCACCGTGAAGGCGCCGACCGGCTGGACCGTCATCTCCAACTCGCCGACGCCGGAGCCGAAGGACGACATCTGGGTCTTCGAGCCGACGCCGCGCATCTCGACGTACATCACCGCCCTGATCGTCGGCCCGTACCACTCGGTGCACAGCGTGTACGAGAAGAACGGCCAGTCCGTCCCGCTCGGCATCTACTGCCGCCCCTCCCTCGCCGAGCACCTCGACTCGGACGCGATCTTCGAGGTGACCCGGCAGGGCTTCGACTGGTTCCAGGAGAAGTTCGACTACCAGTACCCGTTCAAGAAGTACGACCAGCTGTTCGTCCCGGAGTTCAACGCGGGCGCGATGGAGAACGCGGGCGCGGTCACCATCCGCGACCAGTACGTCTTCCGGTCGAAGGTGACGGACGCCGCGTACGAGACGCGCGCCGAGACCATCCTGCACGAGCTGGCCCACATGTGGTTCGGCGACCTGGTCACCATGGAGTGGTGGAACGACCTGTGGCTGAACGAGTCGTTCGCCACCTACACCTCCATCGCCTGCCTGGCCCACTCCCCCGACAGCCGCTGGCCGCAGTCCTGGACGACGTTCGCCAACTCCATGAAGACGTGGGCCTACCGGCAGGACCAACTGCCCTCCACCCACCCGATCATGGCCGAGATCCGCGACCTGGACGACGTCCTGGTCAACTTCGACGGCATCACGTACGCCAAGGGCGCCAGCGTCCTCAAGCAGCTCGTCGCGTACGTCGGCATGGACGAGTTCTTCGCGGGTGTGCAGGCGTACTTCAAGGCGCACGCGTTCGGTAACACGCGCCTGTCCGACCTGCTGGGCGCGCTGGAGGAGACCTCCGGGCGTGACCTGGGGACCTGGTCACAGAAGTGGCTCCAGACCGCCGGCATCAACGTCCTGCGCCCGGAGATCGAGACGGACGCGAACGGTGTCGTCACGTCCTTCGCGATCCGCCAGGAGGCCCCGGCCCTGCCCGCCGGCGCCAAGGGCGAGCCGACCCTGCGCCCGCACCGGATCGCCGTCGGCCTCTACGAACTCGACGACGACAGCGGCAAGCTGATGCGCGACGAGAGGCTCGAGCTGGACGTCGACGGCGAACTGACCGCCGTACCGCAGCTGGTGGGCAAGCGCCGCCCCGCGGTGGTCCTCCTGAACGACGACGACCTCTCGTACGCGAAGGTCCGCCTGGACGAGAAGTCGCTCGCGTTCGTGACCGAGCACCTCGGCGACTTCGAGTCCTCCCTCCCCCGCGCCCTGTGCTGGGCGTCGGCGTGGGACACGACCCGGGACGCCGAACTCGCCACCCGCGACTACCTTTCCCTCGTCCTGTCGGGCATCGGCAAGGAGTCCGACATCGGCGTCGTGCAGTCGCTGCACCGCCAGGTGAAGCTGGCGATCGAGCTGTACTCCGACCCGGCCGCCCGCGAGTCCCTGCTGACCCGCTGGACGGACGCCACGCTGGCCCACCTGCGCGCGGCGGCACCCGGCAGCGACCACCAGCTGGCGTGGGCGCGCGCGTTCACCGCGACCGCTCGTACGCCGGAGCAGCTGGACCTCCTGGAGGCGCTGCTGGACGGCTCGCAGACGATCGAGGGCCTGGCCGTCGACACGGAGCTGCGCTGGGCGCTGGTGCAGCGACTGGCCGCGGTGGGCCGCTTCGACGAGACGGAGATCGCGGGCGAGTACGCGCGCGACAAGACGGCGGCGGGCGAGCGGCACGCGGCCACCGCCCGGGCCGCCCGGCCGACCCAGTCGGCCAAGGCGGAGGCCTGGGCATCGGTCGTCGAGTCCGACAAGCTCCCGAACGCCATCCAGGAAGCGGTCATCTCCGGCTTCGTCCAGACCGACCAGCGCGAGCTGCTCGCCACGTACACGGACAAGTACTTCGAGGCGGTCAAGGACATCTGGGAGTCCCGCTCGCACGAGATGGCCCAGCAGATCGCCGTCGGCCTCTACCCGTCGATCCAGGTCTCGGAGCAGACCCTGCGTCGCACCGACGAGTGGCTGGCCACCGCGGAGCCCAACGCGGCTCTGCGCCGGCTCGTCTCGGAGTCGCGTGCGGGCGTGGAGCGCGCGCTGAGGGCACAGGCGGCGGACGCGGCGGCTGAGTAGTAGCCGTCCGTACGACGATGGGGGTGCCCGGTGCGGAACCGGGCGCCCCCGTTTCGTCAGCGCTCGCGTCAAGGACTCTGCTGCGCAGCGTCTCATTCTCGAAGAGGAACCGGAAGTCGAAGTGCCGTTGTCCCGGCTCTCCCTTGGCGGAGTTGGCCGTCGTTCACGAGGCCGACGCCCTCGGCCGGCGCCTGCGTCCCCTCTGGGACTCAGGTGCCGCCGAGGACGCCGGGGGATAAGGGCTGACGGCCGGCGGACTCCTGATTTCCGGGCGGTGTGGCCCCGTCAGCCGTTTAGGACTGCCTCGATCTTGGCGGCCACCTGCTCGGCCTGGATGTCGCGGCCCTTCTCGTTGGGGTGTGCGTACCACGGGATCGGCTGGCCGAGTTCGACCTTGGAGTTCTCCAGCAGGCCGCCGATGCCCCGGTTGGCGCCGTCGCACGCCGTGTTGCTCCCGGTGTGGTCGTAGAGGTCCACGAAGTCGGCACCGTCGTCCGCGGCTGCCTGCTTCATGACGTCGTCCAGCCGCTTCTGCACCTGGTCCAGGAGCGGCAGCGCGTCATTGGGGATGTCGGCGAACGGCAGTTCCGTCTGGCCGGGCGCCGGGGTCAGGCACTTGGTGGTGTCCTCGGGCACGAGCCTGGGGTAGCCGACCAGGACACGCTCGGCGTCCAGGGCGAAGTAGCTCATGCGCTGGAGCATCTGCTCCAGGTCCGCTTCGACCTGCTGGAACTTGTAGTCCAGCCACTCCTTCCCGTCTTCCGACTCGAAGAAGTCCCGGCACTCGCCGCCCGGCTTATCCGGATCCACCGGCTCGCCGGGCAGCAGAGGGTGCTTGCGGAGTTCGTCGGAGCACTGCTTGAGGATGCTGGTGAAGCCCAGCGTGTTGCCGCCCATACCGCCCACGACCAACTGCGTGTCCTCCTTCAGCGCGTCCTGCTGCGCCGGGACCGTCCCGGCGCCGAAGGGCAACTCCTGCTCCTGCCAGAAGTGGTGGATGAGCGCGCCTCCGCAGGAGACGTCCGACTGGATGTCGAGGGTGATGCCCTTGTCGGCCAGGTTCCGGGTGGCGACGGCGGGATAGTTCTCCGTGGCCTGGAAGCACCAGCCCCTCTCGTTGTCCTGGTCGTTCACGGGAGCGATGCCGAAGTTGGCGGTGTAGGAGTCGCCGAAGAACACGGTCGGCACCGGGTCGGCGGGCGCCGCGGCGGCGGTTCCCGCCGGGATGGCGAGCGCCAGCAAACTGCCCAGCGCGACGGCCGCGGCGGCCAGCCGCCGTGCCCGTGGAGTGGTCGTCTTCTTACGCATGGCCGAAGGCATGCCTGTGCCCTTTCGTCGGGACCCACGAGGAGAGGAACGGAACACTCCGCTCTCGACTCTGACGGTGGCAGAGACAGCAGCCCGGGCGGCGGGAATGATCGGCCAGGTCACCCGCAGGGGGCATGCATCGGGCATTCCTCACACGAGTGGTGAACCCGGCGTCGGCCTGGGCCGCTGGCGCACGCCCTCGCCCGGCCACGGCCCGGCGCACGCCGCGCCGCGCCGCACAAACCAGCAGCTACTCGAGGGCTGTCCGGGGTGATCTCGTCATCTGCCCCGCTGCAGCCTTCAAACACCCGCTGAGAAGCGGCTACTCAGGGCGTCGAGCGACGGGCGAAGTAGCCGCCCACGTCCAGGCGCCACGCCCCGTACGAACGCCGGGCGCTCGGGCAAAAGGTGGGTGATCAGGAATGCGGCGGGGCGCTCGGCCGAAGCGAAGTGCCCCGGGATCCGTCCGAAGTAGGTGTCGAGGCGAGCACGTTCAGATGCTTCCATGGCTGGGTCGGCCCCCCTCCGGCCCCGACTGACCGATCTTGAAAACGGTCCACACCGTCTTGCCCGGGTTGTCCGCGGTGACTCCGAAGTCATCGGCGAGAGCCGCTACGAGGCGAAGCCCCCTGCCTCCGCACTCCTCGGTGCTCTCCCGGGCCACTTCCGGCCACCCGCCCCCGCTGTCGCGGACCGCGACACGGATCAGTGGACCGTCGGCGTCGAGCGCCAGGCAGAACTCACGTCCCGGCGGGACACCGTGCAACAGGGCGTTCGTAGCCAGCTCCGACACACATAACCGCACGTCGTCCCGCCGATCGCAGTAACCCCACTCCGTGAGTGTGTCGAGAGCGAAGGTACGCGCAGCCGCCACGGAGCTGCGGGCACGGGGGAATCGGCGTTGCCGCGACAAGGGCATGGTGGACCACCGCCTTGTTCCTCGGGTGCAAGGTCAACACCACTGTATCACTATTCGCGAAAGGCAGATAGGTTGCCCTGACAGCGAGCTCCGAAGGCGAGTCGCTTAACGTGTAAAGCGGCAAGGTCGGCCACCCGGCACAGGAGGACACCGTGAACGACCGCACGTGGGTCAGCACCTCGATGCCGTACCTGACACCTCGCGAGAAAGGGCAACCGGACTCGTGGGGAGTTGAGGCAGCAGCCCGAGGAAGCAAGGGCAGTCAGCGCATCGCGTACGCCGGCGAGGTTCCCTCTCCGGAGGAGATCGCCGGCCTGCTGGGCCTGACGCCCGGCGAGACGGCTGTCGTACGCCGCAGGGTGATCGAACTCGACGGGGAACCCTGCGAATTGACGGACACGTACTACCCCGCCTCCATCGCCCGCGGCACCCGCCTCGCCGAGAAGGGAAAGATCCCCGGCGGGGCTGTGACCTACCTCGCCGAGCTAGGACACGTCGGCGTGCGCGTACGCGAGGATGTGATCGCCCGCATGCCCAGTGCGGAGGAGCGCGATGTTCTGCGCATGGGCCCGGACGAACCGGTCCTGCGACTCAGCAGGGTCACCCTGGGCAGTGACGACCGGCCCATTCAGATCGACCTGATGGTCATGCCGGCCCATCGGCAGCGACTGCGTTACGAGATCCGGATCGGATGACAATGCCCATCCCCGACAACCCCTCGGACCGAAGGTCGCTCCATGAGCGGATCGCCGCCGACCTCCGGGACGAAATCATGAGCGGCGACCTCACACCCGGCGCCCATCTGCCGTCCACGGCCCAGCTCAAGGCACGGTTCAGCGCCGCCAATGCCACCATCCAGAAGGCGCTCCAGCTTCTGAAGGACGAGCGCCTCGTCGTCGGCCGCGCCGGAGCAGCGGTCACCGTACGCGAACGCCGGCAGCAGACCGTAAACCCGGCCGCGTTCATGGCCCCGGCCGCCCCTGGACGGCCCTATCGCTGGCTGACCGAGACGGCGAAGCAGGGGGACCGGGCCACCAGCACCCTGCTGGATGTGGCGGAGGTCCGGCCCCCTGCTGACGCCTCGACCGCCTTGGGCCTCGCCGAGGGCGAGACGGCCGTGCTACGGCACCAAATCCTCTCCATCGATGGCGAACCAGTCGAACTGGTCAAGTCCTACTACCCGTTGGACATTGCTCGGGGGACCGCCATCACGGACAGGAGGAGGATCAAAGGCGGCACTCCGGCCCTCCTTGCCGAGCGAGGATTCCCTCCGCGCCTGAGCGTGGACCGGGTGTCCGCCAGGATTCCGACCCAGGAGCAGTACCAGGCCTTGAGTCTGCCCAGCGACCTTCCGGTGCTCCGTACGCTGCGCGTCGTGTACAGCGACGACGATCGCCCCATCGAAGCAACCGTCATGGTCAAGGCCGGACATCTCTACGAACTGCAATACGAGTTCACGCCGGAGTGACCTAGGGGAGGCCGACAGGGCTCGATCTGACGTCGCAGCGCCGGACCCCTACCGTCAGGTCCATCGAATCTTTTCGAGCATTCATTTCAAGGGAACTGAATGTTTGCCTGGACGGAGCGCCACCCGACCGGAGCTGCCCCACAACCGTCGCCCCGAACGCCACCCCCATCCCCACCACCTGCACCGGCGTCAGCGCCTGGCCGAGTGCCGCCCAGCCGACCACCGCGGCGGTCAGTGGTGACAGCGGGCCGAGGAAGGTGGCCTGGGTGGCGGTGAGGCGGCCGATGCCGTGGAACCAGAGCCAGTACGCGACCGCCGTGTTGGCGAGGGCCAGGTAGAGGTAGCCGCCGAGCGCGCGGCCGTCCAGCGCGGGCGGGGCACCTTCGAGCAGGAGGGCGACGGGGGCGATGAGCAGGCCGCCGGCGGTCAGCTGCCAGGCGGTGAGCGCGAGCGGGCCCGCGCCGTCCGGGCGGCCCCAGCGCTTGGTCAGTACGGTCCCGGCGGACATCGAGGCGGCCGAGGCGAGGGCCGCCAGTACGCCCACGGGGTCGAACGCCCCGGCCGCCTTCAGCACGACCAGGCTCACGCCGGACGCGGCCACGATCCCGGTGAGCACGCCGCGGACCGTCGGCCGCTGCCCGAGCAGCACCGCCGAGAGGCCCACGACGAACAGCGGCCCCACCGACCCGACGGCCGCCGCCATACCGCCCGGCAGCCGGTACGCGGCCAGGAACAGCAGCGGAAAGAAGGCGCCGATGTTCAGCGCGCCGAGCACCGCCGCCTTCCACCACCAGGCGCCTCGCGGCAGCACCCGGGCGAGGCCCAGCAGGACGAGTCCGGCGGGCAGGGCGCGCATCAGGCCGGTGAACAGAGGGCGGTCGGACGGGAGGAACTCGGTGGTGACGGCGTAGGTGGTGCCCCAGGAGATCGGGGCGAGGGCGGTGAGCAGGACGATGGCTGGCCGCCGCTTCATGGCCGGCACCCTTCTCAAAGATGACTTGGCTGCAAGTAGCTTAGAGCTAAGTAACTTTTAGTCAAGCTACTTTCTTGCGAGTGATCGGAGCCGGGCTGATACTCAGCGCATGAGCGCACAGCACAAGGACCCCGTCGACGCGATCATCGAGCAGTGGGCCACGGTGCGGCCCGACCTCGACACCACCGCCATGGAGGTCTTCGGCCGGATCTACCGGCTCTCGCGCGCCATGAGCGACCGGTTGGAGAAGACGTACGCGTCCCTCGGGATCGGACGCGGCGAGTTCGACGTGCTGGCCACCCTGCGCCGCTCAGGCGAGCCGTACGTCCTCTCGCCCCGCCAGCTGTCGGCGACGCTCATGCTCACCACCGGCGGGATGACCGGCCGCCTCGACAAGCTGGAACGGGCCGGACTGCTGCGCCGCTCCCCCGACCCGCACGACCGCCGGGGCCTGCGGGTGACGCTGACCGAACAGGGCCTCGAACTGGTCGACCGGGCGGTCGGCGCGGGCCTCGCCGCCCAGACCCAGGCCCTGTCCGCCCTCGACGCCGAACAGGCCGGCCAACTGGCCGACCTGCTGAGGGAGTTGCTGTTGTCGACGGAGACGACGGAGAAGTAGGGCAACCACCACGATCGACAGGACACGTGCTCACGGGGACGTGTCCTGAGGGTCCTTCGCTCCCGAGCCCCGCGACCGCGGGCGGGCCTGGCGCGGCAGCAGTGCCACGGCGGCGACCGCCCCGAGGACCACCACGGCGATACCACCGAGCAGCGCGTTCGTCATTCCGGAGTTGAACGCCTCGCGGGCCGCCTCAGCCAGGTGCGCTCCGGGCCGGCCACCGACCTCGGACGCGACGCGCAGAGCCCCCGCGAGGGAGTCGCGTGCGGCGTCGGCGGCCTCGTCCGGCATGCCGCCCACCGCGTCTTCCGTGCTGGAACGGTAGGTGGTGTTGAACACGCTGCCGAGGAGGGCGATGCCGAGGACTCCGCCGAGTTCGCGAGTGAGGTCGTTGAGCGCGGAGGCGACGCCCTGTTCGGCGGGCGGGAGGGCGGCGACGATCGCCTCGGTCGCGGGAGTCGCGGCGAAGGCGATACCCGCGCCCAGCACACCGGTGCCGGCGAGGAAGGGCCACAGGCCGCCACCATCGGTGGTGACGGCGAGCAGGCCAAGCCCGGCGGCGATCAGCAGCATCCCCAGCCCCATGACGGCACGCATTCCGTAGCGCCGCGCGAAACCGGGGGCGACTAGTGAGAAGACCATCGCCCCGACGGCCATCGTCACCAGCGCGAGCCCGGACTGAAGGGGCGAGTAGCCGAGGATCTGTTGCAGGTACTGGAGTCCGAGAAAGAAGAAGCCCAACATCGCCAGGGACTCGGCCGTGATGACGAGCGAGCCCGCGGCGACGCCCCGCAGGCGGAAGATCTTCACGTCGAGCAGTGGGTGCGCGCTCCTCAGCTCCCACAGGACGAAGGCTATGAGCCCTACGGCGCCCGCCGAGAAGCCCGCGAGCACGGCGCCGTCGCTCCAGCCCAGTTCCGGGCCCTCGACGATTCCGAAGACCAGCGCGCCGACACCGACGACGGACAGCAGCGCGCCGACCGCGTCGAGTGGAGTGGCTGCCGCGCTCCTGGAGGTCGGCGCGAGGACAGCCGCGGCCACCAGGGCAA
Organism: Streptomyces sp. NPDC050619; assembly: GCF_040654815.1. Taxonomy (NCBI): domain Bacteria; kingdom Bacillati; phylum Actinomycetota; class Actinomycetes; order Kitasatosporales; family Streptomycetaceae; genus Streptomyces; species Streptomyces sp. NPDC050619. Next base: position 244,684 of record NZ_JBFAIR010000001.1, on the reverse strand, counting down.
GAGCGCCGAGGACGGCGTTCGCCAGGAACACGGAGCGCCAGGAGTACGCCTCCAGCAGTGCGCCCGCCAGCAGCACGGCCAGCAGGGCGGAGCCGAAGCTGACACCGGACCAGATGCCCACGGCCCGGCCGCGTTCCTCGGGCGGGTAGACGGTGGTGATGATCGACAGGGTCATCGGCATGACCAGGGCGGCTCCGATCCCCGCCAGCCCGCGCAGCCCGATGACGAGATGCACGTCGTTCGTCCACAGGACGGCGCCCGAGGCGAGCGCGAACACGGCCAGGCCCGCGAGGAGGACGCCCTTGCGTCCCCAGCGGTCGCCGAGAGCGCCGCCCAGGAGCAGCAGGCCGGCGAAGGTCACCCCGTAGGCATTCATGATCCATTGCAGCTGGGACTCCGTGGCCCGCAGGTCCCGTGCCATGTCCGGGACGGCCACCAGGAGGGAGGCGAGCATGCCCACCACCACGGCGAGCGCGAGGCACATCACCGCCAGCACGGCCGACCTGCGGGTGGAATCCGGCGCCGACAGATCCGGCGGAGCTGTGGACGGCTGCATGACAGACCTCGATTCAAACGACCGTTTCAAGCGTTCGTTTCAGTTCAGCACGTGCACCTTGCTTGAATCAAGCGCTTGTTTAAAATGGGCCCCGATGAACGCCACCCGCCCGGCCTCGACCCGCGATCGCCTCCTCGACGCCGCCGAACGGCTCTACGCCGAACACGGCTTCACGGCCACGTCCCTGCGCACTCTGACGGAAGCCGCCGGAGCCAACGTGGCGGCCGTCAACTACCACTTCGGCTCCAAGGAGGGGCTGCTGCGCGCGGTCGTCGAACGCGCCATGGCCTCGGTCAACGCCGAGCGTCTGCGCCTGCTGGAGGAGCTCCGCACCTCCGGCCACCAGCCGACCGTGGAGGAGTTGGTACGCGCTTTCGTGGCCACCGGGGCCAGCATCATCGAGCGCGGCGGCGAGCGCGGCCAGGCCGTCTCCCGCTTCCTCGGCCGGGTCATGTTCGAGCCCGACCCGGCGATCCGCCGCCTGTTCGGAACTCAGGTCGCCCCGGTCGAGGGGCAGTACCTGGACGCCCTGCGGGCCGCGCTCCCCGGGCTCTCCCCGGAAGAGGTCGCCTTCCGCTACCGCGCCATGGTGGGACTGCTGGGCCTCCACCAGTCGGGCACCCTCGGCGACCTCCATCCGGGGCGCCCCGCAGAGGCGGCCCCAGGCACGGACACGGAAACCGGGCACCTCATCGCGCTGCTCACCGCGGGCCTCCAAGCCCCACCAGCAGCCCGCTAGGTGTATACCCCCTAGGGGTATATCTTTTTCGCCTGGGGCCGCCATCGACCGGCACGAACGACATGCGCCCGGGAACACGCCAAAGGCGCCGGCCTCGGCCACGCACGGCGGATGCGCGTACGTGCGGCGGGGCGGCGCCCTCGGTGGAGGCCGGTGTGCGTCAGGCCTTCGAGTCGGCCTTGGCCTTGGAGCCGGCCTTGGTCTTGATGTTGCGGGTCGTCACCCGGTGCGACTCGTGCGACTTGTCCAGGACCATCACCAGCCCGGCGATGATCGCGAAGAGCGCGAGCGGGGCCGCCACGAAGAGACCCAGCGTGTCGATCACACTCAGGCCCGAGCCGGGGTCGTCGCCGTCGTCGCGGGCCACCGCGAGCGCGGGGGACGACATGAGCAGCATCATCAGCGTCGTTCCGGCAGCCAGGGCGCCGGCGCGCAGGGCGTTCTTCTTCACAGGGCCAACGTAGCGAACGGCGGAAAGGGGCGCGCGTCCGGGGTGCCGTATGAGGTGACCGGCTGAGGGGACCGGCTGACGTGACCGGCTGAGGTGACCGGCGCTCACGGGGTGCCGTGTTCGGGCCGGCGGAGGACGTCCACCAAGGCGTGCAGCCGCGCCGAGCCCGCCAGTTCCTCCAGTGTCACGGGCCTCCCCTCCGCGTCCGCGATCGGCAGTCGCCAGTTCGGGTACTGGTCCCAGGTGCCGGGGAGGTTCTGCGGGCGGCGGTCGCCGACGCCGTCCGGGAGCCAGACGCCGATCATGCGGGCCGGGGTGCGCACCAGGAAGCGGTGGACGGCCTGGACCTCGGCCTCCTCCGACGAGGTGTCGATGCCGCCGCCGGTGCCGAGCAGCAGGCCGAGCCGGGTGAGCAGGTCCAGCCACTCGCCGGTGTCGGCGGCGGCCTCCGCCCGTTCCTCTTCCAGGGGGCGCGTCAACAGGCCGAGGCTGTCGCGGAGTTCGATGTGTTCGCCGGTGAGGCGGGCGGCGGTGGGCGGCAGGTCGTGGGTGGTGGCGGTGGCCAGGCAGTCGGCACGCCACTGGTCGGGGGACAGGGGGCGGCCGTCGCCCTCCCAGTCGCGTTCGAACCACAGGACGGACGTACCGAGCACCCCGCGCTCGCGCAGCGCCTCGCGCACGCCGGGCTCGACCGTGCCCAGGTCCTCGCCGATGACGACGGCCCCGGCGCGCGAGGCCTCCAGGACGAGGACGGCGAGCATGGCCTCGGCGTCGTAGCGGACGTAGGTGCCCTCGGTGGGCGGTTCGCCCTGCGGTACCCACCACAGGCGGAACAGGCCCATGACGTGGTCGATGCGCAGGGCGCCCGCGTAGCGGAACAGGGCCCGCAGCAGGCGCCGGAAGGGCGCGTAGCCGGACGCGGCCAGCCGGTCCGGGCGCCAGGGCGGCAGGCCCCAGTCCTGACCCCGGGCGTTGAAGGCGTCCGGCGGGGCGCCGACCGACATCCCGGCGGCGAAGTGGTCCTGTTGCGCCCAGGCGTCGGCGCCGCCGGGATGCACCCCGACCGCGAGGTCGTGGACGACCCCCACCGGCATGCCCGCCTCGCGCGCGGCGCGCTGGGTGGCGACGAGCTGGGTGTCGGTGAGCCAGGCGAGGCGGCAGTGGAAGTCCACCCGGTCCATCAGCTCCGAGCGGGCGCGGGCGGTCTCGGCCGAGCGGGGGTCGCGCAGGGCGGCGGGCCAGCGGTGCCAGTCGGAGCCGTGCACCTCGGCCAGCGCGCACCAGGTGGCGTGGTCCTCCAGGGCCTCGCCCTGCTCGGCGAGGTAGTCGCAGTAGGCGGCGCGCCGGCCGGGCCCGAGCGGCACCTCCCGCACCAGCTCCAGCGCCTCCCGCTTGAGCTCCCAGACGGCGTCCCGGTCGATCAACGCGCCCTTCTCCAGCACCGATTCACGCAGTCGCGCGGCCCGCTCCAGCAGCGCGTCGAGACGCTCGCGGTCCGCGGCGTAGGGGTACTCGGGGATGTCCTCGATCCGCAGATGGACCGGGTCGGGGAAGCGGCGCGAGGAGGGCCGGTACGGGGACGGGTCGGTGGGCGCGCCCGGGACCGCCGCGTGCAGCGGGTTGACCTGGACGAATCCGGCGCCTAGCGCGCGGCCGGCCCAGGAGGCCAGCTCGGCGAGGTCACCGAGGTCGCCCATGCCCCAGGAGCGCCGCGACAGGAGGGAGTAGAGCTGGACGAGGAGTCCGTACGAGCGTCCGGGGGGCGTGGGCAGCCGGGCCGGGGCGACGATCAAGTGGGCCTCGGCGCTGCGGCCGTCCGGCGCGGTGGCGGTCAACCGGTGGACACCGGGCGGGAGTTGGCCGACGGCGGCACGGGTCTCACCTTGTTCGATCTCGCCCTGTTCGGTCTCGACGCGCAGCCGGGTACCGGCCGGCAGGGCGTCCAGCACGGCGGACGTGGCGCCGCTCCAGCACACCACGGTCGGCGGCAGCAGCCGCTCGCGCAGCTCCCGCTCGCGGGCGGCGAGCGCGGCGCGGACGGCCCCGGGGGTGTCGGTGTCGACGCCCAGGGCGGCCAGGGTCCGGCCGAGGGCGGCGGCCGAGGCCGCGACCGTACGGTCCGGGGAGGGGCTGTAGGAGGTGGCGACGCCGTGCAGCGCGGCGAGCCGGGACAGCTCCTCGGTGGGGGACTCGGCCGGCCGGGGTGCTGTCATCTAGGGCTCCGCGGGGGCATCGGACTCGCTGGTCAGCGGGGCGGCGTCGGCGAGCGGCGGCTCGCTGGTGAGGGGCTCGGCGTCGGGCAGAGGCGGTTCGCTGGTGAGCGGAGCCTCGGCGCAGGCTCCCTCCGCGCTGAACACGCACAGGTGGAGATCGGGTACGGCGGACGGCTCCGCCTCGGGTTTGGACAGGGCCGAGAGCAGAAGGTGTGCCGATGCGGCCACGGTGGCCTCCTTGTCGGGTACGACGTGCGGATACCGCAGCCCTACCCAGTGGTCGCGACGGCAGACGTCCAGGAAGCAACAACGTGCGTCTCGTCACATTCCGTTCCGACGGGACACCTCCAGATTGGGGCAAACCGCACATGACGGCCACTGGCGCAGGGTCCGGCGAACCGGCCGCGCCGAGCTCGTCGATAAACGGTTTGTGAGACTGTTCCGCCCCATGGGGGGCCACCGGGAGAAGGACGAGAAGGCCGCGGACGACACGGACGCCGCCCTGCTGCGCGCGGTCGCGGCCGGGGACTCGGCCGCGATGGCCGCGCTGTACGACCGGCACGCGGGCTGGCTGCACGCACGGCTGAGCCGGCGCTGCGCGGACGCCGAACTCGTACGCGAGGTGCTCCAGGACACGTTCGTCACGGTGTGGCGGTCGGCGGACGGGCACCGCGGCGAGGAGGCCGGCGGCTGGCTGTGGACCATCGCCGCGCGACGCCTGGTCGACGCGCGGCGGGTGCACGAGCGGGCCGCGCGGCTGGAGACGACCCCGATGACCGCGTCGACCGACGAGGCTGCGCGGGCGGCGTCCGCGGAGGACCGGGTGCTGGCGGCGCTGGAGTACGGCGACGTGGGCACCGCCCTCGACCGGATCTCGCCCGAGCTGCGCGAGGTGCTGCGCGCCACGGTCGTCGACGGGCTGACCACCCGCGAGACCGCCCGGCTGCTCGGCATACCCGAGGGCACCGTCAAGTCCCGCGCGATGCGCGCCCGCGCCGAACTCCGCGCGGCCCTCGCCCAGTTGAACCCGTCACCGATGGGAGACCCGGCATGACCGACTGGCACGCGACCGACGACCTCGTCACGCGTTACGGCGACGGCTCCCTGCCGGAACCGGACGCCTGGTCACTGGAGAAACACCTGGAGACGTGCGGCGAGTGCGCGGCCCGCGTATCGCGGGCGGTGCGCGCGACGGCGGCGGGGGTGGTGCTGGCGGAGGTGCGGGAGGCGGTCCTGACGGGGGCGCGGGAGGCCGTGCTGGCGGAGGCGCCTGCCAGGGCATCCGCATCCGCGGCACCCACATCCGCGGCACGCACATCCGCAGCACGCACATCCGCAGCACGCACATCCGCTGCACCCAGGAGGCAGCTCGCGCTCCCCTCCCCCGGCTCCCGTCTCGCCCGCGTCCTGTGGGCCGCCGGGCCCGCCGTGCGCGGTGCCTGGCTGCCGGCCGTGCTGCTGGTGGCGTTCGGCGCCGTGGCCCTCGCCTACGGGGCTGACTTCACCGGTGCGCGGCCCCTGCTGCTGGCCGTCGCCCCTGTGGTGCCGGTCGCCGGAGTCGCCCTGTCCTACGGTGCGCACGCCGACCCGATGCATGAGATCACGGCGTCGACGACGTCCGCCGGGCTGCGGCTGGTGCTGACGCGGACGGCGGCCGTGCTGGCGGTGAGCCTGCCGCTGCTGACCCTCGCGGGAGTGCTGGTGCCGTCCTCGGGTGCCCCGGGCGCGGCCGCCTGGCTGCTGCCGGGGCTCGCGCTGACGCTGGCCTCGCTGGCCCTGGCCGGCTACGCCGGCAGCCGTACGGCGACGGCCGTGACCGGCGGCGGCTGGCTGTGCGCCGTACTCGCCCCGGCACTCGCCGCCCCGAGCGGCCGGCTGACGGCCCGCCTGGCCGAGCAGCTCTCGTACTACCTGGACGGCGCCCCGGCGCAGGGCGGCTGGGCGGCGGTGGCCGTCCTGTGCGCCGTACTGCTGGCCGCCCGCCGTCCCGCCTACGACCACCTGGAGAAGCGTTGAGCACGATACGAGTGACCGGGCTGCACGTCCGGCACCGCAAAGCCGTCGCCCTCGACCGCGTGGACCTCGACTTCGGCCCCGGCGTGCACGGCCTGCTCGGCCCGAACGGCGCGGGCAAGACCTCGCTGATCCGGGTCCTGGCCACGGTCGCCGCACCGACCGGCGGCCGGGTGGAGATACTCGGCGACGACGTCCGCGACCACCGGCGACGGGCCGCGGTACGGCGGCAGCTGGGCTATCTGCCGCAGGAGTTCGGCTACTATCCGGGCTTCACCGTGCGGGAGTTCGTGGCCTACGTGGCCTGGCTCAAGGAGCTGCCCGCCGCCGGGACCCCGGCCGCCGTGGAACGGGCCGTCGCCCGTGTCGGACTCACCGACCGCATCGACGCCAAGGTCAAGACGCTGTCCGGCGGCATGGTCCGCCGCGTCGGCATCGCGCAGGCCATCGTCAACGACCCCCGGGTGCTGCTGCTCGACGAGCCGACCGCCGGCCTCGATCCGGAGCAGCGCGTGGAGTTCCGCGGGCTGCTGCGCGAGCTGGGCGCCTCGTCCGCCGTCATCGTCTCCACGCACCTGGTGGAGGACGTGGCGGCGGCCTGCACGGAGGTCACTCTCGTCGAGTCGGGCCGTGTCGCCTACCGCGGCACCCCCGAGTCGCTCACCGCGCTCGGCGAGTCGGCGGACGGCACGGACGGCACCGGCGTGGGTATGGGCGACAGCCCGATCGAGCGCGGTTATACGGCGGCCCTGCGCAGCCACCGCGCGTCCGCCTCCCCCGCTCTCGAAGGGACTCCGCGATGACCCTCGTAGCGGAGACAGCGGAGACAGCGGACAGCGCGGAGAGAAAGAGCGCGCCGCGCCTTCACCACCCCCTGCGCGCCGAGTTCGCCCGCGGCTTCGGGCCCTGGGCCGGCGCCGCCGTCCTCCTCACGCTCGCGGTCGCGCTGGCCGCCAACTCGAAGCAGTGGCAGGGCGGCTGGGCCGAGACCCGCGACCAGCTGCACACGGCCGCCGGGATGCTCGGCGTCCCGCTCGCCCTGGCCGCGGGCTGCTGGCAGGGCGGACGCGAGCGCAGACGCCGTACCGGGGACCTGCTGGAGACGGCCGCGCGCGGCCCGCTCGCCCGGCTGCTGGCGTCGGCGCTGCCGCTGGCGCTGTGGGTGGTCGCCGGGTACGCGGCCACGGCTGTCCTCGCCTGGCTCGCCACCTGCTACAGCGCCACGGGCGACAGCCCGTACCTGGTCGCGCCGCTCACGGACGTCGTCGTCCTGGCGTCCGCCGTCCTGGCGGGCCAGGCCGTAGGACGGCTGGTGGCCTGGCGGCTCGCGGCACCGCTGCTGGCGGCGGGGGCGTACGTCGGCCTCGGCGCCCTCTCGTACGGCAGTAGCAACAACTCCTACATCCCTCTGTCACCCGTCCTCGACGGCGGGACCATCTCGGTCCCGGTGTGGTGGCAGCCTCTGGCCATGGTGGTGTGGACGGGCGGTCTCGCGGTCGCCGCGGTCCTCGCGTACGCCGCCCGCCGCCGCGCCGTCGCCCTGCTGCCGCTGGCCGCCGCGGCCGCCGCGGGCGCGCTGCTGGTGCAGACCGGGGAGGGCCTGTGGCACACCAACCCGCTCGCCCGCCGCCAGGTGTGCGACACCTCCACCACCCCGCAGATCTGCGTCAACGCCCGGTACGGCGACCTCCTGCCGCAGGTCACGGACGCCCTGTCCGGCCTCTCCGGCCGCCTGGAGGGCGTACGGAACCTGCCGGCCCGATGGGAGGACCTGCCGGGCCGGCCGGCGCGGGACACGGTGGAGCTGCCGATGATCACGCCGCTCGGCTGGAGTGTCGTACGAGGTGAGCTCACCGATCCGCGGGAGTACGCGTGGGCGGCCGGGATGGCGCTGTACGGCCGGGGCGAGTGCGACCGGACGGACCCGCGCGTGGGCCGGATCGACGACGCGGTGGAGAACTACCTGGCCCCCAGTCCGCTGGAGAAGCACTCCGACGAGGTGTACGCCAAGGGCAGCGAGGCCGACCGCGCCGAACTCCGGGAACGGCTCAAGACGCGCGCCCGGCTGACGGCGATGGGCGAGGAGGAGCGCCGTGCCTGGCTGTCGGAGTACTTCGCGACGGCGGACGAGTGTACGCCGAGTGAGGTGCCGGCGCTGTGAGCGAACTCTCCGTGTACTACGACCGTTCACGCGCCTCCGGCCCGCTTCTCTACGCCCGCTCGCGGGCCGTCCCGAGCGCCCTCGCCGTGCTCCTCGCGACCGGCGTCCTCGCCGTATGGGCGGCGCACGGCCTGGACGCGTACGTGGATCCGCTCCGGCGGGTGCCGGTCGTGGCGCTGGCCCCGCTGCTGGCCGCCGCGGTGATCGGGGCGAGCCTGCACACCGCGTCCGACGAGCTGGACCGTACGGCCGTACGCCCCTGGTGGCGGGTGCGTCTGGCCCATCTGCTGGCCCTCACCGCGCTCGCCGCGGCCCTGCTCTCGGCGGCGGTGCTCGGACACGCGTCCGTGTTCGGCCCGCCCGCCATGATCCGCAACACGCTCGGCTGCACGGGCGTCACCGTGGCCTCGGCCGCCCTGCTCGGCGCCCGGCTGAGCTGGCTGCCGGCCTTCGGCTACGTCGGCGCGGCGTACCTGGGGTCGGCCGGTGCGCACGGGCGCGCCGGGACGGTGGTGTGGGCGTGGCCGGTGCAGCCGGGCGGCGACACGGGCGCCTGGGCGGTGGCGCTGGCGGCCTTCGTGGTGGGCGGCGCCCTGTACGTCGTACGGGGCGCGCGGGCTCAGGGGCGCGCCTGAGCGACCGCGTGCCGCAAGGGCCCCACGCCGCTCGACGGCGTGGGGCCCTTGCGGCCACCGCGTATGCGAAAGCCCGGATCGTCAGGCTGAAATGCCGTCGATCCGGGCCAGGGCGTCGTCCGCGCCGAACGGCTGCAAGTACGGCAGCCAGCGCGGATCCCTATGACCCGTGCCGATGATGCGCCAGGCCAGACCGGTGGGCGGGGCGGGTTTGTGACGCAGCCGCCAGCCGATCTCGAAGAGGTGGCGGTCGGCCTTGACGTGGTTGCAGCGGCGGCACGACGCGACCACGTTGTCCCAGACGTGCTTGCCCCCGCGACTGCGCGGGATGACGTGGTCGACGCTGGTTGCGACGCCACCGCAGTACATGCACCGGCCCCCGTCACGGGCGAAGAGCGCCCGCCGGGTGAGAGGAACGGGCCCCCGATAGGGAACCCGGACGAATCGCTTGAGCCGGACCACGCTGGGTGCGGGGACTGTGACGGTCGCGCTGTGCATGAAGGCGCCGGACTCCTCAAGGCATACGGCCTTGTTCTCCAGGACGAGGACGAGTGCACGGCGAAGCGGTACGACGCCGAGCGGCTCGTACGACGCGTTGAGGACCAGGACATGCGGCACGGATGGCCTCCTTGGACGCCGGCGGCGCGTGGCTCGCGCCGGGACGATTTCGTAGTCAGTCTCCCCTCACGCCTGGTGGAAGCGCCACCATGTACCGGTAACGGGCTGGGAGTGTTTTCGACCACATGTGATTCATCCCCAGGATCATGGGTTCTTCATCCCACCTGTACATCCCCAGGTGAGCGCGTTCTCTCCCTCGAACATCACAACGATCCACACACGATGCCCCGATAGTGTGGTGGGCCTGCCCTGCCGGTGACCTTTTCGTGACCTTGAACGATCATGTGCACCGCCCCGACCAGATGTCGGCGGGGCGGACCGTTGCACCTGGAGGTACCTGCCGTGTCCTTGTCCGCCGCCCTACTGGCCGCCGGTTCGTCGCCGTCGCCGTCTCCCTCGCAGACGCCGAGTGGGGAGGTGCCGTCGCTCCAGGACGCCCAGGAGAGCGCGACGAACGCCGCCAGCTGGATCGAGCAGAACTGGTCCACGTGGCTCGCGATCGGCCTGCGGGTCGTGCTGATCCTGGTGGTCGCGACGGTGCTCAGATTCATGGTGCGGCGGGCGATCACCAAGCTGATAGACCGCATGAACCGCACGGTCCAGGCGGTCGACGGCACGGCGCTGGGCGGCCTGCTGGTCAACGTGGAGCGCCGCCGTCAGCGCTCGCAGGCGATCGGCTCGGTGCTGCGCTCGGTGGCGAGCTTCATCATCCTCGGCACCGCGGCCCTGATGATCCTCGGCACCTTCGAGATCAACCTGGCCCCGCTGCTCGCGTCGGCCGGTGTGGCGGGTGTGGCGATCGGTTTCGGCGCGCGCAACCTGGTGACGGACTTCCTCTCCGGCGTCTTCATGATCCTGGAGGACCAGTACGGCGTCGGCGACAACATCGACGCGGGGGTGGCATCCGGCGAGGTCATCGAGGTCGGTCTGCGGGTGACCAAGCTGCGCGGCGACAACGGCGAGATCTGGTACGTCCGCAACGGCGAGGTCAAGCGCATCGGCAACCTCTCCCAGGGCTGGGCGACGGCCGGTGTGGACGTGACCGTCCGCTCGGACGAGGACCTGGACAAGGTGAAGCGGACCATCAACGCGGTCGCCGAGAAGGTGAGCAAGGAAGAGCCCTGGAACGAGCTCCTGTGGGGCCCGATCGAGGTCCTCGGCCTGGACAGCGTGCTGCTGGACTCGATGGTCGTCCGCGTCTCCGCGAAGACGATGCCCGGCAAGTCCCTCACCGTCGAGCGCGAACTGCGCTGGCGCATCAAGCACGCCTTCGACGAGGCGGACATCCCGATCGTGGGCGGCCCACCCCTCCTCCCGGAGGGCCAACCCGCCGACGACCCGACGGCGGGCATGGCAGCCCCGTCGGCATACTCCAACACGGGATCCCCCCAGGCACAGGCGGCTACGCCGTTGACGCCGCCGAGTGTGTCGAAGTAGGAGGCGGGCGGGGGCGCCGCAGGACGCGGGCGGGGGCCCGTGCGAGGCGGGCGGGCTCGCCGCAAGACGCGAGCGGGGGCCCGTGCGAGGCGGGCGGGCTCGCCGCAAGACGCGAGCGGGGGCCCGTGCGAGGCGGGCGGGCTCGCCGCAGGACGCGGGCGGAGGCCCGTGGAAGGCGGGCGGGCTCGCCGCAGGCATTGGCAGGGCCCGTCGTGGCGTCGGCGCACGCCGTAGGACGCGGACAGGCTCGCCGCAGGCGCGGCCCTGTCGCGGGTGGCGGGAGTGGGCCCCGCACCGCGCGTCGAACGTGGCGAGGAGTACCGCGGGCTGTCACGGGTCCAGGCCCGTCGGGGTCGGCTGGGCCGGATTGGTCAGGCGGGGGGCGCCTGCTCGGCCGGGTTGTAGACGACCGCGTCCCGGCGTGGCGCGTGGCCGTAGGAGGAGCGGACCGCGGGGATACGGCGAGCCGTGGCGCTGTGCGGCGCTCCGGGCCGGTGGGCCCACGGGGCGATGTGCTGGGCGGCGAGCTTGTCCCACGCCAGACCCGCGTCCCGGCCGTGGTCCAGCCAACTGGTGGTGTGATCGCGGTAGTTCGTTCGCGTGCGGGCGGGATACGCGGTCGCCTCGAGCGGGCAGGCGATTTCGCGCCACGTAACGACTTTGTTGCCACCGGTGGCCGGTATTGACGCCTCCGGGTCGCGCGCCCTACTTTCCTCCCACCGATAGGAAAGTTTCCTAACAGTGATCCCGCGGTGGACTACCCGTGAGAGCGCTGAGAAGCTTGGGCAGCTGAAGGGCAGGTGTCGACACCATGGCAGGATCCGCCGGTACACCGGGCACCGCCGGTACGCCGGGCACCGCCGGTACACCGGGCACCCCGCGCGTCCTTCGTGCCATGAACGACCGGGCCGCCCTCGACCTCCTGCTGGAGCACGGGCCGCTGTCACGCACCAGGATCGGCAACCTCACCGGACTGTCGAAACCGACCGCCTCGCAGCTGCTCGCCCGGCTGGAGGCCGCCGGCCTGGTCCTCGCCACCGGCACCAGCGAAGGCAGACCCGGCCCCAGCGCCCAGCTGTACGCGGTGAACCCCGCCGCCGCCCGGGTCGCCGGACTCGACGTCACGCCCACCGGAATCCGGGCCGCGATCGCCGACATCACCGGCCGCACCGTCGGCGACTTCGAACTGCCGACCCCCGGCCGCAAGGCCCAAGGAGCCGTCGACCGGGTGCTCCAGGCACTGGACGGGGCCGTCAAGGACGCCGGTCTGCACCGCGCCGACGTACACCGGCTCGTCATCGGCACCCAGGGTGCCTTCGACCCGACCACCGGCCACCTGCGCTACGCCAGCCACCTGGCCGGCTGGCACTCGCCCCGGCTGCTGGAGGAGCTGGCCACCGCGCTCGACCCGATCCCCTTCGAGGTCGAGAACGACGTCAACCTCGCCGCCGTCGCCGAGCAGCGCATCGGCGAGGCGCGCGGCTGCGAGAACTTCACCCTCCTGTGGGCGGAGCGCGGCTTCGGCGCGGCGGTCGTCATCGGCGGCCGACTGCACCGGGGCGCCACCGGAGGCGCCGGCGAGGTCGCCTTCCTGCCCCTGCCCGGCGCTCCCCTCGTCCGCAATGTCGCTCGCAGCAACTCGGGCGGCTTCGAGGAACTGGCCGGGAACCGGACCGTGCTGCGGCTGGCCCGCGACCACGGGCTGCCCTCTCCGTCCGGCGGCAACCTCACCCAGAAGGCGGCGGCGGTCGTCGCCGAAGCGGCCCGTACGGCGCACACCCCCGGACCGGGGGAAGCCGTCCTCGCCGAGTTCGCCACCCGCCTGGCGACCGGACTCGCCGCGATCGTCGCGGTGGTCGACCCCGAACTGATCATCCTGGCGGGCGGGGTGATCATGGCCGGCGGCGAACCCCTGCGCTCCCTGGTCCAGTCCGAGCTCGCCGAACTGGCCGTACCCCGCCCGGCCATCCGGCTCAGCACCACGCCCGACAACCCCGTGCTGTCCGGCGCCCTCCAGTCCGCCCTCGCGGCAACCCGCGACGAGGTCTTCGACACCACGGATCGCACCCCCTGATCCCCTCCACTCCTTCCTGACCCCTCTTCTCACCGCTGACCCTCTTCCCGCAGCAGCCGTCCCCCACGTGGCCCCGACTGCCATCGGCATGCCCACGCACCGCAGTACTCGCCCCCGTACTCCCTTCCCGTCCCGCCCCGTCCTGCCCCGTCCTGCCCCGTCCTGCCCCGTCCTGCCCCGAGGAGTTCCGTCATGCCCAGAATCACCCGAGTATGTCTCGCCGGTACGGTCACCGCGCTGGCCCTGACCGCCTCGGCCTGCACCGGTTCCAGCACGTCCGGCGCGAGTGACGACGCGAGCAAGCCGTCCACCATCACCTTCTGGCACCCCTGGAGCGCGCCCACCGAGGTCGCGGCGATCAACGCCAACGTCAAGGCCTTCGAGAAGGCGCACCCGAACATCAAGGTCAAGGTCGTCGGCAACGTCGACGCCGACAAGGTGAACCAGGCGCTGCGCGCCGGCGGGTCCAACGCCCCGGACGTGGTGGCCTCCCCCGAGACCAGCAACGTCGGCAAGTTCTGTTCGTCCGGGGTGTTCGCCGACCTCGACCCCTTCCTCAAGAAGTCGAAGATCGACACCGCCGCGACCTTCCCCAAGCCCATGCTGGACTACACCCAGTTCGAGGGCACGCGCTGCTCACTGCCCCTGCTGGGTGACGCGTACGGCCTCTACTACAACAAGACGGCGTTCGAGAAGGCCGGCATCACGTCCCCGCCGAAGACGCTGTCCGAGTTCAAGGCCGACGCGATCAAGCTGACGAAGACCAAGGGCGACAGCTACTCACAGCTCGGCTTCATGCCGAACTTCCACGGCTACGAGGTCACCGTCCCGCACCTCGCGGCGCAGTGGAGCCCCGAGTACTTCACGGCCGACGGCAAGTCGAACGTCGCCAAGGACCCGGCGTTCAAGGACCTGTTGACCTGGCAGCAGGACATGGTCAAGTCGCTCGGCGGCTTCAAGAAGCTGGAGAAGTACCGCTCCACCTTCGGTGACGAGTGGTCGGCGCAGAACCCGCTCCAGACCGGGCAGATCGCCATGAACATCGACGGCGAGTGGCGCGGCGGGATGATGAAGGACGCGGGCGTGGACTTCGAGGTGGGCGTCGCGCCGTTCCCGGTCCCCGACGACCAGGCCGACACCTACGGCAAGGGCTTCCTGACCGGCACGGTCATCGGTCTCGCCAGCACCAGCAGCAAGCAGAACGCCGCCTGGGAGCTGGTGAAGTACATGACCACCGACACCGACGCGGTCGTCTCCTTCGCCAACGCCATCAACAACGTCCCCTCGACCTTCGCGGCGCTGAAGTCGCCGAAGCTCAAGGACGACGCGACGATGCAGGCCTTCGTGAAGATCGCCGAGAACCCGAACAGCAACACCGCGCCCGCCGCGGTCAACGGCAGCGCCTACCAGGAGACCCTCCAGAACTTCGCGTACGACTACGAGTCCGGGAAGTCGAAGGACCTGGACGCGGGGCTGAAGAAGACCGCCGCGCAGATCGACACCGACATCGCCAAGGCCAAGTAGCCCCATGGCAACGGTCACTGGCCACACGGCGGCGCTTCGCTCGAAGCGCCGCCGGGAGGGGCTGCGTACGCTGGCGTTCCTCTCCCCCTGGCTCATCGGTTTCAGCGTCTTCTTCGTCTATCCGCTGGTCTCGACCGTCTACTTCTCCTTCATGAAGTACGACGGCTTCAAGCCGCCCGTCTACAACGGCCTGACCAACTGGACGTACGTCTTCACGCAGTACCCCTTCTTCTGGGCCGCGATGCGCAACACCCTGTGGCTCGTGGTGATCATGGTGGCGTGCCGGGTGGTCTTCGGCCTCGGCGTCGGCATGCTGATCACGAAGATCAAGACGGGTGCGGGCTGGTACCGCACGGCCTTCTATCTCCCGTATCTCGCCCCGCCCGTGGCGGCCACCCTGGCCTTCGCCTTCCTGCTCAACCCCGGCACGGGTCCGGTCAATCAGGTGCTCGGCGACCTGGGCCTGCCGCAGCCCGGCTGGTTCAACGACCCGACCTGGTCCAAGCCGGCGCTGACGCTGCTCGCCCTGTGGGGCATCGGCGACCTGATGGTCATCTTCATGGCGGCCCTGCTCGACGTGCCCAAGGAGCAGTACGAGGCGGCCGAACTCGACGGCGCCGGGTCCTGGAAGCGGTTCCGCTACGTCACCCTGCCGAACATCCGGCCCATCGTGCTGTTCGCCGTCGTCACCGGCGTCATCCAGACCATGCAGTACTACACGCAGCCGCTCATCGCCGGTAAGACGGCCAGCGGTGTCATCGGCGCCGGAGCCGGCCAGATCTACGAGCCCGGCTACCCGGGGAAGTCCACGCTGACCCTCCCCCAACTCGTCTACACGCTGGGCTTCCAGCGCTTCGACACCGGCTCCGCCTGCGTGGTCGCGCTCGTGCTCTTCGCTCTGTCCATGGCGTTCACCGCGCTGCTGATGCGCCGCCGCAGCGGCCTGATCTCGGTGGAGGACTGATCCTCATGACCAACACCGTCACCGCGCGCCCGCCGGCCCCGACCACAGGCGACCCGGCGCGCACGACCGGCCGGAGCCCGGCGGCCCGGGCCGCCCGCCGCAAGGAACTGCTGCACTGGATCGCCGTGCACTCCCTCGGCATCGCCGCCGCGCTGTTCTTCGTCATGCCGTTCGTGTTCATCCTCCTCACCTCCCTGATGGACGACCGGCAGGCGCTGACCAGCGCCCTGTGGCCGCGCTCCTGGAACTGGGACAACTACGCGAAGGTCTGGAACGCCCCCGGCTTCCTCACCTGGTGGCGCAACACCCTGCTCTACGCGGGCCTGGGCACCCTCCTGACGGTCCTCTCCAGCGTCCCGGTGGCCTACGCCCTGGCCAAGTTCCGCTTCCGCGGGCGCCGACTCGCGATGATGCTCGTGATCTCCGCGATGATGCTGCCGCCGCAGGTGATCATCGTGCCCATGTACCTGTTCTGGGCCAAGCAGATGCATCTGACGGGGACCCTGTGGCCGCTGATCATCCCGATGGCCTTCGGCGACGCCTTCAGCATCTTCCTGCTGCGCCAGTTCCTGCTGACCATCCCCGACGAGTACCTCGACGCGGCCAAGGTCGACGGCTGCGGCGACCTGCGCACCCTGCTGCGCATCGTGGTGCCGCTGGCCAAGCCGGGCATCGCCGCGGTCGCCCTCTTCCAGTTCTTCTACTGCTGGAACGACTACTTCGGCCCGCAGATCTACGCCAGCGACAATCCGGCGGCCTGGACGCTCAGTTACGGGTTGGAGTCCTTCAAGGACAACCACCACACGAACTGGAACCTCACCATGGCCGCGACGCTGCTCGTCATGGCGCCGGTGATCGCCGTGTTCTTCTTCGCACAGAAAGCCTTCATCGAAGGCGTCACACTGACAGGAGTCAAAGGGTGAAGCTGGCAGTCGTCGGCGGAGGTTCGACCTACACGCCGGAACTGATCGACGGATTCGCCCGGTTGCGGGACACCCTGCCCATAGCGGAACTGGCGCTCGTCGACCCGGCCGCGGACCGGCTGGAGCTCGTCGGCGGACTGGCCCGGCGCATCTTCGCCAAGCAGGGCCACCCCGGCCGGATCGTCACGACCTCCGACCTGGACGCGGGCATCGAGGGCGCCGACGCCGTCCTGCTCCAACTGCGCGTGGGCGGGCAGGCCGCCCGCCAGGAGGACGAGACCTGGCCGCTGGAGTGCGGCTGCGTCGGTCAGGAGACGACCGGCGCGGGCGGCCTCGCCAAGGCACTGCGGACGGTCCCGGTGGTCCTCGACATCGCCGAGCGCGTACGGCGTGCCAACCCGGACGCCTGGATCATCGACTTCACCAACCCGGTCGGCATCATGACCCGCGCCCTGCTCCAGGCCGGTCACAAGGCGGTCGGCCTGTGCAACGTGGCGATCGGATTCCAGCGGAAGTTCGCCGGATTCCTGGGCGTCGCCCCTGCCGATGTGCACCTGGACCATGTGGGCCTCAACCACCTCACCTGGGAAACCGGTGTGCGGCTCGGCGGCCCCGAGGGTGAGGACGTCCTCCCCAAGCTGCTCGCCGAGCACGGCGACGCCATCGCCGCCGACCTGCACCTGCCCCGCGACGTCCTCGACCGCCTGGGCGTCGTCCCCTCCTACTACCTGCGCTACTACTACGCGCACGACGAGGTCGTACGAGAGCTGCGTACAAAGCCCTCGCGGGCCGCGGAAGTCGCGCGGATGGAGCGGGAGTTGCTGGTCATGTACGGCGACCCGGAACTCGCCGAGAAGCCGGCGCTGCTCGCCAAGCGGGGCGGGGCGTACTACTCGGAGGCGGCGGTCGACCTCGCGGCCTCGCTGCTGGGCGGGGGGCGGGGCGGAAGCCCGTACCAGGTCGTGAACACGTACAACAAGGGGACGCTGCCCTTCCTGCCGGACGACGCCGTCATCGAGGTGCAGGCGGCGATCGGCTCCGGGGGTGCCACGCCGCTGCCGGTGCCGCCGGTCGACCCGCTGTACGCGGGCCTGATGGCGAACGTCACGGCCTACGAGGACCTGGCGCTGGACGCCGCGCTGCGCGGAGGCCGCGACCGGGTGTTCCGCGCACTGCTCGCCCATCCCCTGATCGGCCAGCACGCCTACGCCGACGCCCTCACCGACCAGCTGATCGCGCACAACCGGGAGCACCTCGCGTGGGCATGACGTCATCGGGATCCGGCGCCGCCACGGCCGCCGGGCCCGGTCCCGCCGCGCCCGCTACGGCCTCCGTACTGGCCGTCGACGCGGGGAACAGCAAGACCGACGTCGCCGTCGTCGCGGCCGACGGGCAGGTGCTCGCCACGGCGCGCGGCGGCGGCTTCCAGCCCCCGGTCGTCGGGGTCCGGCAGGCCGTGGACATGCTCGCCGAGGCCGTCGGCGGGGCCTTCGCCGAAGCGGGCGTCACCTCCGTGGCCCACGTGTCCGCCTGTCTCGCCAACGCCGATCTCCCCGTGGAGGAGGAGCAGTTGGCCGCCGCGCTGCACGCGCGCGCGTGGGGGCCGACGGTGGAGGTCCGCAACGACACCTTCGCGATCCTGCGCGCCGGCGTCGAAGAGCCGCACGGCGTGGCCGTGGTGTGCGGCGCGGGCATCAACTGCGTCGGCATGCGGCCCGACGGACGCGTCGCCCGCTTCCCCGCCATCGGCCGTCTCTCCGGCGACTGGGGCGGCGGCGGAGGCCTCGCCGAAGAAGCCGTCTGGCACGCGGCACGCGCCGAGGACGGCCGCGGCGTCCCGACCGCGCTGGCCCGCGCCCTGCCCGCCCACTTCGGCCTCGACTCCATGTACGCGCTGATCGAGGCCCTGCACCTGAAGCACCTCGCACACGAACGGCGCCACGAGCTGACACCGGTCCTGTTCGCCACGGCGGCCGACGGCGACCCGGTCGCCCGCGCCCTCGTCGACCGGCTCGCGGAGGAGGTCGTCACCATGGCGGTCGTCGCCCTGACCCGTCTCGACCTGCTCGACGAGGAGACCCCGATCCTCCTCGGCGGCGGCGTCCTGGCCGCCCGGCACCCCCAACTCGACGACCGAGTACGGGAGTTGCTGACTGCACGGGCACCCAAGGCGGTCCCGCAGGTGGTGACGGAGAGTCCGGTACTGGGGGCGGCGCTGCTGGGGCTGGACCGGGTGGGGGCGGGGGCGGAGGTGCACGAGCGGGTACGGGCGTACTTCACCTCGTGAACTCCGGTGAGTAAATCCAGCCCGTCCGGCGTTTGAGGACGAGGCCCTTCGGGCCGATGGGGGGTCTGGGGGCGCAGCCCCCAGGACCGCAACCCACCCCATACCCGCACTCGGGAACCGAACAGATTCCCCCGGCGTATTCATGGGCAAGCGGTGGTGAAGGGGGCGCGGCCAAGCCGCCGGCAGGCATTCACTGCGATCCGATCAAGATCCAGTCAAGGCCGGTACAGATGTCAGTCCCGGCAGCGATACTTGCGGCGACGGATGACCATGGGGGAGGTCAACAGTGACACACCCGCCGAGCAGCACGGCGCCACCACCGGGATCGGGCGTGCCCACGATGCCGGGAGCACCGCCGCAGCCGCCACCGCCACACCAGCGGCCGGCCCCACCCCCCGGCCCGCAGGGCAACCCCGGCCGCACCCTTCCCCCCACCCCGCCGGAGACAACCCCCCGCCGTACCGCCTTCGCCGAGGGCGCCGACCGCTTGCGCGCGGCGGCCACCACGGAACCCGGCCGGCTGCGCATCATCGGCGCCGTCCTCGCCCTCCTCGTCGTCGCCTTCGGCGCCGTCACCGCCTGGCAGACGACCGAGCGGTCGGCCGCCGCCGACGACGTCCTGCACAACAGCCAGCCGCTCAGCAGCGCCGCGGCCGACATCTACCGCTCGCTCGCCGACGCCAACACGGCCGCCTCCAGCGGCTTCCTGGCGGGCGGGCAGGAGACGGCCGGCACCCGCGAGCGGTACGAGAAGGACATCGACACCGCCGCCGGCGGCCTGATCAAGGCGGCGGCCAACTCGGACCCCGACTCCCCGGCGGCCCAGACCGTGGCCCAGCTCAACCGGCTGCTGCCGGAGTACAAGGGCCTGGTGGAGAGCGCCCGGACGTACAACCGCCAGGGCTTCCCGGTCGGCGGCGCCTATCTGCGGTACGCCAACGAGAAGATGCAGTCGCAGATGCTCCCGAAGGCCGAGGATCTCTACAAGAAGGAGAACCAGCGGCTGAGCGCCGACTACGCGGACGCCACGCCCTATCCCTGGGCGGCGATCGCCCTCGGCGTCCTCGCGCTCGCCGGCCTCGCCTGGGCCCAGCACCGCAACTACCGGCGCACGAACCGGGTCCTGAACCAGGGCCTGGTCGCCGCCACGGCCACCGCCACGGTGGTCCTGCTCTGGCTGGTCGTCGGCCACACTGTCGCGCGCGCGAATCTCAACGACTCCTACGACCACGGCGTCCGCTCGCTGAACGTGCTGCATGACGCCCGCATCGCCTCCCTCAAGGCCCGCGGCAACGAGAACCTGACGCTGGTGGCCCGCGGCGCCGAGACCAAAAAGGTGGGCGAGGAGACCGTGGACGCCTACGACTACGACTTCAACGCGAACATGAGCACCCTCGGCAAGGGCCTGGCCGAGGCCGAGAAGCTCGCCGACGACAAGGCCGGCGAGCAGCCGGTCGGCACGGCCGTCGGCAACATGACGGAATGGAAGAAGCGCCACGCCGCGGCCCGCGAGGACGACGAGAACGGCGACTACGAAGCGGCGCTGGACAAGGTGATTGGCGCCAAGGGCGCGACCGGCGAGTGCTTCGACGGTGTCGACGCCAACCTCGCCACCGCGCTCGCCCACGAGGAGGCCGAGTTCGAGCAGGCGGCCGGCGACGGCCTGGACGCGATGACCGGGCTGCCGATGGGCGCCGGCGTCCTCGCGGTCCTGGGCGCGGCCGGCGCCGTGCTGGGCATCGGCCGCAGGCTGTCGGAGTACCGGTGAGAGGGGGCGTGACGATGCGTGGGCAACGCTTGCGGGCCGGCCTGAGGGGCTGGGGCGGTGTGGGTGCGATGGCGGGCGTGTGCGCCTTGGCGGTGGCCTTCATGCTGCTGCTGACGCTGACCCAGCCGCGGGGCGACGGCAGCACGGGCACCGGCGGCCCGGGCCTCGCCCACGGCAGCCAGGCCCGGGCCGAGTCGGGCTGCACCACCCCGGCGATGGAAGAAGCCCCGGAGAAGCAGACGCTGTCCCCGGCGAGCGCGGACGGCAGGACGATCGAGGCGATCAAGAGCCGCCAGGGCGAGAAGCGCAAGCTGATCGTCGGCGTCGACCAGAACAGCTACCAGTGGGGCTACCGCAACCCGAACAGCGGGGGCACCGGCGAGCTGGAGGGCTTCGACATCGACCTGGTCCACCGGATCGCCCAGGACATACTCGGCGACAAGAACGCGGTCCAGTTCAAGGCCATCCCCACCGACCAGCGCATCCCGGCGATCCAGGACGGCCGCGTCGACATGGTCGTCCGCACGATGACGATCAACTGCGACCGCCTGGCCGACGTCGCCTTCTCCGCCCCCTACTTCAAGACCGGCCAGCAGGTCCTGGCCCCCAAGTCCTCGAAGATCACGGGGTACGACGACTCGCTCGCGAAGAAGAGGATCTGCACGGCGGCGGGTTCCACCGCCAACACCAAGCTGGCCGGGGACAAGAAGGCGGGCGACCTGGTCTCCTCCGCCGACATCGAGAACACCGTTCCCAACCAGCTCGACTGCCTGGTGCGGCTCCAACTCGGCGAGGTGGACGCGGTGGTGACCGACGGCGCGCTCGCCGCGAGCCAGGCCGCGCAGGACCCGACGGTCGAGCTGAAGGGCGACGCCTTCACCACCGAGTACTACGGCGTGGCGATGAAGAAGGACGCCGACGATCTGGTACGCCGGGTCAACCAGATCCTGGTGGACTACCGGGCGGACAAGGCGAACGGCTGGCAGGCGTCGTACGACAAATGGTTGTCGGCGACACTGGGCAAGGATGCCTCGACGTCCGAGCCGCCCACCGCGGAGTACCTGCGCACGAGCTGACGGACGGAAAACGCCAAAGCACGCCGGAACACAACGCAGCGAGAGGTGATCGATGGGCGTCACGGACCCCGCCGGGCCGGTGATGGACCGGGACGAGGTGGACCGTGCGCTGGCGCGGCTCGGCGCGGAGCACGAGGCGATCGAGACCTCGCTCCTCGCCCTTCAGGACCACGCGGGCCGCAGACTCCTCGAAGGCGCCGAGCTGACGGGCGTCACCAAGGAGCGCTGGACGGCCGCGGAGGCGTCGATCACCTTGCTGTGGGCGTACTTCGACGCGTACTCGGACGCCTTGCGCTCCGCCCGCGCCATCCGCTCCCGGCGCCGCTGGTCCAGCCGCGAGGACCTGGTGGAGCTGACCGAGCTGCTGAGCGGCGAGGCCGTCACGGTCGCCGGCTCCGCCACGGCGACGGCCAACGCGCCGACGCTGCACGGCGGTCCGAGCAAGCTCAGCGAACGCTTCTCCCTGGTCACGCTCGTGGACCGGATGAACGAGCTGTACGCGAGCTCGCTGGACATGGTCGTCGCCGCCGACGCGGTGTGGTCGGCGCTGCCCGCCCGCATCGATCTGCTCGCCGAGGAGCTCCAGCGCACCCGCCGGCTCGCCCACTCCATCGGCGTACGCCCCGGCGAGCACCCGGCGGGCGACGACCTGGAGCGCATCACGCGCACCCTGACGCGGCTGCGCGAGCAGGTGGTGTCCGACCCGCTCGCCTTCTGGCTTCCCACGCAGGGGAGTTCGGCCCCGGGCGGCGGCAAGCCCGACACCACGGTCTACGACCGCGAGGCGCGCGCCCTGGAGGACGTGCGCCGGGAGATCGACGCCGTGCTGACGGTCCGGCAGGACGCGGAGGCCCGGCTCGTCAAGCTGCGGGACGTGCTGTCCCGCGCGGACCGCACGCTCGCCGAGGCGCGCATCGCGCGCGGCGAGGTCCTCGCGAAGATCGCCTCGACGGAGGTGCCGGTGGTCAGCGGCCCGCCGACCGCGCTCCAGGAGCAGCTGGCGACGGCCGCCGAGTACCGCAGACACGCCCAGTGGCACCGCCTGTCCCCGCTCCTGGAGTCCCTGGAGCAGAAGGCGGAGGACGAACTGCTGCGCGCCCGCGAGTCGTTGACCGCGGTCACCGCGCCGCTGGCCGTCCGCGCGGAGCTGCGCGGCCGCCTCGACGCGTACAAGGCGAAGGTCGCCCGGCACGGCCTCGCGGAGGACCCGCTCCTGGTGGAGCGGTACGACGCGGCGCGCCGCATGCTGTGGAGCGCGCCCTGCGATCTGCGCGTCGCCGGACAGGCCGTGCTGCGCTACCAGCAGGCGGCCGTCGAACTGCTCGGCGCCCCGCGCGTGCCGGGACACACAGGGCCCGAGGACCTTAGGGGGCCCGGAGCGTGAGCGACAAAGGGGGTACGGCGTCGTCATGAGTCAGGCACAGCAGACCTGCCAGCGGCCAGACTGCGGCGGGATGTACGAGGACGTGGGCGGCGGCGAGTTGTACTGCGACACCTGCGGCCTCGCGCCGGTCGTCTCGTCGACCGGCATGGTCGGCTCACCGCCCACCGGCATCACCGCCGGCGGCCGGGGCTCGCGGGGTTCGTCCGGCAGCGCCAGTTCCCGCTCCAGCAGCCGCGGCAGCTCCCGTACGTCCTCGCAGTCGTCGAAGTCGCGGCGCTCGGTGTCGGGGCGGCTGTCGCGCTCCCTGTCGGGCAAGTCGACGGGCCGTTCGGTGTCGGTGCGCAGCTCCGGCTCCGGCGCCGGGTCCTCCTCCCGGGGCCGGCTCGGCGCGGGCCTGGTCGAGGTGCCGGGCGTGCCGCGGCCCGACCCGCGCGCGATGGTCCTGGACAACCCGGAGGTGCCCGAGCGCAAGCGGTTCTGCTCGCGCTCCGACTGCGGGGCGCCGGTGGGGCGGTCGCGCGGTGAGCGGCCCGGGCGCACGGAGGGCTTCTGCACGAAGTGCGGCCACCCGTACTCCTTCGTCCCGAAGCTGAAGACCGGCGACGTGGTGCACGGCCAGTACGAGGTCGTGGGCTGCCTGGCGCACGGCGGCCTCGGCTGGGTCTACCTCGCCGTGGACCGCGCGGTCTCCGACCGCTGGGTGGTGCTCAAGGGCCTCCTCGACACCGGCGACCAGGACGCGATGGCCGCCGCGATCTCCGAGCGGCGCTTCCTCGCCGAGATCGAGCACGCCAACATCGTGCGGATCTACAACTTCGTGGAGCACCTCGACCAGCGGACGGGTTCGCTGGACGGGTACATCGTCATGGAGTACGTCGGCGGCAAGTCCCTGAAGGAGATAGCGAACGCCCGCCGTTCGCCGGAGGGACGGCGGGATCCGCTGCCGGTCGAGCAGGCGTGCGCGTACGGCATCGAGGCCCTGGAAGCGCTCGGCCATCTGCACAGCCGCAACCTGCTGTACTGCGACTTCAAGGTCGACAACGCCATCCAGACCGAGGACCAGCTCAAGCTGATCGACATGGGCGCGGTGCGCCGGATGGACGACGAGGAGTCGGCCATCTACGGCACGGTCGGCTACCAGTCGCCGGAGGTCGCGGAGGTCGGCCCGTCGGTAGCGAGCGACCTGTACACGGTCGCCCGTACCCTCGCGGTCCTGACCTTCGACTTCCAGGGCTACACGAACGTGTTCGTGGACTCCCTGCCCGACCCCGACAACATCGAGGTCTTCCGCCAGTACGAGTCCTTCTACCGGCTGCTGGTCCGCGCCACCGACCCGGATCCGGCCCGCCGGTTCGCCTCCGCGCAGGAGATGGCGGAGCAGCTGACGGGCGTCCTGCGGGAGGTCGTATCGCTCCAGACGGGGCGGGCACGACCGGCTCTGTCGACCCTGTTCGGCCCCGAAGTCAAGGTCACCGACACGGAGTTGTTCCCCAAGCTGGACGGAGAGGTGTCCCGGCTGGGGGCACGGGCGGCCGGTTCCGGCAGCACCGGAGCCGCCGCGATCACTCCCGGCGGTACGACGGCCCTCGTCAAGCTCGTGCCCGCCCCGGCCGCCGCCCTCGCCCTGCCCGTCCCGCACATCGACCAGTCCGACCCCAACGCCGGGTTCCTCGCCGGGCTGATGACGACCGCGCCGGCCGAGCTGCTCGGGGCTCTCGCGGCGGCTCCGGCGCAGTCGGTCGAGAGCCGGCTGCGCCAGATCCGCGCCTGGCTGGAGAACGGCGACACGTACACCGCGCACGAGGCCATGGTGCGGCTGGAGGAGGAGCGGCCCGACGACTGGCGGGTCGTGTGGTACCGGGGCGTGGCCGCGCTGGTGACCGGCGACCAGGAGGGCGCCGCGCTCGCCTTCGACGCGATCTACGACGCCTTCCCCGGCGAGATGGCGCCCAAGCTGGCCCTCGGCCTGTGCGCGGAGGTGCTGGGCCAGCTGGACAACGCCGGGGAGTACTACCGCCTGGTGTGGTCGACCGACCCGAGCTATGTGAGCGCCGCCTTCGGCCTGGCCCGCGTCCAGCTGGCGGGCGGCGACCGCCAGGGGGCCGTACGGACACTCGAGTCGGTTCCGGAGTCGTCCATCCACTACACGGCCGCGCGCGTGGCGGCCGTACGGGCGCGGCTGCGGCAACGCACGGCGACCGCTTCCGACGTACCCTTCCTGGACGATCTGACCGCCGCCGCCGGTCAGGTCGAGGCCCTGGAGGCGTACGGCCTGGACCCCGCACGGCGTGAGCAGTTGTCGGTGGAAGTCCTCGGCTGTGCGCTGGACTGGATACTCTCCGGTGACCAGGGTTCCGTCCCGCCCGCCGCCGGGGGACGGGTGCTGCTCGGCAGCGGCCTGGACGAGCGGGGCCTACGCTTCGGCCTGGAGCGTGCGTACCGCACGCTGGCCCGGCTGGCGTCGGGCGGCGAGGAGAGGATCGACCTGGTGGAACGTGCCAATCGTTACCGCCCCCGGACATGGGTGTAGTTGATGTCGCAGATGCCCCAGCTGTCCGCCTGCCCGAGCTGCGAGGAGCCGCTCGAGTCGGGTGACCGTTTCTGCGGTGCGTGCGGATACGACCTGTCCGCCGTGCCCGCACGGCCGGGCGACGATCCGGCCGTCGCCGTGAACGGCATGGCGCCGCCGCCCCCGCCGGGCGGCGCCCCCGGCATGCCCGGGCCCGGCGCCCACGAGGCCGGCGGTCATGCCGCCCCGGCTCGGCTGCCGACGGCCCGCACGGGGACGGAGGGGAGCGAGGCGACGGATCCGGGCGGCCACGGCCTGCCACCGGCCGCACCGCAGCCACCCCTCGCGGTTCCCCCACAGCCACCGCAGCCGCCGTTCGCGGACTCGTCGCAGGCCGCGGTGACAGGCGTACGCTTCGACCGCCCGGGGGAGCCCGACGAGTACCCCCTCCAGGCCCCGGACCCCCGCGTGGCCGCCGAGACCCCGACCCCCGCGGAGGGCATCCAGGTGTGTGTGGCCTGCCGGGCCGGCCGGGTCGACAGCGACGGCTACTGCGAGAACTGCGGGCACGCCCAGCCGCGCGAGCGCGACCACATGGAGCAGGACGCCGGCCCGGTCGCCGCCGTCAGCGACCGCGGTCTGCGCCACCACCGCAACGAGGACGCTTTCGCCCTCGGCTGCGCCACGCTGCCCGACGGCGCGCCCGCGGTCGTGGCGATCGTCTGCGACGGCGTGTCCTCCGCGACCCGCCCCGACGACGCCTCGCTGGCCGCGTCCCGGGCGGCGAGCGAGACGATCCTCGCGGCCCTGCCGCACGGCACGCACCCGCAGCAGGCCATGCACGACGCGATCGTCGCCGCCTCGCGCGCGGTCAACTCGCTCGCCGCGGAGCCCGCCACGGCCCGCGAGCACGCCCCGCACCAGAACGCCCCCGCCTGCACCCTCGTCGGCGCGGTGGTGACGTCCGGGCTGCTGGTCGTCGGCTGGGTCGGCGACAGCCGCGCCTACTGGGTCCCGGTGGACCGCGGCGCTCCCCCGGCCCGGCTCACCGAGGACGACTCCTGGGCCGCGCAGATGGTCGCCGCGGGCCTGATGAACGAGGCGGAGGCGTACGCCGACGAGCGCGCCCACGCGATCACCGGCTGGCTCGGCGCGGACGCCTACGAACTGGAGCCGCACACCGCTTCCTTCAAGCCGGACCGGCCGGGTGTGGTGGTGGTGTGCACGGACGGCCTGTGGAACTACGCGGAAGCGGCCCAGGACATGGCCGAGGTCGTGCCGCTCGACGCCGCCGTGCGCCCCCTGCACAGCGCCCGCGTCCTGGTCGGTCACGCCCTGGACGGCGGGGGCCACGACAACGTAACAGTGGCCGTCGTGCCGTTCCCGGCCCCGCCCCAGGGGGCAGGATCGGCCTGAGGCCGCGTACGGCTCGACACAGCTCGCTTCCGCACGGGGACTCCTCGACGGACCGGAGGGGACCGGTCCGTCACACCGTCATCGCCCCGCAACCGTGGGGCGTTCAAGGGGGATTTGAGTAGGCATGGCCAATTTCTCGAAGTCCAACGTGCCGCAGTTCTCGGTGGACGTGTACCAGAACGAGTACCTGCCGGAGGGCGCCCGCGAGGTCAACGCGATCGTCACGGTGACCGCCACCGGCGGCGGCACGATCGGAACGGCGGTCGCGGCACCCCATCTCTACGCGCCGGGAGACGGCCCGTCCGCCGCCGTGGCGATCATGGTCGACTGTTCCGGCTCCATGGACTACCCGCCGACCAAGATGCGCAACGCCCGGGACGCGACGTCCGCCGCCATCGACACCCTGCGCGACGGCGTGCACTTCGCGGTGATCGGCGGCACGCACGTGGCCAAGGAGGTCTACCCGGGAGGCGGGCGCCTCGCGGTCGCCGACGCCACCACCCGCGACCAGGCCAAGCAGGCCCTGCGCAGGCTCAGCGCCGGCGGCGGTACGGCCATCGGCACCTGGCTGCGCCTCGCCGACCGCCTGCTGTCCACCGCGGACGTCGCCATACGCCACGGCATCCTGCTCACCGACGGCCGCAACGAACACGAGTCGGCCGAGGATCTGAAGGCCGCCCTGGACGCCTGCGCCGGCCGCTTCACCTGTGATGCCCGCGGCGTGGGCACCGACTGGGAAGTGAAAGAAGTCACAGGAATCGCCTCCGCGCTGCTCGGCACCGCCGACATCGTCGCCGACCCGGCAGGCCTGGCCGCCGACTTCACGCAGATGATGGAGACGGCCATGGGAAAGGAGGTCGCGGACGTCGCCCTGCGCCTGTGGACGCCGGTGGGCACCACTGTGAAATTCGTCAAGCAGGTCGCGCCGACCGTCGAGGAGTTGACCGACCGCCGCACCGAGTCCGGCCCGCGCTCCGGCGACTACCCCACCGGTTCCTGGGGAGACGAGTCCCGTGACTACCACGTGTGCGTCGAGGTCCCGGTCGCGGGCATCGGCCAGGAGATGCTCGCCGCCCGGGTCTCCCTGGTGGTTCCGCAGCCCGACGGCAGCACACAGAACCTCGGCGCCCAGGGTCTCGTACGGGCCGTGTGGACCGACGACATGGTCGCTTCGACGTCGATCAACCCCCAAGTCGCCCACTACACCGGCCAGGCCGAACTGGCACAAGCCATCCAACAAGGGCTCGATCTGCGCAAATCGGGAGACTTCGATGGAGCAACGGCCAAACTGGGCCGGGCCGTTCAGCTCGCCAGCGCCTCCGGAAACGCGGATACTGCGAAACTGCTTGCGAAGGTGGTGGACGTCGTCGATGCGGCGACAGGTACTGTGCGACTGAAGGCGAAGGTCGAGGAGGCCGACGAGATGACTCTCGAAACCCGGTCGACAAAGACTGTTCGTGTAAAGAAGTGACCTAGCAGGACCCTAGTAGGACACAGAAGGAGAGGGGGACGCGCCGACATGCCGACCTGCCCGAACGGACACCAGTCGGGTTCCGACGACTGGTGCGAGGTCTGCGGTCACCGCATGGCCGGTGCCGTGCCCCCGCCCCCTCCGCCGCCGCCCCCGGGCGGAGGTTACGGCTTCCCGCCGCAGGGCCCGGGCACGCAGCCCGGTCAGCCCGGCGGGCGTCCGTCGCACCTGTCCGCCGTACCGGACCACGAGCCGGAGCTCTGCCCGCAGTGCCGTACGCCCCGCGAGGGCGGCGCGCCGTTCTGCGAGGAGTGCCGGTGGAACTTCCTGACCAACACGGCGACCTCGTACACCCCGGCCGCCCCGCCGCGTCCGCAGGGGCCCGGTGGCCCCAGCCCGGCCGTGCGCTTCCAGCAGCCGCCACCGCCCGGGCCGTCCTACGGCGGCGGCGGTGACTCGTACGAGTACCAGAGCTCCCGCCCGTCGCAGATGAACCGTCCCGCCGAGCCGATCCCGCCGTTCGGCGGGCAGCAGTCGGGGCCTTCGGGGCCTGGTGGCGGTCCGGGGGGACCTGGTGGTCAGGGTGGCCCGGGCGGGCCTGGTGGATATGGCGAACCTGGTGGGCCTGGTGGGCCCGGCGGATATGGCGAACCCCGTGGGCCTGGTGGGCCCGGCGGGCCCGGGCCCTACGGCGCCGACCCGTCGCGGCCGGTTCCGCCGCCGCCCGGTCCGCCTCCGTACGGCGGCCCTGGCGGCCCCGGTGGGCCCAATGGGCCGGGCATGCCCCAGGCACCCCAGGCGTTCCAGCAGCCCGGTCCGTCGGGTCAGCCCGGTCCGCCCGGATACCCGCAGGAGACGAACCGGCCGCAGCAGGGCGGTCCGTCCTTCGGCGGCGGTGACGACGACTGGGTGCTCTCCCCGCCGTCATCGACCGCACCGGGCGGTCCCGGCGGTCCCGGTGGCCCCGGCGGTCCCGGTCAGGGCGGTGGCTATGGCTATCCGCAGCCCGGCTCGACCCAGGCCCCGCCCGGCCCCGGCTACCCGCAGCAGCCGTCGACCTGGACGGCGACCGTCGGCCCGGACCGCGAGTACTTCATGGCGATGATGCAGCGCTCGGGGCCCGAGGCCGCGGGCCTCAACCTGCCCGCGTACTCCCCCGAGCAGCAGCGCCCCCTCACCGGCAACCAGGTCACCATCGGCCGCCGCCGCCACTCCACCGGCGACACCCCTGACATCGACCTGTCGGTGCCGCCGGAGGACCCGGGCGTCTCGCACCAGCACGCGGTGCTGGTCCAGCAGCCCGACGGCAGCTGGGCGGTCGTCGACCAGAACTCGACGAACGGTACGACGGTCAACGGCGCGGAGGAGCCGATCCAGCCGTTCGTCCCGGTGCCGTTGCAGGACGGGGACCAGGTGCACGTGGGTGCCTGGACGACGATCACGGTACGCAGGGGCTGACGGCAGGGGTTGACCGCAGGGCTGACCCCTCCGAATCATGCGAGGGGCCAGGCGTACGGCCCCTCCGGATCGTCCATCCACGCCCACTTCTGCTCGCCCCTGACGGTGAGGCCGTACCGCTCGCGCTGGGGCTGCCCCTCGCGCTCCCACAGCGCGTACGCCTCCTGCGGATCGAGGCTGCCGCGGGTCAGTGTCAGCAGGAACCGGAAGAGTTCGTTCTCCCGGGCCCGGCGCGGCACGCCGCCCAGCGGGGGCGACTCCGGTTCGGGCCTGGCGCCGCGCAGCGGCACGAAGTAGGCGGGTGTGTGCAGGAAGCGGCCCTCGGCATGGCCGGTGTCGCGCACCGTGAGAACCACCAGTCCCGTGGCGAGCGGGGTCAGGATCCTTGCGCCGGGGCGGCACTGGGCCAGCCAGGCGCTCGGGATCGTCGGCAGTGTGCAGGTCGCGATGATCCGGTCGAACGGGGCGCGTTCGGGCACCCCGCGCGCTCCGTCGCCGGTGACGACGACGGGGTGGTATCCGGCGGCGGCCAGGTGCTGTCGCGCGGCCTCGGTGATCTCCGGTTCCAGCTCGACGGTGGTGACGAGGTTGTCGTCGCGGAGCCGGTGGGCCAGCAGGGCCGCGTTGTATCCCGTGCCCGCGCCGATCTCCAGGACCCTGTTGCCGTCCTCCACCCGCAGTTCGGCCAGCATCATCGCCATCAGCGAGGGCTGGCTGCTGGAGGAGACCAGTTCGCCGTCGCGCAGCCGGGTGGCCAGCGGGGAGTCGGCGTACGCGCCGCGCACCCAGCGCTCGCGGGTGCGCGGATCGGGACTCTCGCCCCACCGGCGCTCGTAGCCGCTGGTGACGGCGACGTAGTAGTACGGCACGAAGAGGTGCCGCGGGACTGCCGCGAACACCTCCCGCCACGCCGGATCGGCGTTCCAGGCCCCACTCCGGTCGATCTCGCGCACCAGCGCCGCCCGGGCCGAGGCGGCGAGGTCGGCGAGGCCCTTGGCGTCCAGGTCGAGATCGTTCGCGCTCATAGGTCCACTGTCCTGCGGAAGTCGTGGGGAAGCGAGCTGTTTCGTCAGTACTTGTCCGGGAGTCGTCCCTTGTCCGGGAGTGGTCCTAGGCCTTGAGTCCTGGGCCGCACGGTCTGAGAGCATGGAGGGCGTGAAAGAGATTCGGCGCGGCACGCTTCAGGAGCAGACCTTCTACGAGCAGGTCGGCGGGGAGGAGACCTTCCGCCGCCTCGTCCACCGTTTCTACGAGGGAGTCGCCGAGGACCCGGTCCTGCGGCCCATGTATCCCGAGGAGGACCTGGGTCCGGCCGAGGACCGCCTCACGCTCTTCCTGATCCAGTACTGGGGCGGCCCGACGACGTACAGCGACAACCGCGGCCACCCCCGCCTGCGCATGCGCCACGCCCCGTTCACCGTGAACCGCGAGGCGCACGACGCCTGGCTGCAGCACATGCGGGAGGCCGTCGACTCGCTCGGCCTGTCCGAGGAGCACGAGCACACGCTGTGGAGCTACCTGACGTACGCGGCGGCCTCGATGGTGAACACACCGGACTGACCATCGCACTGACTACTTCCGCACGGACGCCGATCACAATCCGGTCAAGCCCGGTCCAAAACCGCTCACCCCTGCCCTGTCTCCTCTGACAACATCGTTCAGAGATGTGCACAACGGCGGGGGGCCGAGTGACGGGGTTGGGCGGAGCCGCGAGATTCGTGCTCCTGCGCGCACGGGCACACCGCCTGCTGCTCGCCGCCGCGCTGCTGACGGTCCTGCTGACCACGGCGGTCCTGGCCACCCTCGCCGCCTACTCGGGCGCGATCGGCGACGCGGCCCTGCGCCATTCCTTACGTGATTCCCGCAACGCCGCCGACACCGCGCTGATCGTCAAGGCCGACGTGTCCGAGGACGGGCGCAAGGCCGCCGACACCGCCGTACGGAACGGGGCCCGGAAGACCTTCGACGGGCTGCCGGTGACGGTGCGGACCCTGGTGCGGTCGGGCCCGTACGCGCTGCCGCGTTCGCTGCAACCGCGCGGCGAGCGGTCCGGGGACCCTGATCTGACCCACTTCGCGGCGCTGGACCGCACGCAGGTGCGGGTCGTCGCCGGACGGCTGCCCCGCCCGGTGGCCGGAGCCGTCGAAGTGGCCCTCCCGCAGACCGCGGCCCGGCGCCTCAGCCTCGAACCCGGCGCCCGCCTCACCCTCACCGACCGGCTCGACGGACCGACGGTGCGCGTCACGGTCACCGGCCTGTACCGGCCCGTCCGGACCGACGCCCCCTACTGGCAGCTCGACGACCTGCGCGGCCGGGGCATCACCAAACTCGACTTCACCGCCTACGGGCCCCTCCTGGCCGATCCCGGTGTCCTGACCGGCGGGAGGGTGAGCTCCGGGTCGTCGGCCTGGCTGGCCTCGGCCGACTTCTCGACGCTGACCACCGAGCGGATCGACGCGCTGCGCGAGGCGGCCCGGGCGGGAAGCGCGGGACTGCGCGGGCAGCCGGCGCTCAGCGGCACGACGGCCGCGGCTACCGAGCTGCCCCAGGTCCTCGACCGCATCGACCGCTCGCTGCTCGTCTCTCGCTCCACGCTGCTGATCGTCGCCCTCCAGCTGGTGCTGCTCGCGGGCTGTGCCCTGCTCCTGGTGGCCCGGCTGCTGAGCACCGAACGCACCGGCGAGACCCGCCTGCTGCTGGCCCGCGGCGCCTCCCGGCCCCGGATCGCGGGCCTCGCCGCCCTGGAGGCGCTGCTGCTCGCGGTCCCCTCGGTGATCTGCGCGCCCCTGCTGGCGGGACCGCTCACCCGGCTGCTGGCCGTGCAGGGGCCCCTGGCCCGGATCGGGCTGCGTCTCGAGGTGCCGGCCGGCGGGGCCATGGGGGTGTGGCTGGTCGCGGCGGGCGTGGCGCTGGGGTGCGCGCTGGCGGTGACGCTGCCCGCGCTGGCCTCGGTCGGCTTCCGTGCGCGCCGGGCCCACGCCCTGCCCTCCCTGGTGCGCTCCGGCGCGGACCTCGGGCTGCTGGCGGTGGCCGGGGTCGCGTACTGGCAGCTCGACGGCCAGACCTCCGGCGTGGTGACCGACAACAGCTCGGGCACCCTTGGCATCGACCCCCTGCTGGTGGCGGCCCCCGCCCTCGCGCTGCTGGCCGGGACGGTCCTGACGCTGCGGCTGCTGCCGCCGATGGCGCGGCTCGCCGAGCGGCGGGCGGCCGGCGGACGCGGGCTGACCGCGGCGCTGGCGGGCTGGCAGATCGCCCGCCGCCCGATGCGCGGTGCGGGTCCGGTGCTGCTGCTGGTCCTCGCCGTCGCGCTGGGCATGCTGGCGATCGGGCAGGGCGCCTCCTGGGACCGTTCGCAGGACGACCAGGCGGACTTCACCGCCGGCGCGCCGGTGCGCGTGCTCGCCGCCGGGGACGCCGGTCTCGGCCGCACCGACGAGTACGCGGCCGTCCCGCACGTACGCGAGGCCGCCCCGGCCGTCCGTACGGAGCTGCCGCTGTCCGGCGACCGTACGGCGACGGTGCTGGCGCTGGACACCGCGCACGCCGCCGACGCGGTCCTGATGCGGTCCGACCTGGCGTCCGCACCGGTACGGCCGCTGCTGGCGGGGCTGGGCCCGAAGGAGCCGTCCGCGGGGGCGAAGGTGCCCGCGGGCACCGCCCGGCTGCGGCTGGCGGCGACCCTGACCGGCTCGGGCTCCGCCCGGACGGCGGACGTGACGGCCACCCTGGAGGACCGCTGGGGCACCCCGTACCGGGTCCCGGCCGGCGAACTCCCCGCCGACGGCCGCAGGCACACGCTGGCCCTCCCCGTCGGTCCGGGCCCGCTGACTCTCACCGGACTGGAACTGGTCGTGACCCAGCCGAGGGGCCGCGCGCAGCAACAGCGCCTTGTGCTGGACGAGTTGACCGCCACGGCCACCGACGGGACGGTGCGGCGGGTGCCCCTGCCCACGGACTGGACCGCCGTCTCGAGCAGCGACCAGGTGTCGTCGCCGGACGACACCATGACGCCGACGAAGCCGCGCCCGGGCACGTCGTCCGGGCGGCCGGTGGTCGAGTACGGCACGGGGTACGTACCGCGCGAAGACACCTGGGTCATCGGGTCGTTGACGGTGCGTCTGCGGGTCAACCAGCCCAAGGCGGCCGAGGTCACCGCCGTCGCGACCGACGCCTTCCTCGCCTCGGCGGGCGCCCGCCCCGGGCAGCGCGTGGACGTGGCCTTCGGCGGCCAGAGCCTGCCGGTGCGGATCGTGGACTCGATCCGGGCGCTGCCGACGACCGAGGAGTCGAGCGGCGGGGCGCTGTTCGTCGATCTCCGGTCGGTGAACCGGGTGCTGGAGGCGCGGTACGGGGCGAGCGTCACGCCGACGGAGTGGTGGCTGCGGCCCGGGCCGGACTCAGGCGACACAGCTCGGGTCGCCGCCGCGTTGCGGGCGCGGCCCGACATGGATCCCGCGCTGGTGGTGGTGCGGGACGAGCTCGCCGAGCAGTTGCGCGACGACCCGTTCGGCGCGGGCCCCGAGGCGGCGTTCGCCGTGGCGGCCGGGGTGGCGGCGGCGCTGGCCGCGGTCGGTTTCGCGGTGAGCGCGACGGGCTCCCTGCGCGAGCGTGGCCCCGAGTTCGCCGTACTGCGCGCCCTGGGCGCCCAGCGCCGCCGGCTGGCCCGCACGATCGCCGTCGAACAGGGTGTCCTGGTGGCGCTGGCGCTGCTGGTGGGCGCGGCCCTCGGCGCACTGCTGACCCGGGCCGTGATCCCGCTGGTCGTGCTGACCTCCGAGGCCACGCGCCCGGTGCCGGGCGTACTGGTCGAACTCCCGATCCCTGAAGTCGCCGCCCTGCTGGTGGCCGTGGCGATCACCCCT
This sequence comes from Streptomyces sp. NPDC050619, assembly GCF_040654815.1. Taxonomy (NCBI): domain Bacteria; kingdom Bacillati; phylum Actinomycetota; class Actinomycetes; order Kitasatosporales; family Streptomycetaceae; genus Streptomyces; species Streptomyces sp. NPDC050619. The sequence goes on along the minus strand of NZ_JBFAIR010000001.1, from coordinate 210,142 downwards.
CTCCTGGTCACAGCGGCTCTCGCGGTGCGCCGCGCGGATCCGGTGACGTCGTTGCGCGAGCAGGGGGGTGAGTAGGGCGAAGAGGAGAGCGGTGAGTCGGGCGGTGAGTGGGGCGGTGAGTCTGGCGGTGAGGAGAGGGGTGAGCAGAGCGGTGAATGAGGTGAATCCGGACGAGTCCCGCGGGGGCCGTACCCGCCCGCGGCCGGCGCATCCCCCCGTCGCCCCCTGGATCCGCACCCGCCTGCGGGCCGCCCCCGGTGCGGCCTGGGCCCTCGCGCTGCTGGTGGCGCTGACCGCGTGTCTGGCCGCCGCGTTCCCCCGGGCGGTGGACCGGTACGAGGACGCCGGTCTGCGTCGAGCCGTCGAGCAGGCCCGCCCCGAGCGGACCACCCTTCAGTTCGCCACCCAGCAGCCCGACCCCTTCCTGCCCCAGGCGATGCGGGAGGACGCCCTGCGCCCCGCCACCCTGAACAGGCAGTACGCCAAGATCCGCGCCACCGTCGAACGACCGCTCACCACCGACCCCGCCCAGTCGACGTACGGCGTGCGCAACGCCAATGACCTGGAGGTACCGGACCCCTGGCTCCCGAGGCCGACGGGACTGCCCGCGCAGGTGGCCCTCGTCGCCCAGCCCGGCCTCGCCGACCACGCCGGGATACGCGCGGGCCGCCTTCCGCGCGCGGACGACGAGATCACCGCCGGGACAGCCGAGGTGGAGGCCGCGGTCACCGCCGAGACCGCCAAGACCCTGCGTATCAAGACCGGTTCGGTGATCCACGTACCCGGCCTGGACCGCGATCCGCTCGCCGTCCGTGTCACCGGCATCGTCACCCCGCGCGACCCGGCCGGCGCCTACTGGTCCACCCAGCCCCTGCTGCGCACCCCCTCCCTGGTCCGCCTGCCGGGGCCGGCCGCGGACGCCGACCGGTACTGGCTCGGCGCCCTGCTCCTCGCCCCGGACGCGGCCCCCGCCCTGCTGGGCACCCCCGGAAACCCGCGGCGCTACTGGCAGTTGGCGCCCGCCACCGACGCCCTGCACGCCCACGACGTGACGGCTCTCCACTCCGCGATCGCCTCCCTGGAGACCGGGCCGGGGCTGTGGAAGATACGGACGGTGACCGGCGGCCCCACGGACGCGGGCACCGACCTCGACGACGTGCTCACCTCCTACACCCGGCTGCGCGAGGGAGTCGCCCCGCTGGTCGCCGTCGCCGCGTTCGGTACCGGGACGGTCGCCGTCGTCGTCCTCCTGATGGCGGGCGGCCTCGCCGCCGACCGCCGCCGCACCGAACTCGCCCTCCTGCGCGCCCGGGGCGCCTCCCTGCGGGGCGTGGCGGGGCGGCTCTTCGCCGAGACGACCGTGATCGCCCTGCCCGCGGGCGCCCTCGGCCTCACGGCCGCCCTGCTCGCGCTCCCCGCGGCCCGCGCCCTCCCCCCGATCGCTGCGGCCACGGCGGTCACCGCCGTCGCCTGCGCCGCGCTGCCCCTGCGAGCGGCAGCGGCGCACCGGGTGGTCCGCGTCCACGGCGGCCGCACGGACGTGACATCCGTACGTCCCTCCCGGCGCCGTACTGTCGCGGAACTCACCCTGGTGATCCTGGCGGCCACAGCGGTCGCGACCCTCCGCAGACGCGGCACGTCGGGCCCGGGCACCGACCAACTGGTGTCGGCGGCGCCGGTGTTGGTGGGGGTGATCGCGGCGCTGGTCCTGGTCAGGCTCTATCCGCTGCCGCTGCGCGCGCTGGCCCGACCGGCCGGCCGGCTGCGGGGGGCGGTGGGCCACCTCTCCCTGGCCCGCGCGGGCCGCACGTCCGTCTCGGCCGTGCTGCCCCTGCTGGCGCTGCTGACCGCCCTGACCACGGCGGCCTTCGGCGGCTCGGTCCTCACCGGCGTGCGCGAGGCCCGCGACCACGCGGCCCTCCTCTCCATCGGCGCCGACGCCCGTATCGAGGCGACCGGCGCACTGCCGTCCACCCTGCCCGAGCGGATCCGCCGCTCCCCCGGCGTGCGCGGACTGGCCGAGGTGAGCATCGCGTACCAGGCGAAGCCGGACGACGACCGGCAGTCGGTGCCGGTGGTGGGCGTGGACCCCGCGGACTACGCGACGCTGGCGGGACAGACCGGCCTGGGCGCCTTCGGGGAGGGCGAGCTGAGGCGGCCGGCCGCCGACACGGCCACAGCCCCGCTTCCCGCGCTGGCCTCCCCGGCCACCGCCCGGACCTACGGCACCCGGCCCTTTCCGGTACGCCTGGAGGACGGCACCACGGTCACCGTCCGGATCACCGCCGTCCGGGACCGGACACCCGCGGTGACCGGCACCGACTTCCTGGTCGTGGACCGCGCCGGACTGAGCGCCGCCGCGGCCCGGCCGACGGCACTGCTGCTGACGGGCGATCACCTGGATGCGGCCGCCCTGCGCCGGGCGGCGGGCGATTCCGTGTCCGTCAGCCTGCGGGCCGAGGAACGCGCGCGGTACGTCGACTCGCCCCTCCAGTCCGGCGCCGAACGCATCTACACCGCCGCGGTCGCCGCCGGCGCCGGCTACGCCGTCCTGGCCCTCCTCCTCGCCCTCCTGCGCGCCGCCCCCGAACGCATCGCCCTCCTCGCCCGCCTCCGCACCATGGGCCTCACCCGAGCACAGGGCCGCCGCCTCCTCGTCCTGGAGTCGCTGCCCCAGGCCGTCCTGGCCGCGGCAGGGGGCGCGCTGACGGGCTGGGCCGCCATCCGCCTCCTCTCCCCGGGCATCGACCTGACGACCATCGCCCTGGCGTCGGCGCAAGGCCCCGCGGGAGAGGCCGCGTTGCGGACGGACGCGCTGTCACTGACGCTGCCGGCGATCGCCGTCCTGCTGCTGGCGGTGGGGGTGGCGGTGGCTCAGGCGTGGTGGTCGGGGCGGAGGGGGTCGGTGCGGGAGTTGAGGGCGGGGGATACGAGATGAAGGGGGACACGAGTTGAACCCGGGCGACGGCGACTGTCGACGAACTCCCCTCGAGACGAACTCCCCTTCAGGAGACACCGCATGACCACGAACCCGACCCTCACCGACCTGGCCCATCGCGCCGAACAACACCGCAACCGCCCCGCCTACGGCCACGACGCCCTGATCAGCTGCGACCGCCTGGTCCGCATCTTCACCACGGACGGCATAGAAGTCCAAGCCCTCCAAGGCCTCGACCTGCTGGTCCGCGAGGGCGAACTCATGGCCCTCGTGGGCGCCTCCGGCAGCGGCAAGTCCACGCTCATGAACATCCTCGCGGGCCTCGACACCCCCACCGCGGGCGCGGCCCGCGTGGCCGGCCGCGACCTGCTCACCATGACGGCCAAGGACCGCCTCGCCTACCGCCGCGAAGTCGTCGGCTTCGTCTGGCAGCAGACCGCCCGCAACCTCCTCCCCTATCTGACCGCCGCCCAGAACACCGCCCTCCCGATGCAACTGTCGGGGCGGAGAACCCGTGGCACATCCCGCCGCGCCCGCTCCGAACGCGCCCTGGAACTCCTGGAGTTGCTGTCAGTCGCCGACTGCCGCGACCGTCGCCCGCACCAGATGTCCGGCGGCCAGCAGCAACGCGTCGCCATCGCCGTGGCCCTCGCCAACGCCCCCGCGGTCCTGCTCGCCGACGAGCCCACCGGCGAACTCGACTCCCACACCGCGGAACAGATCTTCGCCGCCTTCCGCACCGCGAACGAGCAGCTGGGCACCACCATCGTCATCGTCACCCACGACCAGGCGGTCGCCGGCGAGGTCCGCCGCACGGTCGCCATCCGCGACGGCCGTACCTCCACGGAGGTCCTGCGCCGCAGCGAGGTCGACGCGACGACCGGCCACGAGACGGTGGTGGCCCGCGAGTACGCCATGCTCGACCGCGCGGGCCGCCTCCAGCTGCCCGCCGACTACACCCGGGCCCTGGACATGCGCGACCGCGTGGCGCTGGAACTGGAACCGGACCACATCGGCGTCTGGCCGGACGACAGCGACCGGCCCAGCGAAGGGCTCGCCGCGGGCAGCGGGGCCGACGGCCCCGACGAACGGCTCAACGAACGCTGAGGCCGAGCGCCCCGACCCCCGCCCGCCGGACGGCGATCGACCCGTACGGCGTCCGCAGCCTGAGCCACGCGCCGGAGGAGAACAACCCCAACCCGCCCTCGCCCCGCAGGAATCCCAGCGACTGCGCCGCGTGCACGGCCCGCACCGGCAGCCCGGTGGCCCCCACCGTCCGGGACCAGATCTCCCGCCCGACCCGGTCGAGTTCGGCCCTCGTACGCTGCTCGGGCGTCAACTCCTGTGTGCGCGACCGGAATTCGGCGACCCCGGCGGCGACCATCGCCCGCAGTGCGTCCGGCGCGGGCAGTCCCGTCTCCGGTTGCCAGCCGCCGCGCGGCGGCAGCACGCCGGCCCACGGCGGACCGGTGACGGCGGCCGGCACCAGCGCCGTGGCCCCCGTCTCGTCGATGGCCTCCAGGAGCTCACCCGCGGACACGGTCACATCCAGCGTGTCGTCGAGCCCGTTCTCGTAGGGCTTGGCGAGCCGGACCGCGCGGATCGCCAGCACCTCGAAGGACGGCGGCCGCCCGAAGACGGCGAGCGCGGTGCCGGCCGCCTGGAGACGCACCGCTGCTCCACGGTCGTAGTGGAGCAGCCGGGAGAGGAAGGCGGCGAGGTCCGCTGCCTCCCCCTCGTCGGCGAGGTGGAGCACCGTCATGCGGCGGCGGCCTCCTCCTCGTCGTCGGCCGTGTCATCGGCGTCACCGGCAGCGGAGTCGCAGTCGTCCATGTACTCCTGGAGGAACTCCTTCTCCTCCGCGGTGATCCGGCGCGGCCGCTGCGCCTCGAAGTCGAACGGCACGATCACCGTGGCGGCCCGGACGTAGACCTGGTCCGGGTCCTTGACCTCGTAGGCGAGCGTGAAGGACGCCGCCCTTATCTGCGTCACCCACAGCTCGACGTCAACGGGTGTGTGCCGGTGGACGAGCTGCCGCTTGTAGTCGATCTCGTGGCGCGCCACCACGGACCCCTGCTGGAAATCCTTGTCCGGGCGGAACAGGAAGTCGATACGGGCTTCCTCCAGGTAGCGGAGGAACTCCACGTTGTTGACGTGGCCGTACGCGTCCATGTCCGCCCAGCGCAGCGGGCAGCGGTAGATGTGCCGCAAGAGATCAGCCCCGGGTCAGCTTCTTGTAGGTGGCGCGGTGCGGACGCGCGGCATCCGCACCGAGCCGCTCGATCTTGTTCTTCTCGTACGACTCGAAGTTGCCCTCGAACCAGAACCACTTGGACTCGCCCTCGTAGGCGAGGATGTGCGTCGCCACGCGGTCCAGGAACCACCGGTCGTGGGAGACGACCACGGCGCAGCCGGGGAACTCCAGCAGCGCGTTCTCCAGCGAGGACAGGGTCTCCACGTCCAGGTCGTTGGTCGGCTCGTCGAGGAGCAGCAGGTTGCCGCCCAGCTTGAGCGTGAGCGCCAGGTTCAGCCGGTTGCGCTCACCGCCGGACAGGACACCGGCCGGCTTCTGCTGGTCCGGCCCCTTGAAGCCGAAGGCCGACACGTACGCCCGCGAGGGCATCTCGACCTGGCCGACGTTGATGTAGTCCAGCTCGTCCGAGACAACGGCCCACAGCGTCTTCTTGGGGTCGATGTTCTCGCGGCTCTGGTCGACGTAGGAGATCTTGACGGTGTCGCCGACCTTGATCGAACCGGAGTCGGGCTCCTCGAATCCCTGGATCATCTTGAACAGCGTCGTCTTGCCGGCGCCGTTCGGGCCGATGATGCCCACGATGCCGTTGCGCGGCAGCGTGAAGGAGAGGTCGTCGATGAGCACCTTCTCCCCGAAGCCCTTGCTGAGGTTGTTGACCTCGACGACGATGCTGCCCAGCCGCGGCCCCGGCGGAATCTGGATCTCCTCGAAGTCCAGCTTCCGCATCTTGTCGGCCTCGGCCGCCATCTCCTCGTAGCGGGCGAGGCGCGCCTTGGACTTGGCCTGGCGCCCCTTGGCGTTCGACCGCACCCACTCCAGCTCTTCCCTGAGCCGCTTCTGCCGCTTGACGTCCTTCTGGCCCTCGACCTTGAGCCGGGCGGCCTTGGTCTCCAGGTACTTGGAGTAGTTGCCCTCATAGGGGAAGAGGCGGCCGCGGTCGACCTCACAGATCCACTGCGCGACGTTGTCGAGGAAGTAGCGATCGTGGGTGACGGCTACGACGGTGCCGGGGTACTTGGCCAGGTGCTGCTCCAGCCAGTTCACCGACTCGGCGTCGAGGTGGTTGGTGGGCTCGTCGAGCAGCAGCAGGTCGGGCTGCTCGAGCAGGAGCTTGCACAGCGCGACGCGGCGCTTCTCACCACCGGAGAGGTTGGTCACGGGCCAGTCGCCGGGCGGGCAGCCCAGCGCGTCCATGGCCTGTTCCAGCTGGGCATCCAGGTCCCACGCGTTGGCGTGGTCGAGCTCCTCCTGAAGCTTGCCCATCTCATCGAGGAGCGCGTCGGAGTAGTCGGTGGCCATCTGCTCGGCGATCTCGTTGAACCGGTCGAGCTTGCCCTTGATCTCGGCGACCCCTTCCTGGACGTTCTCCAGGACGGTCTTCTCCTCGGTCAGCGGAGGCTCCTGGAGCAGGATGCCGACGCTGTAACCCGGGGTGAGGAAGGCGTCACCGTTCGACGGCTGCTCGATACCCGCCATGATCTTGAGGATCGTCGACTTGCCGGCGCCGTTCGGGCCGACGACGCCGATCTTCGCCCCCGGGAGGAAGCTCGTCGTCACGTCGTCGAGGATCACCTTGTCGCCGTGCGCTTTACGCGCCTTGCGCATGGTGTAAATGAACTCAGCCAAGAGAAACCGTCCGGCAGCTTGAAACTGGCAGTGGGCAGATACACCCCATCTTGCCTGACGTCCACCCTTGGGTGGTAACCCATATGGTCGGGCCTCCGGCCCAAGGCGTGAGATAGGGCTATGAGTGAACCCGTGTCTCCGCCCGGCCCCGCTGTTCGCGTCCGCCTGATCCAGGAGAAGAACGCCTGGCTGTGCACCATGCGTCCGGACGGCTCTCCCCATGTGACGCCGGTCTGGTTCGTCTTCTTGCGGGACACCTGGTGGGTCGGGGCGGACGGAGGTTCGGTCAAGGTCCGCAACATCGAGAAGTTCTCGCGCGTCTCCCTGGCGCTGGAGGACGGCCGGTTTCCCGTTGTCGCCGAGGGGGAGGCGGTGCTGCACCGCGGTGCGTTCCCCTCGGAGATCACGGAGGCCTTCGCCGCGAAGTACGACTGGGATGTCTCCGCCCCGCACAACCGGGGCGGAGACCGCGTCCTCGTCGAAGTTCCCGTACGGCGCTGGTTGCTCGCCGGTGTGGCTCAGTGAGCCCTCCCCGGCCAGAGAGTCACCGCCACATCACTCACTGTTGAGTTGACAAGGTTCCGTACCCCTCAGTCCGGACCACTCAGTCCCGACCAACTCAGTCCCGACCAACTCAGTCCCGCGTCGGCGTCTGCCTCCCGCGGAGGACGACCAGTGCCGCGCCGCCGATCACGACCAGGGCGATGGCCACGCCCGCGATCACCAAGGTCGCGCTGGAGCCGCCGGTTTCGGCGAGGTTCACGTCCGTCGCGGTGCCGCCCACCGTGGCCGGTCTCGGCTCGCTGAGCGTCTGGGCCGAGTCGCCGCTCACGCTGCCCTGTGTCCGGCAGTCGAGGAGGCCGGTGAACCGCTCCTCGAAGCCGCCCGGCCCCTTGATCGTGAAGTCGTACGCCTGGTCCTCCTGCAACGGGACCGTCACCGTCCGGGACTCGCCCGCCGCGACGGCGTACCGGATGCCCAGCAGCTCGAAGGTGAACGTCTCGTCGCCCACGTTGGCCGCGGTGAGGTCCAGGCCGCCCTTGGCGCAGTTCTTCTTCGCGGACAGAGCGGGTATCGCGCCCTGCTTCGCCCAGGCCGCGGCGGCTGTCGCCGAGACCGTCGACTCGCTGGAGCCGGCCAGGATCTGCGTCTGGCTACGGCTCTCCGAGGCGAAGGCCCGGCCGACCGGCACGGTCGTCGAGGCCTGCGCCGTCAGTTCGGCCGAGCCGGCCGCCGCGTCCTCGGGCACGTCGAAGAACACCTGGCTGCCGTCCACCGCGGACGTCATGGCCTTGCCGTCCTTGCCGACGATCCGCACCCCGCTCGTGGCGGCGTCCGCCGGCGGCGTCACCGTCACGCTGCCGGCGTTGGTGTGCACCGTGACCGGGCCGAGCAACTCCCCGGGGTGACCGGAGACCGCGGGCGGGTCGAGCGTCAGCGAGGCCTTAGGCTCCGCCATGTTCCGGGCGCTCTTCTGGAGGTGGTCCGCGAGCTTCTCGGCCTGCGGGTCGACGGCGTCCACGTCCGCGCCGTCCGAGTAGCGCCAGATGGCCACCTGGGTGCCGGCCGCCGCGTCCTGCTCGGTGAGACCGCTGCCCACGCCCGCCGCGGCGGCCAGCGCCGCGAGGTCGTTGACCTGCGGGTAGGAGTGCTGCAGGATCCAGCGGATCTTTCCGGCGTCCTTGTTGACGCCGAGCGAGGTGCCGCTCCAGGGGGTCTCGTGGTACTTGGCGTCCCGCTGTGTGGGGTTGTGGAGGTCGACGCAGTACGTCTGCAGGGTGCCGCCGCCCTCGACGGACATCTCGAACAGGCCCGCCGACACCGTCAGGTCCCCGGCCTCGTCGTGGATCACGGCGTCGCCGTACGTCTTCAGGCCACCTATGGTGGCGGTCGCCCCGCCCTGGTTCTGCGCCGTCTCGTCGGCGGAGGCCGTACCGGCACCGGCCATCACACCGACGGCGACGAGCCCGGGCACCAATGTGGCGGCGACGAGGCGGGCCGCCCCTCGCTTACGTGCCGACAGCGCGGCAGAGAACGAAGAAAACACAGAATTCCCCTTCGAGCAGGACCCGTTGACGTGGGGGGGTTACGGTCCCACCAGCAGAATCAGAAGCCCCGAGAGCTACGTTCGGCATCCTAGGGACGCGGCGCACCGCGCTTCCCGGGGATGCTGTCGGTCAACCGATCCGACTCGGAATCGTTATCGCCGAGACCGCCCGCGAGCAGGGCTTATCGACAAATCCACCGTGATCGCACGGAACGCATTCGTCGATAAGCCGCAGTTCGGTCAGCTCCCGGTCAGCTCTCGCCGGCTTCGGCCGATGGCTGACGTCACGTCACTCCCGCCGGTTCGGGGGCCCGTTGGGCAGCCGGGTCGGCGGGAGATGTCTCCCAGGTCGGCTCCGGCTGCGAGGGCGCGCCGGCGGTCGCCGTCTCCCCCTTGTACGTGCGCTTGAAGGCCGAGGTGCCCCGCGCGAGGTCGTGGCCGATCGCCACCGCGTCGATGTCCGCCGAGGTCCAGTTCTGCGACGAGCCCTCGCGCACGTCGGTACGCACCTTCAGCCTGCCCTGCACGACGACGGGGTGGCCCACGTCGAGCGACGCCATCACGTTGGCGGCGAGCTGCCGATTGGCCCACACCGTGAAGAAGTTGGTGTGGCCGTCGGTCCACGTACTCTTCTCGCGGTCCCAGTAGCGCGAGGTCGCCGCCAGCCGGAAGCGCGCCGACGCACCCGACGCCAGCTCCAGGAACACCGGCCGTGTCGCCACGTTGCCCACCGCGCAGATGACCGTCTCGTTCATCTCGAATCCCTCCCGCGCCCGGCCACTCACGCCGAGCGGATACACGTACGGGCCCGTCCCGTACGGCTGCGTCTGCTGTGACGACCGCGTCCGTCGCGATCGCCGCAGAGCCAGACTGCCTCCGTCGGGCCGAGCCCGCTGGGCGCTGTGGACCACCGCCCACCTGTGGAAAACTCCGTCACCCGGACGAGGGACTCATCCACCGGCCCACCCACCGAACCACCCACCGGCCCATCCACCCCGGCCCCGCCCGGCCCCGCCCGGGCAAGGCTCACCTCGCCTCCGCGCCCACCCCCACCACCCGCCCGTACTGCTCCCGCACTTCCCGGTACCGCAGCAACTCCGAGGCCACCGGATCCAGCACCCGGGCCCGCCCGCATCCCGCGGCCGCCGCTCTGAGCCTGCGCTCGGCCTCCACGCCGTACCGTCGCGCGGGCCCCCGCGCCGCCATCCGGCAGCTCCACTCGACGAGCGGGCCGCCGATGATGCCGGCCACCATCAGCAGCACCGGGACCCCGAGATTCGGCGCCATGAACCCGATGATCTGCCCCAACAGCCACAGGCCACCGACGACTTGGAGGATCGTCATGGAGGCCTGCGCCAGGACGGCCGCCGGCCACCAGCCCGGCCGCGGCGGGCGCCCCGGCGGCAGTCCCGCCCGCGCCGCCAGCTCGTCCAGCGCCTCGGGCAGCCCCTGCGAGCCGCGTACGGCGGCCTCCCGCACCGCCTGCGCCCACGGCGCGGGCAGCCCGGTCGAGGCCCGGTCGGCCAGCGTCCGCACCGCCTGCTCGACCCGCTGGCGCGCCGTCGCCTCCTCGTCCGCCTGGGAGCGCAACGGCAGTCGTCCGGTGGCAGGTTCACCCCGGTCCTCGTACCAGCGCCACAGCCGCAGCCAGGGCGTCCCGCACGCGCGGTTGGCGTTGCGCAGCCAGGCACGTTCGGCCGCCTCCCCCGCCGCGGTGGCGCCCACCGCGTCCGCGAGCCGGGCGGCGAACTCGTCGCGCGCCTCCTCGCTGAGCCCGGTCCGCCGCCCCGTGGCGTAGACGGGCCGCAGCCGCCACGCGGCGCCGTCCACATCGGCCGAGATCCGCCGCGCCGCGGCCCCGCGCTCGGCGACGAACTGGCCGAGCACCTCGCGCAGTTCGCCGACGCCGTCCCCGGTGAGCGCGGACAGCGCCAGCACGGTCGCGCCCGGTTCGCCGTACTCCCCCAGCGCGATCCCGTCCTCGTCGAGCAGCCGCCGCAGGTCGTCGAGGACCTGCTCGGCGGCCTCCCCGGGCAGCCGGTCGATCTGGTTGAGGACGATGAACATGACCTCCGCGTGGCCCGCCATGGGCCGCAGATAGCGCTCGTGCAGCATGGCGTCGGCGTACTTCTCCGGGTCGACGACCCAGATGACCGCGTCGACGAGCGCCAGGACGCGGTCCACCTGCTCGCGGTGCTGCACTGCGGCCGAGTCGTGGTCGGGCAGGTCGACCAGGACGAGCCCGCGCAGCTGCGCCTCCGCCTGAGGGCTCTGCACCGGGCGCCGCCGCAGCCGGCCCGGGACGCCGAGCCGGTCGATGAGGTTCGCCGCTCCGTCGCTCCAGCTGCACACGATGGGCGCGGCCGTGGTGGGCCGTCGTACGCCCGTCTCCGAAATGGTCACTCCGGCGAGCGCGTTGAACAGCTGCGACTTGCCGCTGCCGGTGGCGCCCGCGATGGCGACGACGGTGTGCTGCCCGGACAGCCGCCGCCGCGCCGCCGCCTCGTCGAGGACGCGGCCCGCCTGGGCGAGCGTCCTGCTGTCGAGCCGCGTCCGGGACAGCCCCACCAGCTCGCGCAGCGCGTCGAGCCGCGACCGCAGCGGCCCGTCGTACACGAGCTGGGTCATGGCCTGCGGACTGGGCGGCCGGGTCTCCACGACGGCGACATGCTGCGCGGCGCTCTCCTCGGTGACCCGCCGCGCGATCAGGCCGTCATCCCAGGCGCTCTCGGAGTCGGTACGACCGGCGGTGTCGTCGTTGCTCTCCACGCGCGCGTGGCGGGCGTTGGCGCGCTTCTCGGGTACGTCAGACCCCTCGGGCTCCTCGCCGTTGACGGCATCCTCCTCAGGGACGACACCGGCGACGCGGTCGACAGGATCTGCGGGGTCTACAGGCTCGCCAGGAGCGACGCCTTCAGGACGCTCGTCCCCGCGGCCCGCGTCACCGGCGTGGTCCGCACGCTCGGTGTGGTCGTGCTGCTGATTCTGGTCCTGGTCTGTGACGGCGCTCACCGGTCACCTCTCCTTCTGCAGTACGGACAGCGCGGCGATGAGTTCGGCCTGGGGTTCGGGGTGTACGTCGAGAGCGTCGAGCGGGGCGAGGCGGCGCTCGCGTTCGGTGTGCATGACCCGGTCCACATGGTCGGCGAGCATCCGCAGGCCCCGGTCGCGCAGCCGCAGCGCACCGTGCGCGCCGATCCGTTCGGCGAGCCCCTCACCGGCCGACCGCGCGCGGCGACCGCCCAGCAGTGCGGTGGCGACGAGAGCGGCGACCACCTCGGGATCCGGCGCGACACTCCGGTCGAGCTCGCGCACCTCCTCCTCGGCGCACTCCTCGAGCTCCCGCCGCCACCGCCGTACGGCCATCCCGATCCGGTGTTCCGCGCTCTCCAGGGACGGATCACGGTTCGCCAGTTCCGGGGCCCGCGCTGCCGGTTCGCGCCGCCAGGCCTCGTCCACGCGCTCGTCGGCGGCGGTGACCGCGCACAGCAGGAGCGCGGCCAGGCTCTCCACGAGCGCGTCGAGGAGTTCGCCGGCGGTGCAGTCGAGCGGAAAGGCACGCCAGCGCTTCAGGGCGTCGCCGGCGAGCACGGCACCCGCCTGCAAACGCCCCCGCACGCGCGCGTGCTCGCTGTCGTAGGCCCCCTCGACGGCGGTGGTGAGCCGCAGCGCGGCCGCGTACTGGGCGGCGGCCGCACCGGCCAGCTCGGGCATCCGGGCCTTGAGGGAGTCGAGGACGCCGTACGCCGTACGGGCGAGGGAGTACTGCCGGGCGACGGGGTCCTGCGCCTGATGGACCAGCCAGGTCCGCAGCGACGCCACCGCGGTGGCCGGCAGGAGCCCGCCGCCCCAGGCCGACTCGGGCAGTTCGGGCACGGTGAAGCGCGGTACGTCGCCGAGCCCGGCCTTGGTGAGCAGCGCGCCGTACTGCCGCGAGACCTCGGACACGACCTGGTGGGGCACCCGGTCGAGCACGGTCACGAGGGTGGCCTTGTACTCCTTGGCGGTGCGCAGCAGATGCCAGGGCACGGCGTCGGCGTAGCGGGCTGCCGTCGTGACCATGACCCAGATGTCTGCCGCGCAGATCAGCTCGGCGGCGAGGACGCGGTTGTCCGCGACGAGGGAGTCGATGTCGGGGGCGTCGAGGAGGGCGAGGCCGGGCGGCACGGTGTCGGCGGTCTCGATCCGCAGCACGCGCGTGGGGTCCTCGCCGGGCAGCAGGAGCTCGTCCCCCGGGTCCCCCGGAGGCACCCACACGCGCGTGAGGTCGGGCAGCACCCGCATTCCGCTGAACCAGTGATGGTCCTCCGGATGGCACACCAGCACGGGGGTCCGCGTGGTCGGCCGCAGTACGCCCGCCTCGCTGACCCGCCGCCCCACGAGCGAGTTGACGAGCGTCGACTTCCCGGCCCCGGTGGATCCCCCGATGACGGCCAGCAAGGGCGCTTCGGGTTCCCTCAACCGGGGCACCAGGTAGTCATCGAGCTGGGCGAGCAGTTCGTCGCGGTTGGCACGCGCGCGTGGGGCCCCCGCCAGGGGCAGCGGGAAGCGTGCGGCGGCGACACGGTCGCGCAGGGCGGAGAGTGCGTCGAGCAGCTGAGGCCGTACGTCCAAGGTCACCACATGCGAAGAATGCCCAATTTTAGGGGAATTCTGAAGCATATGCGCATGTCTGCGCGCCGACGGAACACAAGGGACGGAAGGGGCGACTGGGACGCGGGCACGGTTCAGGCATAACGAGTGCACAACACCGGGGGCGCGAGGGCTCAAAAGCGGTGCACGATTCGCACCTGCCTGCGATTATCAGGACCGCTTCACCGAACCTCCACATCGAGCCACGGAGGCGAAGCAACAGGGACATGGAACCGGGAGCCCTATCCTTGTCCCCGGCAACGTCACGGATCGGCCCACACCCGGGCACCCACGACAGAGGCCACCACACCGGCCCCCGTAGCTCAGTGGATAGAGCAGGCGCCTTCTAAGCGCTTGGCCGCAGGTTCGAGTCCTGCCGGGGGCGCCAACAGGATCTGTACGTATACGGTGCGTAGCTGCCCCCTGGCGGACCTGCGGCTTCGGCATGGCATGCATGGACTCTTGCATCCGTGAGCTGGATGACCTCGGAGTCGGACGCCCGGGCTCGGCGACGTCTACCGCGTCCAGCTCCGCGAGGGTGGCGAGCGCGGCCTCTCGCTCCGTCTCCAGCTGGTTGTACTTCGCGCGCAAGCCCTTGGTGAAGGGGTCGTGGGGATCGCCGGTCTCGGCCTGGCGCAAAATGTTCTGCTGTCGGTTCGAGAGTCCGTCGAGAGTGTGCTGGAGCTGCTCTCGCTGGGCCTGGCGCTGTCTTGCTGCCCGGTCGTCGTCCCTCGACAGCTACCGCGAGCTGGACACCCTGGTGGCAGCCGCCGGTCTCGACCCGTACGCCGAACACCGCGACCGTCTCTACGCCAGCGCCCACAGCGGCAACCTCGCCGCACTCGCAGCCCCTTCCCTCGACATCCTCACCGTCCGCGAGGAGGAGCACCGCTTCACGTTCGCCGGGCTCGACCACGCCGCTACGTGGTGGCCCGCGCCTGCGGAGGAGTTCCGTGGTGACCTTCATCAAGCGCTACGAGACCGCTGAGGCAGCCGCCGCTGCCGACGCCACCACCGATGGCTCGCCACCCACGCAGGGCCGCTACGCCAGCCGGAGCTGACGGCGATCGCCCCTCAGACCCCGACGTTCACCCGTGTCGAAGGCCGCCACGCCGTGCCGGACGACCTGCCGGTACTGGCCGGCCTGCTGGGCGACGCACACGGCGCGGCCTGGTCGGACCGCCTGTACCGGCCTACCCCGGCCCGACCCCACACCTGACTGATCCAGTTCTGTGAGAAAACCTCACTGTGTGGTGATCGACTACACCGGCAAGCGGCTGCTGTCCCGCCGCGTGGCCAACGACGAGACGGAACTGCTCCAGCTCGTGGCCGATGTCCTCGCGCTGGGCAAGGTGACGGCCTGGGGCATCGACCTGGCCGACGGCGGTGCCGCCCTCATCATCGAGATCCTGCTCAATCACGGACAGCACCTGCTCTACATCCCCGGCCGCTCCGTCAACCGGGCCTCCGAGAGCTACCGGGGCGACGGCAAGACGGACGCGAAGGACGCGGCGGTCATTGCCGACCAGGCCCGTGTCCGCCGCGATCTGATGCCCGTGCGGCCCGGGGACGAACTGGTCACCGAGTTCAGTCCGGGCGCAGGGCCGCCGGCTGGTGCTGGCCCGTGGTCGACGATCAGGACGACCGCTTCGTCGTCGGCGAGGCCAACCATCAGGTGCTGTCCGGCCGGGTGGCCGCCGTCGTGCACCACGGGGGCGCGGGCACCACGACGACGGCCACACGGTCCGGCGCGCCTCAGGTGGCACCGCAGTTGGCGGACCAGCCGTACTGGGCGGGCCGGGTGGCCGACCTCGGCGTCGGTGTGGCGCACGACGGTCCTACTCCGACCTTCGAGTCCCTGTCGGCCGCGCTCAAGGCGGCCCTGGCCCCCCGAGACGACCGCACGGACGCAGGACATGGCCGGCACGGTCCGCGCCGACGGCAGCCGCGAAGCTGCTCCTCGACGCGGTCTGAGGCACCGGTCAGGCCAGGGCGTTCGCCAGGCGCCGTACGGGAGTTGTGTCCGGGTCGACCAGGAAGGCGGGGCGGGTCAGGCGCGTCGGGGCGTTGGACACCGAGTTGTAAGTGAGCAGGAGTACGGCGCGACGGTCGTCGGACGTGTTGTTCGTGGACGAATGCACGATCGACGGATGGAAGGCGGCCACGGTTCCCGCCGGTCCCAGCAGCCGTCGCGCCGGGAACCTCCCCGCCAGCTCGTGTATCTCCTCCTCCGGGATGATGTAGGTGAGTCTGGCCGAGACATGGTCCTGCCAGTCCCGGCCGGACCTCGCCGCCGCCTCGTTGGCGGCCACGAGACCCAGCGTGTGCGAGCCCGACAGCACGGTCAGCGGGCCGTTCGACTCGTGCACATCGTCGAGGTGCAGGGCGATGTTCACCGCGTCCGGCGCCGGCATGCCGTCCTCGTGGGCCCAGAACGCGTAGTCCTGGTGCCAGGGCCACTCCCGGCCCTGGCGCGGGGCCTTGATGTTGACCTTGAACTGGTAGAGGTAGACCGGCCCGCCGATCAGGCCCTCCGCCAGGTCCAACAGCACGGGGTGGCGCACGAGTTCGGCACAGACGTCGTCGTAGCGGTGACAGCCGTGCAGGGCGCGGACCGTCCGAGTGCCCTCCTCGTACACCACTTCCGGACGCGCGCTGCCGGAGATCGCCCGGATGCTCGCGCGGACCTTGGCGAGCGCGTCCGGGCCGAGCCTCTGCGGTGCCACGAACCAGCCCTGGTCCGCGTATGTCTCCTGGCTCCTCATCGGCGGGGCACCCTCACACGACGTCGGACGGCGCCGCGGCGAGATGAGTGGCGTCGCCGATGGACCGTACGACCATGCGGTCGTCCTTGACGGCGAGCACGGAGACGCTGGTCAGCGGGAGGATCATGTCCAGTTGGCCCCAGCCCAGGTTCATCAGGCTGCCGAGCAGGATGACCAGAGCCGAGTCGTGCCCGACCACCGCGATGCGGGTCGTCCCGTCGGGCGCCGCCGGGGTGGCCACGACGGCTGCCGCGACCGCCTCCCGCATGCGCTCGGCGACCTCCTTCTCCGGTTCGGGGAAGGGGTACACCCCGTGCGGCTTGAGTTCGCTGGGCCGCCCGTCGTCCCAGTTGGTACGCACCTCCCGCAGCCGCGGATCCGTCTGGACGCGCAGGCCGTGCTCGGCGGCGACGGCCGAGGCCGTCTGCTGGGCGCGGTTGGCCCCGCTGGCCCACACACCGTGCAACGGCACGCCCGCGAGCCGGGCCGCCAGGAACCTTGCCTGTGCTCTGCCCTTGTCGGACAGCGCCGGGTCGCGCGGGTCGCCCTCGTAGTCCTCGAGCCCCTTGTAGGAGTCGGCGTGCCGGATCAGCCAGACCTCGCTGACACCGGGGACCCCCACGAGGTAGCGCTCGTACACCGAGCGCATGACCTGAAGAAAGCTGTCGCGTCCGTCGCTCACGTCGTTCTCCGATCCGTCCTTCACCGGTTCAGCCGGCGGTGCTGCGGCATTCGATGACGGCCCACACGTCCCCCGCGGGGTGGATGCCGACGATGTCGAAGCCCGCCCGCGCCAGCACGTCGTCCCACTGGGCGCGGGTCCGGTGCTCGCCCTCGACCAGCACCTGCATGTCCAGGTCCAGCACCTTGCCGAGCTCCCCGGTCTCACCGATGACCGAGTCCAGGATGAGCAGTCGGGCCCCTGGGGTGTCGCCCATGGCCTGGCGAATGCGCGAGAGCAGGCGTACGGCGTCCGCGTCCGCCCAGTCCTCCAGTACTCCCCTGAGGACGTACGCGTCGCACCCGGCGGGGAGGATGTCGAAGAAGTCCCCGATCCGCACCTCGACCCGGTCGCTCAGATTCTGCGTCGCGAGGAACTTGTGGGCGCTGTCGGCCACGGCGGGCCCGTCCACGAGCACCCCGGTCGCCGACGGAACCGCCGTCAGCACGCCGCTCAGGAACTGCCCACGGCCGCCGCCGATGTCGGCGAAGCGGGAGAAGCGCGAGAAGTCGAACGACGTCAGGAAGTCGTCGGCGAAGTACTGGCCGAACTCCACCATCGCCGCGTCGAACTCGTCGCGGACTTCCTTCTTCTGGGGGCGGGCGAGGAAGTCGTACAGCGGTTCCTGGTGCCGCAGTTGGAACGCCGGAACTCCCGTGCGGACCGACTCCACCAGGCCTCCGTAGGCGGCGAGGACGTCGGGTTCGCAGAAGAACGTCGTCATGCCGCGCATGCTGCGGGGGTGGCCGGAGCGCAGCAGGTCGCCCATCGCGGCCAGGGCGAAGCTGTCGTCGGGTTCCTCCGTCAGGGCGTCGACGCCGGCCGCCGCGCGCAGCAGTCGGCGGAGCCGATGCGGGTCGGAGCCGGTCGCCGCCGCCAGGTCCGCGGTGCTGCGCGGCCCGTCGGCGAGGAGATCAGGGATGTTCAGCTTGGCCACGGCATACAGCACGAAGGCGACCTTGAGATCGACGTTGTACTGGTAGAGCCGTTGGGCCGCGGCGCGTTCGGGGTTCTCGATCGATTCCGACTGCATGTGTCCTCTCTCGGTGGGGGTCGTTACGTTCGGCGCAGGGACGAGAGGTACCCGCGCAGGATCCGGGCCGTGCGCTCGGCGCTCCAGACCGTCGCCACCTCGGGGTCCTCCAACGGCGCGGCGGCGGCGATGCGTCGGAGGACGGGCCGGTGTAGCTGGCGTTTGGACAGGGCGTACACCTCCGGTGGGGCTGAGCAGAGTTCTTCCGTCCGGCGCAGTGCGGCGGGCAGCAGCCGGTCGGGCTCGACGATCTCGTGCACCAGGCCGATCGGGACGGCCTCCTCGGGCGTGCGACGGCCGGCCCCGAGGACCATCGTGTCCAGTGCCGGGCCGACGGCGTGGCGCATGACCTCAAGGCACGCCGTGGGGAACGGCACTCCGGCGGCGAGCTCGGTGAGCCCGATGGTTCCGCCGCACATCAGCCGCAGGTCACAGGCGGCGGCCAGCACGCATCCGCCGGCCAGCGCATGGCCGTTCAGCGCGGCGACGACCGGCTTGGGATGCCCGAACAGGGCGAGCGTCGCGCGATGCAGCGCCGGCAGGAACGCCTCGACGTACCGCGGACCGCCCTCGACGATCCGCTTCAGGTCCACCCCTGCCGAGAACGTCCGTCCGCTGCCGGTCAGCACGACACCGCGGGAGTCGGCGGCGTCCGCCAGGGCCTCGGGCAGGGCGGTGAGCAACTCCAGATCCAGGGCGTTCACCGGTCCATGACGCAGCGTCAGGACGATGATGCCGTCGTGGTCGGCCGTATCGATCACCAAGCGGTCCTTGCCGGTTCAGTCGTCATAGCCGTCGAGGTCGGTCAGCAGGATCTTGGACACCGTGTACGTGCCCTGCCCCGCCGCCACGAGTTTGCCGCTCTCGGAGTAGACGTCGCTGCGGGCGACGTAGATGGTCTTGCCCGCGGTGACCACCTCGCCGACGGCGTAGATGCCCTCCTTCTGTACCGGCCGGATCAGGTTGATGTGGTAGTCGACCGTCAGGACGCTGTACGTCTCCTCCATCGAGTTGGCGGCCATGAAGCCTGCGGTGTCCCCGACCTCGAAGAGCATGGCCGCGTGGAGGAAGTCCGCGTTCTGCGTCAGATCGGGCTGGAACGGAATGGCGACCCGCGCGCCCCCTGCCTTCTCGATCTCGATGGTCTTGTCGAGGAACCTGGAGATCTTGCAGCGCATGCAGCAGCGGGTCAGCTTCTCGAAATGCGTGGACGCGGAACTCAAGACGGTGCTCCTTGTGAGTGCGGTGGCACGGCTATGCACGGGACACCACCAGGCTGGCATTGATCCCACCGAATCCGAACGCGTTGATCAGACAACGTCGGATCCCGGTCCCGCGCGGCTCGCGGGCGATGTCGACGTCGGCGAAGGAGGGTTCGGTCCGGTCCAGTTTCACGGTGGGCGGCACGGTCTGGTGGCGCAGCGCCATGAGCGACACGGCCAGATTCATCGGACCGTTCGCGGCGAACGCGTAACCGGTGTGCCCCTTGATCGAGGTGACCACCGGCTTGCGGCGGGCTCCCTCGGTCGCGGCCCGCACCGCCTCCAGTTCGGCCGCGTCGCCCTGAACCAGGCCGGATGCCTGCGCGAACACACAGTCGACCGCGTCCGGTGCCAGTCCGGCGTCGGCCAGCGCGTCCGCCATGCACCGCACGATGTGGCGGGTCGAAAGGCCCGTGATGCCGTCGCCGCCGCTGTTCGCGGCGAAGCCGGTCAGCTCGCCGTGGATCACCGCGCCCCGCGCTTCTGCGTGGGCCCGCTCCTCCAGCACGAAGACGGCGGCCGCCTCACCGACGATCATTCCGTCCCGCTGATGGTCGAACGGACGGGGAGTCAGCTCGGGGTCCGCACAGCGGCTGAGCGCCCTCATCGCCTCGAAGCCGGAGTAGGTGATCGGCGTGGTCACCGCCTCGGCTCCGCCCGCGACGGCCCAGGTGCGGGCACCGGAGCGGATCGCCCGCATCGCGTGCCCCAGCGCCTGACAGCCGCTCGCGCAGGCGCCGGCGACCGTCACCTGTTCCCCCTCGATGCCGTGGCGCAGCGCGATCACACTCGCCGCCATGTTGGGAATCAGCGAGGGAATCAGAAAGGGACTGGTCTTCCGTGTCCCTTGCTGTTCCTGTTTCAGCACGCCCGCCTCGATGCTGGGCAGTCCGCCCATGGCCACGCCGAGGTAGACGGCGCCGCCCGGCGGGTGAGCGCGCGGCTGCTGGCCTCCCGGCCCGGCGAGGCCGCTGTCCTTCAGGGCGCGGTCCGCGGCGAACACCGCGTAGCGCACGAACGCGCTCATGCGTCTGATCTCGAACTGGAGCGGGCCCGGCTCGAAGGTCACCAGGGTGTCGTCGACCTCACCGGCGTGGCGGGACCGGAACCTGTCGGGGTCGAAGCGGGTCACCGGACCGATCCCGGAGCGTCCGGAGAGAAGGCCCTGCCACAGCTCGTCGACGTCCGGGCCGAGCGAGCAGACGACCCCCATCCCCGTGACCACTACGCTGCGCGGCACGTCGTCACCGGGTCATGCCTGCTGCCGGGACGCGTCCAGTATCTGCCGTATGTAATCCTCCAGGTCCTGCATGGTCTCCAGCCTGTCCATGGCGGACTCCTCGAAGTCGATCCCGAAGCAGTCCTCCAGATAGAGCAGCAGCTCGATCATCTTGAGCGAGCTCATCCCCTCGATGGAGTTGTTGATGTGCGACTGCGGAGTGAGGTGGGAGACATCCCGTTCGACGAACTCCCCGATGTGCCCGACGAGTTTGTCGAACAGTTCCAGGTCCTGCTTCTCGTCCTGCATCGTGGTGGGCCTCCCCCATCGGTCATGCGTGTCGGCCGGGCGCGGTGAGCTGTTCCTCGATCATCTTTCGGCACAGATGGCGCTGGATCTTGCCGCTGGTGGTCCGCGGGAGTTTCGACCGGGCAATCCAGTGGAAGTTGGCGCCGGCTATCCCGAAGGCCTCGGTGAGTGCGCGGCCGACCCGGTCGGTGACGGCCTGTCGGTCGCCCTCCTCGGCCAGCCGCTCGTCGAGCAGCAGGTGGAGCTGCTCTGTGGGCAGGATCGGGTCGGGGACGCCGACCGCCACGACCGCCGGGGTGCGCGGGGACTCCGTGACCGTTTCCACGAACCGCTCCAGCTGGTCCGGGATGTAGTTGCGGCCTGCGATGATCACGATGTCCTTGCGGCGGCCGGTGACATAGACCTCTCCGTCGAGCCGGTAACCGAGATCGCCGGTACGGAGATATCCGTCCGCGGTCCTGAACTCGTCGTCGGTCTCCTGGTCCGGCCCCGGCAGGTAGCCGTCGATGACGCTGGGCCCGGACACCTCGATCTCACCGATCGCCCGCTCCGGCACCGTCCTGCCGTCCTCGTCGACCACTCGCAACCGGTGCCCGGGCAGCACCGGGCCCACGCACATCATGCTGACACTGCGCGGGTCATCGGCGGGGCGGGGTTCGGCATGGCCCTTCGCCGCGACGGCCTCGGCGTCCACCCGGTCCACCGCATAGGGGCGGCCGACATCGGGGATGGTCACCGCGAGCGTCGCCTCCGCCAGCCCGTACACCGGCCTGAGCGTCGTCTCGGGCAGGCCGAACCCGCCGAACGCGGCCTGGAATTCGCGCATGGTGGTCTCGTGCACCGGTTCCGCGCCGCACAGGGCGACACGCCAGGTCGACAGGTCGAGATCGCTCGGCGGGCGGCGCCGCGCGACCCGGGCGCAGATGTGGAAGGCGGAGCTCGGGGCGGGCGAGAGGGTGCCGCCGTAGTGGCTGATCCAGCGGAGCCACGACATGGGGTTGCGCAGGAAGTTGACGGGGTCCCCCAGGACCATCGGGATACGGGCCTGGAGGGCGTAGGAGATCCCGATGAGGCCCATGTCGTGGAAGAGGGGCAGCCAGCTCACCAGCGAGTCGTCCGGTCTGGCCCGGATCGCCTCGCCGATCGCGCGGACGTTGGCGACGATGTTGCCGTGCCGGATCATGGCGAGCTTGGGGACGCCGGTCGAGCCGGAGGTGGCCTGGAGATGGGCGAGCGACTCCGGCCTCGCG
Source organism: Streptomyces sp. NPDC050619 (assembly GCF_040654815.1). NCBI lineage: Bacteria > Bacillati > Actinomycetota > Actinomycetes > Kitasatosporales > Streptomycetaceae > Streptomyces > Streptomyces sp. NPDC050619. Next base: position 188,086 of record NZ_JBFAIR010000001.1, on the reverse strand, counting down.
CGCGGCGCGTCGGGCGGGAGGTAGGTGCCGCGCAGCGCGTCCGGTGTGCTGACCGGGAGCGGCAGGTCGGCTGCCAGGGGCGGGGGCGCGATGATCCGGCGGGCCCCCGCGTGCTCGGCGAGCCTGCGCAGGTTCGCCGTATAGCGCTCGCTGCTGCCGCCCGACGGCTCTGCGGCGACGATCGGTACGACCCCGGCGTAGAGACAGCCGAGGTACGCCGACAGGAAGTTGCGGGAGGTGGGCAGCACGAGGACGACGACGTCTCCCTCGCCGAGCCCTTCCGCGCTGAGGCCCGCCGCAGTCTCGCCGATCATGCGGGCCACGTCCGCACAGCTGAGGGCGAACTCCTCCTCGGATCTCTCGATCACCCGGAAGGCGAGCCGGTCCGGGGTGTGTCGGGCGCTGTCGAGCAGTGTGTGGATGACCGTCCCCGTCATCGCGCGTATCGCTTCACGAACTCGACGTCGGAACGCTTGGAGGACTTCGCCAGCCAGTCGCGGAGCTCTCCGTGACGGGAGTCGAAGTCGGCTTTCAGGAGGTCCTCCTTCAGCGTCCCGGAGGTGGTGTAGTACGGCTTCTCCAGGTCCTCCAAGAAGCGGATGTGCTGCTCCATGCCCGCGCGTCCGCGGTCCACACTGCGGGCGTAGGACTTCAACCGGGCCCGCCTCTGCGGCCGTTGCTCGATCTCGAACGCCCGCTTGAAGAAGATGTCGTAGCTGTCGAGGATGCCTTGCTGGAGTTCGCTCGGACGCATCTGGCGCGGGAAGATGCCGACGAAGGAGTAGTGCTGGTAGGTCGGCACCTCCATGATGATCCGGTGGTCCTCGACGTCCTGCCGGGCCCCGTACAGCAGGTCCTGGAAGGGGTATTCGGCCAGGCACACGAAGACCGGGTGCATGATGCGCGCCTCGGCGCACCACTGGGCGGTGGCCTCGATCGCCTGGCGGTCCTGTACATCGAGGCCGAAGATGATGGCCGAGTGGATGGCGATGTCGTTCTCGGCGAAGCGCAGCAGGCGCCGGGTCTGTTCCGAGGGGTCGACGCGCTTGTTGAACGCCTTGAGGACGCTCGGGTCCTCCGACTCCACGCCCAGGCAGTACTCCTCGAAACCCGACCGCTTGAGGTCGAGGACGAGGTCCATGTCGTCGGCGTGGTTGACCCGGCTCATGGCGATGAACTTGTAGCCCCGGTCCCGGAAGGTCTCGGCGATCTCCCGGCAGTAGTTCTTGCGGGTCGTGAAGTTGAGGTCGGTGACGTAGAAGCGGTTGCAGCCGGTCTGCTCGTAGATGGCGTCCAGCTCGCCGCGGACGTCCTCCGCGGTCTTGGTGCGGAACTTCCGGCCGAGCAGGCGGATCGCGTAGCAGAAGGAGCAGTCGAAGGGGCAGCCGCGGGACATGGAGACCGTGGCCCAGTGCAGTTTGGGCGCCCGTGCCAGGAGTTGGGGATTGATCGCGTTGGCGATGTTGCCGTACCGGGCGACCTGGCTGAGGACCAGTTGGCCGTCCGCACCGATGTAGGCGAGGTTGTCGACCCCGGTGACCGGGTCGCCGGCCTCCAGCGCCTTGATCAGCTGGACGGACGGGATCTCTCCCTCGGCGATCACCGCGTAGTCGGCGTAGCGCAGGGCCTCGTAGGGCGCGAACGCGGCATGCGGCCCGCCCATGATCACCATGCAGTCGGAGCGCTTCTCGCGCTGGATCAGCTCCAGCGCCTCAAGGTTGGACCAGAAGTGGGTGGCGAGCGCCGAGATCAGGATGTAGTCGTAGGCGGCCAGGGGGAAGTCGTCGGGCTTCTCCCCCCAGAACATCTGGCACATCTCGACGCGGGCGTCCGGGAACTCCTGCTGGACGAAGGACGCCACGTAGTAGATGCCGTCGTTGTAGGTCGTCGCCAGGGTGGAGGCGTCGGGATAGGCGTCGTGGAAGCCCAGTTGGACGCAGAGGACGTTCAGCTTCCTCATGACGGCGATCCCGAGGGGCTGACCTGCCGCTCGGCGTGGCGGCGCGCGAGTTCGCCGCGGAGCTTCGTCTTCATCTCCTGCTTGAGCCGGGCGGCGATACGATCCGGGTCGTTGACCCGGCGCTGCGCCCAGGCGAGCAGTTCGCGCGCTTCGGTGCGGTTCATCTTCGGGTGCTTCCACACCAGGTTGTACAGATCGTGCTTGCTCAGGTCCGGCTCGTCGATCAGGTTCTCCATCTGACGGTAGAGCCGGGTGCCGTGGAAAGGGGTCAGCAGGGTCAACTGGCAGGCGAACAGCCCTTCCTCGCTGAGCTGCTCTATGTCGTACTGCATGTCCTCGATGCTGTCCTCGGCGAAGCCGACCATGAAGGTGCCGAGCGCCCGGCGGCCGTTGTCGATGAGCTCACGCACGGTCTGCCGTACGTTGTAGACGTCGTCGCGCTTTTTCACGTCGGCGACGTTCTTGTCCCGATAGGACTCGATACCGACGATCGCTCCGTCCATATAGCGGTCGGTGAGTTCGGGAATCCGGCCCCGGATCAGGTCGGCGCGGGTGAGACAGATCCATGGCAGCTCGCGTTCCGCGAGGGCGTCCACGACCTGTTCGGCCAGTTGGTTGGTGAGGAAGAAGCTCTCGTCGTAGATGATGACGTGAGCGACCTTGGCATCCCGGTACGCGTCGAGCGCCGCGTACGTGTCCTCCATGAATATGGCTTCTTCTTTGGGATTGAAGATCGGGGTCGAGCAGAAGGTACAGCCGATGTTGCACCCACGCTTGGAGTACAGATAACCGACCGGCGAACTCATCCCGCGGAATCCGCTCTCCCCCAGCATCGCGGGGTGCCGCACCCGCGGCAGCGGTTCGTCATAGACGTACTGGTGGATCGGGCCCTCGCCGGCGCCCTTCACCAGCCGGGTGAAGTACTGGTCGATGCCGGGCGAGAGGACGCCGTAGTTACCGGCCCAGATCTCCTGCACACCGGCTTCCCTGGCGTGCTCGGCCATCTCGATCGCGACCGGTGTGGACCAGGTGTAGAAGCTGAGGCCGACCATGTCCCAGTCCTCGGCGTGCAGTGCGTCGAGGTATTCCTGCCAGGTCGGGTACTCGAGAATCTCGACATCCGGCACATTGTGCTTGATGAAACGGAGCCCGGTCGGCGGACAGGTGACGGAAAGCCGGTCCTCCAGGTCGACCGCACAGGTCCAGGCCATATAGGTGTCGGTGCGGTCGTACCAGTTTCCACCGACTCCATCTGCCTCGACCAAGGCTTCTTTCGGAGCTGTCGCCAAGAGCACTTTCTTCATCGCGCCCCCTTCGCTTCGAATACACCGTTACACGCAATAGCACCGGTAAAAGACTTCGATTTCGAGAGTGCTCCGAGTTTTTGACCCTAAGTTCGCGTCAACTCGGGCGTCAACCCAGGAGCAGCACTCCGGCCATGACGGCCACCAAATTCACGCCACCCGGCCACCAGGGCATCCGCTCGGCCGACGGTGGCCCCCGGCGCGAATTCCGATCACTGGCAGCGCGCCGGGAAAGACCAGGTGGTTTGCTGATTTCCGGGCGTCCGCGGCCACGGGCGACGGCAGGCCGACGCGTGGATGCCGCAGACGGTTTCGGTGGCCGGGCCAATGGCCGGATCGGATGCCTCCGCGGACTTCGTCAACTGGGGTGCGTGGCCTGTTTTCTCGCGTGGGAGATCGTCGGCTCAGGCGCGAACGCGTCGGCGGGAAACGCCTCTTGGAAGTCGAAGAGCTTCGCGAGCTGCCAACCCCAGTCACGCACCCGGCTGCCGGCCGACTGGTGTACGGCGGCGAGCGTGCCCGGGGGAATCCGCCCCGGGGCCACCTGGTCGCAGAAGCGCAGGAAGTACGACAGCGTCGGGCCGAGCGCGAGCTCACGGGCGACCTGTTCGACGACGTCCCACGCCACGTCACCGGCGGCGATCTCGGGGATCGTGTAGGCGAAGGGACGCAGCGAGCACGCGCCGTGGATGGCCACCTCGTTGTAGTACCGGCTGAGGTTGAGCCAGACATGGTCGGCCGGTGACAGCGTCTCCCCCACTCCCAGACAACTGGGGACCGCGCGGTCGAAGAGCGGGCCGGGGTCCGCGTCCAGGGCGACATTGTGGTGGACGTCGATCGCGGTGAGAATCACCGCTCGGTCCGGCAGCGCGTAAAGGGGGTGTGCGTGGTGGGCCCGCGCCGCTTCGAGGACCACCGGGTCAGTCACCTCGACCGTTTTCACGAACGAGGCGAGCTCGTAATGGCGCAACTCGGTTTCCGCCACGTCGCATAGATCGCGGTCCCTTACGGTTCCCTGCGCCGCGTCGAAGACGGCATGGCGAAATCCGAGTCCGTACAGCACCGACTTGACCGTTTCGATCCGGTCGCGCGGTACCAGGATGTCCCCGTCCCCCATGAGGCCCAGGGAATGTCCGGGGAAGTGCCGCGGGAGCAACTCCCCGCCTTTGAAGGTGAGCGTGCGCACTCCGGTGCCCGTCAGGGCGTCGACGACCTGGTGAAGTGCCGAGAGCTGGTGCTGCCACACCGTGTCGTAGGCCGTTTGCCATGCGTCGTCGGTCCCCGACGACAGGGCCAGCAGTGAGTCGATGTTCCGCGATCTCAGGAACGGGCGGACACCGTCGCCGGATGGACCGATTCCAGGGTCATGGCCGCGATCGGCGCACCATCGAAGCAGTTGGAATGCGGCGTGGGCGTTCGACAACCCGCCTACTCCTTCACGGGCCGGTCCGCCCGCAGGGAAATCCTGGCCGAGACGGCCACGGTACTGTCCTCCAGGTCCGACAGAAGACCGACGATCACCGATTTCGAACCTCTGACCGATACGGCGACCGAGTCGGTGACCTCCGCGAGAGTGCCGCGCAACACCCTCACCAGTGCGGAGACATCGGCGGAGTCGCGCAGCGACAGGCTCACGGAAACGGGTGTTTCAGCACTGAATTCCTCGGACACCACAGATCACTTCCTCGGACTCGGAGGAGCGCGCAAGCGCTTCGTCCAGGCTATTGCATGGCTACCGAATGAGCACGCCGAAGGAGTCGGCTTGCGCCCGCAACAGCAGGCCGGGGCGGCCCTTGCATCGCACACGTGCGCGACTTAGGCTGATCAACCGCGTGATCAGTACCGAGGCACCATCACCGCCACACACAAGGACTGGCGAAATGGCTGAATTATCGGCACTGCCCGTTGCCGATCGGATCGATCTCGTTCGGGCGACCCTGATTCCGTTTCCAGACGTTTCCGTGGATTACCAGCGTGACTGCTTTTCGCGGATCCTCGACACGCACGGCCCGCGTACGGTCTTCGACTATCTGAAGCGCCGGAGGATCGTCAACGCCGCATTGGTCAGCCACGCCTGGCATCCCGTCGTACAGGATCCGGACGGCCCCTTCCAGCTCTTCCGCACGGCCGGTCTGGCCATGCGCGAGCTGCACCGCGCCGAGCTCGTCCGCGTCGCCGAGGTGCTGCACGGCCGCGACATCCCGCTGATCGCCTACAAGGGCCTGGCCCTTGACCTTCTCCTCGACAACACCGCCGCGCCCTCGCTGAGCAGTGACATCGACCTGCTCGTACGGCGAAAGAGCCTGGCCGAGGCACGGGAGGTGCTGATCTCCCTCGGCTACGAGCCCGATCTGCGGATCGACAGCGGCAAGGTGCGGCGCATGCCGCCGCGAATCACCCACATGACCGAGGAGTCCCTCTACTCCTTCGGACAGTTACTGCCGCACGAAAAGCTCGTGCCGATGCCCGAGTTGGCGGACCTGGGGACGCGGCTGCGCGCGCTGATGCCGCACCGCTTCTGTTTCGTCGACGACCGGCTGCACTCAAAGCTCTCCGTCGATCTGCACTACACCCTCAACCTGCTGACCGATGACGTCGGCACCCGCGTCAAACCGTCAGAGAACGACTGGTGGGCCGACACCCAGACGATCCGGGTCGGGGACCAGGACGTGGCGACCCTGAGCGACCGGGTCCTGACCTGGACGCTGCTGCACCGCCTGTACGCGGACTGCATGCTGCTCGGCGACCCGAACATCAAGGCGCTCTGCCACCTCAAACTCCTGTGGAAACAGGGACGGTTGAACACCGAGCACGTCCACGAGGAGGCGCAGCGCTTCCCCTACATCGCGCCGACCCTGTACTACGCGCTGCGGGCGGCCGGCCAGATCTGCGAGATGGAGGTCACCGGACTGCCGGACCTGGAGAGCATTCGGAGTACGACCGCACCGCTGATGAACCTCGGTGACTGTCTGCCGGCGTTCCTCGACATCGGCGTGGTGGCCGAGTTGGGCCCGCACGGCGCCCTGGGCGACCAGGTCACCGTCCGTCCGTATTAGGCCCAGTCCTCGGGCAGCGACTCCAGGATCCGTCGCGTGACCAGGGGCTCGTCCTCGGTGGCGTCGATGGTCACCAGCGGCCACCGGGCCTCGAAGCTCTCCGCCAGGCGGGCCAGCGCCGCCGTCTGAAGCGCCATCCGGTGGGCCGCCACCTCGTCGGAGTCGTCCGGCCGGTCCGAGGATGCGCTGTCTTTGCGGACGCGGATGCGTGACTCGGCGACGGTGGTGGGCAGTTGGAGCAGCACGCCGAACACCCGGCCCGGGTGGCCGTCGGCGAGCACCGGGACGTGCCGCTCGTCGCGTGGAGATCCGTCGAGTACGAGCACCTTCGCCGACACCTGCTCCCGTACATGGCGCAGAAACCGCTCGTACTGGGCCGGTGTGATCGCCGAGCCGCTCGCCACGGTCGACCGGGCGTCCTCGTCACCGGCTGCCGCGAGAGCCCGCAGCCAGTCGCCGACGGAGACGGCAGTGCCGCCCAGGCTGCGCGCGACCTCCTTCGCCTGAGTGCTCTTGCCCGCGCCGGGCACGCCGAGGACCGCGATGATGGGAGGCAATGTCACCGGGCAGACGCTACCCGAACCCACCGCGTCCTGGTCGGCCTCGCTACCCTGAGGTCATGACGGACGCCGCGTTACCTCGTTTCGAGATCGACGGCCGCGTGGCCACCGCCGAGGACCTGTTCGGGCCGGTGCTGCGGGCGTACGGGCACTTCACCGCGATGCAGGTCCGCGCAGGGCGGGTCAGAGGGCTGGCGCTGCATCTGGCGCGTCTCGACACCGCACACCGCGACCTGTTCGGCACGGGTCTCGACGGCGAACTGATCCGCCATCGCATCCGGCACGCTCTCGGCGACGACATCCGTGACGCCTCCGTGCGGGTGCACGTCTATCCGGCGGACCGGGGCGATGCCACGGCGGTCCTGGTCGCCGTACGACCGCCGAAGCAGCCGCCGAACTCGGCCCGCCGCCTGATGACCGTCCCCTACCAACGGTCCGTCGCCGAGGTGAAGCACATCGGTGACTTCGGCCAGGCCTACTACCAGCGGCTGGCCCGGCGCGGCGGTCACGACGACGCCCTGCTGATGGCCCCCGGCGGCACGGTGTCGGAGACCGCCACCGCCAACATCGGCTTCTTCGACGGTACGGCGGTCGTCTGGCCCAAGGCTCCGCTGCTCGCCGGGATCACCATGCAACTGCTCGTCGCGCACGGCCCGGACTCCGCGAAGCGGCCGATCCAGGTGGCTGAACTGCCCTCGTTCGACGGCGTGTTCATCACCAACTCGCGGGGCATCGCGGCGGTGTCACAGGTCAACGGCGTGGCGCTGCCCCTGGCCGAGGACCGGGTGAAGGGACTCGTCGAGCTCTACGAGTCCCTTCCGGGCGACGAGATCTGACGCATCCTCACGGGGAGAGGTCGAGGGCGACCTTGAGCGAGTCGCGGGCCTCGGTGACGGTGGTGAAGGCCCGCTGCACCTCCGCCAGCGGCACGCTGTGCGTGATCAGCGCCTCGCCGTCCACGGCGCCCTTCTCCATCAGTTCCAGCCCGCGGGCCAGATCGACGTCCCCGGCGCCGTAACTGCTCACCATGGTCAACTCCCGCCGCCAGAACATCTGGTTGAGCGTCAGCGGCACCGGGGTTCCCGGGGCGGGGGCGCCGAAGAGCAGGACGGTGCCGTGCCGGGCGAGTGCGTCCGACGCCGCCACGAGCGCCTCCGGGGCGGCGGTGGCCAGCACCGCCACGTCCGCCATGCGCCCGTCGTTGATCCGGCGCACCTCGCTCGCGAGGTCGGCGTCCGTGTCGAGGACCAGGGTCGCGCCCGCACGCGTGGCCGCCTCCCTGCGGAACGCCACCTTGTCCACGGCGATGACCCGCTCCACTCCCGCGGCCAGGGCCGCCTGGATGTGCAGCAGTCCGAAGACACCGCAGCCCAGGACCAGGACGCAGTGGTGCGGTTCGATCCGGGCCAGGGCCTGGGAGTGCAGGGTGCACGCCAGGGGTTCGGCCAGCGTGCCGGCCTGGAACGACAGGCCGGACGGCAGCGGGGTCAGTCCACGGTCCGCCAACTCCCCTGGCACGCGGATGTATTCGGCCATGCCGCCCGGCTCGATCTCCACCTGCTGCTCGCAGACGGCCTGATGGCCGTACCGGCAGGCGTGACAGGTACCGCAGGGAATCTGATTGCGGACCACGACCCTGTCCCCCGCCGCGAACGCGTCCGTCCGCGACTCGGCGACCACTCCGCTGATCTCGTGCCCGAGAATCCGCGGGCTCTTGGGCACCCGGAACCACTCCATCACGTCGCTGCCGCAGATGCCGCTCGCCATGACGCGGACGAGTACCTCTCCGTCCCCGATGACCGGGCGTGGCATCGACTCGACGCGGACGGTCCGGTTGTCGTAGTAGCGGGCGATGCGCATGGTGCCCTCGCGTGTCATGCCTGCCCCTCCTTTGTCTTCGGTGGTGCCGGGCCTCACGCGCGCGCCGCCTCCCAGCGGCCGTCGCTGTCGACGGTGACGAGCGCCCCGTCGAACCGCGCTCCCAAGTCCGACAGCGCTGTCCGGACGAACGCGTCGAACACGGTCGGCGGGTCGTAGCCCTCGAACGAGAAGCCCGGTGGTCTGCGCGCCGCCAGCCCGGGGGTGGCGACCTGGTTTCTGGGCATCACCTGCACCACGGACACGTTCGTGTCCCTGAGTTCCTCCGTCAGTGCCCGGAAGAACGCCAGCGCGCCGGCCTTCGAGGCCGCGTAGTGGGCGCGGCCGGGCGCGGATTCGAGTGCTGCGGTCGAGCTGACCGAGAGGATCATCGCCCGTGGTCTGGCGACGAGTTCGGCGAGCACGGCGGAGACCGCGACGAACTGTCCCCTGAGGTTGACGGCCATCACCTCGTCCCACTCCTCCAACGGGGTCGCGAGCACCGGGTGCCTGGGACCGTGTCCGTACGACACGGCGCTCAGGACGATTCCGTCGAGCGGTTCGGCGATGCTCCCGCGCCAGGCGCGGATCGCGGCGTTCGTGGCCCGGGCGTCCGCGAGATCGGCCTCGACGCGGTCGACGCGCGGCTGCCCTGCCGGCTCCGCCCAGCTCTGGTCGTCGGGGGACGGCCGTCTCCTCGACAGGACCGCGACCCGTCGTCCGGACGCAGCGATCGTCGAGGCGATGGCGGCCCCGATCCCGCGCGACCCGCCGGTGGTGAGGATCGCCCCAGGGGTCACGCGCGTCCCCGCTGTACGGCCGGCCGACGACTCCCGTCCAGATGTTCGAGACAGACGGCGACCACCTCCTCGGGGCTGCCCCCGGAGTCGACCGGGACCATGTGGTTCGCCGCGGCCAGCTCCAGCAGCAGCCGTTGAAGCTCCGCGTAGTCGAGGGGGTCGAAGCCCGCGTCGGCCTCCCCGGGGCGGGAGTGCAGCCGCTGTGCGCCGGTCTCCGGCTCGGTCCACAGGACGAAGGACACATCCGGCCGGATCAGATGGCGGCACAGGTCGATGAACCATGCCTCGCTGAACAGCGAGTCCAGGACCGTCCTGCGCATCGCGGGCAGGCGCAGCAGCAGGGTGCCGATGGACGACAGCGCGTATCTGTCCGTGATGACGGTCCGGCCGTCGCGGAGCGCGGGCGCGATGACGGTACGGCAGTGCTGGATCCGGTCGACCATGTACGCGACCTCGAAGGCGACCGGGTCCACCAGATCCGTGCGGCCCTGGTCGCGCAGCAGACGGAAGAACGAGGTCTCGCGCATCTGCGTCGTCGGCAGCCGGGTGGTGAGCACGGGTACGCCCGCCGCCGTGAGGTGGTCGCGCAGTGCCGCGGTGAGCGTGGTCTTGCCGGAGCCGTCCAGACCGTCGATGGTGATCAGCCGGCCGGGGCCCGGATTCGGTCCGAAGGGCAGTTGGGGTGCGTCGCTCCAGGTCATGTCGTACGCCGCCCGTCCTGACCGAAGTACTCGCGCACCGCCGCCACCACCGCGGCCATCTCCCGCTCGCCGAGATCGGGACGCAGCGGCAGACAGAGCAGGGTGTCGGCGAGGTGCTCGGCGACCGGGAACGCGCCCTCGCCGTATCCCAGGTGTGCGAACGCCGGTTGCAGATGGATCGGGCGCGGATAGCGGACCACCGCGTCGATGCCCCGGCCGCCGAGATGAGCGAGCAGCGCGTCCCGCTCGTCGGTGTGCAACTGGAACAGGTGGTACACGTGCTCTTCGCCCGGGGTCTGGAAGCCGACGGGCAGATCCGCGAGCGCCGCCCGGTACCGTGCCGCCCGCTCCGCGCGTGCCGCGTTCCATGCGTCGAGGAACGGGAGTTTGTGGTGCAGGACGACGGCTTGCAGGGCGTCCAGTTTGGAGTTGTGCCCCAGCTCGCTGTGCACCTTGCGCTGACGCTGGCCGAAGTAGCGCAGACCTCGCACCCGTTCGGCCAGTTCGGTGCTGTTCGTGGTGATCAGTCCGGCGTCGCCGGCGGCGCCGAGGTTCTTGCTCGGGTGGAAGCTGAAGCAGCCGATCGCCCCGATGGAGCCGATGCGCCGGCCGCCGACCCGTGCCCCGACGGCCTGTGCGCAGTCCTCCACCAGGGGTATCCCGTGTCGCTCACACACCTCGACGACCGGCCCGAGGTCGAGCGGCAGGCCGAAGAGGTGCACGGCCACGACGGCTTTGGTGCGTGGTGTCACGGCCACTTCGAGGACGTCGGTGTTCATCAGGTAGTCGTCGGGGCGGGCGTCGACGAGCACCGGGGTGGCACCGGCGCGGCTGATCGCCAGTGCGGTCGCGTGGAAGGTGTTGGCCACGGTGATCACTTCGTCGCCGGGGCCTATGCCCAGTGCTTCCAGGGCGAGCGTCAGGGCGTCGGTCCCACTGTTCACGCCCAGCGCGTGCCGGCAGCCGATGTAGTCCGCGAACGCCTGCTCGAACCGGCGTACTTCCAGGGAGAGGATGGCTTCGCCGGACAGCAGCACACTCTCGAACTCGGCGAGCACGGGAGACAGGATCCGCGCGAACTCGAACCGGCTGTTCCCGCGGGCGACGGTGACAGCCGACTCCGGGCCCCGGTCCAGCCGCCTCAACGGCACGCACTCCCCCAGCAGTTGCTGAAGACGCTCGTCCCCGGGCAACAGCTCGGCCATGTCCCGTACAGCGGTCAAGGTGGTCCCGCGCAAGGGCCGTACCGTCGCCTCCGGCATGACCTCGCCGAGCCTCTGCTCGAACTCGCGGCGCAATACGGCCTGTTCTGAGCCGACCAGATTGGAGCCGACCAGGACCACCTCATGGGGTCCGGACAGTCCCGCCCGTTCCGCGACGGCCCGCGCCCCGGTGACGAGTTCATCCACCGCGCGGTCCACGATGGTCCGGGCGCACTCGTCCTCCTCCGCCGCGGCGGCCAGCACATACGGGGCGAAGGAGCCGATGAGCACCTTGGGTTCCTCGGAGTCGTACACCAGGTCGAAGAGCTCTTCCTGGCCGACGTCCCGCCACTCCCGTACCAACTGGGTCAACCGGGTGCGCGGGCCGCGTCCGTCGGTGTCGCGGACGGCCGCGCGCAGCCCTTGCAGGCCGATGTCGAAGCCGCCGCCCTCGTCGGCGAGCAGATAGTCCTTGCCGGAGGCGCGCGCGGTCAGGCCCTTGGCGACGTTCACGGCACAGAAGCCGGTGCCGGTACCACAGATGACGACCACGCGGTCGACCACCCGCCCGTCGTGCACCAGCAGGGGCGCGATGTCGTTGACGAGCCACACCTCGCCTGCCTGGTCCAGCAGCGAGGAGGGCAGGTCCAGCAGCCCCGTCGCGAAGTCGTCGAGCGCCTTGCGGGTCGAGGCCGTGGACAGGCACAGCCAGGCCGAATCCAGGGCGTCGATCCCGTGGGGACGGCTCTGCCACGCCGTGCGCATCACATCGTCGAGGTTGGCCAGGGCACGGGCCCGTCCCACGCTACGGGGGTTGCAACTGGGCCCGTCGCACTGCACGGACGGTGTGTCGTCCCCCTGGCGCCAGAGGGCGACGCGGGTGGTGGTGCCGCCTCCGTCGACGAGGAGCCGGGCGGCGCTCACCGCTGGCCGGCTGTGGCTCGCGGGGGAAAGGTCCTTGCCAGGGCCGTCAACGCGTCAGCGGCCGACATGAATTCGTCGCGGGAGACCTCGTCGACCACCACGCACTCGCCCACCGAGACGGGCAGCACCTCGTTGAGCACGCCGTTGCGGATCCGGCGGATGACGTCGATCTCGTCCCAGGTCGCGGCCGTCTGCGACAGCGGCAGCGAAACCTGGAGGCCGCAGTGCGCGAGGCAGGCCAGGATGCGGTCCTTGGTCTCGGCGCTGCACAGTCCGCGGTGCCGGCTCATCATCGTGGCCAGCGCCATGCCCACGGCTATCGCCTCGCCGTGGCGGTACACCTCGAACCGGGTCGCCGCCTCCAGGGCGTGTCCGAAGGAGTGGCCCAGATTGAGCACTCGCACCAGTGACCGCTCGAAGGGGTCGTCCTTCAGCAGGTGCATCTTGTAGGTGGCCGCGTCGCGGGTGATGGCGGTGAGGGCCTCGATGTCGTACGGGGTGCCCGGGTCGAGTTTCTCCAGTTTGGTGAAGAGCGGTGCATGGAGGATGCCCACCTTCACCGCCTCCGCCAGGCCGCTTCTGATCTCCCGTGGGGGCAGGGTGCGCAGCAGTTCGGGGTCGATGAGGACGGCCGCCGGGTGATAGAAGCCGCCGAGGAGGTTCTTGGAGCCGTCGTGGTCGATCCCCGTCTTGCCCCCGATGGCCGCGTCGAGCTGGGCCACCAGTGAGGTCGGGACATTGATGTACGGCAGTCCCCGCATGACGACCGACGCGAGGAACCCGACCGAGTCGACGACGACACCGCCGCCCAGGGCCACCAGCACCGAGCGGCGCTTCACGCCCCGGGCCAGCAGCGCCTCGATCACGCTCTGGAGCACGGGCCAGGACTTTGAGGCCTCACCGGCGGGGATGATGATCGGCTCTGCCCTGATACCGCTGTCCCGGAACACGTCGAGGGTGCGTTGCAGCAGCACGTCGGCGACATCGGTGTCGGTGACGACGAACGTCGAGTCGTTCAGGCCCATCTGTTCGGTCAGCGCGGGCAGAGTATCGAGCTTGCCTGGGCCGATGATCACCGGGTACGTGTCCTGCCGTGTCACCTCGACGGAGAGCGTGCCGTCGGGGTCCTCACGTAAGTCCAGCGTCCCGTGTCCCAGTGGCATCGGCTGTCTCCTCCTCGTGGGTGACCCTGCTGGCGGTCTCAATGACCGGGCATCGCATGACCGTCCTGGTAGTCCTGGTGCGAACACACGGAGGTACCAGGCTGGAACGGGGCGACGCGGCGAGAGCGACGGATCGTTGCGATGGTGTCCTGCTCTCCGTACGCGATCCGAGCGGGCGGTGATTCAGAGCCGCTCTCATGAGGCCGCGGCCGTCCGGCCGCTCGGCGCGCCGGGCGGTGCGGCCCCTCATCTTGAATGAACTGCCCAGTGCCATCAACCCCTTTGGCTCATTACGCGCCAGCCGGGAGCGGCGATGCGGCATGTCAGATGACTTCCGCCTCTTCGAGCACCGTGATGAAGCCGCGGTACTCCTCGTCGCTCAGTCCGCGGGAGGCGAGCACGTCGGGCGTCTCGTTCGCCCGGCCGAACTTCCACAGGTAGCTCTCGCTGTCGGGCTGCAGCTGGAGCGCGCAGGGCTTCTGGGCCGGACCGCGGCAGAAGACCGAGAAGGCGGTCTCGTCGGGCATCGCCGTCTTGTGGATCGTGGAGTGATGGAGCGTGTAGGAGCTTCCGGCGTTCTGCACGGTGGCCAGCGCCGGCCGCAGTCCGACCATCTCCAACTGCTGGACGGATGCGCCCTCGTGGGTGCCTTGCGGCTGGTCGAGGGTCCACAGCCGGCTCCCCGGTTCGGCGTCCTCGGGCCGCTCCAGGTCGAAGATGGTGTGCACGTACGAGCCCGCCAACAGTGCGGAGGAGAAGGAGAACCGGTGGTTGTGGGGGATGTCCTCCAGGCCCTTGGTGAAGCGATGGAGGCGCACGCGCAGGCCCCGGTCCAGAGCGTCGTACAGTACGATGTATGTGAGTTCGTAGTGCTTTTCGGCGAGCGGGCGCAGGCGTTCGTCCTGCTGAGCCTCCATCACCATGCGCCGCAGCGAGGCCCGGTCGGCAGCCAGATGCCGCACGATCTCACCTGAGATCCGGCTCGCACCGTCGAAGTCGTTCCAGTCGATCGATATGTGGTCGAGCCAGTCGGATTCACTCATGGAATCGTCCTTATGTCTCGGTTAATCGTCGTGCTGACCCACGATAGGGCGACATCGATGGTGCGGCCATGAAACGGCACCATCAGCCCCGCGAGGGCGACGGGATCGTTTCGGTTCTGGCCGACGAACCCCTCATCGAGCCCCTGTCCGCCGCATTCGGCGGCGATATCCACGCCTCCCTGCCCGCGGCGGGCCCGGTGCGTGCCGTCGTGGTGGGGGCTGCCCTGACCATGGCGGACGGCGATGAGCTTCGCTGTGTCGCGGCCGCCGCGCGGCGCGCTCGCGGGGCCGCCCGGCTGCTGGCCGGGCAGCGCGGCGGAGTCCTCGTCTGCGTTCTGCTGCTGCCCGAAGACGCCGTCAAAACCGGTCGAACGGCTTGCGAGTCATTGTCCGGATTCGTGCGGTCGGCGGCGGCCGAGCTGTCGTTCTACGGCGTGTCGGTCCAGGGCGTGCTGATGGCTGAGAGGACCGAGGGGGCGCGGCTCGTCCATCTGCTGACGGATCGGCCCGACCCGGCCGCGACGGGGCAGATCTACCTCGTCAGCGGCACGGACGTCAGCCGGGTTGCGGCCCCGAGCGTGGAACGCGAACTCCTGCGCGCGGACGGGCGTCCGACCACCGCGCAGGTCGCGGAGGCGTTCGGGGCACCGGCCGAACACGGTCTGGCAGACCGGGTGGTGATCGTGACCGGGGGTGGCGGCGGGATCGGACGCGCGGTGGCGACCGGACTCGCCGAAGAGGGCGCGACCGTCGTCGTGGCCGACCTCGGCTGTGACGCGGACGGCCGCGGCCGGGACCCGGCCTTCGCCGAGGAAACCGCCGACGCGATCACGCGGCGCGGCGGACGCGCCCTCGCGTTCTGTACGGATGTCTCGCGGCCGGACGAGTGCCGGGACCTGGTGTCACACGCCGTGCGCGCCTTCGGCCGGGTCGATGCGCTGTGCCACGCGGCCGGTGTCGTCCGCCAGGCGCTCGTCCAGGAAGCCACGGACGAGGACTGGGACGCCGCACTGGGTGTCCATGTCGCGGGCGCACGGCACCTGGTCGATGCCTGCCTCGGGCCCATGCGCGAGCGGGGACACGGCCGGATCGTCCTGTTTTCGTCGCGTTCGGTCACGGGCTCGCCGGGGCTGAGCACGTACTCGACCGCCAAGGGAGCGGTGCTCGCGTACGGCCGTTCGCTCGCCGAGCAGGTAGCGGGCAGCGGAGTCCGCGTCAACGTCGTGCTCCCCAGCGGCCGGACCCGGGCCTCCGCGCCGGAGGCGCCCGGCGCCCGCCGACGACGGATCGAGCTCCTGCGCGCCCGGCACCACGGCATCACCGACCCGGTCGCCTACCGGAACTCGCCGGAGCAGGACCCCGAGAACAATGTGGCCGCGATCAGCTGGCTGTGCGGTCCTCAGGCGGCAAGCGGGCTCCTTGTCGGCACGGGCGGTCGGCGCGTCGACCTCTACCGGCCCGGAGTGGTCGACCGGTCGGTTCCCCTACCGCTGACATGGGAGGACCTGCGAGCCCTGGCGGCCTAACTTGATCTTTAACGTGCGGCGTCGAACTTGATCACTCGGTTCGGCAGCTGGCGTACGCGGCATCAGCCAGCTCGAACAACGCGTCCGAACGAGCGGTCAGACAGGCGTAGAACTCGCCCCGGAACCGAGTGATCAAGTTCGCCGGAGCGTTCGACGCCGCACGTTAAAGATCAAGCTAGGAGGCCATGGTCGGCGGCCGCCGCGGCGACCCTGCCGAACAGGACGTTGGAGAAGGTCTCCGGCCCACTGGACAGGGCGTACGAGGTGTTCATGAACGCCGTCCAGACGATCCCCCTGCGGTACTCGTCGAGGAGGACGCCCCCGCCGGCCTCCTCTCGGTAGGCGCCCAACAACTCGGCCTCATGCCTGCGCCGCTCCTCGGTCGGCAGACCCATGGCGAGGAGCCGCGCAACATCCAGGCCCGCACTGCCTCGCTGCACGAGCTGCCAGTCGACGATCACGGCGCCCGAGGCCTCGGGGAGAAGCACCTGATCCATATGGAGGTCGCCATGGACGACGGTCCGCGAGCTCGCCCTCGCGAGGGCGAAGAACTCGTCCAGGTTTTCGCCCAGTTGGGCCACCAGGGGGAGCACAGGGCGCGCGTGCGCCAGTCGCCCCCGTGCGACGGCCCGGGCGATCCGGTCCAGCTCGAACCGCGTGTAGCGCCGCACCTGGGGGCCATGCCAGTCGGGCAGCCACGGCAGTCGGTCGAGCCCCTCGCCCGCCCATCGCGCGTGCAGCCCGGCGATGGTCGTGAGTGCCCGCCGCACATCCGCCACCGAGCCATGCCCATCGTCCCCCGGACGGGCCTCACCGTGGTCCTCCAGCAGCAGGACGAACTCGTCGGTCCCGGAGTCGTGGGCCGCGTGGTGCACCCGCGGCACGCTCGCCCCGCACTGTCCCGCGAGGTCCCGGTAGAACATCACCTCCCGCTGATAGGCGCCGGTGAGCCGGGCGATCCGGCGGATCCTCGCCTGCCGTGACGGCCACTTGGCGAAGACCGTCCGCGTGCCGCCGTCCGCCTCCCGGACCCGGACCCGAGCGCTCTCGGACATCCGCCCGGGCCGTGCCACCCGCTCGACGCTCAGGACGCCGTCGGGCTCCGCGAGGCGGAAGGTCGTCGCGAAGGCGGCGCGGACCGGCTCCGGGATGTCGTAGGTCACGGGCCGTCGTTCGGCACCCGGGCCGTCACCACGTCCAGTTGCATCGCCCGTTCGTCGATCAGCCTGCGGAAGAGCCGGAAGTACAGCCGGTACCAGCGGTAGACGTCCCGGCCGGCCAGCTCGGTCAGCTCTGCCTCCCTGCGTTCACAGTTGGCCACCCACCCCTCCACAGTCTTCTGGTAGTCCGCCATGGACAGCGGCACCACCCGCCCGACCTCGAAGCCCGCCTTCCGCAGCAACTCCGTCTCCTGGTCGAGGGTGACGTAGTTGCCCTCCTCGTCGACGACCAGCCTGCCCCCGGCCTCGCGGCCCTTCTTGCGTACGTCGTCCAGGGCGGCCAGCGCCCGGCTCGCCCGGGACACCGACGCGTCGGCCGACAGCAGGTGCATCTCCTCGTTGAGGAGAATCCCGCCGGGCCGCAGCCACTGCCTCGCCCGCACGAAGTAGTCCAGCAGGCTGGGGAAGTGGACGACGACGCCGGTGGTCATCACCGCGTCGAACGGCTCGCCCGTCTCGAAGTCCTGCCAGTGGCTGGGCCGGAACTCCAGGGGTACGCCATGCTTCTGCGCCCGCCGGTCGGCGTACGCGCACTGCTGCGGGACCAGCGAGATCCCCACGCCTGTCACGCCGTACCGAGTGGCGAGGTAGGTGAGCGAACCGCCCCAGCCGCAGCCGATGTCGAGCACCCGGGCGCCGGGCCGCAGGTGCATCAGGTCCGCGAGCAGGTCCAGTTTGGCCTGTTGGTTCTCGGTCTCCGACTCGTGGCCGAGGATGTGGGAGGAGTACAGGTGCCACTCCCCGCCGAGCACCCTCGTGAAGAACTCCGTCAACTCCGCCGTGTCGCCCGGACTGCCCATGTGTCGACTCCTTCTGGGGGCTATCGGTCCTGTATTCCACGGGACTTGAGGTAGGCGACCGCGTCGTCCACGGTCGTGATCTTCTTGGCCTGGTCGTCGCTGATCTCGAACTCCGCGCCGGCGTCGGCCTCCCCGGCGAACTCCTCCTCGAAGCGGATGATGATCTCCACCAGGTCCAGGGAGTCCATGCCGAGCTCCTTGAAGCCCGTGTCCGCCGTCACCTGGCCTTCGTCCACGCCGAGATGGGAGACGAGGATCTGCGTCACACGGTCGAGAACGGTAGTCACACTGTGTCTCCCTCTGCTCTGGCTGATCAGGACGGGTCCGCGTAGACCGAAGACTTCCCCGGCCCGGCATCGCCGCCCTTGGCCAGGAGGGTGGCGGGCGCCTCGACGGGGATACCGAGTCCGTCGGAGACCCTGAACCACACGCGTACATCGGCGACTTGCTTCATGAAGCCCCGGCTGGTCTCGAACATGTCGGCCCGCGCGGGCATGCCCCATGCCTCCATCACGGCACCGAAGACGGCGACCGCCCGCTCCGGAACCAGCCGGAAGTCCTCGGGCCGTTCGCCGGCCACGAGGTCGAGCAGTTCGTGGAAGCCGTCGCCGAGGGCGCTGCCCTGGAGGTCCATCGCGACGTTGCGGCCCACGTCGCTGCGCACGCTCTTGAGCGAGACCGCCATCATCCTCAGGTAGATCTCGGCCTTGCGCAGGATCGGCATCACGCGGTTGCGGTGACCGCTCTCCACGGCGCCGTACAGATCGTCGGAGAGGCTCCACACCGTCATCGCGTACCAGTGGGCGGCGATACGGCACGACACCCATGCCTCGGGGCTGGGCGCGACCGGAGTCGTGCAGACCTCGGACAGGGGCGGGTGTTCGGCGGTGCGGTGGACGGTGGGTACAGTCCGGCCGTCCGGCTCGATCACCACGGCGCCGGTGGCGAGGAGTTCGGCGGCGACGGGCCGGCCGAGCGTCCGGACCGCGCCGAGGTCCATCACGAAGCGTGCGACGGCCGGGCTGGTGGCGTACAGCGAGCGGTCCGGCCGGAGCAGAAAGCCCTCGCCGCCCGCCACTTGGGCCTTCCAGCCCGGCACCAGGTCGAGCCGCAGATGTCCGTCCGGCGGGAGGTCGGCAGTGGTGGCGTTCACCTGCTCGCCGAACTCGGGGCCGAGCAGGGTCTGAAGGACCGCGGGCACTTCGGCGCTCCGGTCGGGTCCGGTGCCCCAGGCCCGGCGCATCAGGTCGTTGAACAGGAACTCGATGTCGGCCGAGTCCCACGGGTCCTCGGGGGTCTGCACCCGCCGCCCCTTCTCCAGTACGGTCCGGTCGCTCACGAACGTGATCCCGCGCGCCGCCGCCACCCCTTCCACGGCGGCGAGCAGCGCCTCGGCCAGGTACTGGGAACCGGCCGCGAGGTTGTCCGACCGCAGGTGCACTCCCGCGCGCCGCGCCATCCGCAGGCAGAGGGCGCGCGAGTAGTTGTGGATGGCGGCCGAGAGGAGATCCGCCGAACTGTCCTTGAGGAACTCGGCAGTTGTACGCTCGGTGATCGGGACGCTGTTCACCACGCGGTCGTACAGCCACAGATGATCGGCCCACCATTCACGGTCGTCCACCGGTTGCGGCGTCCGGCCCTCGTACGGCTCGTCGACCGAGCGCGCCCAGGTGTTCACCCAGCCCTTGGTCTCCTCCCACGCGACAGGGTCGAGGAAGTCGACGTCGACCCGGCGGCCGTCGTGGAAGGCGTGCAGCGGAAGGCGGCCGTTCGTACTGCCCGAGACGAGCAGGTCGAGGTCGGAACGCGCGTGGCCGAAGCCCGACACCGAGGAGCCGATGAGCATCACGCAGTCATCGTCCGCGAACTGGCCCCGTTTCCTCATCCGGGCGGACACCGTCCGCGCGATCTCGAGTTCGTGTGCCTGATCCAGCACGATCCCTCCCGGGTTGTCTCATAGGTGCACGATGACGCTGTCCCAACTGCGCAGGGTGACGCACCGGCGCGAGGGCTTCGCGTCGGTCAGCCGGATGCCGGGGAAAGTCTCCAGCAGGCAGGACAGCGCGAACCGCCCCTCCATGCGGGCCAGATGGGCCCCCAGGCAGTAGTGGATCCCGCCTCCGAACGCGACATCGCGTCGCACCCGTCCGGCACGGGCCGGATCGCGGTTGGCGGAGGCGAGCACGAGCAGGGTCCTCTGCCCCGCTCGGATACGGCGGCCACCCACCACCGTCGACACCGCCGCCGTCCGGGCCACGATCTGCACGGGCGAGGCGCGCGCGATCAGATCGTCCACCAGGGCACTGTCGACGTACCGCCGGTCGGGGGCCCCGGGCGGCAGCGCGCTCAGCTCCCGGGCGGCGCTCGCGAGGAAGTCGGAGACGGTCTTCGTCCCGGCGAGCACCAGGAACATCAGCAACTGCCGGGCCTCCGCGTCGGTCAGCTCGCCCGCCTCGACACCGCGGAGCAGTGACCAGTGCAGCGACCCCTCCCGGGCCGGCCCGGAGCGCCGCTCGTCGAGGCAGGCACCCAGCGCCTGATAGGCCGTCAGCGCCTGCTGGGCGGTCCGTGCTGTGGCGATGGGCTCAAGTCCGCGCACGATCTGGTCCACCCAGCCGGTGACCTCGTCCACGGTGTGAAGATCGAGTCCGGAGATCAGGTCGAACACGCGCAGCGGGATGACGTCGGCGAACCGCGTCACCAGATCGACCTGGTCGCCCGAACGGCCCAGGGACCGGATGACCCGGCGCACGCAGTCCTCCAGCCGCGGGGTCAGCCGCCGTATCGCCTCGGGCCCGAACGCGTCCCGGACGGCGCCGCGCAGCCGCGTGTGGTCGGGCGGGTCGAGCATGAACAGTGACGGCCGGTCGGGGTCGAGCGTCACATAGGGATCGACGAGGTCCTGAGTGGTCGAATCCGGGCTGCTGCGGAAGACACCGTGCTCGCGCAACAGGCGGGCGACATCCTCGTACCGGGTGACCACCCAGCAGTCCAGCAGCCGACTGTAGTGGACCGGACTGCGGTGCCGTAACGCGGCGTAGACCTCTTCGGGAGCGCGCTGGAAGGCGTCGCGGAGCGGGTTGAAGGCCAGCCCGGACTCCGCCCGCTCCTCGGCCAGACACTGACGCAGCCAGGCGAGTCCTCTGCTCTCGGTGTCGTATCCGCTCCGCATCTACCGCGCTGCCCGTGCCCGCTCGAGGTGCCGCAGAGCGTCCTGCTCGATGAGCCGGACGGCTCGCCCGATGTTCTCCTCCCGCGGTACGTCCGCCAGGGCGATGCTCTGCCACTGCCACTCCCGCGCGGCTTCCCCGAATGCCTGACGGCAGTGATCCTGCATCGCGAGGAACGACGCCTCACCGTGCTCCCCGGCCAGGCCGTAACTCTCGAACGGGGTGGTGACATCGCCCGTGGTCGCCCGCCAGCGCAGGGCCAGCCGCGGATCGGTGTCGACCCAGTAGCCGTACGTCGGCCGGAACAGGGCGTGGAAGAGCGATCTGGCGGCCTCCAGCACGCGCTGCGCTTCGGCATGCACGGAGGAACCGGGACCGGACAACCGCTGGGCCAACAGCACGTTCTTCAGGGCGTGTTTGTACCCGAAGCTGTCGTTCACGACGACGACCCCGTCGCGCAGCCGCGACTCCACATAGCTGTGCACCCAGAAGCCGCCGACGATCTCCAGGACCGCCGAGGACAGCAGGGGCCGCGCGCCGTTGCCCGAGACATCCACCGCGCGCAGCCCGTCCTCGATCTCGGAGAACTTCGCACTGTCGTCGTCACCGGTCAGCAGCGTGGCGAGGTCGCTCAGGGGATCTGCCGGAACGGCTTCCGCGTATTGAGCCCGCAGGGCGGCGAACGCCACATGGAACAGCACGCCGGCGGTGGCCGGTTCCGCTCCCGCCATGGCCCGCTTGAAATTGACGATCTCCACCTTGTGGCCGGCCGCACGCAGGGAATCGGCCAATTCGACGGCGATCGTACTCTTCCCCGCCCCGTCGATGCCCATCAGGGCGATATGCAGGCCCTCGGGTTCAAGAGGGCTCTGCGGCCTTCCCGGGCCGACGTCACGATGGCGAAGCTCCACGGTACCTCCAGACGGGTTCTTCCTCAGGCGGTCGGCCGGATCACCGGGCGGCACCGATGGCCAGGTCGTTCTTGCGGGGGTCGTCGTGCGTGTCGCCGATCTTGCGGCGGTACTGGACCAACTGGGCGACGGTGATCAGCGGCAGCTCGAACTCGTCGGCGAAGCGGCGCAGATCGGGCAGGCGCTTCATGGTCCCGTCGTCGTTGACCAGCTCGCACAGCACGCCCGCGGGGCGGCAGCCGGCCAGTCGCACGAGATCGAGCGTCGCCTCGGTGTGTCCGGTACGGCGCAGCACACCGCCGGGGACGCCGCGCAGCGGGACCACATGGCCCGGCCGGCACAGGTCGCCGGCCGAGGTGGCCGGATCGGCGAGCAGCCGGATGGTATGGGCGCGGTCGGCGGCCGAGATACCGGTGGTGACGCCGTCGCGGGCGTCGACGGTCACGGTGTAGGCGGTGCCGCGCCGGTCCTGGTTGGTGGAGCACATCGGTGGCAGTTCAAGGCGGTCGCAGTCCTGCGGGGTCAATGGCGCGCAGACATATCCCGATGTGTGGCGCACCATGAAAGCCAGCAGTTCCGGGGTGGCGTACTGGGCGGCGAAGATCAGGTCGCCCTCGTTCTCCCGGTCATTGTCATCGGCCACCACCACCGGCCTTCCGGCCCGCACAGTGTCGATGGCTTCCTCGACGGTCTCGAGTGGGAACATCCCCATCTCCTCTTCCGGCATGGCCATGCACCAAGCACGAGCGAGGTCGGGAGCGGAAGAGCGCGACAGCCCAGGGCGCACCGGTCGGATATTCGCCGGTGAACGCCAGAATGCCACTACACGCAAACTCCCTTCCGGACTTTAACCGTCGGCCCCGAAATTTCATCGGGTCAACCGGCCGCTGGCTTCGACCGGGTCGCGGGCTTTCACCGCCGGTTCGGAATTGCACCGAACCCCGCTTGCGTTGTGTGGATTAAATTTGGCAGCTCTATGTTGCCACAGCCCTATCTGACGCGCCAGGCCCTTCCATACACCTCTGCTCATAAACACAGGTTCTCGGCCGATAATGCGTTTGATCACGTGACCACCCTGCGGCGGAGGGCGGGGCGCGGGGTGGCGGGCCGGTCGTCCAGACGTCCGGCCACTCCCCGTGCGGTCGGGTGGTCGAAGACGTCCCGTACGGACACCTCGCAGCCCAACTCGGCACGCACCCGCGCCACCAGCCGCACGGCGAGCAAAGAGTGGCCGCCCAGATCGAAGAACCCGTCCTCCGGCCCCACGCCCTCCACGCCCTCCACGCCGAGCACCTCACCGAACAACCGGCACAGCGCCTCCTCCCGCTCATCCGCAGGTGCCCCACCAGACGCGCCCGCCCCGTAGTCCGGTACCGGCAACCGGGCGCGGTCCACCTTCCCGTTCACCGTCAACGGCAGCCCGTCCGCCAGCACCACTACCGCCGACGGCACCATGTACTCCGGCAACACCCCCGCCACCACACGCCTTACCTCAGGACCCACGACCCGGTGCCCGGCCTCCGGCACCACGTAGGCCACCAACCGCCGGTCCCCCGGCCGGTCCTCACGCACGACCGCCACCACCCGGCTCACCCCCTCAACCCCGCCCACCACCGCCTCGACCTCGCCCAACTCCACCCGAAAACCGCGCACCTTCACCTGAAAATCGGAACGCCCCCGGAACTCCAGACCGCCGTCCACCCCCCACCGCACGACATCCCCCGTCCGGTACATCCGCCCTCCACCACCGAACGGGTCCGCCACGAACCGGGCCGCCGTCAGCCCGCCACGCTCCCAATACCCCCGTCCCACGGCACCCCCCGCCACATACAACTCCCCCCACACGCCCACCGGCACCGGAGACAATGCCTCATCCAGCACGTACACACACGTGTTCCAGATCGGCCCTCCGATCGGGACGCTCGTGACGCCCGAGCGGATCTCCTCCTCGGTCACGGTGTGCGCGGTGACGACGTGGGTCTCGGTGGGACCGTAGAAGTTGTGCAGACGGCGGCCGGGGACTGCCGAGCAGAAGTCGCGCAGGGGCGGTTGGAGGGTGAGGGCCTCGCCCGCCTGGACGATGTCGGTCAAGGCGGGGAGGGCCAGGCCGAGTTCGCGGGCCGTGTCGACGACGGTCTCGACGACCGGGGTCGGCGCGAACAGTTCGTTCACGTCGTGGTGTGCGAGCCAGCGGACCAGCGACCGGGTGTCCTTGCGGACCTCGTCCCGTGGGACGGCGAGGGTCTTGCCCGAGGTCAGCGCGGAGAAGATCTCGTGGGCGGCGGCATCGAAGCTGAGTGACGCGAACTGTGCCGTCGTCGTGCCCGGCCCGCCGCCGACGGTCTCGGCGTGCCAGGCCATGAGGTTGACCAGCGCGCCCGAGGGAAACACCACGCCCTTGGGCCGCCCGGTCGAGCCGGAGGTGTAGATGACGTAGACGGGGTGATCGGGCCGATGCGTTGTGGTGAGGTCGGTGTCGGGTTGGCGGGCCAGGGTGTCGAGTACCGCAGGCGCGTCGATCACCACGGTCCGCGCGACGGTCGGGAGCCGTTCGCTCATGCCGGTCACCGTCAGGGCGCGGATGGGCCGTGCGTCCTGAAGCATGTAGGCGATGCGCTCGGCCGGGTAGTCGGGGTCGAGCGGCAGATAGGCGGCTCCGGCCTTGACCACGCCGAGCAGAGCCACCAGCAGTTCGACGGAGCGCGGCAGGAACAGCGCGACCGTCTGCTCCGGCCCCACGCCCATCCCGGCGAGCAGCCGGGCCATCCGGTTCACACGGGCGTTGAGCTCCGCATAGGTGAGGGACTCGTCCTCGTGGACGAGGGCAACGGCCTCGGGGGTCCGGGCGACCTGGGCCTCGATCATCTGCGGCAGGCTGTGCGGAGGGACCTGGCGGTCCGTGGCGTTCCAGTCGACGAGTACGCGGCGGCGCTCTTCGGCGGGCATGAGGTCGAGGCTGCCGAGCGGCGCTTCGGGGTCGGCGAGCACCGCGTCCAGCAGGCGGCGCAGATACCCGTTCATCCGCTCCACCGTGGCCGATTCGAAGAGGTCGGTGGCGTACTCGACGGTGATCTCGATGCCGTCCGGTTCCGAGTCGTGCGTGTACCGCTCGTCGAGGCTGCAGGAGAGGTCGAACTTGGCCACGCCGAGCCGGGGTTCCTCGGCGTCGACGTCGAGGCCGGGCAGCCGGAACCGTGCCCGGTCGTTGTTCTGGCTCACCACAAGGACCTGGAAGAGAGGGTGCCGGGCCGTCGAGCGCGGCGGGGCCAAGTCCTCGACGAGGCATTCGAACGGGAGGTCCTGGTGGGCCAGGGCGTCGAGGTCGGCGTGGCGAACCCGGGTCAGCAGCTCCCGGAAGTTCGGGTCCCCGGAGGTGTCGGTACGCAGCACCAGGGTGTTGACGAAGAAGCCCACCATGTCGTCCAGTGCCGGGTCGGTTCGGCCGGCGACGGGGACTCCGAGAGGAACGTCGGTTCCGGCGCCCAGGCGGGTGAGCAGGGCGGCTACGAGCGCTCGTACGGCCATGAACACGGTGGCGCCCGACTCCCTGGCCAGGCGGTGCAGGGCGCGGTGTTCCGGCGCGCCGACGGTCAGCGTGGTGGCGGCGCCGCGGTAGGAGGCGCGCATCGGCCGGGGATGGTCGAAGGGCAGCTCCAGTTGCTCGGGAAGACCGCGCAACGCCGTGCGCCAGTAGTCGAGTTGGCGCGCGTACAGGGAGTCGGAGTCGTGCGGGTCGCCGAGGAGACGGTGCTGCCAGAGGGTGTAGTCGGCGTACTGGACCGACAGGGGCGCGGCGGACGGTCGGCGGTCGCCAGTGCGGGCGGCGTAGGCGTCGAGCAGGTCGCGGGCCAGCGGGGCCATGGACCATCCGTCGCACGCGATGTGGTGAACGACGAGCAGGAGGGTGTGGTCCTGGGGAGCATTACGCAACAGTCCTACACGCATGGGGAGTTCGGCGGCCAGATCGAACCCCCGCTCAAGGAAGGCGAGCGCTTCCTCGGCGTTGCGCATGTCGACGACGGGGAGTTGGGCCTCGACGATCTCCTGCCTCGGTTCTCCGTCGGTCTCCGGAAAGACGGTCCGCAGTGCCTCGTGCCGGGCCACGACGTCAGCCAGCGCCTCGTGCAGCGCGGCGGTGTCGAGCGGTCCGCGCATGCGGAGGGCGAGGGGCATGTTGTAGGTGGCCGTCGGGCCTTCCAGGCGGCCCAGGAACCACAGGCGGCGCTGTGCGTGGGACAGCGGCAATCGCGAGGGACGCGGTGCGGAGACCAGGGCGGGGCGTGGGGCGGCGGGGCGGTCCAGACATCCGGCCAGCTTCCGTGCGGTCGGGTGGTCGAAGACGTCCCGTACGGACACCTCGCAGCCCAACTCGGCACGCACCCGCGCCACCAGCCGCACGGCGAGCAAAGAGTGGCCGCCCAGATCGAAGAACCCGTCCTTGGGCCCCACGCCCTCCACGCCGAGCACCTCACCGAACAACCGGCACAGCCCCTCCTCCCGCTCATCCGCGGGTGCCCCACCAGACGCGCCCGCCCCGTAGTCCGGTACCGGCAACCGGGCGCGGTCCACCTTCCCGTTCACCGTCAACGGCAGCCCGTCCGCCAGCACCACTACCGCCGACGGCACCATGTACTCCGGCAACACCCCGGCCACCACACGCCTTACCTCAGGACCCACGACCCGGTGCCCGGCCAGCGGGACCACGTAGGCCACCAGCCGCCGGTCCTCACGGAGCACCGCCACGGCCCGGCCTACGCCGTCGACCCCGCCCACCACCGCCTCGACCTCGCCCAACTCCACCCGAAAACCGCGCACCTTCACCTGAAAGTCGGAACGCCCCCGGAACTCCAGACCGCCGTCCACCCCCCACCGCACCACGTCACCGGTCCGGTACATCCGACCCCCGCCACCGAACGGGTCCGCCACGAACCGGACCGCCGTCAGCCCGCCACGCCCCCCATACCCCCGCGCGACACCCGCCCCCGCCACATACAACTCCCCCCACACACCCGCGGGCACCGGACGCAGAACCCCATCCAGCACATACACGCACGTGTCCCCCAGGGGCTCGCCGATCGGCGGGCGGTGCAGTCGGTCCTCGCGGTCCAGGGTCGCCGCGGTGGACCAGACGGTCGTCTCGGTGGGGCCGTAGACGTTGGTCACCTCGCGGGTGCGCGCGTGCAGTTCACGGGCGAGGCCGCTCTGGAGGGCCTCGCCGCCGACGAGGGCGCGGACCCGGGACAAGTCCACGGGACCGGATTCCAGCAGTGACTGCCACAGGGCGGGGGTGGCCTGAAGCAGGGTGATGCCGTGCCGTTCGACGGCTCGGGACAGCCGTACGGGGTCTCGGTGTTCGTCGTCGGTGGCCAGGATCAGGCGCGCACCGGTCAGCAGGGGCAGGAAGATCTCCAGGGCGGCGATGTCGAAGGCGACGGTGGTGACCGCGAGCAGCCGGTCGTCGGGGGTCGGCTTCAGCCGCTCGGCGAACGTGCGCAGCAGATGGGCGATGTTGCCGAAGGTGACGGCGACGCCTTTGGGCCGGCCGGTGGAGCCCGAGGTGTAGATGACGTACGCGGTGTTGTCCGCATGGATGGTCGGCGGCCGACCGGACGGCTCGTCGTCGTCCCAGAGGGGCCGTATCGAGGACTCCGTCAGCAGCACTGACGGGGATGCGTCCGCCAGGATGCTCGCGGTGCGCGGGGCCGGGTGGTCGGGGTCCAGCGGCAGATACGCGGCGCCTGTCTTGGCCACCGCCAGGAGGGCCACGACCAGGTCCGGGGAGCGCGGCAGCGAGACAGCCACCAGGCTTTCGGGGCCCACGCCCTGCTCTCGCAGCCGTCGGGCCAGCCGGTCGGCGCGGACGTGGAGCTCCGCGTGGGTCAGCGTCTCGTCGCCGCACCGGAGGGCGACGGCGTGGGGGGTACGGGCGGCCTGTTCCTCGCAGAGCTGCGCGGGAGTCGTCACGAGTTGCGCCTTTCCGCGTCGGCGGCCATCGCCCGGACCAGGCCGAGGGGCCGCAGGTCGGTCCAGTGTGTGTCGACGTAGGTGACGCACTCCTCGCGGTCGCGGTCGGCGAGTACGACCCGCCAGCCGTCGGGGACGGGCAGCCGGGCCGGCCACAGCGAGTGCTGTCCCTCGTCGTTGACGAGGACGTGGAACGGCACCTCGGTGTCGTCGAACGGGTTGCTCACGAGGACTCCTCGGGTGATGCGGGCGCGGCCAGAAACGGGACCAGCGACCGGCCGACCTTCTCGACGGCCGTGGTGAACATGTCGTAGTGACCGCAGTCGACGGGTACGACGGTCACTCGCCCGGTGACGAACCTGGCCCAGCCGAGGTCCGCCGGGGCCGCCTCGCGGGCGGTCAGCAGGATCAGATCGCCGTCGAAGCGGTCGGGGACGAAGCGTTGTGCCAGGCGCAGGTTGTTCCTGCCGGCCCGCAGGACGGCCCGTACGCGTTCCGGTTCGGCGTCGGCCAGCAGCGGGACGTGCGCCCGTACCTCGGCCATGGTCGCGTCGTCGAGTACAGCGGCGGGCGCGCGGCCGTCGCACAGGTTGTGCAGGGCCTGACGGGCCAGTTCCTCCTCGTCGGCCGGGTCGCTCGTGGCGTAGCTGTCAAAGAGCGCCAGGAGATCGACCCGTTGTCCCGCGCGCCGCAGCCGGACGGCCATCGCGTGGGCGATCTGGCCGCCGAGGGACCAGCCGAGGAGGTGGTACGGCCCCTCGGGCTGGATCTCCCGGATCCGGCGGATGTAGTCGTCGGCCATTTCCTCGACGCTGCCCGGCAGTTCCGAAACCCCGATTGCCTGGAGCGCGTAGGCCGGACGGGCCGTGTCCAGGTGATCCAGGAGCCGGTGGTAGCACCAGCTCAGCCCGGTGCCGGGGTGGACGAAAAACAGTGGCGCGCCGGTGCCCCGGGAGCGGAGCGTCAGCAGCGGCTCCGTCCCGTCGGAGGTGACCTCGAGGTCGGCGGCCAGTGCCGCGACCATGGGCCGGCGGAACACCGCCTGCACCGGTACGTCCGTACCGAACTCCTGGCGCAGACGGCGCGCGAGACGGACCGCGAGGAGGGAGTGCCCGCCGCTGGCGAAGAAGTCGGAGTCGCGATCCAGGGAGGGCAGTCCGAGAACGTCCGCGAAGGCCCGGGCGACGGCCTTCTCCTGTGGGGTCCGGGGTGCGCTGTCCGTTCCCGCCGCGCGGATCGGCGGCGCGGGGAGCGGCAGGGCCGCGCGGTCGAGCTTGCCGTTCGGGGTCAGCGGCAGACGGTCGAGCACGACGACGGCACCGGGCACTGCGGCCTCCGGCAGCCGCTGCGCCAGTCGTCGGCGCAACTCGTCCGGATCGGGCGGCAGTTGCTTTCCCTGGGCGGGGGTGACGTACGCGATCAGCCGCTGTTCGCCGTCGTCGGCCACGCGCAGGACGGCGCAGCAGGTTCCCACGGTGTCGTCGGCACGCAACAGGCTCTCGATCTCGCCCAGTTCCAGCCGCCGGCCGTGGAACTTGACCTGCTGGTCGTCGCGGCCCAGGTAGTACAGCACCCCGTCGCGCCGCTGGCGGACGATGTCGCCGGTGCGGTACATCCGGGCGCCGGGCGGGCCGTACGGATCGGCGACGAACCGGGAGGCGGTCAGGGCCGGTCGGTGCAGGTAGCCGTCGGCCAGTTGCGCACCGGCGAGGTACAACTCCCCCGGGACGCCGGGGGGACAGGGGCGCAGGCATGTGTCGAGGACGTACGTCCGCGTGTTCGCCACCGGCAGCCCGATCGGCACCGGCCCGTCGTCGCCGGGTCGGCAGGGGTGGTGCGTGACGTCAACGGCCGCTTCCGTGGGGCCGTACAGGTTCACCAGCGAGACCTCGGGCAGCGTCGCGTGGAACCGGCGTGCCGTTTCCGCGGGCAGTGCCTCGCCGCTGGCGAACACCCGCCGCAGTCCGGTGCAGCCGGCCGCCTCCGGCTCGGTGAGGAACAGGTCCAGCACGGACGGCACGAAGTGCGCGATGGTCACGTACTGTTCGCGGATCGTGCGGGCCAGTTGCGCGGGGTCGCGATGCTCGTCGGGTCCGGCCACGACCAGTACGGCGCCTTCGCGCAGGGGCCAGAAGAGCTCCCAGACGGATACGTCGAATCCGGCGGGGGTCTTGTGCAGGACTCGGTCGCCCGGCCTGAGGGGGTAGGCGTCCTGCATCCACCTCAGCCGGTTGTCGATCGCGGCGTGCGAGACGACAACTCCCTTGGGGCGTCCAGTGGAGCCGGAGGTGTGGATGACGTAGGCGGGGTGCTCGGGGCGCGGCCCCGAAGCGGCGCCCTGGTCCGAGTCCCACGCGAGCATGCCGTCCTCGGTCAGCACACACACGGGCCGCGCCTCCGCCAGCATGTCGTCGACCCGCGCGGTGGGCAGCTCAGGGTCTACGGGGAGGTAGGCGCAGCCCGCCTTGAGGACGGCGAGGATCGCGACCACGAAGTCGACGGACCGCGGCAGGGCCACCGCGACAATTCCGCCGGGTGCGGCGCCCGACGCGGTCAGGCGGTGTGCGAGCCGGTCCGCGCGCGTGTGCAGGTCGGCGTGGGTCAGTGTCGTGTCGCCACATACGACGGCGGGCGCGTCCGGGGTGCGGGCGGCCTGGTCGGCGAGGGACTGCGGCAGGGTCGTGACCGGGCGGCGCGGGGAGTCGGCCGTGGTGATCAGCTTGCGCTCCTGCGGTGTGCGCAGGTCGATCTCCGCCACCGGGCGGTCCGGATCGGTGACGACGGCACCGAGGAGCTGGTCGAGGCGGGCGGGGATCGCGTCGGCCGTGTCCGCCTCGAACAGGTCCGTGTCGTATTCGAGGTAGCCGGTCAGGTGCAGAGGCGTGCCGTCCTCGGCCTGCTCCTCCACGAGCTGGAACGTCAGGTCGACCTTGGCTGCCGGAGGGCCGTCCACCGGGAGCCGGGCGGCCCGGACGACACCGAAGTCGGGCTGTTCGGGGCCGTGGCTCTCGAAGGCGAGCAGGACCTGGAACAGGGGGTGGTGGGCCAGGGAGCGGCTGGGGTTGAGCGCCTCGACCAGCAGGTCGAAGGGCAGGTCCTGGTGGGCGTAGGCGTCCAGGTCGGTCTGGCGGACCCGGTCGAGCACCTGGCGGAAGGAGGGGTCGTCGGACAGGTTCGTGCGCAGGACCAGGGTGTTCACGAAGAAGCCGACCAGGTCGGCCATGGGTTCCTCGGTGCGTCCGGAGACGGCGGCTCCGAGCACCGTGTCGTCGCTCGCTCCGAGGCGGCTGAGCAGCACCGCGAGGAGGGCGTGCACCGCCATGAAGGGCGTGCAGTGGTGTTCGCGGGCGAGCCGGACGAGGTCCCGGTACCGCTCCGGGTCGCAGGTCACGGGCGTGCGGGCGCCGTGGTGGCGGGCGGTCGCCGGGCGCGGTCGGTCGGTGGGGAGGGCGGGCGCGTCCGGGAGGCCGGCCAGGGCGCGGCGCCAGAAGTCCGTCTGGCGGGACCGCAGGCTCAGCGGATCCGCCGGGTCGCCGAGCAGGTCACGCTGCCACAGGGTGTAGTCGCTGTATCGGACGGGGAGTTCGTCCCACCCCGGGCCGGCGAGCCCGACGGCGCGCTGTCGGTAGGCCGTGCCGAGGTCGCGCATCAGGATGGGGACCGACCATCCGTCGACGGCTATGTGATGGGCCATCAGGACGAGAACGTGCTCTTCGGGGCCGAGCCGGAACAGGGCAGCGCGGAAGGGGGGTCGTTCGTCGATCCGGAAGGGCGCCGCGGTCGCGGCGCGCACTGCCGCGTCGAGCCGGCTCTCGGACACGGATGTCACCGTCAACTCGGGTCGAAAGCCTTCGAGGATCTCCTGGCCGGGCTCGTCGGTGAAGACCGTGCGCAACGGCTCATGCCGTTCCGCCACGTCAGCCAGCGCCGTGTCCAGCGCCGGCACGTTCAGGGGTCCTGTCAGTCGTACCCCCGCGGCGAGGTGGTAGGCCGTTCCCCCGGCTCCCACGTGCTCCAGGAACCACAGTCGCCGTTGGGCATGGGACATGGGGAGCCCCGTCATCGCGCGGCCTCGGCAGACAGAGCGGACCGGCAGGTGGCGAGCAGGGCGTCGGTCATGGTCCCGCCATCGGCCGCCAGGCGGCGCAGTTCGTCGTCGTACCAGGCCAGCAGCGCGTGCAGGCCGGGCTGTGGGAGAAGCGCGGGGTCGGCCCGTACGACGAGCGGCATGTCGGGGCCGCCGCGGACCTTGACGTCGAACCGGGGGCCGATCTGGCGGTAGGGGCGGGTGGCCTCGATCCGGCGGGGTCCGGGGTCGGACTCCTCGGGACCGGTGGGGACGTCATGGGCCATGAAATTGTAGAAGTGGTCGAAGCCGAGCACGATGCCCCGTTCGGTGCGCACCAGGTCGGTCACCGCGTCGATGTCGTACGTACCGAAGCGGTAGGCCTTGAGGGCGGCTCCGTGGACGTGTCTGGCGTACCGCGCGAAGGGGACGGCACCGGGTTCGAGCGGTAGCGGCACGTACTGGTTCATGGAGCTGACGATGGTGCGCCAGGGTGTGGTGAAGCGGTTGCTCGACTGGAGGGTGTGGACGACCTGCCCGGTTCCGGTCACCGCCGCCGTGGCCAGGGAGGTGAGGGCGAGCAGGACTCCCTGGGGCGGCACGCCCAGCCGCCTGGCGGCGGTACCGAGTGCGGCCCGCGCGCCCGGCGACTGCAGGACGGCCTCGATACGGCCGGGGTGGTGGCCGTCCCGGTCGGGCACCGGGAACAGATCCGCAGGCAGCGTCCGTAGCAGGCCACGCCAGTAGCCGAGGGCGGCCTCGCGGCGCGGGCGCTGAGCTTCGGAGCGCTGAAGGCGGGCCAAGTCCCTTGGCTGCGGCGGGGTTTCGTCGAGTCGCCGCTTGCCGTCGGGGTCGTCCGCGCCCATCAGGGCGGCGGCTTCGGCGCGCAATCTGGCCAATCCGTAGCCGTCGGCGACGATGTGGTCGACGACGATGACGGCGTAGGCCGGGCGTCCGCCGTCGGTCACCACGGTGAAGCGGCGGGCGAAGTCCTTCTCCCGGTCGATGGGTTGCCCCGCCCGCTCGCGGCCGGCCGCCTCGGCCTCGGCCCGGGTGGCACCGGGCCGCTCGTCCACGGCGACGTCCACCGTGTCCGCGACCGGCATGATGTGCTGTTCGGGTCCGTGCGGGGTGTCGGCGAACCGGGTGCGCAGCGACTCGTGGCGGGCGCACAGGGTGTGCAGCGCCGTGGTCACCGACGTGAGCGAGCAGTCGGGCGATACCGGTACCACGGTGCTCAGGTAGGTCTCGGGCCAGCGGTCGGGCGGCCAGTCGGTCATGACCCGCCAGACGGACAGTTGGCCGTAGGTCAGGGGGGCGCGGTCGGCGGCCGGCTTCGTGGTCATGTCCCTTTCCTCATACGTCTTCCTCATACGTCGTCGAGGGCGGCGGTGGCACGGCTCATCCGTTCCAGGACCCGCAGCAGGAGCAGGGCCAGCAGGATGTAGACGGCGGCCTTGAGCAGTTCCCAGCCGAGCAGGCCCGGCACTCCGCCGTGCCCTGCGAGGGCTCGCCGGGCCGCCTCGATGCCCTGCGTCATGGGCATCGCCCGGCCGATGAGGGCGAGCCAACTCGGCAGTCGGTCGAGGGGGATGTTCACCCCACACAGCAGGAGAATGGCGTACAGCACCACGTTGGAGACGAAGGTCGCCTCGCGGGTGCGCAGTCCTATCGCCCCGATGACCAGGCCGCAGGCGCTGCACGACAGGGCGGCGACCAGGACGGCGGCGGCCAGTCCGGGCAGGGCGGCGGCGGGGATGACCACCCATCCCACGGCGACGCCGAAGCCCAGCATGACCGTCGAGGTGAACGCCCCGATCAGGACGGCGGGCACGATACGGCCGCCGAACATGACCGCACGGTTGGCCGGGGTGGCCAGGAGCGCGTTGAGGGTGCCGCTGTGGCGTTCGCCCTGGATCGACATGGACGGCGCGAACAGACCGGCCATCGCGCAGGAGATGAGGGCGTTGCCCACCACGTAGTACGCGACCGGGTGGGTGCCCAGGTAGCGGCCGAGATGGGCGAACCACACCAGCTGCACCACCGGCACGCCGATGACGGTCGGGATGAACGCGGAGGGCCGCAGCCAGCGGAACAGGGCGAGGTGCGAGCGCCAGCCCGCCACGAGGAACAGCCGCAGGGTCACTGAAGCGCCAGCGTGCCGCTGGAGCGTGCCATCCACTCGAACCTCCTCTGCAACAGCAGCGTGAGGGCGCCGTAGACGGCGGAGAGCAGGACGCACATCCCGACAGCGCGGCCCGCCCCGGCGGATCCGAGGGCCGCCCCTTCCAGGGCCTTCACTCCCCAAGTGGGCGACAGACACCAGGAGATGGTGCGCACCGGGCCGGGGAGCGTGGAGATGGGGGCGAGCATGCCGCTGAGCATCCACACCGGGTACTCGAAGAAGTTGGCCAGCGACTGGGCGGTCGGATACAGGATGAACGCCGAGGACAGCAGCAGGCCGAGCATGCCCAGCGCCAGCACGGTGGCCGGCAGGGCCGCCAGGAACAGCGCCGGGTCGGCCAGGTGCAGGGGCATGTCGAACAGCAGGGCGCTCCACACCAGGGTGGCCGCGAGGCCGTAGACGCCCAGCGTGGCGGTGGCGAGGGCGAACGGCAGGGTGATCAGGAAGGTGGAGCGGGGGCTGGCGACCAGGGGTTCGAGGACCTGCATCCAGCGCAGCCGGTTGATGGCGTTGCCGGAGCCGAGCAGGGTGGAGGACCACATGCCCATGAGTCCGGCGCTGATCGCCACCGAGACGGGGGCGAGGTCCCGGTCCGAGCCGTCGAGCATGTAGAACGCCAGCGAGGCGCAGATCAGCGGCAGGAAGACGGCGAGGAAGACGTACAGGCGGGTGCGGACGAGCTGGCGCAGCTCCAGCCGCCAGGCGCGCAGCAGATAGCCGGCCGTCGCCCGGGGGCCGGGGGTCATCGGTGACGCGGTCACCGCGCGGCTCCGGCGATGAGGGAGACGTAGGCGTCCTCCAGAGTGGGTTCGCGTTTGAAGACCTGGAGGACGGACAGCCCGCGCAGTTCGGCCAGTACGGCGGCGGTCACGTCCGTCTCCTGGCCGCTGTGCACGTCGAGCACCTGGCCCGCGTCCCGGTCCGACAGGCTCACCGACTGGATGCCGGGCAGGGCGCGCAGCCGGACCAGGTCGTCCTCCCCTGCGCCGTTGAGGTGCACGGTCAGCACGACCTGGCCGTCCGTCTGCTTCTTCAGCGACTCCGGGGTGCCTTCGGCGATCTTCCGGCCCTCGCGCATGACCACCACGCGGTCGCACAGTTCGTCGGCCTCGAACATGTAGTGGGTGGTGAGCAGTACGGTCCGGCCCCGGTGCACCTGTTCGCGTACGAGGGCGCGCAGTTCGCGGGCCCCGACGGGGTCGATGCCGTTGCTCGGCTCGTCCAGGATGACCACCTCCGGGTCGTGCAGCAGGCCGCGCGCGATGTGCAGCCGCTGCTTCATCCCGCGGGAGTAGGACTCGACCCGTTTGCGCTCCTCCCCCAACAGCCCGACCATGTCGAGCAGTTCGGGCACGCGCCGTTTCTGCTCCCGGTACGGCAGCCCGTACAGGTCGGCGAAGAGCAGCAGGTTGTCCCGGGCCGACAGGCGCGCGTACAGGCCCTGGTCG
This sequence comes from Streptomyces sp. NPDC050619, assembly GCF_040654815.1. Lineage (NCBI taxonomy): Bacteria > Bacillati > Actinomycetota > Actinomycetes > Kitasatosporales > Streptomycetaceae > Streptomyces > Streptomyces sp. NPDC050619. The sequence goes on along the minus strand of NZ_JBFAIR010000001.1, from coordinate 152,226 downwards.
CCCCCGAGGATGACGCCGGTGAGGCGGCGCACGGTCTGCGCCTGCGCCACGACGTCGTGTCCGAGGACGCGGGCCCGGCCGGAGGTCGGCAGCAGCACGGTCATGAGGATCTTGACGGTGCTGGTCTTGCCGGCGCCGTTGGGCCCGAGCAGTCCGACCATCTCGCCGCGCTCCACGCGCAGCGACAGTCCGTCGACCGCACGCTTCACTCGGCCCTGGGGTCCGCGGAAGGTTCGGGTGAGGTCGTCCACGGCGATGGCGGACGCTGATTCGGAATCCTGCATTCGCACCTCTTACGGCCATCGGACGAGAAGAGGGACTGCAATTTCCACAGCGACTGTCGGATGGCAGTCGGGGAGGCTCTCCGACCCTAAATCCCTGCCGGATCTTCCTCAATCAACACCGGCCAGGTTGTCCGAAACTGGCCCTGTCATCCAGGTGCGTTCCAGGTGAACGGCGTACGGCGCGCTCGGAGTTGGCCCTGATCCGGCCTTGTCAGGCCCGGGAGGGCGGGGTTAGGCTCCGCCAATCCCCTGCGAATCCAATGGTTTTCCGGATGTCACCGCCGGCCCTCGCCGAGAACAGTTCGCGAAATCTCCGCCGGCCGAAGAAAACCGGGCGTCCCCCCGATTTCCGATAATGGCGCCAGAAAGGTGTGACCATGCCGTCGGATCACGATCCGTGGGCCCGTTGCGACCCCGCCGACCGGGCGGTCATCGAGGGCCTCCAGGGCGAGGTCGTGCCCGTCCGGCCCGACAAGGTGCTCCGGGAGCTGGAACGCCGGTACGCCGAGGGTGGTTCCCGGATCGCGCTGACCGACGGCGACCGTGACTGGTCGTACGACGAACTCGGGCAGTGGGTCTTCGGGCTGCGCGCGGCGCTCGACGAGAGGTTCGGCGCCGGGGTCTTCGGCGTGGCGATCGACCGCTCGGCCGAACTCGTCGCCGCGGTCCAGGCCGTCGCCCTGTCCGGGAGCGCCTACTGCCCGCTCGGGGTGACCGATCCACCGGCCTGGCGGCAGTCGGCGGCACAAGCCGCAGGCGCCACCGCGGTGTTGGTGGCCGGAGACACTCAGGACTTCCCGACGCTCACGACCTTCGACGTACGGCCGAGGTATGCCGCGGACGCCGGTCGCGAGCCGGTGACGATGGACGCCGATGCCACGGCCCAGATCATCTTCACCTCGGGTTCCACCGGGCGGCCCAAGGGGGTCGTCTGCACCCACCAGGGCTTCGCCAACCGGGTCCGGTGGATGCAACGGGCCTTTCCGCTCACCCCGGCCGACCGGGTGGCGCTGAAGACTCCCGTCACCTTCGACGTGGCCGGCTGGGAGCTGTTCTGGCCGCAGTACGCGGGCGCTCGCGCAGTGGTGATCCCGCCGGAGGAGCACACCTCTCCGGAGGCGCTGATCACCCACTTCACCGAACACCGGGTCACCGTCGCTCACTTCGTGCCCTCCATGCTGCGCCTGTGGCTGCGGGCCGACGGCGCCCGGCGCTGCCCCGACCTGCGGCTGGTGTTCTGTAGCGGCGAGGCGCTCACCACCGACCTCGTCAAGGAGTTCGCCCGCCAGTCGGACGCCGAGCTGCACAATCTGTACGGCCCGACGGAGGCGTCCATCGACGTGACCCATGCCCGGGCGGACCTGGCGCCGCGTGACCCGGTCCCGATCGGCCGGCCCATCGACAACACCCGCGTGTACCTCCTCGACCGGGACGAGACGATCTGCCCGGTCGGGGAGGTGGGCGAGATCTGTCTCCAGGGCATCGGCGTCGCCTCCGGCTACCTCGACGCCGATACGGCGCAGGCGGCCCGCTTCTCGCCGCTCCCGCCCGAACCGCCCGCGGGCTGGCGCACCTTCCGCACCGGTGACCTCGGCCGGTACACCCCGGACGGGCAGATCGAGTTCTGCGGACGCCTCGACGGCCAGGTGAAGATCAGGGGGCAGCGCGTCGAGCCCGCCGAGGCGGAGAGCGCGCTGCGGGACCACGAGGCGGTGCTGGACGCCTGCGTCGTGCCGTACCGGAGCGGGTCGGGACGCTGGTCGCTCGCCGCCCATGTGGTCCTGCGGCCCGGCCATGAGCTGCTCGATCCGCTCGGTGCGCTCATGGGTCACCTGGGGGAGCGGATCCCCAGCCGGTCGGTGCCGGCGCGGATCAGCGTCGTCGAGGAGCTGCCGGTCGGCAAGCACGGCAAGACCGACCGGGCGCGGCTGCCCGGGCCGGGGCGCGGGCGCCCCGGCCTCGCGACCGCGTTCGAGGAGCCCGCGACCCGGCTGGAGCTGCTGATCTCCGGGGTCTGGGCGCATGTCCTGGACCTCGACGAGGTCGGCCGGTTCGACGACTTCCACCAGCTCGGCGGCGACTCGCTGGCCGCCGTGGAGATCTCGTTCCTCATCGCCGAGCGGCTGGGCCTGGACTCCGACGACGATCTCGTCGCGGACATCCTGCTCGACGGCGACACGGTGGCGAACGCAGCCCGGGCGGCCGTCGCCGGAGGGCTCGACGACGGGCCGCTGTGACGACGGTCAGCGGCGGATGACGCCGGTGCTCTCGCCCCGCATCACCGGCTCGCCGTGCTTCTCGATGACGAGCTCCAACTCCCCCGCGACACCCGCCCTGGCCTCCCCGAGCGACCGCACGGTGACCTTCGCCTCGCTGGTGTCTCCCGCCCAGACGGGCCCGAGGAACTCCCAGTCCATGCGCCGGGCGATGAAGTGGAGCCGGCCACAGACCTTGGTCGTATCCGCCACGTCCTGCCCCGGCTCAGCTCGCGGCTTCGTCGACGATCATGCCTCGGTGTGGTCGTAGGAGGCGGCGTCCGCCTACGCGATGGGGCGGACCTGCCCCTGAGAGCTCACTCGACGGCCTCCACGGTGAGCGCGCCGGACAGGGTCCGCAGCAGTGTCCCCTCCGGCACCGCTTCGGGCACGGCACCGTGCACCGAGGACGGCGTGGACGCGCCCACGAGCAGCACGGACCAGCCGGGCACCGGCCGGTCCGCCGTGACGCGCGTCCGGCCGTCGCTCCGGTCGACGAAGAAGTCCACGGACGGACGGCCGTCGGGGGACATGATCCGCGTGGTGGCCGCCCCGGGCCCGGGGTGGACGCGCAGGGTGACTCCGGCGGCGTGGTCGTAGTCGGGCCGGTCGTCGACGGCTCCGACGGGGATCACCGCGCCGGGCCTGACCAGCACGGGCAGGCTGTCGAAGCCGTGCCGCTCCTCGACCCAGCGGGGGCCCTCGACCGTCGCTCCGGTCAGCAAGCTGGTCCAGCAGCCCTCGGGCACGTAGTAGCGGACCTGCCCGTCGGCCGAGAACACCGGCGCGACCAGCAGAGAGTCGCCGAGCATGTACTGGGTGTCCAGGTGGGCGCAGGCCGGGTCGTCGGGGAACTCCAGCACCATCGGCCGCATCATGGGCAGTCCGTCGGTGTGTGCCTCCTCCGCGATCCGGCTCAGGTACGGCATCAGCCGCATCTTGAGCCGGGTGAAGGAGCGCAGCACCTCCACGGCCTCCTCGTCGAACTCCCAGGGAACCCGGTAGGACCAGCCGCCGTGCAGCCGACTGTGCGAGGACAGCAGGCCGAAGGCGATCCAGCGCTTGAACACCGCTGCGTCGGGTCGGCCGATGAAACCCCCGATGTCGTGGCTCCAGTAGCCGAATCCGCACAGCCCGAGGGAGAGTCCGCCGCGCAGGCTCTGCGCCATGCCCGCGAAGGCCGCCTCGCAGTCGCCGCTCCAGTGCACCGGGAAGCGCTGGGTGCCGGCGGTGGCCGCGCGGGCGAACAGCACTGCCTCCCCTCGGCCTCGGCGCTTCTCCAGGAGCTCGAAGACCACCTGGTTGTAGAGGTAGGCGTAGTGGTTATGCATGCGTTCGGGATCGGAGCCGTCGAAGTACTCCACATCCAGCGGGATGCGCTCCCCGAAGTCCGTCTTGAAGCAGTCCACGCCCATGTCGAGCAGGGCCCCGAGGTGCTCGGCGAACCAGTCACGGGCGGCCGGGTTGGTGAAGTCGACCACCGCGAGGCCGGGTTGCCACCGATCCCACTGCCAGATATCGCCGTTCGGTCTGCGCAGCAGATAGCCGCGTTCCTTGCCCTCGGCGAACAGGGCCGACTGCTGGGCGATGTACGGGTTGATCCAGAGGCAGATCCTCAGCCCGCGGGCCTTCAAGCGCGCGAGCATGCCCGCCGGGTCGGGGAAGGTGCGCGGGTCCCAGGTGAAGTCGCACCAGTGGAACTCCCGCATCCAGAAGCAGTCGAAGTGGAACACCGACAGGGGCAGGTCCCGTTCGGCCATGCCGTCGATGAAGGAGGTGACGGTCTCCTCGTCGTACGAGGTGGTGAACGACGTCGACAGCCACAGGCCGTAGGACCAGGCCGGCAGCCGCGCGGGGCGGCCGGTCAGGGCGGTGAAGCGGCGCAGGATGTCCTTCGGTGTGGGGCCGTGGATGACGTAGTAGCGCAGCTTGTGGCCCTCGACGCTGAACTGGGTGCGCGCCACCGCCTCCGAGCCCACTTCGAAGGAGACCCGCCCGCTGTGGTGCACGAAGACGCCGTAGCCGGCGTCGGTGAGGTAGAACGGCACGTTCTTGTATGCCTGTTCGGTGGAGGTGCCGCCGTCCTCGTTCCAGATGTCGACGCTCTGGCCGTTTCTGACCAGCGGGCCGAAGCGCTCGCCGAGCCCGTAGACATGGTGTCCCACGCCGAGGTCGAGCTGTTCGCGCACATAGTGGCGGCCCTCGGCCTCGATGAACGCCATCGCTTTTGACCTGCTGCCGGTCAGGACCCGCCCGTCGGCGACGAAGTCCATGCGCCAGTCGTCGTCCCGGGCGAACCGGACCGACAGGGAACCGCTGGTGAGCACCGCCGCCTCAGCGTCCACCGACACCTCGACACCGGCCCCGCTGTCGGCGCTCAGCGCGAGCTCCGGTCCGCGCGCCTGCACCCCGTCGAAGTGGGTGATCTCCACGCCGATCACATCGGGCAGCGGGCTGGAGCAGCGGACGGTGACGACGGGGCCCATCGCCAGGTCGCCCCTGCGCTCGATCCTCTGGACGGGGGCACGCACGGTCAGCGAGTCCGTGCCGGGGACGATCTGGTACGCCTCGGCGGGGTGGGCGGCCACGACCCCTGCGCGGAGCAGCCAGTAGCCGTCGGTGAACTTCATCCGGTCACTCCTCCTTGGGAGTTGACTAGTTTCCGGCACTTTCGTAGCGGCGCAGCCCGCACTGGAAGACCGTCCTGGCCAAGGCGTGGGTGATGAGTGCGGCGGCCGGTGCGGCCAGGACCGCCCACAGGGAGCCGCCGCCCGTGAGCAGGTCGGCCGGGAGGTAGGTGACGAAGGCGAAGGGCAGCGGAAAGAGGAAGACCAGGAACAGCGCGCGCGGGTACATGTTCAGCGGGAACCGGGCCAGGTCGGTGAACTGGTGGACGAGGAAAGGGATGTTGTGCACTTCCCGGAACCAGAACCCGAGGGAGGCCGACGCCAGGTTGACCGAGCCGTAGATCAGGCTGCCGGACAGGACGAAGACCAGCAGCAGCGGCACCGACCAGATGCCGTAGGGCAGCGGAAGGTGACAGGCGGCGAGGGTCAGCGAGGTGACACCGATGGTGAGGTCACCAAGGCCGTGCAGGCTCACGTCCCTGGTGAACAGGTGCAGCACCGGGTCGACGGGGCGCAGCAGCAGGGTGTCGAGCTCCCCCTTGCGGATGAGTTCGCCGAGCTTCCAGACCCCGTTGAACAACAGGACGTTCAGGCCGAGTGGTGCGGTCGCCAGGCCGTACAGCAGGATCATCTTCCAGGTGCTCCACCCCTGGACCTCCGGGACACGGCGCAGCAGCACCAGGAGGAAGGCCAGCCAGGTGCCCTGTCGTAGCAGCGCGGCGACGATCTGGAGCAACAGGTCCGAGCGGTAGGCCGACTTCGCCCGGTACTGGAGGCCCAGGAGCAGCACGAAGTGAGGTGTCCCTCGGTCAGCCGCCATAGGTATCCAGCCGTCGGAAGCCGCGGTTCAGCAGGAGCATGGCCGTGGCGCACAGGATGCCGAGCCACAGCACCTGAACGGCGATGAGACCGGCGGCCTCGTCGGCGTCGACCCGGCCGAAGTAGATGAGGACGGGCGTGTGGAAGGTGCCCTGAAAGGGCAGGGCGTACGCCAACGCCCGCAGCCACTCAGGGAGCATCGGCAAGGGGAACATCGCCCCGGAGAGCAGCAGCGCAATGGCCTGGCGGCACCAGATGAGGCCGAGGGCGTTGGTCGTCCAGAAGCAGAGGATCCCGGTGGCGACGGCGAGGGCGCCCTTCAGCGCCACGGCGAGGAGCAGCGAGAGCACCAGGGCCGCCCCCATACCGGACTCGGGCGGTACCGCCCGGACCAGAGTGAGGGCGGCGATCAGCAGGCAGAGCCCGGCCGACAGCAGCTCCAGGAGGAGGGCCGCCAGCAGCTCGGTGAGACGGAGCGTCACGTAATGGACGGGCTTCAGCAGCTCCATCGAGACACTGCCGTCCCGGATGCTGGCCGAAACCCGTTCCTCCGTGCCGAACGACAGCAGGAGTGAGAGCAGAAAGGACAGCAGCAAATACGTCCGCATCTCCGGCCAGGTGTATCCCGCCGGGTTCTCCCGGTTCTCCATGACGGCACGCCAGACGGAGAAGAGAACCAATATCTGGAGCAGGCTGATGAGCACGCCCACCACATAGCGGCCGCGATACATGAAGGCTTCCTGGACCGCTGTTCCGACGAGCGTGACGAAAGTCCTCAATTCGCTCCTACGGCATGGTCGGACGCTGTTGGAAGATGCGCTGGACGATGCTTTCGAGGTCGGGCTCCCGGAGTTCGAAGTCGACGATCTCGTGCTGCCGCATGATCACCCCGACCAGGTGTGGAACGCTCACCGACGCCCGGTCGAACTCACAGGAGATCTGTTGTCGGCCCAGGACTGTGCAAGAGGCGGCCGTGCCGTCGTGGACCGTGCGGACCACCTCGTTCACGTCCACGGTGTCGGGCACCGTCACGATCAGGTGCCTGCTGGTAGTGAGCCGGTGCTTCACGCGGTCGATGCCGTCGTCCAGGATCTTGCTGCCCCGGTCCAGGATGATCAGCCGGTCGCAGATCCCCTCGATGTCCGCCATGTCATGGCTCGTCAGGAAGACCGTGGTGCCGTGCTGTTGGTTGAGATGGCGGACGAACTGCCGTACGGCCGCTTTGGAGTTGAGGTCGAGTCCGGCCGTCGGCTCGTCCAGGAAGACCAGGCGGGGATTGTGCAGGAGGGCGCCCGCGAGATCGGCGCGCATGCGCTGGCCCAGCGAGAGCTGGCGTACCGGGACCGAGAGGAAGTCGTTCAGTTCGAGCAGCTCGGTGAAGACCTCCAGGTTGGTGCGGTAGGCCGCCTCCGGGATCTCGTACATGCTGCTCAAGGCCCGGAAGGAGTCGATGACGGGCAGGTCCCACCAGAGTCCGGTGCGGTGGCCGAAGACGGCGCCGAGTTCACGGACGTGCCGCTTGCGGTCGCGATGGGGTTCGAAGCCGTTCACTCGGACGAATCCGCCGGTCGCGGACATCACCCCGGTGAGGATCTTGATGGTCGTGGACTTGCCGGCACCGTTGGAGCCGAGATACCCCACCGACTCCCCGGTCTCGATATCGAAGCCGACCGAGGCGAGTGCCACCTTGGTGCGGTAGCGAGGGCGCACCAGACTTCGCACCGTGCCCGCGAGCCCGGGTTCCTTCTCCGGGATCCGGTACTCCTTGCGAAGATCACGTACCTCGATGATCTTCATTCGCCTCCCCCGGTCCGGACCAGCCGTGAGGGCTGGGTGCGGTCACCCAGCCCTCGGGTCCTCAGCCGCTCAGCTGGCCGTCCTCGACCTTGACCTCACCGAGCTTCTGGAACCGCTTGTAGCGGATGGCGGGGGTGTTCGTGTTGACCCTGATCGCGAACACGTCGTCGCTCTCCTCCCGGGCCGCCTGGGCGCACTGCTCCAGGTCGGTGGTGTACGGGGTCTCCTGGAGCATGCGGGCCAGGTGGGAGGTGTTGGCCACCATGAAGCGGATCAGCTTGTTGGTGTGGAAGTGCCGGTCGCCCTTGCCCTCGATGTAGCCGGGGCCGGTACCCGCCGGGCCGAGCCAGTAGGCCGCGGCGTTCGGCGGCACGCTGTAGCCGAGCCGTCCGAGGTTGTTCAGCACCGTGCCGGCGACATGGTGGGCGCCGTCCTCGTTGCCGCACATCAGCAGCCCGCCGACCTTGTTGTACAGCGGGAACTGCCTGGTGTCAGGGTTCAGCTCGTCCATGAGGTTGAGCTTCTCGAGGATGACGTGCGCGGCGGACGTGCACATGTTGAGGGTGATCGGGGTGGCGATGACCAGGATGTCGGCCTCCCTGATCTTCCCGAGCAGCCAGGGCCACTCGTCCTCGCGGCGCGCCTTCTCACCGGCGTTGTAGTCGTCGAAGTCGTCCCAGTACTCCTGCTCGATGTCATGGTCGATGACGCGGATGACCTCGGTTTCGATCCCCTCCTTCTCGTAGAGGGGGACCGCCTTGTCGATGAGTCCCTGGGTCTGCGAGCGGCTGGGTGACCGGCGCAGAGTGGTGTTGAGAATGAGAGCCTTGAGAGCCATTCTTCTCGATCCTTCCCGTTGCGACTGGTTCGACTTCACGGAATGAGGGCGTGGCTCGCCGTCATTCCTCGGGCAGGTAGTCGTTGGTGTAGGCCTGTTCGGCAGGTATCTCCTTCTTGATCAGGCCCTTCTCCTTCATGAAGTCCGCCATGCGGCTCCACGTCTGCGGGTCACTCTCACCGAGCCGCCCGCCCGAACCGCGGATGAGGGGCGCCGACGCCTCCAGCACCGCCAGCGCCGAGGCCTTGCTCTTGGCGTCCTTCAGCGTGGGGATGTGGGCGCGGCTGAGCTCGACCGCTTCCTCGGGGTTGGCCAGGGTGAATTCGACACCGCGCAGGGTGGCCGCCACGAACTGCCGTACGTCGTCGGGCCGCTTCTTCAAGAAGCTCTCGGATGCTCCGATGCCCGACGAGATCAGGGGGGCGCCGTCGGTCTCCTCCGCCAGAGGGACGGCGCGTACGTCCAGGCCCGCTTGCTCGAACTGGACCTGGTCGTTGTTGACGAAGCCCATCACTCCGTCGACCCGCTTGGCGGAGAGGGCCGCCTGCTGGGTGTAGCCGATGGACTTCACCTCCACGTCCTCGGTGGTGAGCCCGCCCTCGGCCAGCAGCGCCAGCAGGCCGAAGTAGGTCTCGCCGTACGGCCCCGGCACTCCGACGGTCTTGCCCTTCAGGCCGGAGGCGTCGCGGATGGAGGAGTCGGCCGGGACCAGCAGGGCCACGGGGTATCTCTTGTAGAGCGTCATGACGTTGACCGCCGGGATGGCGCCGGCCCGGCCCTGCACGATCTCGTCGCCGCCGGCGATGACGAGATCCTCCTTGCCCGCCTTCAGGCCACCGAACAGATCCTCGCTGGCGCTGTGGTGATGCAGCGTCACGTTCAGTCCGGCGTCCTTGTAGTAGCCCTTCTCCTCGGCCACGTAGAAGGGCGCGAACTGGATGTTCGGTATGTAGGTGAGTCCGAGCGTGAGTTCGGTGGTGCTCCCGTCACCTCCGTCGCTCTCATCGCTCGCGTTCGGTTCCTCCGCGCAGGACATCAGGGTCGCCGCCAGCAGGGCGGCGGCGACGGCCGTCTTGGCGGTACGGCGTGGGGCGGAGGCTCCGGTGACAACTCTCATGGACAAGGCTCTTTCTGATAACACGTCAATTCGGCTTCAGGGACAAGTGGGCTCACAGGGAGGGTGTTGGTGGGTCACCAGCGTGCCCACCTCTCCAGCAGCAGCATCAGGCCGTAGAGACAGGCGGCGAGGAGGACCAGGACGAGCAGCGTGACGAACATGCCGACGGTGTCCGCCTCGCTGCGCTGGACGGTGAGCAGTTGGCCGAGGCCATCGCCGCCGACCACGAACTCGCCGACGACAGCTCCGGTGATGGAGAGGGTGAGGCCGGCCCGGATGCCCGCGAGGGTGCTCGGCAGGGCGAGCGGCCACTCGATGTACCGGAGCATCTGCACTCGGCCCACTCCGTCGACGCGTGCCGCGTTCATCACGTCGGAGTCGATCTGGCGCAGTCCCACCACCGCGCTGACGAGGATCGGGAAGAACACCAGCAGGGCGCACAGGACGGCGATGGGCAACAGCCCGTAGCCGAACCAGAGGGCGAGCAGCGGGGCGAGCGCCACCGCGGGTACCGCCTGGGAAGCCGCCACATACGGTTGCAGCGCGGCGGCGGCCACGCGGTTGCGGGCGATGAGATAGGCGAGCGGGAGGGCGACGGCCAGGCCCAGCGCGCTTCCGGCGGTGCTCTCGGCCACGGTCCGGGCGATGTAGTCGAACAGGAAACCGTCCTGTAGTTGGCTTACCAGCTCCTTCGCAATGGAATGGGGAGTGGGCAGGAAGAACGTGGAGACGGCTCCGAAACGGGTTACGGCGTCCCAGAGAGCGACGAGCAACAATCCGAGCGCGGCCGGTGCCAGGATGCCGATGCCGCCGCTCCGTGAACGCCGCCGCCGTGATTGCCGCTTCTCGGTGTCTTTCTCTCGCGCTGCGGATCGAGCGCCTTCGAAGTCACCGGCTACGGTGATCTCCCGGTCGTCTGTTTCGGAGTGTGGCGTGTCACGCATGGCACCTTGTCGGAACACTCAACCGCCCCTGGACGTTCCCCTTCGGCACGCCCCGCAATTACCGCGCAGGGCGGATTCGGCCTGAGTTGCGCTCCACGCAAACTAGTCCACCATCCGGATACTCGCAACGAATATCCCAGGGAGAAAGAAACCGGTCATGCAACCCGGTTTGCGGACCAGCGAAGTTGAGGCTGAAGGGGGGCGTGAATTACGGGAGCGCCTCCCGAGGAAGGTTTAGCGCACAAGCGCGCGATAAGGGTCAGCAATGAGTGAGTTTCCGACAGGGTGAACTCCGTGCGCGGAACCGGAATTCGACGCTCCACGATCACCTCGGGAGAGGTCCGGCGTCCGCGCCGCCCTGCCGGATTCCCTGGCCGGCCCGCTTGCGCAGCTCCTCGGGCGCATACAGCAACCAGTACGCGTTCACGGCGTGCGACCCGACCCGGTTGCGACACAGCTCGGCGAACTTGGCCGGATCCGGCTCCTCTTGGGAGTGCACGAACACTTCGAGGATGTGCCTCCCCGTCAGCACCTGGGCGAGCATGATTCCCTGCGCCGCCTCGTGCGCGCACACCTGGTCCAGCTCCGCGCCGCCCGGCATCCCACAGGCGATGACGATCTCGCAGGACTCCTGCTCGATCAGCCGGCGGGCGGCCACCGCCAGGTCCTTGAAGCCCGGCACGGTCCGCCGGACCACCTCGAAATGTTCACCGAATCCCTCCATCCCGGCCAGCCGGCTTTCGGCGATCGACCCCATGTCGATCCGCGCGAACATGGTGTCCACCACTCCGATTCGGTCCACGAGATCTCCTTGTCGGTCATCTTGTACGAGCTGCTCACAGGGCTGCCGTCAGCCCTTCCTGCCGTCCGTCGTCCAGGCCGTACAGCGCGCCGCTGTCGCAGGTCACCACGCGGTTGACGCCGCCGACGCTCGCCTTGCGCACGACGTCGTGGCCGCGGCGCACGAGCTCTGCCACGGTCTCGGCGGCCATCGTCTCGTCGACGTGCAGTTGCTCGGGACGGCCGGCCTCGATGCGGTCGCTGCCCGGGTAGTACGTCCAGCGCGGCCCCGACAGCGCTCGCAGCGGGGTGCTGTCGTCGAACAGCAGGGCCGCCGCCACCTGGGTGTTCCACTGGCACTGGCCGTCCCCGCCGGGCGTCCCGCCCAGCCATCGGACGGAGGACCCCTCGCTGATCATCCAGGGGAAGATGGTGTTGACGGGCCGGGCGCCCGGCCTGACCCGGTTGGCATGGTGGGGATCCAGCGTCGTACTGCGGCCCAGCCGGTTGCACAGCAGCAGCCCCGCCTCGGCCGGGCCGACCCCGGCGCCGAAGCCCAGGCCGAGGCTCTGCACCCAGGTCACGGCGTTGCCCGCGCCGTCGGCGATGACGAAGTGGGTCGTGTCGCCGTGCGAGTAGTGGCCGGCGTAGCGGCAGGGACTGCGCTTGTCCGGGTCGACGCCGCGCCGGAGTTCGGCCAGGGTCCGCTCGCCGAGGGGGTCGGGCGGGGGCGGCCCGGCGGCTTCCGGGTCCCTGAGGTGGTCGAGGCGCCAGCCGAAGGTCTGCTGGACGATCTCGGCGAGCAGATGTACCCCGGCGGCCGAGTCGCTGCGCTCGCCTTCGGTGCGCAATGCCGCGTAGAGCGCGAGGTTCTGGAGCATCAGCGGCCCCTGGGTGGGGGCGGGCACCACGGCGACCTGCCGCCCCACCACCTCGGCGACCAGGGCGGGGACGAGGCGGGTGGTCGTGGCGGTCACATCCGCGCCGCGCACCATGCCCCCGTACCGCTCGCTCACCTCGTCGGTCAGCCCGGCGATCCAGTCGCGCAGCGCGGCCCGGTCCGAGCGCCCCGCCCTGTCGTACAAGCGGGCGAGGCCGGGCTGGGGCAGTCGGCTGCCCACGGACTCCGGTTCGGCTGCCCGCCGGTACAGGTCGTGGAACTCCGGCTGCTCCAGGACCCGCAGGTTCTCCCTGGTCCAGCGCTGGAACTGGCCGGTGATCACGGCACCTTCCGACGCGGCGCGCGCCGCCGGGCGCAGCAGTCGTTCGAGCGGGACGGTGCCGAAGCGCTCGTGGACCTCGTACCAGGCGTCCAGCAGTCCGGGCGTGGTGGCCGACAGGATGCCGGTGCGGGGTACGCCGTCCAGCCCCCGTTCCTCGAAGGCTTGCGGGTCGGCGGCGAGCGGAGCGCGGCCGAGGCCGAGCAGGGCGAACGGCCTGTTCTCGCCCCGCGGGTGCAGTACGGCCGCGGCGTCGCCTCCGGGACCTGAGGCCATCGGCATGCAGACGGTCAGCATCGCGGAGGCGGTGATCGCCGCGTCGAAGGCCGTACCGCCCTCGTCCAGCACGCGCAGCGCGGCCAGGGTGGCGGCGGAGGAGCCGGCCGAGACCAGGCCCCGGTTTCCCCACTGCTGACGGTCCCGGAGAATCACTCGCATGGCCACACCACCGATGCGTGGTCGAGGGCCTGGAAAACCGGACGACCTGATTCTCTGTGGCGGGGCAGAAGAATGGCGGTCACGTCCACCTTCTTCGGTCGAACGACGGTGGGCACCACGACCTTATGAAGGAACCTGGCGGACTGCCACCACTCGTTCGAGGTAAGCGCTTCCGGGATCTTGGCCGAACAACATACCCCCACACCGAGGGCACTTACGCGAAGCGAGCCAGATCTGTCCCGATATATCTTCCTTATCACCCGCAGCGGCGGGCGGTTTCGCGTCAGAAACCCGAGTCATATTCTTTTGCAGGAAACCGCTTGTAACCTGGATGCGGAAGTTTTTCACGATGGCCCGGCGCCGTGCACGTGGGACGACGTGCAGCGCTCGATCCGTACGCCGTGACCTTTCGCGCGCCCTTAAGGGAATCCGATGCCGCATATCGTCAGCCAGGCCAATTGCACATTGCCGATTTCCAGCGGAGAGGTGAGGTTGCACGTTTTCGGCAGGGGGAGAAACGGTCCCGAGAGCATCATTGCGGCGGTACACCGGACCGAGCGCGCCGAGGACTGCGATCCCCTCGTCCGACTGCACAGCGCGTGTGCGACGGGGGACATCCTCGGCTCGCTCCGCTGCGACTGCGGCAGCCAGCTGTCCGCCGCCCTCGACGCCGTCCTGGAGAGCGACCACGGCATCCTGCTGTACCTCCTCGATCACGAGGGCCGCGGGATCGGCCTCGCCAACAAGATCAGGGCCTACGCCCTCCAGGAGCAGGGCATGAACACCGCCGAGGCCAACCTGGCGCTCGGTCTGCCGGTGGACGACCGTGACTACACCGACGCGGCCGCGGTGCTGCACGAGTTCGGTGTCGCGCGGCTCCGGCTGGCCACCAACAACCCCCTGAAGATCGCCGCGTTGGAGACCGCCGGCCTTGAGGTTCAGCGCGTCCCCTGGGGCGGTTTCGTCACCCCGCACAACTCCGGCTACCTGGAGACCAAGGACTATGTGCTCGGCCACCTGGGGAGCCTCGGGCCCATGCCGGAACCCAGCAAGCCGCGCAGCTGACCAACGGCCCCGTACCACTTGCTTCTTGCAGCTCATCCCTTGAAGGCAGGCTCCGCATGGATTTGGCCGACAAGCTCATCGTCAACCTCTGCCCCACCGGAATGATCCCGCGCCGCGCCAAGGTCCCGGCCGTTCCCGTCGAACCGGCCGAGATCGCGGCGGACGTGCGCCGCTGCCGTGACGCCGGCGCCTCCATGGTCCACCTGCACGCACGCGATATCGACGAGGAACCCACCTGGCGGCCGGAGCGGTTCCAGGAGATCTGCGACGCGGTCGTCTCCGAGGCGCCCGACATCGTCGTCGTGGTGACCACGAGCGGCCGCAACTGGTCCGAGACACCGAAGCGGTCCGCCTCGCTCACGGTCACCGGCCCCGGGAAACCGGAGATGGCCTCATTGACCCTCGGTTCGATGAACTTCCCGACCGGCCCCTCGGTCAACTCTCCCCAGACCATTCAGGAGTTGGCCGGCGCCATGCGGGAGCATGAGGTCGTTCCCGAACTGGAGATCTTCGACGTCGGCATGGCGGACTACGCGTCCTTCCTGGCCGACAAGGGCGTCCTGCAACCGCCGTTCTACGCCAACATCCTCCTCGGCTCCCTGGGTACGGCCGCGGTCAGCGCGGCGAACCTGGCCGCGGTCCTGGCCGCGCTGCCCCAGGGCGCCACCTGGGCCCTGGCCGGCATCGGCCGCTACCAGACCCGGGCGAACACGCTCGCCACCGCGCTCGGCGGACATGTGCGCGTCGGCCTCGAGGACAATCCGTACGAGGACTGGAGCCGCAAGTCCCCCGCCACCAACGCACGGTTGGTGGAGCGCGCCGTCCGCATCGGCCGTGAGCTGGGGCGTGAACCGGCGACCCCGGAGGAGACACGGGCGATCATCGGGCTGAAGCCGGTGACCCGCGAATGACGCAGGACATCGCGACGGTCCGACGGCACCGCTGGCACGCGGCCGACTCCTACGACGAGGCCACCGCCCGCCTCCAACGCCGTAACGCCGCTGTCGTGGCCAGGCTGCACCCGACACCCGACACCGTGCGCCATGCCCTGGACGTCGGCTGCGGAACGGGCGCGCTCACCGAGGAGTTGCTGACCTGGCTGCCGACGGCCCGGATCACCGGGCTCGATGTCTCCGCCGACATGCTCCACCTCGCCCGCACCGACGAACAGGGCGCCGGGCGGGTGGAGTTCCGGCTCGGCTCCCTCCTGGACCCGGAGGCGGTCACGGGTCCGTTCGACGCGGTGTTCAGCAACGCCGCCCTGCACTGGATGTATCCGCGCTACGACGACTGCTTCGCCCGGATGCGGCAGCTCCTGGTCCCGGGCGGCCTGCTCTGCGCGGCCACGGCCGGACGCAGCGCGGCGACCGACGACTTCGACCAGCAGGTGGGCGCGCGGGTGCGCCGCCTCCTGGGCCAGGACACGGCCGACGACTTCACCCGACGCCGGATGACCGCCGCCGAACTCGCAGCGGTCTGCGAACGCAACGGCCTGGTCGTGGACGATGTCTTCGTGGTCGAGCGCCGATCCGCAGTGTCCGTCCCGGCGTACGTCACCTGGTGGCTGGCCAGCGGCGGCCCCTGGCAGGCGGACCCACCACGGCGGGAACGGGCCTTGGAACTCCTTCAGGGAGCGCTGGGCGGGCCCGACGCGGAGCTCGAACTGATCCACGCCAGCGTGTTCGCGGTGCTGCGGCGACCGGTTCGCCACTGTTAACGTAAATCATCATGATTATTCCGCTTCATCCATTGCCCGCCCCGGCGGGCCCGACCATACCGAGGCGCGTGAGCATTCCATCGGGGCGGCGGGGCCGGAGGTGGACCGTCGGCCGTCAGTCCCTGATGCGGAAGGCGGGCTTGGCGGGCACCTCGATGCACCGGCGGCTGGTGATCGCCGTCGTGGTGGACACCGTCGGCTACGGCGCGTTCATACCTCTGACGTTCCTGTATCTGTCGACCGCGACCGACCTCCCCGTGGCGGAACTCGGGGTGATCATCACGACGGCGAGCCTGGCCGGGCTTCCGGTGCCGCTGTTCGTGGGGCATCTCGTCGACCGGCTGGGCGCGCGCCGCGTCCTGGTGGCCCAGACCGTGGCGGCGGCGGTCGGGTACACGCTGTACTTCTGGGTCCAGTCCTTATGGCCGTTGCTCGTCGGCATCATCGTCGTCACAGTGGCCGACCGGACCTACTGGGCCGCGTGGCCGGTGTTCGTCAGCGAGCAGGTGGCCGACAGCGACAGCCTCGACCGCTGGTACGCGATCGTCAACGCGGCCAAGAGCGCCAGCCTGGCCGCCGGTTCAGGCATCGCCTCCATCGCACTCGCGGTCGGCGGCACCGGCGGCCTCCAAGCCATGCTGGCCCTGAACGTCGCCACCTCGGTCACCGCCGGACTGCTGTTCGTCTCACTCAAGAGCCCCGCTGCCCCGCCGGCCCCCAAGGAAGCGGCACCCATGGGAGGCTGGCGGGCCCTCAGATCGGACCGCCCGTACCTCACCCTCACTTTCGGCAACACGCTGCTGACCTACGGCTGGCTGATCTCCACCCTCGTCCTGCCGGTCTACCTGGTCCGGTACATCCATCTGGCGAGCTGGACCGCGGCCTTCGCGCTGATGCTCAAGATGACGCTCACCATGCTGTTCCAGACGACCGTCGCGGCCCAGCTGTACCACCTGCGCAGAACGTCGACCGCGCTCGCGGGCACCGCGTGCTTCGTCATCGCCGTCCTGCTGCTGGCCTGCGCCGCCGGGCCGTCGTCCGACGTCCTCGCGATGACGGCGGTCATCGCCGGCGTCGCATTCCTGGCCCTCGGTGAGATGCTCGCCGCACCGGCCACCACCAGCCTGGCCGTCGCCGCCGCACCCGACGGCTCCCAGGGCCGGTACGTCTCGGTGTTCCAGATGTCCTGGGCCCTGTCGGCCGTCTCCGGCCCGGCCCTGATCGGTTACCTGCTCAGCAAGTCGCTGCTCGTGCTGTGGGGGGCGTTCGCCGCGCTGATGCTGGCCGCCGCCCTCGTCTTCGCCGCACTGCGCACCCGCTTCCCCCGTCATGTCGACACCAAGTCCCAGCCCAAGACGTGAGGACCGTACGCCCATGATGACCCGTCCCAGCCAAGAGCCCGCCGCGTGTGGAAGTGCCGTCGCCGACGCGCTCGTCATCCACGCCGATCACGGCGCCCGCGAGGCGAACCCCTACTACTGGCACCGCGCCCAGGAGCGGACAGCCGAACTGCTCAAGGAGATCCAGGCCCACGGCGATTCCCAACTCATCGCGGCCTCAGATGAGTTGGTGAAGGACCCGGGAAGTGCCCGGGGATGGCGGCGAGTTCGGGACCTGGCGGCCAAGGCGGCGCAGGCCCCCTTCGTCGACGTGGCGTTCGACATCAGGGACAGGTCCCGCTTCGGCTACCACGTCGGGGACGCGTACGACCGCGAGGTGACCGCCGATGCCGACTGGCGGTCCTGGCCCGCGAATCCGCCCGCGCCCACCTCGGTGGAGCCGGTCGCCCACATCGTGATCACGTTCCGGGACCAGAGCGCGGACGGCACCCGCGCCCGCAACCTGGTGGCCTGCCTGGCCGCCCTCAGCGACCAGACCCTGCCGCGCGAGCTGTATCACGTGACCGTCGTGGAGTCGGACACCACCCCGCGCTGGCGCGAGACGGTCCTCAAGTACGCGGACGACTGGCTCTTCGCGTTCTCCGACCGCCCCTTCAACAAGTCCTGGGGCACCAACTGCGGGGTGCTGCGCGCCGGGCGCCAGGCGCCCTACCTGTGCCTGCTCGACGCCGACGCGCTCGTGGACCGGGACTTCGTACGGCGCAACACCGAGCGGTTCCGGCGCGCCGGGTCGGGCGCGTTGATGTGCTTCCGGGACCTGCTGTACATGGACGCGCCCGCTTCGGCCGCCGCGGTGCGCGACCGCTGCCTCGAAGGGAAGCCCGAGGCGGACACGGACCGGCTGCGGTGGTTCGGGGTGCAGCGATCGCCGGGCCTGTGCGTGTGGCTGCGGCGCGATGTCTTCGACGCCGTCAACGGCATGGACGAGCGGTTCGAGGGTTGGGGCCGGGAGGACATCGACTTCGCGCTCCGGATCCAACTGGCCACCGCCTTCGACCAGTACGACGACCAGATGCTGCACCTTTACCATCCGAGCTCGGGCCATCTGAAGGACGGACAGACCGTCAACTACCACATCCCGCTGCTGTCCTGGGCGCCCACGGAGCCCATCGGCCGGCTGGAACGCTTCTCGGGCTGACCGGGGTGCCCATGCCGACAGACTTCCGGACCTGCGCGGTTCTGGGGTTCCAGACCGCCCGACCCGGCGCGGACCCGCGCCTCGCCGAGCTGAACCTGCGGCTCGGCGAGGCGCTGGACGCCGAGGGCCTGCTGCGCTTCCAGGTCCTGACCCACGCCACCGACGCCACCCGGCTGTGTGTGTACTGGTTGTGGCGGGACCTCCGGGACCGGGACGCCCTCTGGGCGGCGCCGCCGACGGCACTGACGGACTTCTGGACCGCGGCCCGCCCACACTGGCTCGCCGAACCGAGCGTGCGCCGCTTCGTCTGGCACCCGGCGGCGGACCGTGACCTGTGCGCACCAGGGGCCGGCATCGCCCTGGAGGAATCACCGCGCCCCTCCGCCCAGGAACCGGGTTCCTGGCTCCTGGACATCGACTCGAACGCGGCCCTGCACTGCCGGGCACCTTCGGGACCGCGCGATCCCGTGGCCTGGAGAGCCCTTCCCGGCGCCCTGGGGACGGTTCCGCACTCAATGAGATGACCGACCGCCGAAGGGCAGCCCCTTTCCGTCAGCCGACCCGCCGGGTAGCCGCCGCGATCTTCGTCGCGGCGGGTGAGGTCGAGGTGTGGCACAGCGACGGTCTGTCGGAGCGGGTGGTGCTGGTCGCGGGGGACTACATCTGTATTCCCCCGGACACCCCTCACCTTCCGGTGAACTGGAACGACCAGGAAATGATCGCTGTCGTCGCCCGCACCGACCCCGATGAGCAAGAGGGCGTCCATCTGATCGACCTGCCCGAGCATCTCCACGGCAGCGTCGCAGAAGTCCCCGTGGCCGCGCCGAGCCGGCTCGGCCGCCGTCACCGCGCCCCGGTGCCACGTTCGTCGATCGGGTGAGTACTTTCGGCGGCCCCGCACCGTGAGAACCAGTGCGCCGCGCCGGTCGCGGAGAGGCCCCCTTCCGCGTGGACGAGGAGCTCATCGAGGCCGGGGGTTCCCGTCGACCCGGTCCACGCCTTCCCGCGCGGGAAAGGGCGTCAGATGGACGGGCAAGCCGTACGCCGGACGACCGGCTGCGCGCGGCGTGTGCCGGACCGGCTCGACGCTCGGGGCATTCATCGCCCACCAGGCCAGTCGGCGCGTCCTCGACGCGGTCGCCGCGTCCATCCCCCTCGTCCTCGCCGCAGCCGTCGCGACAGACCGTGTACGGCCCGGTACCCGCATCCCGCTGACCGCCTTCGGCGGTGGCCCGACCTGGGGCTCGGTCGCACCGCACTGGACGGACGCACCGTCCGTATCCGTTCCTCCGGCCGGCCTCACGCCGACGCTGTCAGTAGCGCAGCGGCGTGGCGAGTGCCGCCGTCGTTCGCTCCGCTCCCGGGAGGGGGCAGCGCAGGTCGTCCACGCGCCAGACGCCGGGCCGGCGCCCCGGCGGTACACGGACCACGAGGGGACCGTCGCACTCGGGGCGTACCGGCAGAGACGGCAGCGGGATGCCCAGGCCGACTCCCATCCCCTTGGCGACGGCCTCTTTCCGGGTCCAGGCCCGCAGAAGGCGGGTGTCGGTCACCCGGGCCGCCTCTTCGTCGTCCGAGATCAGACGGATGTGCGCGTGGGCCACCGGTGCGGGGCAGGCGTTGATCGACCGGGAGTTGTACCTGCCGCGGGAATAGACGGACGATCAGGATCGCTGCCGGGCCGCGCACGTGCCCGAGCAGCGCCTCTTCCTGACCAAGCCACGGGGCTGTGGTCCGGGCAGCCGGTCTCCTTCAAGCTGGAGGACCTGGACGTGATCTGCGTCGTCCTGAGCTGCGAGATCGGTGACCTGCTGATCCCCGAACCGCAGAAAGTCACCCGTCCCGGCCAGGACACCGATGTCCGACAAGTGGCCTCCGGCTCCTCAGGACAGGCCCCGGCGGTGGTCCCTCGCCGCCGGGATGGTCGGTCCCTTCCTCCGATGTGACCTATGGACCCGAGTTCCTGCCCGGATTGCCTGTCCTGGGGCGTTTCTTCGAGCCGCGGTGCTCGACGTGTTCCTCGTTCGCCAGCCGCTGGAGGGCAGGCGTGTGCGCCGACTGCACGCGCCAATGAACGCCAGAATCCGCCAAGCGGAAGAGAATGTCCGTTGACCAGCCCGTTACCTGCGCGGCATCACGGAGCAACGCCCTGCCCGTTCTCTGTACGCGATCGAGCGCCGTTGTGGCGGCCCGCGCAGGAAGAGAACGCGATGACGGACACGGAGAACAGAGGGACGACGGCCGTGCCGGTCCCCGAGGAGTATTCACCCCGGCTCTACAACGAGGACCTGGCCCCGGCCACCGAGCGCACATGGGGCGCCTTCAGCATCTTCAACGTCTGGACCTCCGACGTACACAGTCTGTACGGCTACTTCCTGGCCGCCAGCCTGTTCCTCGTCGCCGGGAACACCTTCAAGTTCCTCATCGGCATCGGCGTCGGCTCGCTGATCATCTACTGGCTGATGACCCTCATCGGCAAAGCGGGCGTGAAGACCGGGGTGCCCTACCCCGTCCTCGCCCGTGCCTCCTTCGGCACCTTCGGCGCCAACGTCCCGGCTCTCGTACGGGCTGTCGTCGCCACCTTCTGGTACGGCGCCCAGACCAGCGCGGCCGCGGGAGCCATCGTCGCCTTCCTCGTCCGCTACGACGGCCCGAAAAACCTGCACGAGACGAGTCGCCTCTTCGACCACAGCGGCCTGGAGGTGATCTGCTACCTCGGCGTCTGGGCCGCCCAGTTGCTGATCATCAGCAAGGGCATGGAGACGGTCCGCCGCTTCCAGGACTTCGCCGGCCCGGCGGTCTGGGTGATGATGCTGATCATGGCCGTCGCCCTGTCGGTGAAGGCCGGCACGCTCTCCTTCTCCGTCGACATGCCCGCCAAGGACCTGGCCGCGCTGGCCAAGAACGCCACCGGCCTGGACGTGACCCCGGGCTCGTTCGCCGCGATAGCGGCCATCGCCGCGACCTGGGTGACGTACTTCGCCGCGCTCTTCCTCAACTTCGGCGACTTCGCCCGGTTCACGCCCGACGAGAAGGCGCTGCGCAAGGGCAACGTCTGGGGCCTGCCGGTCAACCTGATCCTGTTCTCACTGGTCGCCGCCATGACGACGGCTTCCGCCAGCAAGGTCTACGGCGAGGTCATCCTCGAACCGGCCGCCATCTCCGCCAAGTTCGACAGCGCGTTCCTGGTCCTGCTCGCCGCCCTCACCTTCGCGGTGGCGACCCTGGGCATCAACGTCGTCGCCAACTTCGTCAGCCCGGCCTTCGACTTCGCCAACGTCGCTCCGAAGCACATCACCTTCCGGCGCGGCGGCCTCATCGCCGC
The DNA here is from genome assembly GCF_040654815.1 of Streptomyces sp. NPDC050619. Classification (NCBI taxonomy): domain Bacteria; kingdom Bacillati; phylum Actinomycetota; class Actinomycetes; order Kitasatosporales; family Streptomycetaceae; genus Streptomyces; species Streptomyces sp. NPDC050619. Next base: position 130,462 of record NZ_JBFAIR010000001.1, on the reverse strand, counting down.
CGTCATCGCGCTGTGCCTCTACCCCCTCCACCCATGGGACAACGCGCCGAGCTTCGTCAACGCCATCGGTTCGACGATGGGCCCGATCTTCGGCGTGATCGTCGTCGACTACTACCTGCTGAGGAAGGCCCAGCTGAACGTCCCCGAGCTCTACAAGGAGCACGGAGAGTTCCGCTTCCAGGGCGGCTGGAACATCCGCGCCTTCGTGGCAGGGGGCATCGGCGCCGTCTTCTCCAGCCTCCTGCCGGTGTACGGGCCCTCGGGGTACGGGGCGACGCTCGGCCCGTACTCCTGGTTCATCGGCGTGCTGGTCGCCGGGGCGATCTACTTCGCGGTGAGCGGGGCGAAGAGTCCACTGGCCGCCCGGGCCGCCGGCTAGTCGATGCCGAACGGCCGTCTCCCGCGCCACGGCCCCGGATCATCCGATCCGGGGCCGTGGTGGGCACACGCCTTCGTCACAGAGCGGCGTTGACGCCCGCTCCCGCCACAAGTCCCTCGGTCGAGGCGACGGCCGTGAGGTCGGCACCGACGGTCGCGAGCGGCGTCTGGAGGAAGAGGCTGCCGGAGCCGCCGAGCACGAGGCCGCCGGAGACGTTGTCCAGGTCGGCGTCGGAGATCTCGGCTGTTTCAACCGGGGAGGCAAGGTTCATTGCGCGCGGTTCCCTTCGAATAGGTACTTCGGAATGGCAGAGTTCGCCCGATTCACGAAAACGGGAACTCTTACGGCGACTTGCGTCACGCGCAGGATCAAAGCACGTCCGCCAAGGGGCGGCCAGCCGTCCGAGGCGCGAACGGGGCGCACCGCGAGGCCGACTTCACCGGTGTGGCAGCGCGGTGACCCGACCTCGCCGACTCCTTCACAAAGCCTGCTTCTTCGCTGCACGCACAACGGTTGCCAACAATTCCCGAGACGGACGCCCCGCGCCGAGGCCGCCGTAATTCGGCGCGGCCGCGGCCGCTGTTGAGTTTCCGCACAGCCGGTCAGTGATCGGGTGTGCAGGTTTACCGGATCTTCGGCAACCGGCCGGCTGTCCCTCCGCCGGGTGGTAGTGATTCAGGTCTGTCTGTGCAGCGGGCGCTTTCGCGCCCGCCCGACCCTAGACGGCGATCTCGTCCAGAAGCTGGGGGCCGTTGTTGCCGGTCTTGTTGACGGCGGTGGAGACGGGTCGGGCCCGTAGGTGACCGTTCGCGGGTTGGGTCAGCAGTGCGCGCAGTTCATCGGGGTCCTGGCGGTGCGGGTCGAGCCAGGCGCCGTAGTGGTCGGGGGCGAGGGCGAGTGGCATGCGGGGGTGGAGCCGGCCGGCCGCGTCGGTGGCCTCGGTGGTGAGGACGGTGCAGGTCATCAACCAGGCGGCGGGGTCGTCGTCCCGCCGCACCGCCGGGTCGCGCCAGTATTCGTACAGCCCGGCGAGCGCCATCACCTGCTCGTCGGCCGGATGGATGAAGTAGGGCTGTTTGCGGGTCTTGCCCGTGTCCTCCGCCTTGACCTGCTGCCATTCGTAGAAGCCGTCGGCCGGCAGCAGGCAGCGGTGTTTGACGAAGGCGCGGCGGAAGGCGGGCTTGTCGTGCACGGTCTCGACCCGCGCGTTGATCATCCTGGAGCCGATCTTCGTGTCCTTCGCCCAGGACGGCACGAGGCCCCAGCGCAGCGGCCGCAACTCCCTGCGCACCGACCCGGTGTCCCGCTCGTCGTGAGGGGCTCGCTCGATGACGGCCCACACGTCGTCGGTCGGAGCGACGTTCCAGTTCGGCGCCAGCGTCTCTTCCGGGCGCCAGTCGGTGACCCGGAACAGCTGGACCAGGTCCTCCGGGCTGCGGGTGGCGACGTACCGACCGCACATACCGCCACTGTGCCACCGCAAGCGCCGGGCCGCCCGGTCGGCGCAGGTCCGGGACGAGGATTCCGAGCAGGAAGGGCCAATCCATGGTCAGTGGCCCTCCCCCTGTCGAGGCGCGTGAAATATGGGGTGCTCGTAGGCTGTTGATTCATACGGATGCACCGTCTGTAGCTCGGCGGCCCCGGGCGCGGAGCATGTGAGGTGTCCGACGATGGCCTGGATCTCTGCTCTTCTCTCCGTCGGCCGGAACGCCAGTGCCACGCAGGCAGTGGCCGGTCTGCGGACCGTTCTGAGCGGCCGCCCGATACTGCGGCGCGAGGCCGCCCCGACGCAGGACGGCGAGCGGGGACATGTGGTCGTCGAGCCACGCGCGGCCTGGTTCGTCGAGGCACGGGCGGCCGGCCTCGGCCCGGTGACGGTGGCCTACGAGCGGCAAGGGACCGGAGAACCGGTGGTCCTGCTGCACGGACTGGGCTGCCACCGGCAGGCTTGGGACGCGGTGGTACCGCTGCTGACCGAGCGGCGGGAGATCATCGCGATGGACCTGCCGGGCTTCGGGCAGTCCCCCGATCCCGACCCCGACGTACCCCACGATCTCGAGACGGCCGTGGCCTGGCTGGGCTCGGTGTTCACCGCGATGGGCGTGGAACGGCCGCACGTGGTGGGCCACTCCCTGGGCGGGCTGATCGCGCTGCGGCTGGGGCAGGCCGGATTCGCGCGCAGTGTGACCGCGCTGGCCCCGGCGGGCTTCTGGACGCCTGTCGAGCGGCGGTACACCTATGCGCTGCTGACCGCGGCCCACGAGAGCGTACGTCTGCTGCCGGACCGGGCCCTGGAGGTGCTCGTCGACACCGCGCTCGCCCGCGCCGTCCTGACCGGCACCCTGTACGGGCAGGCCGCCCTGTGCCCGCCGCACGCGGTGGCCTCCGCCCTGCGCATGCTGCGGGACTCGACCGCCTTCCAGGCCACCTTGCGGGCCGGCCGAGCGCCGGACCTGTTCACCGGCGACATCCCGGATGTGCCGGTCACCATCGCCTGGGGCACCCGCGACCGTCTGCTGCCGCCCATACAGGCGACCCGGGCCCATGCCATGATCCCGGGTGCCCGACTGGTGCCCCTGCCCGGCTGCGGCCACGTACCCATGCTGGACGCACCCGACCTGCTCGCCCGCGTCATCCTTCGGGCCACCGAACCCGAGGCGGCGCGGCGGACGGCCACAGACGAGCGGTGAGCGCTACGGCCGGTGAGCGCTACGGCCAACCGGGTGGTTTCTTCAGGTGCGCTACCGGTTGGTTCTTCAGGTGCGCTGCATCCTTCCCATGACGGTCGTCGCCATACCGAGCAGCACGGCCACGCCTCCGGTGATGACATTGCTGGTGACGACCTTCGCGGTGTCGGGGGCGCCGGACACCGCGAACGGAGCGATGATCGCCCAGACGCCGATCGCGGCCGCGACCCATCCCATGCCGTAGGTGCGCTCGTACGCCCAGCCGAAACCGAGTGCCAGCACCGCGAGGGCGATACCGGTGACGAGGTTGCTCACGGTCAGCGTGGGGCTTGCGTTGAAGCCGACCACCCAGGGAGAAATCGCCAGGTACAAACCGGCCAGCAGGCTCAAGCCCTCAACGGCCTGGGCGCTCGGCCGCGCCGATGCCTGCGCGTAGCGGGCGCGCAGGGCGACGAGGTCCGGGTGCTGCTCGATCCGCGACGGTTGTGTGGCCATGTCAGCCACTCCCTTCACTGATCACTGACGGATGCGAGTGCCCTCCACGTTTCCCGATTCCGCCGGGCGAAGCACTGCTCGGGGCATCAGCTATTAGACCGACCTATCCAAAACCTGGTACGTTCACCTCATGGCCCGACCGAGGATGTTCGACGAGGACCGGGCCCTGGACGCGGCGATGCACACCTTCTGGGAGAAGGGCTTCGAGGCCACTTCCACCCAGGACCTGTGCGTGGCCACGGGGCTGGGGCGCAGCAGCATCTACAACACGTTCAAGAGCAAGCACGACCTGTTCGAGCGTGCGCTGGCCCGCTACATCGACACCATGACGACCGCCCAGCTGGCCGTCTTGGAGGACATGGAGCGCACTGGCGCCGACCGCATCCGCACGCTGCTCGTCATGGTCGTCGACGGCGAGACGGAACACCGGGCGGGAGGCCGCGGCCCCGGCTGCCTGGGCGTGAACACCACGGTCGAGCTGGCCGCACGCGACGCCCGCGCGGCGGGCATGCTGGAGCGCGACACGGCCCGCCGGCTGGCCGCCCTGCGCGCGGCGATCGAGGCGGGCCGACGGGACGGCAGCATCACCTCCCCCCGGGACACCGGAGCGCTGGCCCGCTTCGTGAACGCGGCGATCGGCGGCATGCGCATCTCCAGCCAGGGGGGCGCCGACCGGACCACGCTGGAGTCGATCGCCGAGGTCACCATGGACGCGCTCACCCACTGACCTGGTGCACCGCACCCGTGCGGTACTTCAGCACGCCCCAGTTTTGAACCGATCAATCCATAACTGCTCAACAGAAGGAGACCAACCATGCCTCGTGCCGTATACGTCCTGGCACTCGGCATCTTCGCCATGGTGACCAGCGAGTTCGTGGTTGCCGGGCTGATGCCCCAGATGGCCGACGGGCTGGACGCGACCATCCCGCAGATCGGATACCTCATCACCGCGTTCGCGGCGGCCATGGCGATCGGCGGCCCATTACTGACCGTGGCGCTCATGAAGCTCCCGCCACGCACGGCGCTGATGGTGCTGTTCGCCGTCTTCCTGGCGGGCAACGTACTGGCCGCCACCGCGACCGGCTACGCCACGATGATGGCCGCGCGGATCATCACCGGCACCGCCTCCCAGGCCTTCTTCGGCGTGGGCATCTCGATGTGCGCCCAGCTCACCCGTCCCGAGATCCGCGGCCGTGCGATTGCCGCCGCGATGAACGGCCTCATGCTCGGCACCCTGCTCGGACTGCCCCTCTCCACCCTGGTCGGCGAGCGGTTCGGCTGGCGTGCCGCGTTCTGGATCATCACCCTGATCACCGTGATCGCCGCTGTGGCCACCGTGTTCGGGGTGCCTCGCGTCGAGCGCGCCGAAAGCGGCGGCTTCCGTCAGGAGGCCGGCGTCTTCAAGCAGCCCAAGCTGTGGCTGGTGCTGTCCACCAGCATGTTCATCATCGGCGCCACCTTCTCCGCGTTCAGCTACTTCAACCCCATCCTCACCGACCTCACCGGCTTCTCCACCGGCACCGTCCCCCTGCTCCTGATCGCCTACGGCGCCGCCACCGTCGTCGGCAACAACGTCGTCGGCCGCTTCGCCGACGGCCGCACCGTCGCCGTGCTCGCCATCGGCCTCGTGCTCAACGTGGTCTTCCTCAGCGGTTTCGCCCTCTTCGCCGACGTGCCCGCCCTGGCCGTCGTCTGCATGATGGGCATCGGCCTGGTCGGGGTCACCATGAACCCGGCCATGGCGACCCGCGTCCAGCGCACCGGCAACGCCGGCCCGCTGGTCAACACCATCCACTCCTCCTTCATTACCCTCGGCATCATCCTCGGCTCCTCCATCGGCGCCGTCGTGATCGGCACCTGGGGCCTGCGTGCCCCGCTCTGGCTCGGCGCCGTCATGGCCCTGATCGGCCTGGCCACCGTGCTGCCCGACCTGCTCCGCCGCTCCGCCCCGGCGGCGGCCACGGCGTCCGAGAACCCCGCTGCCGTATCCGGCGACAGCACCACACTCGACAAGCAGGCCCAACAGGCCCCGCAGGTCTGAGCACGCACGCCCCGGCACCTCACCGGCACCTCACCGACGCCCGAGCACCGCCGAGACCACCGCACCGGACGACACCACGACATCGGTCAGAAAGCGCACACGCCCCACCCCGAGCAGACGCAGTCCCCGGCCGTGGTCCACGGCGACCACGCCGGAGACCGCGCACAGCAGGACCTGCCACAGGGCCATGACCGGGCGGCGCCATGGGCGGGCCAGCTCCCCGAGAGCGGCGTGCAGGCGCTCGCAGTGGAACGGAACGTGGCGCTCCTCGTCGGCCAGGATGCGGCCCGCCACGTCCGAGGTCAGCGCGTCGTCGCTGCCGTCGCGCAGGGCACGGTAGTAGCGCAGCGCCACCACCTCCGCGACCATCAGCACCAGCAGCTCCACGCGCAGGCCCATGAGGCGCCTCAGGCGTACGAAGACCTCGTCGCTCCAGTGACCGGCCAACGTGGGCATGCCGCCCGCGGCCAGCAACTGTGCGAGAAGGCGCGCGTGGTTCTGCTCCTCGGCGACGAACAGCCGGACCGCCCGCGCGTAGTCGGGGTCGCCGGCCCGGTCCGCCTTGGCCATGAGGTTGGCTCCGTCGCCGTCCTCGCCGACCTGAAACCGCTGGATACCTGCCCACACCGCCGGCGGCAGGGTCGCGCCCTGTGCCCAGTCCGGGTCGCCCTCGGCACCCCTGCGCTCGCGCTCCTCCTCGAACCGCCGTGTCCACTCGGCAAATCCGCCCGCAGGCACCCTGACTCCCCTCTCCCCGTTCTCTCCGTCGAACGCCGCGTAAAGTCGATCTGGCCCGGACAGCGAGCGAAAGGAACCGGCGTGCCCCTCCGCTGTGCAGTGCTCGACGACTTTCAGAACGTGGCGACCGGGCTCGCCGACTGGTCGCCGCTCGCCGACGAGGTCGAAGTGGTCGTCCACGACACCCACTTCGCCGACGAGGACGCACTGGCCGCGGCCCTCGCGGACGTCGACATCGTGGTCACCCTGCGCGAACGCGTGGCCTTCCCGGGCTCGCTGATCGCCCGTCTCCCCCGGCTGAAGCTGATCGTCGCCTCCGGGATGCGCAACACCGTCATCGACTACGCCGCCACCGAGGCCCACGGCGTCACCGTCTGCGGTACGGCCAGCTCCTCCACCCCGCCCGTCGAACTGACCTGGGCCCTGCTGCTCGGCCTCGCCCGCGGGATCGTCGAGGAGAGCAACGCCCTGCGCGGCGACGGCCCCTGGCAGAGCACGGTCGGCGCCGACCTGCATGGCCGGCGCCTGGGACTGCTCGGCCTCGGAAAGATCGGCAGCCGGGTGGCCCAGGTCGGACTCGCCTTCGGCATGAACGTCAGCGCCTGGAGCCAGAACCTCACCAAGGAGCGCGCCGACGAGGTGGGCGCGGATCTCGCACCCTCCCTGCACGACCTCCTCGCCACCAGCGACTTCGTCTCGATCCACCTCGCCCTCGGCGACCGCACCCGCGGCCTGCTCGGCCCGGCCGAACTCGCCCTCTTCAAGCCGACCGCCTATCTGATCAACACCTCGCGCGCGGCGATCGTCGACCAGGACGCGCTCCTCGCGGCCCTGCACGAAGGCCGCATCGCCGGCGCGGGCGTCGACGTGTTCGACACCGAGCCCCTCCCCGCCGGCCACCCGATGCGCACGGCCCCCCGCCTGCTCGCCACACCCCACCTCGGCTACGTCTCACGGGCCAACTACGAGACGTACTACGGCCAGGCGGTCGAGAACATCCAGGCCTTCCTGGCGGGTTCTCCCGTACGACAGCTGCCGTGAAGGGCGGCAGTCAGGCGATGTCGGCCTCAGCCGTCACGACCGGCCGCCAGTAGATTCCCTCGCTCCGGCGCAGATGACGCAGGTCCACCAAATAACGCCGGAGCGTCACATGGTCGCCGTCGCCGTCCTCGCACCAGGCCCGCAGCTTCTCGTCGACCGTCCGCTCGGGATACGCGACGCCCGGCTCGAAGGTCCGCTCGGCGATGTACCGCAGCACGAGCTTCTTGCGGGTCCACTGCGCGGGCAGCCGCAGCAGCCGCCCGTCCCGGACGAAGGTCCGCAGGATCATGTCGGTCCGCTCGTCCCCGGTACCGGGGCTCTCGGCCGGCACCGCCCGCTGTCCGGCCTTCGCCTGCTCCCTGAACAGGCCGTACGCCACGCGCAGTTCCCCGTCGTCGCCCGCCGTCACCGCACCCTGCTCCCGCAGTCGCAACAGCGCCAGGGCCGTCTCCTTCGCGGACAGACCGGCGGCCTGTGCGACCTCCGCCGGACTGCCCGCGCCCAGGGCCACCGCCGCGAAGGCGCGCACCCGGTTCTCCTCGGCGAACAGACGGATCAGGGTCATGGGGTCGGATTCCATGCCGGGAGGCTAGTGGACGCCCCGCCCCCACCCGAAGTGATTTTCCGCCGGGCCCCCTCTTCAAAAAGGGTGATCCGCGCATGGTCACCGTTACCAGCCGTGAGCGGCGGCGTTGAACGGGAAGTGCGACGGCGCCCCCTGCCGTCGTGCTCACCGAGTCAAAGGAGAACGTGATGTCTCGCATCGCGAAGGCAGCCGGTGTCGCCCTCGGGACCGGTGCCGTGGTCCTCAGCGGCGCCGGTCTGGCCATGGCGGATTCCGGCGCCCAGGCTGCGGCCGTCCACTCGCCCGGCGTCCTGTCGGGCAACGCCGTCCAGGTTCCGATCCACATTCCGGTCAACCTGTGCGGGAACACCGTCAACGTGATCGGCCTGCTGAACCCGGCGTTCGGCAACGAGTGCACCAACGAGGGTGACCTCGACAAGGGCAACCCCGGCCCGGGCCACAGCCACGACGACGGCCACAACGGCGACCACAACGGCGGCCACGACGATGGCAAGGGCTACGGCAGCTGACTGTCGTACGCACCAGAGAGCCCCGGCATCTCCGAGCGCCGGGGCTCTCGCACGTGCGGGACCAGGTCCGTACGGCCCAGGACGTGGCCTACGCGTACCGGTAGATCCTGCTGACGTCCTCCAGCTCGTCCGGCGTCACGTCCCACGGCGGCAGCTTCTCGTGCCGTGCGACGATCCGCCCGCGCTGGTCGCTGCCCTGTCCGGGCGGCTTCGCGGGCAGGTAGCGGGCGCCGTCGTGCCGGCGCTGCCAGCGCGACCAGCACAGGTCGACGAAGGCGTGGTGCAGCCAGAAGGCGGGGTCGTTGACGGACGCGCCGCCGACCATGGCCCCGCCGACCCAGCGGTGCACCCGGTTGTGGTTGCGCCAGGCGGCACTGCCCCGCCCGGTCCCCCAGCCCTCCAGCTTGTTGCGGAATCCCTTGGCGGCCGTCGAGTCCCAGGGCGAGGTGTCGTAGACGGGGTCCTTCAGGGCCCATTCCAGATCGTTCTTCGTCGGCAGTGTGATCGGGTCCCGGACCCGTCCGAGGTCCCTGGTCAGGAACTCCCCGTCGGTCACGCCCTCCTTGAGGGTCCAGTTGCCCTCGGCGTAGGCGAACGGCCCGGTCGTCACCTGGCGGTCCGAGCGCCGCCCGGTGCCGCCGAGGAGGTCCTTCGTCCAAGGCGCCGAGGTCGTCGTACGGTCGCGGGTCCAGTCCCAGTACGGCACGGTCACCGACGAGTCCACCCGGCGCAGCGCCCGCTCCAGCTCCAGCAGGAACCGGCGGTGCCAGGGCAGGAAGGACGGGGTCATGTGGGCCGCGCGCAGTCCGTTCTCGCCGTCGGCGACGTAGTACTCGATGTGCGTGCGCACGAACTCGTCGTATTCACCCCGCCGTTTGATCTCCAGCAGCGCCTTCACGAACCGCCGTTTCTCGGCGCCGGTCAGTGTGCTGACGTCCTTACGCGTGTACGCCATGAGGTCCCCCCTCGGGTGCGGGGCCCCCGCCGGCCAGGCCCGGGTCGCGCAGCTGCCCGCCGGGGCCGAGTTCGTCGACGGCCGCGCGGGCCGCTTCGAGCGGTGTCGGATACGACCGGTAGTGGTCGACCATGCTCAGCCAGGTGCCGTCGGCCCGGCGCATCAGGTGCAGCGGCCGGCCGTCGACGGTGACGTGCCACTGGCCGTCGTCGGCGAAGGTTCGTCCGGCGGCGGCGGCCGAGATCCTGATGCCGCGGATACGGCGGCCCCGGTAGGTCTCCTCGAACGCGACGTCCGCGGGCGGCTCGGCCGAGCGCGACGGGCCGGAGGCGGCGACGACGGGGGCGAACGCCAGCGCGGCGGCCGGGACGAGCAGCCCGCGCAGAAGTTCCCGCCGGGTCCCGCGCGCGGGACCCCCTCCAGGCCCTGCCGCTGGGGGCTTGGCACCCACCGGTACTCCGCCTGTGCTCACGACCATCGTCCGCTCCTCGTCCCGTTCCGTCCGCTTCGGTTGTCCGCAGCGGTAACCGCCCGGCGACCCGCACGGTCACCGTCCAGCGGTCCAAGAGATGAAAAACCGCACCCGGAAAGCCGGGGGCCCGGGCCGTGCGGTGACCGACACCGACACGGCCCGGGCCCCTCGAGAGGGTGCTCCGGTACGCCCTACAGGCCCGGCCCGATCCCCAGGTCCGCCGCCGGCACGGTCTGGAGCACCGGCGCGAGGACGCCCGCCTGCGGGAGCTTCAGCTCCGGCAGGCCGAAGTTCTCGGGGTTCGGCGCGGTCAGCGGGGCGTCCACGCTCAGGCCGGGCGCCAGCGTGCGCAGGTCGGAGGCGGGGGCGCCGACAGCGACGTGGTCGAAGTCGTCGCCGAGGACGTGCGGCAGGGGCGCGCGCACTCCCACACCGGGCAGCCCGCCGCTGACCGGCAGCTGCGGGATCACGCGCTCGGGGATGAGGCGGCCCTCGACGTACTGCGGTCCCTCGGGCGCTCCCGGCTTCGGCAGGGGGATCTCCCCACCGAGCTTCGGCAGCTCCACGTTGAGGGAGTTCTCGACGCCCTGAAGCGGCACCGGTACGGGGACCGTGTCCACCGCCGCGGCAGGGCTCGCGGTGGCTGCCATCGCGGCCGCGACGCCCGTGATGACGGCGGCAAGGGTTCCTCGGTTGGTCGACTTCATGTCAGGTACGGTCCCTTTCAGAATTCCGGCGATTCTGGCGGTTCGACAATTCGGCGAACTCAGCGCCCGTACCGCGTAACGATCCTGGGACAGCCACCAGCGCAAGATTCCCCCGAGTGCCGCAGTAGTAAGACCTACGGCAGTCGGCTCGTCCGGAATTCCCACCAATGCATAAAGATCGGCATTCAGCTGCGCAGACTGCGGGCCGGGAGGACGATATGCGCCGCCGCGTCGAGGGTCTCGTCGGCGCCCGCGAAGGCGGCCAGCGCCTTCGGGTCGACCGGCTTGCCGGGCTCGGCCTCGGGCCAGGGGCGGGTGGTGAACACGAAGTAGGCGAAGCCGCGTTCGGCGACGGCCGCGAGCCACTCCGGGGGCGGGGTGCACTGGGCGTTGGAGCCCGGCATGTAGACGACGGCCTGGTCGCCCTCGACGAGGAGGCTGACCGGCAGGCTCGGCTTGGCGTTGCCGTCGACGAGGTCTCCGCCGACGGGCAGGCCGTTGTTCTCCAGCAGCGCCTCGACGGCGGCCGTGGATGCCTCCGGGCCGTTCGCGCCGTCCCCGAGGGTGTAGGCGAGGAGGTAGGGCATGTCGCCGTCGGGGGCTTCGCCGCTCCAGGCCATCACGACGAGCGTACCGAGGTCGGTCGCGCGGAAAGGGCGGGTTTCGCTTGGGGTTGAGGTCACCGCGTGACCTTATCGACGCACCGGAATACCGCCGACCGTGTTCTCACTCGACCGGGCGATCGACCACGGCCTGTCCACACGAACGAGGGATGCGCCTCGAACAGCGCGAAGGACCGTTTCCGTACGGCATCACATCCGCCGGTACGAAAACGGCCCTTACGGCAGTCGAACTGATGTCGGCCTGCTGTCACTTCTGCAGGGGAAGGCCACCGAGAAGTCCGCTGGAGTTCAGTGTGGTGGTCGCGCCCTTCACGGTGTTGAGCACGGAATCCTTGTTCTCGGTGTCGAGCGCGTCCGACTGGTGCTGCAACGGCATCACGTCGGCGGGCTGGAGGTCGCCCTTGGTGAGCGTGTTCACGGCGCCGTTGAGGCTGGTGGGCGTGAGGTCGGCGGCGTCATAGGCGAACGCGGGCGCGGCGGCACCTGCGAGGACCACGGAACCGGCAACTACAGCGGCAGCCTTCAGGGACTTCATCGTGTTCCTTTCCTGGGAATTTCTGACGCCGTGCCTAACGATTCCCGGCCGGAGCGGAAACTCCGTCCGCAGAAATGGGGTTTCATGAAAATGCCGTTGCGCCGGGCCCCTTAAGAGACAGCGGGCGCGCTCGGCAGCCCTCCCAGACCCGCCAGGGTCGGAGCCGGCAGTCCGCTGTCGACCAGCGTCGCGGCGACGAGGTTGACGACGTCGCTGAGCGTGCCGTTGACAGCCGTCGTCACCTGGCCGGCGTTCGTGGAGACGATCGCGTCGACCAGGGCGTCGATGGCCTTCTGCAGGGCGGTGAGCGCGTCGTCCGTGAGGTCGGCCGAGACCTGCGCGGACGACGCCTTGTCGACGTCGCTCTCCTCGTCGCCCTCGTCGCCCTCGTCGCCCTCGTCGCCCTCGTCGCCCTCGTCATCGTCGCTCTCGATGAGCGCGAGCAGGGCCGGCAGCGTGGTGGCAGGCGGCGTAGTGGCAGGCGGCGTAGTGGCAGGCAACGTAGTGGCCGGCGCGGTGGTGCTCGGCGTCGTCGGAGTGGTCGCGGGCGGGGTCGCCGGTGGGGTCGCCGGAGCCGCCGGAGCCGTCGCGGTGGCCTCTGCGATGGCGTCCTTCACGGCGTCGCCGAGCTTGGTCGCCTCGTCGGCGGGGAGTTGGCCGTCGTCGGCCTTGAGCAGGGCGTTCAGCAGATCGGTGACCGGGGTGAGCACCCCGCCCAGGTCGCCCAAGCCGCTGACCTGGGCGAGGAGCGCGTCCGCGTCGGGGACGGGCGCACGGGACGCCGCCTGGGTGCTCTCACCGGCCGAGTCCCGCTCGGCCGCCGCCGCGGTCGGGCCGGCGATGCCGAGGAGGAGGGTGGCGCAGAGTGCGGAGGAGGCGATACGCCGTGCGGGCAGACCACGCATGGGTGTTCCTTTCGGTGAGCGTCGGATCTTGAGCCCACCGTGAAAGCGGTCACCGCGCTCTGCAACCGAGCGCACGCACAAGGTGACCGGCCGACCTCCGTACCGCCGTCGTCGTGCCTGGTGGGAGGGCATATCAAGGGCCGACACCCGGTTCGCCGCCCGCTCCCTCCATTCGGGGCAACACAAAACCGGCCGCCCTCCCGCGAAGGAACCACGGGCGGGCGGCCGGCAAAGGGGGTTTCCGTCCGACGTCAGTCGTTCTCGCACTCGTTGCCGAACGCGGGGTTCAGCAGACCGATCACGTCGACGGTGTTGCCGCAGACGTTGATCGGAATGTGGATCGGAACCTGGACGACGTTGCCCGACAACACACCCGGGGAGTGCGCGGCTTCGCCCAGCGCGCCGGCGTCGGCAGCGGCGACGCCGGCAGTGCCCGCAACGGCGGCGGCCGCAACGGTGGTCAGGGCCAGGCCCTTCGCGATACGCGACATGGAGAGGTGCTCCTTGGGGTTGACGCAAACATCCGGGCGGGGATGCCCGGCGCTGTGTCAACGCGCGCCATCCGCGCGAGTTGTGCCGCCAATGGGGTGATCTCGCCGTGGTCCTGTTTCACCATTCCGACACAGTTGTCAGGTTTCGACGAATAAATACGGATTGCGGCTAGTGTTGCGGACCTCTTGACGCACCCTCAGCCAGCAAGTCGCATTCATCACGCCGACCGATGTGTTCGATCTCGGCAAGGTGCCGCGAACCGGCGGTGACCAGCAGGCCTTCCGGCTCGTTTCCCAGCGGGACGCGGCATGGCCGGTGCGCTCTTGGTCGCCGTGGACGCCCGCACGCAGGCGCGTTCCCGCCCGACCCGAGCGTCATCCGTGAGCGAGGAAACCGCGCATGCACCAGTCACCACCCGGCCCTTCGCCGCGGATCCTGCATCTCACCCAGCCCGTGGACGGCGGGGTCGCCCGCGTGGTGACGGAGCTGGCGCGGGCCCAGCTCACGGCCGGTCTGCACGTGACGGTCGGCTGCCCGGACGGTCCCCTCGCGCCCGCACTGCGCGCGCTCGGCGCCGAGGTACGGCACTGGCAGGCGACGCGGTCGCCGGGGCCGACGCTTGTTCGAGAGGTACGCCGGCTCGCTCGTCTGATCGAGGACGTACGGCCCGATCTGGTGCACGCGCACAGCGCGAAGGCCGGGCTGGCGGGCCGACTGGCCGTGCGGGGGCGGATTCCGACCGTGTTCCAGCCGCACGCCTGGTCGTTCGAGGCGGTCGGCGGGGTCACCTCGGCGCTCGCGCTGCGGTGGGAGCGGTGGGGGGCGCGTTGGGCGTCCCGGGTGGTGTGTGTGAGCGCGGCGGAGCGCGCGAGCGGCGTGCGCGCCGGGATCGCCGGGCGATGGAGCGTGATCCCCAACGGCATCGCACCCGAGCGCTTCCACCCCGCCGCCGTCGCCACCGTACGGGCCGCGCTCCTGCCGGATGCCGACCCCGCGGCTCCGCTCGTGGTGTGCGTGGGGCGGCTGTGCCGGCAGAAGGGGCAGGACGTCCTGCTGACGGCATGGGAGGCGATCCTCGGGCGGGTGCCGGACGCCCGGCTCGTGCTGGTCGGTGACGGGCCGGAGCGGGAGGAACTCCTCGCCCACGCACCGCGGTCCGTGCTGTTCGCGGGCGCCGTCGCCGACACCGCCCCCTGGTACCAGGCCGCCGATCTGGTCGTGCTGCCCTCGCGCTGGGAGGGCATGGCGCTCGCCCCGCTGGAGGCGATGGCGTGCGGGCGGCCGGTGGTGCTGACGGACGTGGACGGCGCCCGGGAGAGCCTGCCGCCCGGTCTCGCACCGCGCTGTCTGGTGCCGCCGGACAACCCGGTGGCGCTGGCCGGGGCCGTCGCCGGACTGCTGCTCGATCCGGTGCTGCGCGAGTCGCTCGGCCGTCAGGGGCGCCGTCACGTCCTGTCCGCGCACGACGTGCGGCACGCGGCCGAAGCGGTGGCGGACCTGTACCGCGAACTGCTCGACGACGGGCTCGAAACGCCTGCCGTGACGCCTGCCGTGACGCCCGTCGTGCCTGCCGAGTACAGGGAGTCCCTCCACTCGTGACCGCGGAAAGCACGGAAAGCACCGTCCCCCCGCCCGGCGGGCAGCCACGGGATCCCGGATTCTCGCCCGTCTCCGTCATGCCGGCGCGCGCCGCCGCCGGTTTCCGGTTCCCGGCGCGCAGACCTCCCCTCCGGCCCGCCTCGCCGCTCCCGCTGCTCGCCGCGGACGCCTTCGCCGCCCTGCTGGGCGCCCTGGCGCTGACCGGAACCCAGCGCCGCCCCCTCATCGTGGCCCTGCTGGTGGCCGCGTCGGTGCTGCTGCGCCCGCGCTCCGGCCGCGCGCTGCCGGGGATCCTCGACGAACTGCCCGCCGTGTGCGGCCGGATCGCGGTGGCCTGGCTGGCGCTGGCCGCGCTCGTGGCGGCGTACGCGCCCCAGCACGCCCTCTCCGCCCGCGCCCTCGCGGTCGGCTTCCTGCTCCAGTCGGCGGCGGGCTGTGCGGGCCGCGGCGCCGTGCACCGGCGACGGCGCGCGGTGCGGCTCGCCCGTCCGCGTGCCGCCCTCGTCATCGGTCCGGCGGCGACCGCGCAGCGTGTGGCCGCCGCCGTGCTGCGTCATCCGCGGTGCGGGGTGCGGCCGGTGGGGATCGTGGCCGAGCAGACGGACGGCGGCGAGGGGCTGCCCGTGCTGACCACCGGCGAGGAGGTCGAGCGGGCCGTCCTCCAGAACGGCGTGCGGGAGGTCCTCGTCGTGCATCCCTCCGTACGATCCCGGCAGGGGCCGCTGCTGCGGGCGCTCGCCGAGTCGGGCTGCGCCGTGTGGGAGGTGGACGCGGACTCGCCGTCGTACGCGTCGCTGGACCAGCTCGCCGGGTTCTCCTGCCGGCGGCTGGAGACGGGTCGGCGGCGCGGCGGCCTCGGCAAGCGGGCGCTGGACGTGACCGTGGCCGGGACGCTGTTGCTGCTGGTCGGTCCGCTGCTGCTGGTGTGCGCGGTGGTGCTGCGGCGGACCGGCGGACCGGGCGTGGTGTTCCGGCAGGAGCGCGTCGGCAAGGACGGCAGGCCCTTCACGCTGCTGAAGCTGCGCACCCACCGCCCGGTCGACGAGCACGAGGCGGCGACCCGGTGGAGCGTGGCGGACGAGCACCGCATGTCCTGGTTCTGCCGCTTCCTGCGCCGGACCTCGCTGGACGAGCTGCTCCAGCTGTGGAACGTCTTCCGGGGTGACATGAGCCTGGTCGGCCCACGCCCCGAACGCCCGTATTTCGTCGCCGAGTTCAGTCAGACCTACCCCGGCTACGCGGCCCGTCACCGGATGCGGACCGGCATCACCGGCCTCGCCCAGATCAACGGACTGCGCGGCGACACCTCCATCGAGGACCGGGCCCGCTTCGACAACGCCTACATCGACAACTGGTCGCTGTGGCAGGACATCTGCATCCTGCTGCGCACCGCGGCCGCGCTCGTGCGCCCGACGGGGAGCTGAGCGCACATGACACACCCGCACCTCCGCAAGCTGTCCCCCGTCCTGCCGGTGGTGGCCGTGGTCGCCCTGCTCGCGCTGCCGCTCGCCCCCGGCGGCGAGAGCGGCGCGGGCCCCGCCGACGCGGTCTCCGCGCTGGTGGTGCTGTACTGCGCGATCCGTCTCGTACGGGACCGGCGGCGCCCCCTGTCCCGTACGGCGGCCGTGGTGCTGTGTCTGCCCGTGGCCGGGCTCGCGCTCGCCGCGATGGGTGCGTCCTCGCCGGGGGCCGGGCTCACCGGCCTGGGCCGCTACCTCCAGGTCTTCGTGCTCGTCCCCGCGGCCGTGCTGCTCCTGATCCGCGACCGGGGTGACTTCCGCCTGCTGGCCTGGTCGTTCGTGGGTCTCGCCGGGTGGCAGGGGGCGATCGGCGTGCACCAGTACGCGACCGGGACCGGCGCCTCGTACCAGGGCGAGGAGATCCGGGCCGTCGGCACGTTCGGGGCGCAGGACGTGCTGGGCATGGCGACCGTCGTGTCCTTCGGGGTGGTGTGCGCGGTGGGGCTGGCGCTGGGCCGGACGTCGGTGCGGCAGCGGGCGGTCGCCACGGGCTGCGCGCTGGCCCTGCTCCTGCCGCTCGCCCTCTCCTTCAGCCGCGGGGCGTGGATCGCCACGGCGGTGACGTGCACGGCGCAGCTGGTGCTGGCCGGGCTGCGGCGGGCGCTGACGGTGGGGGCGGCCGTGGTCGCGGCGGGCGTGATCCTGGTGGGCGGGTTCGGGGTCGGTACGGCGATGCTTCAGGAGCGGATCAGCAGCATCACCGAGGTCACCGACGCCCCCGACCAGTCTGTGACCGACCGGTACACGATGTGGGCGGCGGCCACCGGCATGTGGCGCGAACGGCCGCTGACGGGAGTGGGGTTGAAGGGATTCCCGGAGTACCGGGACACCCACGCCTCACTGGCCCTGTCCTCGGGCAGCGACACGGAGGGCGCGGGCGCGGCCTTCCGCAAGCAGCCGCTGCTCTCCCCGCACAACATGTACCTGCTCGTCCTCGCCGAACAGGGGGTCATCGGCTTGCTCGCCCTCGCGGGCGGCTGGCTGGCGCTGCTGGTGTGCGGGCTGCGGGGGCTGCTGCGGGTACGGCGGGAAGGGCCGGGCCTCGACTGCGGGCTCGTCGCCTGCGGGCTGCTGGTGTGGCAGCTGACCGACTTCGCGTACGCCGACATCGGCGGGCCGTCCACGGTCCTGACGGCGGTCTGCTTCGGCCTGGTGGCCTGGTGGGCGCTGGTCGGCGGCGGCACCGAAGCGGCCGTGCCGGGACCGCCGGTGCGCCCGTACGCCGAGAAGGCCGGGGCGCGATGAAGGTGACGCCTTCCCGGACCCCCCGCACCCCCCGGCCCGCCCCCGGGAACCCGGTGACCGTCCCCCCGGCCCGAACCCCCGCCCAGGCCGACGACTCCACCCAACTCGCCCCCGCCTCCCGCAAGTTCCTCGCCAAGGCCACCCTGGTCACGGCCGTCCTGTCGGTCGCCGGGGCCCTGCTCGGGCTGGTGCGCGACCAGGCGCTGGCCCGGCTGTTCGGCGCCGGGAGCGAGACGGACGCCTTCCTGGTGGCCTGGACCGTCCCGGAGTTCGCGGCCACGCTGCTCATCGAGGAGGGGCTGGCCTTCGCGCTGGTCCCGGCGTTCAGCCTGGCCCTGGCCCGCCGCGCGCAGGGTGCCTGCGGCGACCCGGTCCGCGCCCTGGTCGCCACCACCCTGCCCCGGCTGTCGCTGGCCTTCGTCGCCGTGTCCGCCCTGACCGTCGCCGCGGCCCCCTACCTCGTCGCGGCCCTGGCACCGGGCCTGCCGGACCCCGCCCTCGCCGTCGACTGCACCCGGCTCACCGCGCTGTGCGTGCTGGGCTTCGGCCTCGCCGGGTACTGCAGTGCGGCGCTGCGGGCGCACCGGCGGTTCCTGGCACCGGCCGCGATCTACGTGGCGTACAACGCGGGCATCATCACGGCGATGTACGTCCTGGGCGGGCAGTGGGGCGTGCGCTCGGCCGCCGTCGGTGTCGCGGTGGGCGCCGGGCTGATGGTGGCGGTCCAACTGCCGTCCGTGTGGCGGCAGTCGCGACGCAGGCCGACGATCGTCCAGGCGGAGCCGGCCGGGACACCCGGGCAGACCGTGACCCTGACGCTGGTCGCCGCCGTCCTCCTCTTCGCCCTGTGCCGGCAGTCCCAGGTCCTGATCGAGCGGTTCCTCGCCTCCACCCTCCCCGCGGGGGCCATCTCGCACCTCAACTACGCGCAGAAGGTCGCCCAGATCCCGATGACGCTGTCGCTGATGCTGTGCACGGTCACCTTCCCGGTGGTGGCGCGGGCGCTGGCCGACGGCGACATCGAGCGGGCCCGCGACCGCGTGGAGCGGGACCTGGCGCTGGCCGCCTGCATAGTGCTGCTCGGCGCGGCCACGGTGATCGCCTGCGCCCCGCAGATCGTCGAACTCCTCTTCCAGCGGGGCGCGTTCACCGCGCGAGACACAGCGGCGACGGCGAGCGTGATGCGCGTGTACGCCCTCGGGCTGCTCGGCCAGACCCTGGTCGGCTGCCTGGTCCGCTCGTACTTCTCGGCGGGCCGGCCCAGTTGGTACCCGCTCGGCGCGATGGCCGTCGGCATCGTCGCGACCTCCTGGATCGGCGTCTGGGCGGTGGGCCCCTGGGGCGTGTCCGGGATCGCCGCCGCCAACGCCGCCGGCATCACCGTCACCGCCGCGCTGCTACTGGCCGGCACGGGCACGCGCGGTGTCCCGATCCGCGTCCGGCAGGTGCTCGTCGAGCTGAGCAGGCCGGTGCGGGCGGCGGTGGTCGCGACGATCGCGGGCGCGGCCGTGGCGAGCCGGGTCGATTCCCCGGTGCCCGGACTCGCCGTCGGCTCGGCGACCGTGGCCGTCGTCTTCGTCCTGCTCGCCCGCGTCCTGGGCGCCCAGGGCTTCGCGCCCGCGTTCCGTTCCGTACGACACGTCACAGGCACCGTCACCCGCACCGTCACACGAAGGCTCTCCCATGTCCGTTTCCGTTGACACCGGCCCGCGCCCGAGACCCCGCACGGTCCCCTGGGTGGCGATGTACCACTCCGTGGACGACTGCCCGGACGACCCCTACCGCGTCACGGTCACCCCGGGGCGGCTGGACCAGCAGTTGGCCTGGCTCCGGCACCGGGGCCTGCGTGGCGTCTCCATCGCCGACCTGCTCGCCGCCCGCGCCCGCGGCGAGGGCCAGGGCCTGGTCGGGCTCACCTTCGACGACGGCTACGCCGACTTCGTCGACCACGCCCTGCCCGTCCTGCGCCGGCACGGCTGCGGCGCCACCCTCTTCGTCCTGCCGGGCCGGCTCGGCGGCGACAACACCTGGGACCCGCTGGGCCCGCGCAAGCCGCTGCTCACGGCCGACGGCATCCGGCACGCCGCCGCCGAGGGCGTGGAGATCGGCTCGCACGGGCTGACGCACGTCGACCTGACGCGGGTGGACGACCTCGCGCTGAAGGCCGAGGTCGTCGAAAGCCGGGCCGCGATCGAGGAGTTGACCGGCACCGCGGTCCACGGCTTCTGCTATCCGCACGGGACGATCGACCGACGCGCCGTCGACGCCGTACGCGAGGCCGGGTACGCCTACGCCTGCGCCGTCGACCCCGGCCCGCTGAACAGCGTCCACGCCCTCCCCCGCCTGCACATCGGCCAGAACGACAACGCCGTACGCCTCTTCCTGAAGTACCGGCTGCACCGCCTGCGCCGCCGCCCCGTCGAGGGGGTCTGAGATGCGGGCCCTGCACATCATCACCGGCCTCGGCGTGGGCGGCGCCGAGCAGCAACTGCGGCTGCTGCTACGCCACTTGCCCGTCGACTGCGACGTCGTCACGCTCACCAACCCGGGCACGGTCGCCGACGGGCTGATCGCCGACGGCGTCCGGGTCGTCCACCTCGGCATGGCCGGCAACCGCGACCTGGCCGCGCTCCCCCGCCTGGTCCGGCTCATCCGCGCCGGCGGCTACGACCTCGTGCACACCCACCTCTACCGCGCCTGCCTCTACGGCCGTCTCGCCGCGCGGCTGGCGGGCGTCCGCGCGATCGTCGCCACCGAACACTCCCTCGGCGACTCGCAGATGGAGGGCCGGAAGCTGACCGCGGGGGTCCGCGCGCTGTACCTGACCGGCGAGCGCCTCGGCCGCGCCACGGTCGCCGTCTCCCCCACCGTCGCCGACCGCCTCCGGCGCTGGGGCGTGCCCGCCCCTCGCATCGAGGTCGTCCCGAACGGCATCGACCTGGCCCGCTTCCGCTTCGACCCGGCCGTTCGCCTGCGCACCCGCCGGCGGCTGGGCCTGCCGGAGACGGCCTACGTCATCGGCGGCATCGGCCGCCTCACCGCCGGCAAACGCTTCGACGTCCTGATCCGCACCCTCACCCAACTCCCCTCCGACTACTGGCTGTTGCTGGTGGGCGGCGGCCCCCAGGAGCACGCCTTGCGACGCACCGCCCACGAGGCCGGCATCGCGGACCGCGTCCTGTTCACCGGCGAACGCCCCTGCGTCCCCGACGGCTCACCCGGCCCCGACCTGCCCTCCCTCGCCTGTGCGATGGACCTCTTCGCCTCACCGTGCCCCGAGGAGGCCTTCGGCCTGGCGGCCGTGGAGGCGCTGGCGTCCGGGCTGCCGGTGCGCTACGCCTCCTGCCCGGCGATCGAGGACCTGCCCGCGCACACCGCGCCCGCCTCGCGCCGCGTCCGGGGCGGCCCCGACGCGTTCGCCGACGCCATCGCGTCGGCCCGCGCACAGGGCCCGAGCCCGCGCATCACACCCGAGGCCGCCCGCCACTACTGCATCACCCGCAGCGCCGCCCAGCTCATGGACGTCTACGCGGCCGCGGTGGCCGCCCCTTCCGTGTCCCCGTCACCCCAGGGAGTCAGTTCCCCATGACCGAGAACCCCACCGGCCCCCGCCGCCCGGCCACCACCCTGGCCGCCCGCGCCAAGTCCCTCCCACCCTGGTCCCTGATCGCGGCCGGCGCCCTGACCGGCGGCCTGCTCGGCGGCGGGTACGGCCTGGCCCAGCCGCCCGCGTACACGGCCACCAGCTACGTCGTCGCCGTACCGACCGAGCAGTCCGACCCGGCGTCCGCGCTCGGCTTCGCGCAGGCGTACGGCCGGGTCGCCACGCAGCTCGCGGTGCTCGGGGACGCGCCGGTGTGGGCGGGGGTGCCGGTGCGGACGCTGAAGGAGAGCGTGCGGACGGCGACCTCGCCGGACGCCCCGATGGTCTCCGTCACGGCCACCTCCTCGCGCCCCGACCTCGCGGCCGACATGGCCAACGCGGTCTCCCGCGCGCTGACCCGGCACGCGGCCGACACCCAGGACTCCACCCACATCGAGCTCCAGCAGTTCGCCCGCGCCACCAGGCCCACCGCACCGTCCTCGCCCTCGCCCGCGGTGACGGGCCTGGTCGGCGCGAGCGCGGGCGGCCTGCTGGGCGGCCTGACGCTGCTGGTCCGGCCGAGGCGGACCACGGACCAGCCGGGCCGCCCGCCCTCCGTGCCCGGCCCCGCCACCGCCGCCGACGTCCGCGGACAACTGTGACGTACCCGGCCCAACTCGTCACCGACGAGCGCGACTTCGCCGAACTGGCCTCGGACTGGGGCGAGTTGTACCGGCGGTGCGCCACCGCGACCCCGTTCCAGAGCCATGCCTGGCTGCACTCCTGGTGGCTGTCGTACGGCAGACGCGGGCGGCTGCGGCTGATCCTGGTCCGGGACGGCGGCGAACTCGTCGCCGCGGCACCGCTCATGCGGGTGAGCCGCCCCGTACCGTCCCTCGTACCGCTCGGCGGCGCCATCTCCGACTACGGGGACGTCCTGCTGGACGACGAGCGCGGCGAGGAGGCGGTCGCCGCACTCGCCGAGGGCCTGTCCACCGCCGCCCGCACCGCACTGATCGACTTCCGCGAGGTCCGCCCGGGCGGAGCGGCCGAGCGCGTCTACGACCACTGGCGCGGACCCCGGCGCCGGGTGAGCGACTCGGTGTGCCTGGAGCTGCCCGCCGTACCCATGGCCGAACTGGTCGCACGCCTGCCCGCCGCGAAGGCCCAGCGGGTGCGCGCCAAGCTGCGCAGACTGACCGCGCTCGGCGTCGAGCGTCACGTCGTAGAGCCGGACGAGGTGGACAAGTCGCTGCGGCGGCTCATCGAACTGCACCAGCTGCAATGGCAGGGGCGGAGGGTGACGCCCGAGCATCTGCGGCCGCGGTTCCGCGACCACCTGGTGCGCTCGGTCGAGCCGATGGTGCGCTCCGGGGACGCCGTGGTCACCGAGTTCCGCCTCGACGACGACGTGGTGGCCGTGGACCTGACCCTGCTGTCGGAGCGCCTTGCGGGCGGCTACCTGTACGGCGCGCATCCCTGCCTCAGGGAACGCAAGGCGGACGTCGCGGTGATGCTGCTCGACGCGTGCGCGGAGCATCTGCCGGACGGCGGGCGCGGCACGCTGAGCCTGCTGCGCGGCAACGAGCCGTACAAACACCACTGGCGCCCGGAAACGGTCGTCAACCAGCGGCTGCTGCTGGCCCGGCGGCGCACCGCCCCGCTGCTGTCGGCGGTCGTCTGCGACGTGGCCGCACGGCGGCGGGGCAAGGAGGCGCTGCTCCGCTGGAAAGGATGACGGCAGGCCCTGAGGGGCCCGCCATCACCGGCCGAGGCGGCTATCGGCTGCGCGACCACCAGTCGAAGCGCAGGCACAGCTTCCCGCCGAGCAGGTACTCGACCCAGTCGCCCAGATCCAGCGGTGAACAGTCAGGCGGATTCACCGGCGTCGTAGGTGTCGTAGGCGTGGGGGACTCGGTCGGCTCGGTCGGCTCCGGGGTCGGCTCGTCGGTGCGGCCGAAGAGGACGGACCGGTAGACCTCGGACGCCTTGGGGTTCTTCCCGCACTGCCAGACACCGTGCGGGCAGTAGTCGGTCAGCGTGTTGTACAGCGGTTTGTGCTCGTCCATCCACGCCAGCATGCGCCGCATGTACTCGGGGTTGTCCCCGTTACGGAAGAGCCCCCATTCGGGATACGAGACGGGCTTGCCGTGCCTCTTGGCGAAATCCACGTGCTCCTGAAGGCCGTAGGGCTCGCTCACCTGCCGGTCGAACGACAGGCCGGACGGCTGGTCGTAGGAATCCATGCCGATGATGTCGACGGTGTCGTCGCCCGGATAGCACTCGGTCCAGGGAACGGCGTCCAGGCCGCGCGTGGGAGCGAAGTCGAACCGGAGCTTCTGCCCCGGCACCGCACGCATCGCCGTGACGATGCGGTTCCAGTACTCCTTCCAGGCCTCCGGGTCGGGCCCGCAGCGATGGGTGTACGTGATGCCGTTCATCTCCCAGCCGAGCACGACGACCGTGTCCGGCACCTTCAGCTCGACCAGTCGTTCCGCGAGCGCGCGGAAGTGGTGGTCGAACTCCCCCTCGGCGCCCCGTCGCAGCAGTGTGCGGACCTCGGCGTCGGAGAGATGGTCCTCGTTGCGCTCCAGCATGGGCACGTTGAGGACGAGCATCCGGTCGTCCCGCTCGGTACGCCAGTCCGCCCACGCGTCCAGGAAGCCGGGGGCGCCCTCGATGTTGCTCCAGAGGTCACCGGGCAAGTAGGTGTGGCCGACGCGCAGTTCGGCGCCGCCCAGCCAGCGGCTGAGCTCGGAGATGCGGGCCACCCCGCGGGGGCCGTAGTCGAGGTAGGCGCCGAAGGCGGGAGCGTCGGCCTGATCGGCCCGCACCACCCCCGCGGCGAATCCCGGCCCCGACGTCAGAGCAACCGACGCGGCAACCGCCGCAGCGAGGAATGCCGGCCGCCTGGATCGGGCCCTTCGCTGCTTCAGGGCCATGCCCGCTCCTTTCTCCACTCATCCGCGCTCTGCCCGAGCCTGTGCCGGGTACCGGAGTCCGCTCGTCCGGCACCCGGCACCCGCACTACCGACGAGACGCGGCTCGGCCTCGTCGGTACAGGACGGCACCGCCCGCGATCAGCGCGAAGCTGACGCCGGACGCGGCCAGCATGGCCTCACTGCCGGTTTCGGGCAGCTGGGGCGGCGTGCCGTGCTCACCACCCGGGGGAGGCATGGTGTGCGGGGGCATGGTGTGCGGAGGTGACGTCGGAGGGCTGTGCGGAGGCGACGTGGGCGGGGTGTGCGGAGGTTTCGTGGGCGGTGACGTCGGCGGCGGCGTCGTATGCGGAGGGGACGTGGGCGGCTTGGTCGGGGGTGTCTCCCCGTAGCCACCTGGCGTTTCTCCGTATCCGTCCGGCGTTTCTCCGTATCCGTCCGGCGTCTCCCCGTAGCCGTCCGGCGTCTCCCCGTAGCCCGGCGTCTCCTCGCCATCGCCGTACGACGGAGAGCCCGGCGTTTCCTCGCCGTAGCCGTCGCCGTAGCCATAGCCGGGATCCGGACCGGAGTCGTCGTCGCTAGGGGAAGGCCCCTGCGTTACGCCGGGCGATCCGCTCTCGTGTGGACCCGATTCGTTCGCGCAGGAGTTGCCGAACGCCGGGTTGAGCGCGCCGATCACGTCCACGGAGTTGCCGCAGTCGTTCAGCGGCACCTCGAGCGGCACCTGCACACTGTTGCCGGACACGACGCCCGGCGAGCCCTTGGCGGCCCCGCTCGCGTCCGCGTCGGCGAGGGCGGAGCTGCCGCACAGGGACAGAATGCTCGTCGCGGCGGCGGCCGTGACCATTCCCCTACTCAGGGTCTGTCGCAATTCCTTGTCCTCCTGCTTGAAGAAGTGGGAAAAGCCGGCCTTGGAACGCAACTGGACGTCCAAGACCGGCCGTGAATCAGCCGGGCGGCTGGTGTGTTACGTCGTCAGTCGCTCTCGCACTCTTCGGCGACCGCCGGGTTCAGCAGGCCGATGACGTTCACCGAGTTGCCGCACAGGTTGATGGGAAGGTGCACGGGAACCTGAATCACGTTTCCGGAGAGGAAACCCGGCGAACCGAAGGCATAACCCTCGGCCTCCGCGTCGGCGAAGGCCGGGGAGGCCATGCCGAGGGCCATGATCACGCCCGCGACGACAGCTGCGGTCTTCTTCATGAGCTTTCCCTTCTCTGCGGTCATGCCTCTATGACGGTCGAAACCGAGCGAGCACAGCCGGAACGGCTCGCCATGACCCGCAGGCTCTATAACCAGGGATAGACATCTGGAGAAAGTACGGAACGTGGGCCCCGGGGTAATTCACTCGAACGACTTCACAAAATCGTCACGAAGATCCACTCTGAAGATCCACTTCGAACGACGTCCGGTCAGCCGTTGCCGGCGAGGACCGCGATGTCGTTCAGGACGTGCGACACCGGCTCGTCGCCCTTGCCCTGCGTCGAGTTCTCGGCGCACTGCTGGTTCTGCGGGGCGGACAGGACCGGGATGTCCTGGACACCGACGTTGATGAGGAGGAGCAGGGACTGCACGTCCGCCTTGGCCGGCAGGCCGACGCAGAGCTTGTTGAGCGAGCTCTGGACCAGGGTGGCCTGCGGGCTCATCTTGCCCGTCGTCACCTGGTTGCCGAACGACTGGTGGGCGCCGTTGCCGCTCAGCGAGGTGGTGCCGTTGTCGTCATTGGTGGCAAACGCCTGAGGGGCGGCCGCCGCCGACGCACCGACGACGGACGCGGCGATCGCCGCCATGGCCATTGCCTTCTTCAGCATTTCGCATTCCTTTCAAGACTCTGGTTCCTGCCCTCGCATCAACCGGGTGCGCAGAGATTGGTTTCGATGCTTCACCCGATCAGACCCATCCCTTCCTTATGGGCCATCGGAGTGAATGCCAGCAACCAAGCGGGGCCATGGCAGTTGTCCAGAGCGCTCCGGTGGACGGGGTTTCTCCAGAAGGGACTAGCAAGTGATCAAGAAGGTTTTGGCTACCGCCGCGGTCGCAGCTTCCGTCGTCGGCGCCTCCGCCGCCGCGGCACCGCAGGCTCTGGCCCTCAGCGACGACGACGGCACCACGTCCTTCAGCGGCAACGGTGCGAACCAGTCGTTCGGCAACTCGGCGACCTACGGCGACATGAGCCCGCAGATGGCGCTCATCCAGGGCTCCTTCAACAAGCCCTGCATCGGCCTGCCGGCGAAGGTCAACGCCCAGTCGATCCTCGGCCTGGTCAACGTCGGCGTGCAGGACATCCCGATCCTGTCGGCCCCGCAGAACCAGCAGTGCGTCGAGAACTCGACGCAGGCCAAGGGCGACGAGCCGCTGTCGCACATCCTGGACGACATCTCGGCCCTGTCCGGCAACGGGAGCTGAGCCCGCGGATCCTCACGGGCCTCTGAGCCCCGGGCCTGGTTTTCCGGGCCCCGTCAGCGGGCCGCCGAACTCTCGGCGGCCCGCTGGCTTGGCTTTTCGCCTGTCGGTGAGGGGCGCGGGGCGCTCACCGCACCGCGCAGTGCGCTGGGCCAATCGGGGCAAAGACCGCAACTCCGGCAGGGGTTGAGCCGTTGATGATCACGCAGCTCCTCCCCGGAGTCCGCTTTTCGAAGGGAATGAACATGAAGAAGCTGTGGGCCACCGCGGCCATCGCCGCCTCCGTCGCCGGTCTGTCGGCCGCGGTCGCCTCCCCCGCGCTTGCCACCGGTGACGACAACGGCACCACGTCCTTCAGCGGCAATGGTGCTTCGCAGGAGTTCGGCAACTCGGCCACGTTCGGCAAGATGAGCCCGCAGCTGTCGCTGATCCAGGGCTCGCTGAACAAGCCGTGCATCGGCCTGCCCGCGAAGGTCAACGCACAGTCCATCCTCGCCCTGGTCAACGTCGGCGTGCAGGACATCCCGATCCTGTCGGCCCCGCAGAACCAGCAGTGCGTCGAGAACTCGACGCAGGCCAAGGGCGACGAGCCGCTGTCGCACATCCTGGACGACATCTCGGCCCTGTCCGGCAACGGCTGAGCTTCGGCTCCGCCGCACGGCGGGTCACCGGTTCTCCGGTGACCCGCCGTTTTGCGTGTCACTCCCGGTGTGTGGGCCGGCCGTCGTCCTCGGTAAGTTGATCTCCCCCACGAAAGGACACCCCCGTGCCTTCCTCACGTCTGCGGTCCGCGGCGGTCGCCGCCTGCGCCTGTGCCGTCGTAGTCCTGTCCGGTGCCACGCCCGCGGCCGCGGCGCAGTCGCCCGCTCCCGCTGCCGCCGTAGCGCCCGGACTCGCCCCGCTGACCGATCTGTTCGCCGAGCGGCTGCTGCTCGGGGACCAGGTGGCCGCCGCCAAGTACGGCACCGACAAGCCGATCGACGACCCCGCGCGCGAGAAGCAGGTCCTGGACGACGTGGCCGCCCGGGCGGTCGGGCTCGGGCTGGACCCGGATGCGGTGACGGCCGTCTTCCGCGACCAGATAGAGGCGAACAAGCTGGTGCAGCGCGGGATGTACCAGCGCTGGGACGCGCATCCGCAGGAGCGGCCCACCCATCGGCCCGACCTCACCACGGAGATCCGCCCGGCCCTCGACCGCATCACCACACAGCTGCTGACCGCTTTGCAGGACACGGAGGCGCTGCGGGCCAGGCCGTCGTGCGCGCCGCGGCTGACCGTGGCCGCCGCCCGGTCCGCGTACGGCCACCAGCTGGACCTCCTGCATCTGGCCGGGCTCGGACGGGCGCTGCCGTCGGTGTGCGACAACCAGTAGTGGGCTAGTCCCCCGTTCCGGCGAGGGCTTTGCGGGCCGTGACCGCGGTGTCCCGGTCCCAGCCCTCGCCGGGTACGGCGGCGAGCAGCAGGCGGGTGTAGGGGTGGGCCGGGTCGGTGAGGACCTGGCGGGTGGGGCCCTGTTCGACGGCGTGGCCGTGGCGCATCACCAGGACGTCGTCGGTGATGTGCTGGACCACCGCCAGGTCGTGGCTGACGAAGACGAGGGCGACCCGGTGTCGCGGCGGATCTCGTCGAGGAGCTGGAGGATCTGGGCCTGGATCGACACGTCCAGGGCGGCGACCGCTTCGTCGAGGACGAGCACTCGCGGGTCCACGGCCAGGGCGCGAGCGATGGCCAGGCGCTGGCGCTGGCCGCCCGAGAGGTGCCGGGGACGGGCGTCGGCCTCCCGTTCGCCGAGGCCCACCCGGTCCAGGAGGCCGGCGGCCAGGGCCTCGTCCCGGCCGTGCAGGCGCAGGGCGGTGCGCAGGCACTGGGCGGACGTCAGGCGGGGGTCGAGGGAGACGTACGGGTCCTGGAAGACGATCTGGATCTCGCGGGCGCGGGCCAGCCGGTCGGTCTTGCGGCGGGGCGTGCGGGGCCCGCGCGGGCGGCCGTCGACCGTCACCGTGCCGGCGTCGGGGCGGACCAGGCCGACCAGCATCCGGGCCACCGTCGTCTTGCCGGAGCCGGACTCCCCGACGATGCCGAGGGAGCCGCCGCGGGGCACGGTGAAGGAGATGTCCTCGGCGGCGGTGAGGCGAGCGCGGCCGGGCAGGGGGTAGGTCTTGCGGAGCCGGTCGACGACCAGCAGGGGTGCGTCGGTCATGCCGTACTCGTACTCCTCACGGCGACCGGCAGGCGGCCGTTCCCTCGTCCGGGAGGTCCAGCGGCTCCGGGTGCCAGGTCTCGCAGGTCGGCTCGGCGGCCGAGGCAGGCGGGGGAGGCGGTTTCGCCGCACCGTGGCGGGCATCCCCACGGCGAAGTTCCGCGAACGCCTGCGGTCAGCGGCGTTCCACGCCGGGCTCGTCGTCATCGCCGTCGACCCGGCCTACACCAGCATCTGGGGCGAGCGGTATGGGAAGACCCCGCTCCAACACCACAACCGCACGACCACGCTCACGCGGCACCACAGTGCCGCTGTGGCCATCGGCAGGCGTGGCCTGGGACACCGGATCCGGCGTCGGCCAGGTGTGACCGGCAACCACCAGAGGATGGTTGTCCGGAGAGCTACCGGCCAGACCGCATTCGCTCCCAAGCCACGCGGGACCACGAGCCCACCCAGGACAGGACGCACGCCAAACGGAGGCGGCAAGACGGACCTGCGCCGAAGTGACCAGCTCGTGCTGTTCCCCGGCCCTCAAGACCGTTCGAAGGGTCACCGGACCATCACGTGTCCGGGTTTAGGCGATTTGGCCAGCACTGGCCAACATCGCCAGGAACGGTAGTAGAGGTACGCCTGAGTCATCCTCGATGCCTCGCCTGACGGATGGTGTCGGCGAGCTGCCGTACCGCCTTGTCCTCGGTGGTGTCCGCCAACTCCTCAGCCCGGTCGGCCAGTTCACCGAGGCCCGGGGCCCCCGGCAGTGAGGTCCAGCGGTCGTCGCCCCGGCGCAGGGCGTCGGCGAAATAGGCGGCCACGGCAGTGACCTGGAAGCGCGGACTCGCGCTCCAGACGGAGTCGTCCAGGGAGTCGGACTCCAGCTGGCCCGACTCCTCGTGCGGGGTGCGGGTCTCGGGGTCCTGCCAGCGGACGGTCGCGGTGGCGAGGTGGCCGTCGGCGCCGGGCTCGGTGCGGACGGCGTAGAGGGCGGTGACCGTGTGGCCGGGGCCGACCTCGCCGCCGTCGACGCGGTCGTCCCGGAAGTCCTCGTCAGCGACCCGGCGGTTGTCGTAGCCGACCAGGCGGAACTCGGCGACCGTCTCCGGGTCGAAGGCGACCTGGGCCTTGGCGTCGCGGGCGGTCAGGTCGATGTGGCGCGGGAGCTGCTCGCAGAAGACCGTGCGGGCCTCGTCGGGGTCGGAGACGTACGTCGTGTGGCCGTCGCCCTTGTCGGCGAGGCGTTCCATCAGGGCGTCGCCGTAGTCGCTGCCGACGCCGACGCCGAAGAGGGTGATGCCGTGC
Source organism: Streptomyces sp. NPDC050619 (assembly GCF_040654815.1). Lineage (NCBI taxonomy): Bacteria > Bacillati > Actinomycetota > Actinomycetes > Kitasatosporales > Streptomycetaceae > Streptomyces > Streptomyces sp. NPDC050619. The sequence continues at coordinate 100,512 of NZ_JBFAIR010000001.1, read as the reverse complement.
TCGCGGCGAGCTCCGTCGACGCGTTCGAGGATGGAGTCGGGGTCGGTGTCGCCGTCGTTGGCGAGCGCGTCGGAGACGAGCACGACCCGGTTGGTGGCGCCCTCGCGCAGGCCCTCGACGGCGGTGGCATAGCCGGTTTCGACGCCCGCGCCGAGGTTGGTGGAGAAGGTGGGTTCCAGGCTGTCGATGGCGTCGTGGATCTCGTCGCGGTTGCCGTCGAGGCGGGTCATCGGCAGGACGGTCTCGGCCTTGTCGCTGAAGGTGACGAGGGCGACCGAGTCGTCGTCGCGCAGCCGGTCCGTCATCACGCCGAGGGATTCCTGGGCGAGGTCGAGCCGGCCCGGTTCGCTCATGGAGCCGGAGATGTCGATGACGAAGGTGAGGGCGGCGGGCGGGCGTTCGCCCCGCTGCTCGGCGGAGCGGGTGGCCAGGCCCACGCGGACCAGGGACCAGTCCTCGTCCTGGGTGCGGGCGCCGTCGACGGTCACCGAGAAGCCGTTGCCGTCGGGGCGTTCGTAGTCCTGGCGGAAGCTGTTGACGAACTCCTCGGGACGGATCGTCGACGGGTTGGGCCGCCGGCCGTCGGCGAGGGTGCGGCGGGCGTAGTCGTAGGAGGCGGTGTCGACGTCGAGGGCGAAGGTGGAGAGGTGGTCGGGGGACGGGGCGATGTCCCGGGACTCGTCGTCGGCGGTGCTGTCGCTGTCGTCCTGTTCGCCGGTGCTGTAGTCGGGGGCCGGGAAGCCGGTTGCTCCTTCTGCCCGGTCCGCGCTGCTGCTGTCGCCGCTGTCGCCCGCACCGCAACCGGTGAGCAGCAGGCCGCTCGCCACGGTGAGCGCGAGCAGCGGCCCACGCAGGCGGCGTGTCCCTCGCGCCCCTCGTATGCCTCGTTGGCCTCGTGTACCGCGTGTCCGGTGTCGCTCCATCGTCCGTGCCCCCTGGATCCGTTGACGCCGATGTCTGTGACTGTGACGGCGCAGGGGGCCGGAACGTGCGCTACGGAGCGTTGCGGATGAATCTCGAAGAGGGCACGGAAGGCGGCCGTCGAGACCGGTAGGTGATCCTCCGTTGACCTAGGACACCACGTCCTTGCGGGCGAAACCCCTGAAGGCCAGCGCGAACAGCACCAGGGCGTACGTTATGGAAACCGCCGTGCCCTGGATCATGCCGGACCACTCGGGATTGGGCTGGATGGCGTCCGCCCAGGCGAACTGCCAGTGCGCGGGCAGGAAGTGGCGCCAGTCGCCGAGGGCCGTCACGGCGTCCAGGACGTTGCCGACGATGGTCAGGCCGACCGCGCCGCCGACCGCGCCGAGCGGGGCGTCCGTCTTCGTCGACAGCCAGAACGCGAGCCCGGCGGTGACCAGTTGGGACACGAAGATGAACGCCACGACCACCACGAGCCGCTGGGCCGCCGTGCCCGGGGCGAGCGAGCCGCCGGTGGGGATCTCCAGGGAGCCCCAGCCGTAGGCGGCCGTGCCGACGGCCAGCGCCATCACTGGCAGCAGCACCATCGCGGCCAGGCTGAGCCCGAGCCCGACGACGAGCTTGGACCACAGCAGCCGGGCGCGCGGCACCGGAGCGGCGAGGAGATAGCGCAGGGAGGACCAGCTGGCCTCCGAGGCGATCGTGTCCCCGCAGAACAGGGCGACCGGGACGACCAGCAGGAAGCCGGCCGACACGAACAGGTTCACGGCGGCGAAGTTGGCGCCGGACGCCGTCGCCGTGTCCATCAGCGTGACCCGGTCGCCGCCCGCGTCGGGCTCACCGCCGATCGCGAAGGCGATGAGCAGCACGAACGGCAGGGCGGCGAGGATCCCGCCCATGACCAGCGTGCGGCGCCGCTTCAACTGGCGGACCAGCTCCACCCGGAGGGGAAGCGTGCGGCCGGCCTTGTAGCCGGAGGCTGTTTCCACAGGCTCGGTGAGCGTGCTCATGCGGAGCCTCCGATCAGGGTGAGGAAGGCGTCTTCCAGGCGGCGGTGCGGGCCCACCGACTGAACGGGCACTTCGAGCCGGACGAGTTCCACGACCAGGCGCTGCGCGTTGCCGCCGGCGTCGAGGCGGACCAGGAGTCCGTCGTCGGTGCGGACGGCGGAGACCACGCCCGGCAGAGCTGCGACCTTCTCGACGACCGGCTCCTCCACGGGGGTGCCGGTGCCGACGAGCAGGGTGTCGCCGGAGCCGATGATCTCCGCGACCTTGCCCGCTTGGACGAGCCTGCCCCGGTCCATCACCACGAGGTGCGTGCAGGTCTGCTCGACCTCCGCGAGCAGGTGGCTGGAGACGATCACCGTGCGCCCGGCCGCCGCGTAGCGGATCAGCACCTCGCGCATCTCGCGGATCTGCGGCGGGTCGAGGCCGTTGGTCGGTTCGTCGAGGATCAGCAGGTCCGGCAGGCCGAGCATGGCCTGGGCGATGGCGAGGCGCTGGCGCATGCCCTGCGAGTACGTGCGCACCGCGCGGGCGAGTGCGTCGCCGAGGCCCGCGATCTGAAGCGCCTCGTTCAGGTGGGCGTCCTCGGCCGGGCGGCCGGTGGCCCGCCAGTACAGCTCCAGGTTCTCCCGGCCGGACAGGTGCGGCAGGAAGCCCGCGCCCTCGACGAAGGAGCCGACCCTCGACAGCACCGGGGAGCCCGGGCGGATCGCGTGGCCGAAGACGCGGATCTCGCCGTCGTCCGGCTTGATCAGGCCCATCAGCATGCGCAGGGTGGTCGTCTTACCGGCGCCGTTCGGGCCCAGCAGGCCGAGGACCTGGCCCTTCTCCACACGGAAGGACAGCTCCTTGACCGCGTACCGGTCCGCCGACTTGGCGTACCGCTTGCTCAAGTCCGTGATCTGGAGCGGAACTTCGGCCAGCTTGGGGTCGGGGGGCGATGCGGAGACACGGCGGCGGCCGCTCAGCAGCAGCCCCAGCGCGATCACCGCGCCCGACAGCGGCAGCCACCACACCCACGCGGGCAACGGGGCCGCCGCGGTCGTCACACCGGGGGCCGTCGGGACCTTGAGGTCGCTCTTCAGGGAGACGGTGTACGTCGCCGGGGCGGCCGGGGAGGCGTATCCGAGGTCGGTGGAGGCGAGGACCAGGCGCAGCCGGTGGCCCTGCTCGACGTCGTGGTCGATGGCAGGCAGGGTGATCGTGACGTCCTTGCCGGCCTTGGCGTCCTCGACCCTCAGGGGTGTGACCAGCTGGGACGGCAGCACCTGCTGGGTGCCGCCCGGGCCGACGTCGTACACCTTGCCGAACAGGACGGCGTCGTCGCTCGTCGACTTGACGTGGACGGTGACCGTCGGCGATCCGGTGATCCGCAGGTCGTCGGTGACCGGCGCCGACTCGAAGCGCGCGAACTGGCCGGGGAAGTCCAGCGAGATGCCGACGCCGAGCGCGGAGAGCTGGGCGAGGCCGCCACCGCCGAGGCCGGGCAGGGCCGATACGGCGGGCGGACTGGCGCCCGGCGGGTTGGTGAAGCGCTGCTCGCGGCCGGGGCCGGTCAGGGCGAAGGACTTCTGCCCGCTCTCCAGGCCGGGGTAGGTGTCGTCGCTCGCGCCCCGCAGCAGTGCCTCGCCGTCGGTGGAGTCGACGCCTCCGGTGCGGGTGATGCGGAACGCGGGGCCGGTGTCCGTGCCCTTGTCGTCCTTGAGGTAGCGGTCGAACCAGTTCTCCACGCGCGACTGGACGCGGCTCGCCTCCAGGTCGCCGCCGTCGTGCCCGCCCGAGATCCAGTCGACGTCCACGGGGGCGCCGTTGGCGCGGATGGCCTTCGCCGCCGCGTCGGCCTGGCCGAGCGGGAAGAGGGAGTCGGTCTGGCCCTGCACCAGCAGCGTGGGGATCTTGATGCGGTCGCCGACGGCGGACGGCGAGCGCTCCTCCAGCAGCTTCCTGGCCTGCGCGTCCGGCACGCCGGATTCGGCGACCCGCTCGTACATCTGGCAGAGCTGGGTCTCGAACTTGTCGCAGCCGCCCGCGGAGTTGATGAAGATGCCCGCCCAGAGCTTCTTGAAGACGCCGTCCGGGAACAGCGCGTCCGCGAGGTTCCAGTACGTGATCGACGGGGCGATGGCGTCCACCCGCTGGTCGTACCCGGCCGTCTCCAGGGCGATCGCGCCGCCGTAGGACGCGCCCGCCATGCCCACGCGCGGGTCGCCGGGCTTGTCGAGCTGGACCTGGGGCTGCTTGGCCAGCCAGTCGATCAGCTTGGAGACGTCGGCGACCTCGCCTTTGGGGTCGTTCAGCCCGACCTTGCCGGTCGACCTGCCGAAGCCGCGGGCCGACCAGGTCAGCACCGCGTACCCGTCCCGGGCCAGGTCCTGGGCCTGCTGCCGCACGTCGTTCTTGCTGCCGCCGAAGCCGTGGGCGAGGAGGACGGCGGGGCGGCGGCCGGACGCGCCGGAGGTGAAGTACGAGGTGTCGATGCGCACCCCGCCGCCCATGTCCATGACCCGGTCGGTGGTGTGCACCGGCGGCGCGTCGTCGGCGGCGACGGCCGTCCATGTCCCGGCACCGGCGAGCACGACTACGGCGGCCGCGGCGGCTCCCCACCGTCGCGGCCCCCGGAGTAGCCCGCGCAGTCGGGGCAGTCGAAGATCCATGCGTCAACGGTACGGGGCGCCACTGACAGCCGATGCAGCCCCCGGGGTGAACCGCCAGCCATCCCACGGAAGTACGGGGCCCCCGTCGCGTACCGCGAGCGTGGTACGCGACGGGGGCCCGTGACAGCCGGCGTCAGTGGTTGCGCGGGAAGCCCAGGTCCACGCCCGCCGGGGCGTCCGCCGGGTCCGGCCAGCGGGTGGTGACGACCTTGCCGCGGGTGTAGAAGTGCGTGCCGTCGTTGCCGTAGATGTGGTGGTCGCCGAAGAGCGAGTCCTTCCAGCCGCCGAAGCTGTGGTAGCCGACGGGGACCGGGATCGGGACGTTCACGCCGACCATGCCGGCCTCGATCTCCATCTGGAAGCGACGGGCCGCGCCGCCGTCCCGGGTGAAGATCGCGGTGCCGTTGCCGAAGGGCGAGCTGTTGATCAGCGCCACGCCCTCGTCGTACGTGTCCACGCGCAGCACGCACAGCACCGGGCCGAAGATCTCGTCCTGGTACGCCTTCGCCGACGTGGGCACCTTGTCGAGGAGCGAGATGCCGATCCAGTGGCCGTCCTCGAAGCCGTCGACGGTGTAGCCCGTGCCGTCCAGGACGACCTCGGCACCCTCGGCCGCCGCGCCCTCGACGTAGGACGCCACCTTGTCGCGGTGGACGGCGGTGATGAGCGGGCCCATCTCGGAGGTCGGGTCGTTGCCGGGGCCGATCTTGATCTTCTCGGCGCGCTCGCGGATCTTGTCCACCAGCTCGTCGCCGATCGCGCCGACGGCCACGACCGCGGAGATCGCCATGCAGCGCTCGCCCGCGGAGCCGTAGGCCGCCGAGACCGCCGCGTCCGCCGCCGCGTCCAGGTCGGCGTCCGGCAGGACCAGCATGTGGTTCTTGGCGCCGCCCAGGGCCTGGACGCGCTTGTGGTTGGCGGAGGCCGTGGTGTGGATGTAGCGGGCGATCGGGGTCGAGCCGACGAAGGAGACGGCCTTGACGTCCGGGTGCTCCAGAAGGCGGTCGACGGCCACCTTGTCGCCGTGGACGACGTTGAAGACGCCGTCCGGCAGCCCGGCTTCCGCGAGGAGCTCGGCGATCTTGAGAGACGCGGACGGGTCCTTCTCCGACGGCTTCAGCACGAACGTGTTGCCGCAGGCGATGGCCATCGGGAACATCCACATCGGCACCATCGCCGGGAAGTTGAACGGCGTGATGCCCGCGACGACACCCAGCGGCTGCCGGATCGAGGACACGTCGACGCGGCTGGCGACCTGCGTCGACAGCTCGCCCTTCAGCTGCACGTTGATGCCGCAGGCCAGGTCGACGATCTCCAGGCCGCGCGCGACCTCGCCCAGGGCGTCGCTGTGCACCTTGCCGTGCTCGGCGGTGATCAGCTCGGCGATGGCGTCGCGGTTGGCGTCGAGCAGGGCGCGGAAGCGGAAGAGGATCTCCGTCCGCTTGGCGAGCGAGGACTGGCCCCAGGTGACGTAGGCGTCCTTCGCGGCGGCGATCGCGGAGTCGACCTCGTCGACGGTGGCGAACGGGACCTTCGTGGTGACCGCGCCGGTAGCGGGGTCGGTGACCGGCCCGTACGTACCCGACGCGCCTTCGACGGACTTGCCGCCGATCCAGTGGTTGACGATCTTCGTCATGACCGAGTGCTCCTTCACAGATGGCGGCGTCGGGTAGAGACGTGCCGTTCGTACAGCTCACGTGCCTTGACCGCAGACGGTCGGGTCGCGGTTTCGGCCACAGGTACATCCCACCAGGCCTGCGCGGGCGGCGGGCCCGACACAGTGTCGGCCGTTTCGGTCTCCACGTAGACACAAGTGGGTGTGTCGGCCGCACGGGCTTCCGCGAGCGCCGCCCGCAGGCCCCGTACGGTCTTCGCGCGCAGCACCCGCATACCGAGGCTGGCCACGTTCGCGGCGAGGTCCACCGGGAGCGGCGCCCCCGTGTACGTACCGTCCTGCGCCTGGAACCGGTACGCGGTGCCGAACCGCTCGCCGCCCACCGACTCCGACAGGCCGCCGATGGACGCGTAACCGTGGTTCTGGATGAGCAGGATCTTGATCGCGATCCCCTCCTGCACGGCCGTCACGATCTCCGTCGGCATCATCAGGTACGTGCCGTCGCCGACCAGCGCCCACACGGGCCGGTGGGGCGCCGCGAGCTTCACGCCGATCGCGGCCGGGATCTCGTAGCCCATGCAGGAGTAGCCGTACTCCAGGTGGTACTGGTCGTAGGACCGCGCCCGCCACAGCTTGTGCAGGTCGCCCGGGAGCGAACCGGCCGCGTTGATGATCACGTCCGACTCGTCGGCGAGGGCGTCGAGGGCGCCGAGCACCTGGGACTGTGTCGGCCGTACGTCCGGCTCCTCGGCCTCGTAGCAGGCGTCGACGCGCTGTTCCCAGCGCTCCTTGTCCTCGGCGTACTCGCGGACGTACCCGTCCGTGACCCGGTGCTCGTGCATGCCCAGGGACTGGGTGAGCTCCTGGAGGCCGCTGCGGGCGTCCGCGACGAGCGGCATGCCGGCGAGCTTGTGGCCGTCGTACGGGGCGATGTTGAGGTTGAGGAAGCGGACGCCCGGGTGTTCGAAGAGGGTGCCGGAGGCGGTGGTGAAGTCGGTGTAGCGGGTGCCGACGCCGATCACCAGGTCGGCCAGGCGGGCGAGTTCGTCGGCCGTCGCGGTGCCGGTGTGGCCTACGCCGCCGACGTCCTGCGGGTGGTCGTAGCGCAGGGAGCCCTTGCCGGCCTGAGTGGAGGCGACCGGGATGCCGGTGGCCGCGGCGAACTCGGCGAGGGCCTCCTCGGCGCGGCTGTGGTGGACTCCGCCGCCCGCGATGAGCAGGGGGCGCTCGGCCGCCCGGATCGCGTTGACCGCCTCGGCGAGTTCGGTCGGGTCGGCACCCGGGCGGCGTACGACCCAGGTGCGCTCGGCGAAGAACTCGTCGGGCCAGTCGTAGGCCTCGGCCTGGACGTCCTGCGGGAGGGCGAGAGTCACGGCGCCGGTCTCGACGGGGTCCGTCAGGACCCGCATCGCTTGCAGCGCGGCCGGGATCAGGGCCTCGGGGCGGGTGATCCGGTCGAAGTACTTCGACACCGGGCGCAGACAGTCGTTGACCGACACATCGCCCGCGTACGTCACTTCCAGCTGCTGGAGGACCGGGTCCGCGGGGCGGGTGGCGAAGGTGTCGCCGGGGAGGAGCAGGACCGGAATGTGGTTGATCGTGGCGAGGGCGGCACCGGTGACCAGGTTGGTCGCGCCGGGACCGATGGAGGTCGTGACCGCGTGCGTCGACAGGCGGTTGGAGTGCCTCGCGTAACCGACCGCCGCGTGCACCATGGACTGCTCGTTGCGGCCCTGGTGGTACGGCATGTCGTCCGCGTACTCGACGAGCGCCTGGCCGAGCCCGGCGACGTTCCCGTGGCCGAAGATGCCCCAGGTCGCGCCGATCAGCCGCTGCCGTGTGCCGTCGCGCTCCGTGTACTGGACGGACAGGAAGCGGACGAGCGCCTGCGCGACCGTGAGCCTCGTCGTTGAGGTCTGCACCGTCATCGGTAACCCTCCGTGTGGTCAGGGTGGAAGCAGATCCGCCACTCCCGAGTCTTGCCCGGGCCCGCCATGACGTTCAGGTAGTACATGTCGTGGCCGGGCTGCGCGATCGACGGGCCGTGCCATCCGTCGGGGACGAGCACGGCATCGCCGGAGCGGACCTCCGCGAGAACGTCCGCTCCGCCCTCGCGCGAAGGGGATACGCGCTGATAGCCGAACCCGTTCGGGCCGTCGATCTCGAAGTAGTAGATCTCCTCCAGCTCCGCCTCCTCGCCCGGCCGGTGCTCGTCGTGCTTGTGGGGCGGGTACGAGGACCAGTTGCCGCCGGGCGTGATGACCTCGACGGCGATCAGCTTGTCGCAGTCGAAGGCGTCGGCGGAGGCGAAGTTGCGGACGTGGCGCAGGCAGTTGCCGCTGCCGCGCTGTTCCTGCGGGACCTCCGGCGCGGGGCCGTAGCGGGCGGGGAGTCGTCGCTCGCACTTCGCTCCTGCCAAAGCAAAGCGGCCGCCCGCGCCGGAGGCGATCTGTGCCCGGGCGTCACGGGGCACGTACGCGAAGTCGGTGACTCCGCTGAACACGCTTTCCCGGCCCAGGAGTTGGAACTCTTCACCCTCTGTTTGTACGGTACATCCGCCTTCCAGCGGGACGACGATCCACTCGCTGTCCCCGGTGGCGAAGGTGTGCGTGCCGCCCGGCTCCAGCTCGACGATCCGCAGACTGCTGTGGGTCCAGCCGGCCCGCTTGGGGTCGATGTCCACGGCGTACTGGGCGCCGGTCGTGGTGCCCTTGGCGAGATGGAGGTCGTTGCTCGTCATGCGGCCCTCACAGCAGTCCTACGGCGGTGTCCACGGCGGCGGCCACATCGCCGTCCGCCGGGTACAGCAGCGAACGTCCGACCACCAGGCCCTGGACGGTGGGGAGCTGAAGGGCGCCGCGCCACTTCTCGTACGCCCCGTCCTGGTCGTCGCCCACCTCGCCGCCGAGCAGCACGGCGGGCAGCGTGGAGGTCGCCATGACCTCGGCCATGTCGTCGGGGTTGTCGGTGACGGGGACCTTCAGCCAGGTGTAGGCCGAGCTGCCGCCCAGGCCGGACGCGATGGCGATCGACTTGGTGACGGCCTCGGCGGACAGATCGTTGCGGAGCTTGCCCGCGTCGCTGCGGCGGCTGATGAACGGCTCGACGAAGACCGGCAGCCGGCGCGCGGCCATGTCGTCGATGGCCCGCGCGGTGGACTCCAGGGTGGTGAGGGAGCCCGGGTCGTCGTAGTCGATCCGCAGCAGCAGTTTGCCCGCGTCGAAGGCGAGGCGCTCGATGTCCTCGGGGCGGTGGCCGGTGAAGCGGTCGTCGAGCTCGAAGCTGGCGCCCTGGAGGCCGCCGCGGTTCATCGAGCCCATGACGACCTTGCCGTCGAGGGCGCCGAGCAGCAGCAGGTCGTCGAGGATGTCGGCGGTGGCCAGGACGCCGTCGACGCCGGGGCGGCTCAGCGCCAGGCAGAGACGTTCCAGCAGGTCGACGCGGTTGGCCATGGCGAACTTGCGGTCACCGACACCGAGCGCGCCACGGGCCGGATGGTCGGCGGCGACGATCATCAGACGGCCGCTCGCGTCGAGCAGCGGACGGCGGAGCCGGCGGGCGGCGGCCTCGGCGATGGCCTCGGGCCGGTGGGCCCGGAGGCGGACGAGTTCGGAGACGTCGACGCGGGGCACGGGCCCGGGGGCGGCGGCGGTCATCGTACGGCTCCTGCCGCGAGGGCCGCTTCGACTTCGGCGGGCGTCGGCATCGCGGACGAGCACTCCAGCCGGGAAGCGACGATGGCGCCGGCCGCGTTCGCGTGCCGCATGATCTTCTCCAGATCCCAGCCCTCCAGCAGGCCGTGGCAGAGGGAGCCGCCGAAGGCGTCACCGGCGCCGAGGCCGTTGAGAACGCTCACCGGGAGCGGGGGGACCTCGGCGGACTCGCCCTTGCTGTTGACGGCGAGGACGCCCTTGGGGCCCTGCTTGACGACGGCGAGTTCGACCCCGGCGTCCAGCAGCGCGCGGGCGGCGGCCTGCGGCTCGCGTACCCCGGTGGCGACCTCCACCTCGTCGAGATTGCCGACGGCGACGGTGGTGTGCTTCAGGGCCTCGGTGTAGAACGGGCGGGCCGCGTCCGGGTCGGCCCAGAACATCGGGCGCCAGTCGAGGTCGAAGACCGTCGTACCCGCCTTGGCGCGATGGGCGAGGGCCGCGAGCGTCGCCGTACGGCTGGGCTCCTCGCTCAGGCCGGTGCCGGTGACCCAGAAGATGCGGGCCTCGCGGATGGCGTCCAGGTCGAGCTCGTGGGCGTCGATCTCCAGGTCGGGCGCCTTGGGCAGGCGGTAGAAGTACAGCGGGAAGTCGTCCGGCGGGAAGACCTCGCAGAAGGTGACCGGGGTCGGCAGTCCGGGGACCGGGGTGACCCAGCGGTCGTCGACGCCGAAGTCCCGCAGGGCCTCGTGCAGGTAGGTGCCGAAGGGGTCGTCGCCGGTGCGGGTGATCACCGCGGTGGCCCGGCCGAGACGGGCCGCGGCGACCGCGACGTTGGTGGCCGAGCCGCCCAGGAACTTCCCGAAGGACGTGACCTGCGGGAGCGGGACACCCGTCTGAAGCGGATACAGGTCCACTCCGATCCGTCCCATGGTGATCAGGTCGTACGCCATCGGTTTCCCTTCACGTCGGCTCTCCCCGGCTTTCTAGCCCCGCATGTGGAGCCCTGTCAATGTTTTGTCCAGACATTCGGACTAGAGCTTGACAGCGCTTGCTGTGCGATCGGAAGCTGACCGGCATGACGTCGTTGTCACCTCAGCCCTCACTGTCCCGCATCCGGATCGGCTCCGCGCCCGACTCCTGGGGAGTCTGGTTCCCGGACGATCCCCAGCAGGTCCCCTGGCGGCGCTTCCTCGACGAGGTCGCCGACTCCGGCTACGAGTGGATCGAGCTGGGCCCCTACGGATATCTGCCGACCGATCCGGCCGTCCTCACCGAGGAGACCGCGCGGCGTGGCCTGAAGGTGTCGGCCGGCACGGTGTTCACGGGCCTGCACCACGGCGAGGCGGTGTGGGAGAAGACCTGGGCGCACGTCGCGGACAACGCGGCGCTGGCTCAGGCCATGGGGGCGTCCCATCTGGTGGTCATCCCGTCCTTCTGGCGGGACGACAAGACCGGCGAGGTGCTGGAACCGGACACGCTCACGCCCGAGCAGTGGCGCAATCTCACCTCGCTGACCGAGCGCCTCGGCCGTGAGGTGCGGGAGCGGTACGGGCTCGACATCGTCGTCCACCCGCACGCCGACACCCACATCGACAGCGAGGAGAACGTCGTCCGCTTCCTGGACGGCACGGACTCGTCGCTGGTGTCGCTGTGCCTGGACACCGGGCACTACGCGTACTGCGGCGGCGACAGCGTCAAGCTCATCGAGACCTACGGGGAGCGGATCGGGTACCTGCACCTCAAGCAGGTGGACCCGGAGATCCTGGCCGAGGTGCGGGCTCAGGAGATGCCGTTCGGTCCGGCGGTCGCGCGCGGTGTGATGTGCGAGCCGCCGTCGGGGGTGCCGGCACTGGGGCCCGTCCTGGAGGCGGCGCAGAAGCTGGACGTCGACCTGTTCGCGATCGTCGAGCAGGACATGTACCCGTGCGAGCCGGACAGGCCGCTGCCGATCGCGCAGCGGACTCGGGCGTTTCTGAGGTCGTGCGGGGCGTAGGCAGTCCTCCGGGGCTCGACAGACGCAGGTCAGACACGGGTCAGACGCAGGTCAGACACGGGGATGTCAACGCGCCGCACCCTTGGACCGGCGTACGCCTTTGTGGCATTCGTGTCACAAAGGCCCCCTTCGTGTCACACATGTCGCGAGTACGCCGGTTTTGCGTCACACCCCGTGCACAGGCCCTGCCCTGCCTTCACTCTCCGTCGTTGACCGGGCACAGACTTTGTGATCGCCAGCGCAGTGCCCGGCTCCCCCGCCGGCCGTTCCCGGCCGCCGCCGCGGTACGCGCGGGGAGGTGCACCTCATGACCGACCGAAGGCTCTGGTCCTACAAGGAGATCGCGGCGCACATCCGGGTGCAGCCGGACACCGTGAGGTCCTACCGAAAACACGGGTTGCTGCCACCGCCGGACCATGTGGAGAGCGGCAAGCCGTTCTGGTACGCGGACACCGTCCGGTTGTGGGTCGCGTCCCGCCCGGGCAACCGCGCGCGAAGAGAGGGCTGACCCGGGAAAAGAAGCTGTGCCCCACCCGCTGGTGGGGCACAGTCGTTCCATGGATTTCTCCGTCAAGCCCGTCCTGACCGGTGAGAAGACCGTGCTACGGCCGTTCACCGAGGCCGACGCCGACGGCATCTGGGAGATCATCCAGGACCCGGAGGTCATCCGCTTCACCTTCGAGCCGTCCACCGAACTCACCTTGGAGCGGCTCCGGTCCTTCTACGGCTCCCGGGCCACGCAGCCCGACCGGCTCGATCTCGCCGTCACCGACCGGACCACCGGCGAACTGGTCGGCGAGGTCGTCCTGTACGAGTGGGATCCCACCGCCCGCAGCTGTACCTTCCGCACGCTCATCGGACCCCGGGGACGCGGCCGGGGCCTCGGCACTGAGGCCACCCGCCTGATCGTCGGCCACGGCTTCGGACAACTCGGTCTGCACCGGGTCCAGTTGGAGGTCTACGGGGACAACCACCGGGCCCGGCGCGTGTACGAGAAGGTCGGGTTCGTGGTCGAGGGGGTCCGGCGGGAAGCGGCGCTGCGTGACGGAGAGTGGACGGACGACGTGCTGATGGCCGTCCTCGACCGCGAGTGGGCCGCCCACCGCGGCTTCCCCGGCGGCGTCAGCTCCACGGCTCTATGACCGTCACCCCCGCCCCCGGCGCTGTCCCCATCGCGGCCAGCGCCGCGGGTGTCGCGTCCAGGGTGATCGTGGACGTCACCAGCAGGTCGGGCCTGAGCACTCCCGTGCGTACCAGTTCCAGCATCGGCGGATAGGTGTGCGCGGCCATGCCGTGGCTGCCGAGGAGTTCGAGTTCCAGGGCGACGGCGCGAGCCATGGGGACCGGTGTCGTGCCCGCCGGTGAGGGCAGCAGGCCGACCTGGATGTGGCGGCCCCGGCGGCGCAGGCCGTTCACGGAGGCGGCGCAGGTGACGGGCGAGCCGAGCGCGTCCAGAGAGAGGTGGGCGCCGCCGGCCGTCAGGTCGCGGACCGCCTGCGCCGTGTCCCCGATCCGCGAGGCGTCCACGCATTCCGCCGCCCCGAACTTCCGTGCCAGGTCCAGAGCGTGCGGTGACACGTCCACCGCCACCACCCTCGCCCCCGACGCCGCCGCGATCATCACCGCGGACAGTCCGACGCCCCCGCACCCGTGCACCGCGACCCACTCCCCCGCCGCCACCCGGCCCCGCTGCACCACCGCCCGGAACGCCGTGGCGAACCGGCAGCCGAGCGAGGCGGCCGTCGCGAAGGACATCTCCTCCGGTACGGCGACGAGGTTCACGTCCGCGTGGTCCAGCGCCACGTACTGGGCGAAGGAGCCCCAGTGGGTGGAGCCGGGCTGGGTCTGCCGCTCGCACACCTGCTGATCGCCCGCCGCACAGGACGGGCAGCTGCCGCAGGCGCACACGAAGGGGACGGTGACCCGGTCGCCGGGGCGCCATCCGGTCACCCGCGCGCCCACCGCCTCGACGACACCGGCGAGTTCATGCCCCGGCACGTGCGGCAGCGCGACGTCCGGGTCGTGGCCCTGCCAGGCGTGCCAGTCGCTGCGGCACAGTCCGGTGGCCTCGACGCGCACCACGACCCCCTGGTCCGCGGGCTCCGGGTCCGCCACCTCCCGTACCCCGGCAGGCTCCCCGTACCGCTCGAACACCACAGCCCGCATGCGCGCACCCCTCGCTTCCGCCGACCACCTCTGGTCGATGCCCATTAACGCCGATGGCCATTGACACCGACGGCCACTGGTAACACCGATGGCTACTGACGCCGGTGGCCACTGACGCCGACGACCATTGCACGGCGATGACCGTCAGCGGCGATGACCACTGACGGCGGAACGCTAACGCCGCGCCCCCACCTTGTCCCGCTCGCCCTCGATCACTGCCGCGGGCCGCTCCCCCTCGCTCAGCCCGAACCGCTCGTGGAAGCGCCGCAGCGGGCCCGGGGCCCACCAGGTCGCGCGGCCCGTGAGGCGCATGACCGCGGGGACCAGGAGACTGCGGACGATCATCGCGTCCATCAGGACCGCCAGGGCGATGCCCAGGCCGAGCATCTTGGTGTTGGTCACGCGAGACGTGCCGATGGCGACCATCACCGTCGCCAGGATCACCGCCGCCGCCGTGATCAGCCCGCCGGTGCGCTGGAGGCCGTGCCGGACCGCCTGATTGTGGTCGCCCGTCGCGTCGTACTCCTCCTTGATGCGGGAGAGCAGGAACACGCCGTAGTCCATGGACAGTCCGAAGGCCACGCAGAACATCAGGACCGGAAGGGTCGTCTCTATCGAGCCGGGGCTGGTGAAGCGGAGCAGGCCGGACAGATGGCCGTCCTGGAAGACCCAGACCACCGCGCCGAACATGGCCGTCAGGCTGAGCGCGTTGAGCACCACCGCCTGGATCGGAATCAGCACGCTGCCGGTCAGGAGGAAGACCAGGAGCAGGGTGACGATCACGATGAAGGCCCCCGCCCAGGGCAGTTCCTCGCCTATGGCGTCCTTGGAGTCGACCAGAACGGCCGCGGTGCCGGTCACCTTCGTGTCGAACGGGGCCCGCACCTCGCGCAGTTCACCCACCAGGCGCTGGGCGGGGTCGTCCACGGCCTCGCCCTTCGGCAGCACCGTGAAGTACGCCGCGTCGCCCTTCACCAGCGGGCCGTCTACCCGCAGCACCTCGGGCAGGTCCGCGACCCGCTCCTTGTACGCGGCGTACTGCGTCTGGGTCGCCCGCCCCTCGGCGAGGACTTCGAGGCCGCCGCCGGGGCTGCCCGGGAAGCCGTCCCGGATGTGCTGCTGCACGACGTGCGACTCGGCGGACGAGGGCAGCTGGCGGTCGTCCGCTGTGCCGAACTTCACGTTCAGGAAGGGCAGTCCGAGCAGGACGAGCACGGCCGCGGTGGCCAGGGCGAAGAACGGGGCGCGGCGCATGACGAGCGTCGCCGTGCGTGCCCAGGCCGTGCCCTCGGCGTCGGGTGGGTTCGGCTGCCCGCGCCGGAACAGGCGGCGCAGATCCAGGGAGTCGACCCGGTGGCCGAGCAGGACCAGGGCCGCCGGGAGCAGGATCAACGCGGCCACCGCCGCCAGCAGGACGACCGCGATGCCGGCGTAGGCGAAGGACCGCAGGAAGTACTGCGGGAACAGGAGCATCGCCGCCAGCGAGACCGCGACCGTGAGGGCGGAGAACAGGACCGTGCGGCCGGCCGTGCGCAGGGTGGTGCCGACCGCGGTCAACGGCTCGGCGCCGGTGGACAGTTCCTCGCGGAAGCGGCGGACGATGAAGAGCGCGTAGTCGATGGCGAGGCCGAGGCCCAGGGCCGTGGTGAGGTTCATCGCGAAGACGGAGACGTCGGTGAACTCGGTGAGGCCGCGCAGGACCGCGTTCGTCCCGAGGATCGCGACGATGCCGATGCCGAGCGGCAGCAGGGCGGCGATCGCGCTGCCGAAGACCATCACCAGCAGCACCAGCGTCACCGGCAGGGCGATCAGCTCGGCCCGGGTCAGGTCCTCCTGGATGATCGTCTGCATCTCGTGCCGTACCGCGACCGGGCCGCCGACGGTCACCTCCACCGGGCCGTGGGCGCCGCGATAGGAGGGCGCGATGCGGTCCAGGGTCTGGCCCATCCGCGTCTCGTCGCCCGTGATCCGGGCGGCGATCAGGGCCTCGCGGCCGTCCTTCGCGCGCAGGGTGGGGGCGCCGGACTGCCAGTAGGAGCCGACGCCTGTGACGCCCTTCTCGCCGGCCAGGCGCTCGGCGAGGCGCTTCGCCTCGGCGGCGACCGCCGGCGTGTCGACCGAGGCGGTGCCCGAGTCCACCAGGAGCAGGAGGTTGGGCTGGGAGGCGGGGAACTCGCGCTCCAGGGCCTTGGTCGCGTACGTGGACTCGGCGTTCGGGTCCTCCCAGCCGCCGGCGCCCAGGCGGTCGGCGACCCCGCTGCCGGCCACGACGGCGAGGGCGGTGAGCACGAGGGCGACGAGCAGCGACAGGCGCGGCCGGGCGGTCACGAAACGGGTCCAGCCGCCGATGCGCGGTGGCTCGTTGACTTCGGTCATCGTGCGGTGTCCCCTTCACCGTGAAACACATAAAATGGAAAACGCGAGAGATCGCTCGCGTTTCACTAGAATGCGAGCGACCGCTCGTGTTTGTCAACCGTGTTCGGAGAGCTTGGGGATAACGCGTGCCCGACAATCAGGACGACAGTCCGGCGAAGGAACAGCCGCGCCGCAGACAGGCGCGCGGCGAGCGCCGCATGACCCAACTCCTCGAAGCCGCCGCCAGCGTCTTCACCACCACCGGCTACACCGCCGCCAGCACCAACGCCATCGCCCGGGAGGCGGGCGTCTCGCCGGGCACGCTGTACCAGTTCTTCCCGAACAAGGAAGCGATCGCGATCGAGTTGGGCGACCGGCTCATGCACGAGATGCGGGACACCTACGGCGAGGCGCTCGCCCCGATCGACCCCGCGACCCCGCTGGAGGAGGCCGTCGGCGCCGCCGTCGACCGGTTCACCGACTTCAACACACAGCACCCGGTGTTCTTCGCACTGATGCACGGCCCCGACATCCCCGGCCGGATCACCGAGGAGCACGACGCCCTGCACGCGACCCTGGCCGGCCGGGTCGAAGCCCTGCTGTCCGCGCTCCTGCCCGACGCGTCCGCAGCCGACCTCGCCCGCACCGCGCAGGTCTGCCTGGGCCTGTACAAGGCGGGGCTGGAGCTGATCCTCGCCCACGAGGGCGCCGAACGCGAGGCGTACACCCAGGAGTTGAAGAACGTCCTGTTCCGCTACCTGGAACCGCTGGTCGGCCACCGGATGGCCCGTACCACGCGCCCCACGAAGACTCGGACTCCCTGACCGACCTTACCCCCTAGGGGTATAGTCTGGAGGTGTGCGGGCCCCACTGTGGGCCACCGCAGCCCCACATGCCTCTACGAGGAGAACGACATGACCGCTCAGACCGACACCCCCGGCTACGTCACCGCCGTCTACAAGGTGAGCGGGATGACCTGCGGACACTGCGAGGGCGCTGTCTCCGGCGAGATCTCCGAGATCGCCGGCGTCAGCTCGGTCGAGGCCGTCGCCACGAGCGGTGAGGTCACCGTCGTGTCCGCGGCTCCGCTCGACGAGGAGGCGGTGCGCGCCGCCGTCGACGAGGCCGGCTACGAGCTCGTCGGCAAGGCCTGATCGCATCCCGATCCGAGCACTCGGCACCGGGCCGTACCGGCCGACTCACACCGGTCCGGTACGGCCCGTCCGTCGTCTTCCGTCGTCTGGAGTACGGACATGACCAGCACCACCACACAGACGCCGACAGCCGACCCGTCCGAAGTCGAACTGCTCATCGGCGGAATGACCTGCGCCTCCTGCGCGGCCCGCGTCGAGAAGAAGCTCAACCGCATGGACGGCGTCACCGCCACGGTGAACTACGCGACGGAGAAGGCGAAGGTCAGCTACCCCGCGGGAACCGAGGTCGCCGAGCTGATCGCGACCGTGGTGAAGACCGGGTACACGGCCGAGGAGCCCGCACCCGAAGCACCCGAAGCGCATGAAGCGCATGAAGAGGCTGAAGGGCCTGAAGGGATGGCTTCCGGCAAGGACCTGGAGCTGACCGCCCTCCGGCAGCGCCTTTCCGTCTCCGCGCTGCTCGCCGTCCCCGTCGTACTCCTCTCCATGATTCCGGCGCTTCAGTTCGACAACTGGCAGTGGCTGGCGCTCACGCTCACCGCGCCGGTCGTGGTGTGGGGCGGACTGCCGTTCCACCGGGCCGCCTGGACGAACGTCCGGCACGGCGCGGCCACCATGGACACCCTGGTCTCGCTCGGCACGCTGGCCGCGTTCGGCTGGTCGCTGTGGGCGCTGTTCTTCGGCGAGGCGGGCATGCCGGGCATGCGCCACGGCTTCGAGTTCACCCCCGGAGCGGTAGCGACCAATGTCACAGTGCGCATGGACGGCGCCTCGACGATCTACCTCGAAGTCGCCGCCGGAGTCACCGCCTTCATCCTGCTCGGCCGCTACCTGGAGGCCCGCGCCAAGCGGCACGCGGGAGCGGCGCTCAGGGCACTGATGGAGCTGGGCGTGAAGGACGTGGCCGTGCTCCGCGAGGGGCGCGAGGTGCGCATTCCGGTGGCGCGGCTGGCCGTGGGCGACCGGTTCGTCGTACGGCCCGGAGAGAAGATCGCCACCGACGGCACGGTCGTCGAGGGCGTCTCCGCGGTGGACGCGTCCATGCTCACCGGGGAGTCCGCGCCGGTGGACGTCACGGCCGGCGACACGGTCACCGGCGCGACGGTCAACGCCGGCGGGCGGCTGGTCGTCGAGGCGACCCGAGTCGGCGCCGACACACAGCTCGCCCGGATGGCGAAGCTGGTGGAGGACGCGCAGAACGGCAAGGCCGAGGTGCAGCGGCTCGCCGACCGCGTCTCCGCGATCTTCGTACCGGTGGTCATCGCCCTCGCGGTCGCCACCTTCGGGGGATGGCTCGGCGCCACCGGCGACACGGTTGCCGCGTTCACCGCGGCCGTAGCCGTCCTGATCATCGCCTGCCCGTGCGCCCTGGGACTGGCCACGCCGACCGCCCTGCTGGTCGGCACCGGGCGCGGCGCCCAGCTCGGCATCCTGATCAAGGGCCCCGAGGTGCTGGAGTCCACGCGCCGCGTCGACACGGTCGTCCTGGACAAGACGGGCACGGTCACCACCGGCCGCATGACCCTCCAGGAGGTGTACGCCGCCGAGGACGCCGACGAGAAGGAGGTGCTGCGGCTCGCGGGCGCCCTGGAGCACGCCTCCGAGCATCCCGTCGCCCGGGCGATCGCCGTGGGCGCCGAGATGGGGGTCGGGCCGCTGCCGCGGGCCGAGCACTTCGAGAACGTGCCCGGACGAGGCGTACGCGGGCGCGTGGAGGGCCGTGAGGTCGCCGTGGGGCGGCTTTTCGACGTCCTTCCGGAGGAGTTGGCCCGCGCCAAGGACGAGGCCGAGAGGGACGGTCGTACGGCCGTCGTGGTCGGCTGGGACGGAGCGGCACGCGGTGTCGTCGCCGTCGCGGACGCGGTCAAGGAGACCAGCGCCGAGGCGGTGCGCGAACTGCGCGCGCTGGGGCTCACACCCGTACTGCTGACCGGGGACAACCGGACGGTGGCCGAGGCGGTCGCCAAGGCCGTCGGGATCGACCAGGTGGTCTCCGAGGTGCTGCCCGAGGACAAGGTCGACGTCGTACGGCGGCTCCAGGGCGAGGGGCGGATCGTCGCCATGGTCGGCGACGGCGTCAACGACGCGGCGGCGCTCGCCACCGCCGATCTGGGGCTGGCGATGGGGACCGGGACGGACGCGGCGATCGAGGCGGGCGATCTGACGCTGGTGCGCGGAGATCTGCGGGTGGCCGCGGACGCGATCCGGCTGTCCCGCAGGACGCTGTCCACGATCAAGGGAAATCTCGTGTGGGCCTTCGGCTACAACGTGGCCGCGCTGCCGCTGGCCGCCGCCGGACTGCTGAACCCGATGATCGCGGGGGCGACGATGGCCTTCTCGTCGGTGTTCGTGGTGACGAACAGCCTCCGGCTGCGGACCTTCCGATGAGCCCATTTCGACGCAGGGGCCCCCTGGAGTCCTGCGCCAGCCTCACATAAGCTCTTCACAGGGCTCGCGCATCATCCTTACGCTTGGGTCCGGATCACCACATCAAGGGCTCTTGCGCATCTAACGGACATATGCAAGAGACGCAGATCACAGTGATGTGAACGTAACCATCTAAGGGGTTCGAAGGTCTAAGTTGACGATGTCAGGAAGCGTCTTGGGGGGCGCCAACTGGCATCTGGGGATGTCTTGGGGGACTTCCTCAGGATTGCGTTGCCGGGACACGTACTTCGGGAAGCTTTGAGCGGCCCTACCGAGCGTGCGCTGTCCCGGCAGACCGCACACAGCAGTAGTACGACGAGTTCTGCTCGTTTTGCTCAAAGCGTTACCGCAACACAGCGATTCAGGCGCTGGTTCTCACAGACGCCCGGCCGGATCCCGTGGGGGGAATCCGCACCGGGACATGGGAAGGCGCCCTGACCGTCGGCCCGTGGGGGGACCGGCGGCAGGGCGCCTTCTTCTATGTACGGTTGCGGCTCAGCGCGCCTCGACCGGGATGAAGTCCCGCTCGACGACGCCCGTGTAGATCTGGCGCGGGCGGCCGATGCGGGAGCCCGGCTCCTTGATCATCTCGTGCCACTGGGCGATCCAGCCCGGCAGCCGGCCGAGGGCGAACAGGACCGTGAACATCTCGGTCGGGAAGCCCATGGCCCGGTAGATCAGGCCGGTGTAGAAGTCCACGTTCGGGTAGAGGCTGCGCGAGACGAAGTAGTCGTCGGAGAGCGCGTGCTCCTCCAGCTTCAGCGCGATGTCCAGCAGCTCGTCGGACTTGCCGAGGGCGGACAGCACGTCGTGCGCGGCGGCCTTGATGATCTTGGCGCGCGGGTCGAAGTTCTTGTAGACCCGGTGGCCGAAGCCCATCAGACGGACGCCGTCCTCCTTGTTCTTCACCTTGCGGATGAAGGAGTCCACGTCGCCGCCGGCGTCCCGGATGCCTTCCAGCATCTCCAGGACGGACTGGTTGGCGCCGCCGTGCAGCGGGCCCCACAGCGCGTTGATGCCGGCCGAGATCGAGGCGAACATGTTCGCCTGCGAGGAGCCGACCAGGCGGACGGTGGAGGTCGAACAGTTCTGCTCGTGGTCCGCGTGCAGGATGAGCAGCTTGTCCAGCGCGGAGACCACGGTCGGGTCGAGGTCGTACTCCTGCGCGGGGACCGAGAAGGTCATGCGGAGGAAGTTCTCCACATAGCCGAGGTCATTGCGCGGGTAGACGAACGGGTGGCCGATCGACTTCTTGTACGCGTAGGCCGCGATCGTCGGGAGCTTTGCGAGCAGCCGGATCGTGGAGAGATTGCGCTGCGTCTCGTCGAACGGGTTGTGGCTGTCCTGGTAGAACGTCGACAGCGCCGAGACGACCGACGACAGCATGGCCATCGGGTGGGCGTCGCGTGGGAAGCCCTTGTAGAAGTTCTTGACGTCCTCATGCAGCAGGGTGTGCTGCGTGATGTCGTTCTTGAACGAGGAGAGCTCGTCGACCGTGGGCAGCTCGCCGTTGATCAGCAGGTAGGCGACCTCCAAGAAGGTGGAGCGCTCGGCCAGCTGTTCGATCGGGTAGCCGCGGTAGCGGAGGATGCCGGACTCGCCGTCCAGGTAAGTAATGGAGGATTTGTAGGCGGCGGTATTGCCGTAGCCGCTGTCCAGCGTCACCAGACCGGTCTGGGCGCGGAGCTTGCCGATGTCGAAGCCCTTGTCGCCGACGGTGCTGTTGATCACCGGGTAGGTGTACTCGCCGTCGCCGTACCGCAGTACTACAGAGTTGTCGCTCACGTCTTCCCTCACCGACGTTGTGCCTCATCTTCGAGGTTGCCCTGACTGTCTCTACCATCCCCCATTTGGCGCAGAAGAGTGCACTCGGGGTCGGCCGTTGGGCTTATTCGCGGCACTCAGTGCCGCGAACTTGTCCATCCTGCCCCTCCTCCAGCCGGTTCCGGAAGGGC
This sequence comes from Streptomyces sp. NPDC050619, assembly GCF_040654815.1. Taxonomy (NCBI): domain Bacteria; kingdom Bacillati; phylum Actinomycetota; class Actinomycetes; order Kitasatosporales; family Streptomycetaceae; genus Streptomyces; species Streptomyces sp. NPDC050619. The sequence goes on along the minus strand of NZ_JBFAIR010000001.1, from coordinate 78,609 downwards.
TCTGTGACCTTCGTGACTCATTTGATCGATCATTTTTTACGATGCCCGCTCCGAAGGGGTCCCAAGCGGAGCGTCACGCGCCGGAAAGCCGGAAGTCCAGAGCCGTGCAGCGCCGTCCCGCCGACACCGTGCGCACCGCCTGGCCGATCGCCTTGCGGGAACCGACGAGGACGACCAGCTTCTTGGCGCGGGTGACCGCCGTATACAACAGGTTCCGCTGGAGCATCATCCAGGCGCTGGTGGTGACCGGGATCACCACGGCCGGATATTCACTTCCCTGTGAACGGTGGATGGTCACCGCGTACGCGTGGGCCAGTTCGTCCAGTTCGTCGAATTCGTAACTCACCTCCTCGTCCTCGTCGGTCAGCACTGTGAGGCGCTGGTCGACCGGGTCGAGCGAGGTGACCACGCCCACGGTGCCGTTGAAGACACCGTTGGTGCCCTTCTCGTAATTGTTGCGAATCTGGGTGACCTTGTCGCCGACCCGGAAGACCCGGCCGCCGAACCGCTTCTCGGGCAGATCGGGGCGGCCGGGGGTCACCGCCTGCTGGAGCAGGCCGTTGAGGTTGCCCGCGCCGGCGGGGCCCCGGTGCATGGGCGCCAGCACCTGCACGTCCCGGCGCGGGTCGAGGCCGAACTTGGCCGGAATACGGCGAGCCGCCACGTCCACGGTGAGCCGGCCGACCTCTTCAGTGTCGTCCTCGACGAAGAGGAAGAAGTCCTTCATGCCGTCGGTGACCGGGTGCTGGCCGGAGTTGATCCGGTGCGCGTTCGTCACGACGCCGGACTGCTGGGCCTGGCGGAACACGCGCGTGAGGCGCACGGCCGGGATCGGGCCGCCCTCGGCCAGCAGGTCGCGCAGGACCTCCCCGGCGCCGACGCTGGGCAGCTGGTCCACATCTCCGACGAAGAGAAGATGGGCGCCCGGAGGCACCGCCTTGACCAGCTTGTTCGCGAGCAGGAGGTCCAGCATGGACGCCTCGTCGACCACCACCAGGTCGGCGTCCAGCGGGCGGTCCTTGTCGTAGGCCGCGTCGCCGCCGGGCTTCAGCTCCAGCAGGCGGTGGACGGTGGAGGCCTCTGCGCCGGTGAGCTCGGACAGGCGCTTGGCGGCGCGGCCGGTGGGGGCGGCCAGGACGACCTTGGCCTTCTTGGCGCGGGCCAGCTCCACGATCGAGCGGACCGTGAAGGACTTGCCGCAGCCGGGGCCGCCGGTGAGGACGGCGACCTTCTTGGTGAGCGCGAGTTTGACGGCGGCCTCCTGCTCGGGGGCGAGATCCGTGCCCGTACGACCCCTCAGCCACCCCAGCGCCTTGTCCCAGGCCACGTCGTGGAAGGCGGGCATCCGGTCCGCGTCCGTGCGCAGGAGGCGCAGCAGCTGGGCGGAGAGGGAGAGCTCGGCGCGATGGAAGGGGACCAGGTAGACCGCGGTGACGGGCTCGCCGTCCGGACCGGGCACCTTCTCCCGTACGACACCGGGGTCCTCCCCCTCCTCCGGAGGCGCCGCGAGCTCCGCGAGGCACTCGATGACCAGGCCGGTGTCGACCTGCAACAGCTTGACCGCGTCGGCGATCAGCCGCTCCTCGGGGAGGTAGCAGTGGCCCTGGTCGGTGGACTGCGACAGGGCGTACTGAAGGCCCGCCTTGACGCGCTCCGGGCTGTCGTGCGGGATGCCGACGGACTGGGCGATCTTGTCCGCGGTGAGGAAGCCGATGCCCCAGACGTCGGACGCCAGGCGGTACGGCTGGTTCTTCACGACCGAGATCGAGGCGTCGCCGTACTTCTTGTAGATGCGGACCGCGATCGACGTGGACACCTCGACGGTCTGGAGGAAGAGCATGACCTCCTTGATCGCCTTCTGTTCCTCCCAGGCGTCGGCGATCTTCTTGGTGCGCTTGGGGCCGAGGCCGGGGACCTCGATGAGCCGCTTGGGCTCCTCCTCGATGACCTGGAGGGTGTCCAGGCCGAAGTGCTGGGTGATGCGGTCGGCGAAGATCGGCCCGATGCCCTTGACCAGGCCGGAGCCGAGGTAGCGGCGGATGCCCTGGACGGTGGCCGGCAGGACCGTCGTGTAGTTCTCGACGGTGAACTGCTTGCCGTACTGGGGATGGGAGCCCCAGCGGCCCTCCATGCGCAGGGACTCGCCGACCTGGGCGCCGAGCAGCGCGCCGACGACCGTCAGCAGATCACCGGCGCCGCGGCCGGTGTCGACCCGGGCGACGGTGTAGCCGTTCTCCTCGTTGGCGTACGTGATCCGCTCCAGGACGCCTTCGAGTACGGCGAGCCGGCGCTCGTCGGTCCCCGTGGTCCCCGTGGTCCCTGTCGGTTGAGCCATGATCCGACGGTACCGCCCGGCACCGACAGCTCACCCGGCGTGTGCACAGCCGACCTGAACGGCCCGGGAGTACCCCGCGACATCACGATCCGGTCTCGGGGTCTTGTTTACTCGCGTGTAATCGATTCCAATCCTCTCTACATGTCGATGTAATCGATTCCACGAGGAGGTGGAGCGGCGATGGCGAGCATCAAGGACGTCGCCGCCGAGGCGGGGATGTCCGTCGCCACGGTGTCGCGCGTCCTGAACGACCACCCCTCGGTCAGCGCGGACGCACGCACGCGCGTGCTGGCCGCCGTCGAGACGCTGGGCTACCGCCCGAACGCCGTCGCCCGGTCCCTGCGCACCGACGAGACCCACACCCTCGGCCTGGTCATCAGCGACGTGATGAACCCGTACTTCACCGAGCTGGCCCGCTCCGTCGAGGAGGCGGCCCGCGCGCTGGGCTACAGCGTCATCATCGGCAACGCCGACGAACGCCCCGACCTCCAGGACCACCACGTACGGACCCTGCTGGACCGCCGTATCGACGGGCTGCTGGTCTCCCCGACCGACGGCGGCTCGCCGCTGATCCTGGACGCCGCGCGCGCGGGGACGCCGATGGTCTTCGTGGACCGGTGGATCCCGGGCGTGGACGTGCCCGTGGTCCGGGCCGACGGGCTGGAGGCCGTACGGGACCTCGTGGCGCATCTGCACGGCCTCGGCCACCGGCGGCTCGCGATCATCGCGGGGCCGGCGGCCACCACGACCGGCCTGGAGCGTGTGCAGGCCTTCAGGGAGGCGCTGCGGGCGTACGGTCTCGGTCTTCCCGACGCCTATATCGGGCAGGGCGACTTCCAGGCCGACAGCGGGCGACGGGTCACCGAGGGCTTCCTCGACCTGCCCGAGCCGCCCGAGGTCGTGTTCGCCACGGACAACCTGATGGCCTTGGGCGCGCTGGACGCCATCCGCGCGCGCGGGCTGCGGGTGCCGCGGGACATCGCGCTGGCCGCGTTCGACGACATCCCCTGGTTCGTGCACACCGATCCGCCGATCACCGCGATCGCCCAGCCCACGGGCGAGCTGGGGCGCGCCGCCGTGCACGCGCTGATCGACCGCATCGAGGGACGGCCTGCCGAGTCCGTCACCCTCCCCGCCCGTCTCGTCGTACGCCGCTCGTGCGGCGAGCCGGGCACCGAACAGTCCCCCGTACAGCAGTCCCCCGTACAGCAGTCCCCAGTACAGCAGTCCCCCGTACAAAGGAGTACGTCGTGAGCAACGCGGACGAGTTGCTGCGCATCGAGGGCATACGGAAGACCTTCCCGGGTGTGGTCGCGCTCGACAGCGTCGACTTCGACCTGCGCCGCGGCGAGGTGCATGTGCTCCTCGGCGAGAACGGCGCGGGCAAGAGCACCCTCATCAAGATGCTCTCCGGCGCCTACACACCCGACGCCGGGAGGATCCTGGCCGGCGGCAAGGAGGTGCGCATCCATGGTGCGCAGGACTCCGAGCGCCTCGGGATCGCCACCATCTACCAGGAGTTCAACCTCGTTCCCGATCTGACGGTCGCCGAGAACATCTTCCTGGGGCGGCAGCCGCGCCGCCTGGGGATGATCGACCGGAAGAGGATGGAAGCCGATGCCGCCGTCCTCCTGGAGCGGGTCGGCGTCAATGTGTCCCCACGCGCGCGTGTGCGTGAACTCGGCATCGCGCGCCTGCAGATGGTCGAGATCGCGAAGGCGCTGAGCCTGAACGCGCGCGTGCTGATCATGGACGAGCCGACCGCAGTCCTCACCTCCGAGGAGGTGGAGAAACTCTTCGCGATCGTGCGCACGCTGCGCGAGGACGGCGTGGGAATCGTCTTCATCACCCACCACCTGGACGAGATCGCCGCCCTGGGCGACCGCGTCACCGTCATCCGCGACGGCAAGAGCGTCGGGCAGGTCCCCGCCACCACGCCCGAGGACGAGCTCGTACGCCTGATGGTGGGCCGGTCGATCGAGCAGCAGTATCCGCGCGAACGGGCCGAGACCGGGACCGCGTTGCTCACCGTCGAGGGGCTGACCAGGGACGGTGTCTTTCGCGACGTCACCTTCGAGGTGCACGCGGGCGAGGTCGTCGGCATCGCCGGGCTCGTCGGGGCCGGTCGTACGGAGGTCGTGCGGGCCGTGTTCGGCGCGGACCCGTACGACAAGGGTGCGGTGACGGTCGCGGGCGCCCGGCTGCGGCGGCACGACGTGAACGCCGCCCTGGCGGCCGGGATCGGGCTCGTACCCGAGGACCGCAAGGGCCAGGGGCTGGTCCTTGACGCCTCCGTCGAGGAGAACCTCGGCCTGGTGACCATGCGCGCCGCGACCCGCGCGGGACTCGTCGACCTCAAGGGCCAGCGTGCGTCGGCCACCCGGATCGCCGAGCAGCTGGGGGTGCGGATGGCCGGGCTCGGTCAGCACGTGCGGACCCTGTCCGGCGGCAACCAGCAGAAGGTCGTCATCGGCAAGTGGCTGCTCGCGGACACCAAGGTGCTGATCCTCGACGAGCCGACGCGCGGCATCGACGTCGGCGCCAAGGTCGAGATCTACCAGCTGATCAACGAACTGACGGCCGCCGGAGCCGCCGTCCTGATGATCTCCAGCGATCTGCCCGAAGTGCTCGGCATGAGCGACCGGGTGCTGGTGATGGCCCAGGGCCGGATCGCGGGCGAGCTGTCCGCCGACGAGGCCACGCAGGACGCGGTGATGGCCCTCGCCGTGAGCAACCCCACCACCACTGATGAACTGGAGGCCGGCCGTGGCCGCTGACACGCTCAAGAGCCGGGCCGGCGCCGATGGCGCCACGGCGGTCCGCCGTCTGCTGCTCGACAACGGCGCGCTCACCGCGCTGATCGTCCTCGTCGTCGCCATGTCGGCGCTGTCGGGCGACTTCCTGACCACGGACAACATGCTCAATGTCGGTGTCCAGGCGGCCGTGACCGCCATCCTCGCCTTCGGCGTGACCTTCGTGATCGTCTCGGCGGGCATCGACCTGTCGGTGGGCTCGGTGGCGGCCCTGTCGGCCACCGTCCTGGCCTGGAGCGCCACTTCGCACGGCGTCCCGGTCGTCATAGCGGTCGTCCTCGCCGTCGCCACCGGTATCGCGGCCGGCCTGGTCAACGGCTTCCTCATCGCGTACGGCAAGCTGCCCCCGTTCATCGCGACGCTCGCCATGCTGTCGGTGGCCCGCGGTCTGTCGCTGGTGATCTCGGAGGGCTCGCCGATCGCCTTCCCCGACTCCGTCTCGCACCTCGGGGACACGCTCGGCGGCTGGCTGCCGGTGCCGGTGCTCGTGATGATCGTGATGGGGCTGATCGCCGCCTTCGTGCTCGGCCGGACCTACATCGGCCGCTCCATGTACGCGATCGGCGGCAACGAGGAGGCCGCTCGCCTCTCCGGCCTGCGGGTGAAGAAGCAGAAGCTCGCCATCTACGCCCTGTCCGGCGTCTTCGCCGCCGCGGCGGGCATCGTGCTCGCCTCCCGGCTGTCCTCCGCGCAGCCGCAGGCCGCCGACGGCTACGAGCTGGACGCCATCGCCGCGGTCGTCATCGGCGGCGCCTCGCTCGCCGGCGGTACCGGTAAGGCATCCGGGACGCTGATCGGCGCGCTGATTCTGGCGGTCCTGCGTAATGGACTGAACCTGCTGTCCGTGTCCGCCTTCTGGCAGCAGGTCGTCATCGGTGTCGTGATCGCGCTGGCGGTGCTGCTGGACACGCTGCGCCGCAAGGCCGGGGCGACGCCGATGGCCGCGGGCACCGGCATGGGAGGGGGTAAGGGCAAGCAGGCGACGACGTACGCGCTGGCGGCAGTGGTCACCGTGGCGATCGTCGGTGCGACCTCGTTCCTGCACAACGGCAACTCGTCGTCCTCGACCCCGAAGATGGGCCTGTCCCTGTCCACCCTCAACAACCCCTTCTTCGTGCAGATCCGGGCGGGCGCCCAGGCCGAGGCGAAGAAGCTGGGCGTGGACCTGACTGTCACGGACGCGCAGAACGACGCCTCCCAGCAGGCCAACCAGCTTCAGAACTTCACCAGTTCGGGCCTCGGCGCGATCATCGTCAACCCGGTGGACTCGGACGCGGCGGGCCCGTCGGTGCGAGCGGCCGACAAGGCGAAGATCCCGGTCATCGCCGTGGACCGGGTCGTCAACAAGGCGACGACGGACACACTGGTCGCCTCCGACAACGTCAAGGGCGGCGAGCTGTCCGCCAAGACGATCGCCGACAAGCTGGGCGGCAAGGGCAAGATCGTGATCCTTCAGGGCCAGGCCGGCACATCGGCCGCCCGCGAGCGTGCCGAGGGCTTCGCCAACGGTCTCAAGGCCTACCCGGGCATCCAGGTGGTGGCCCAGCAGCCCGCGGACTTCGACCGCACCAAGGGCCTCGACGTGATGTCGAACCTGCTCCAGGCCCACCCGGACGTCCAGGGCGTCATCGCCGCCAACGACGAGATGGCCCTCGGCGCGATCAAGGCGCTGGGATCGAAGGCCGGCAAGTCGGTCTCCGTCGTCGGCTTCGACGGCACGCCCGACGGGCTGACGGCGGTCAAGGACGGCACGCTGTACGCGTCCGTGGCACAGCAGCCGACCCAGCTGGGCCGGATCGCGGTGGACAATGCGTTGCGAGCGCTCGAGGGCAAGAAGGTCGAGGAGACGGTGAAGGTGCCGGTGAAGGTGGTCACGAAGGAGAACGTGGCCGGGTTCAGCGGCTGACATCGGCGAGGGGGCGGGCGGTCGTTGCCCAGCGGTGACGGCCGTCCGCCCCGAGTCACTCACTAGGGGAGTCCATTTCATGTACGACTACGACCTGCTGGTCGTAGGGTCGGCCAACGCCGACCTGGTGATCGGTGTCGAGAGACGGCCCGGGGCCGGTGAGACGGTGCTCGGTTCCGACCTGGCCGTCCACCCCGGCGGCAAGGGCGCGAACCAGGCGGTCGCGGCGGCCCGGCTCGAAGCGCGTACGGCCCTGCTGGCCCGGGTCGGTGACGACGCCCACGGCCGGCTGCTGCTCGACTCGCAGCGGGCGGCCGGGGTCGACACGGTGGGGGTGCTGGTCGGCGGTGCGCCGACCGGGGTCGCGCTGATCACGGTGGACCCGTCGGGGGACAACAGCATCGTGGTCTCGCCGGGCGCGAACGGCCGGCTGACCCCGCAGGACGTGCGGGCCGCCGCCAGCCTCTTCCACGCCTCCCGGGTGGTGTCGGTCCAGCTGGAGATTCCGCTGGAGACGGTCGTGGAGGTCGTACGGAATCTGGCGCCGGACAACCGCTTCGTCCTCAACCCGTCACCGCCGCGGCCCCTTCCCCAGGAGGTGCTGGCGGCCTGCGACCCGCTGATCGTCAACGAGCACGAGGCGAAGGTGATCCTGGGCGAGGCCTTGGTCAGCGAGGAGCCCGAGGACTGGGCGCGGATCCTGCTCGCGAAGGGGCCGCGGTCGGTGGTGGTGACGCTGGGCGCGGAGGGCTCGCTGGTGGCTTCCGGCGAGGGCGTGACCCGGATCCCCTCCGTGAAGGTGGACGCCGTGGACACGACGGGCGCGGGCGACGCGTTCACCGCGGCGCTGGCGTACCGGCTGGGCGCCGGTGCGTCGCTCGCCGAGGCGGCGGCGTACGCGTCCCGGGTCGGGGCGGCGGCCGTCACGAAGCGGGGGGCGCAGGAATCCTTCCCTACGGTGGCGGAGATCGAGGGCGGGCCCCTGTGAAGAAGGCCGGGATCCTGAACCGCCGGCTCTCCGGCGCCCTGGCCGAGCTGGGCCACGGGGACGGGGTGCTGGTGTGCGACGCCGGCATGCCGATTCCCGACGGCCCGCACGTCGTCGACCTGGCCTTCCGGGCCGGGGTGCCGTCCTTCGCCGAGGTCCTGGACGGGCTGCTGGCCGAGCTGGTGGTGGAGGGCGCGACGGCGGCGACGGAGGTGCGGGACGCGAATCCGGCGGCTTCGGCGCTGCTGGACGGGCACTTTCCCGACGAGGACCTGACGCTGGTTCCGCATGAGCGGCTGAAGGCGCTGTCGGGGGGTGCGCGGTTGGTCGTACGGACGGGGGAAGCCCGGCCGTACGCGAATGTGCTGCTGCGGTGCGGGGTGTTCTTCTGAGCGGCGCGCAGTCTTCTGCTTGAAGCACCTGCCGCAGAAATGCTTCGAGGGGGCCCGGTCCGTCGACCGGGCCCCCTCGGGTTCCCTCCCCCATCAGAACCCCCCGCGATCCCCCCGGATCCCCCTCCGAGAAGTCCTGATGCCATGTACGACCCGGGAAGTGCGGGAAGGGTTGTACGGTCTCCCCAGAATTTTTCCGGTCAGACGATGTTCTCTTGGCCCGGCCCATAACTCTCAGGGCACGTTGCGCTCGACCAGCGGTTTCAAGCGGTGTTCGACCTCGGCGTAGTCAGGCTCGGCCGCGATATCGAAGTTCTCCCCCTCCCCGGGATACACCCACCGGCTGGTTGGGCAGCTCTGGTCCTCCCCCTCCACGGTGAACGTACTGAGCAGCTTGCCTGTCGCAGCCACGTAGACCCGGAAGTCGTACTTCGCGGTCACAGTCGTGTCCCCGTACGTGTTTCCCGACGAATCCTGATACCTGCACACGCCCAACTCGCCTTCGCCGCCGACCTCGTACTGGTAGGCGCAGGCCACCAGCTGCAGGGTGTCGAGCTGATAGCGACCAGAATCGCCGCGGCTCAACAGCCAGTTCTCCGGCAGTTGGTCTTCCACTTCGACGGCTGTCCCTGCCGGACTGGCCGGATCGGCGTACTCGTCGACATAGATGCGATGCGGCCCCCGCCCTCGATAGCTGGCCGCTTCTTCACCCATCTGCGAGGGCTTCGTCAGCTTGGTCGAAGACCGGCTGGGCGGACAGAGCGAGTACGGCCGATCGTCCCCCCTGCCGCAAGCCTCGAATATGCCGAAGACGACGGCACCGAGAAGGATCAAGGAGAGGAGACCGCGTCTCATAGGACCACCCCACAGCGAGAGGTGAACGCGCCGACGGAAAGCCACCTGCGCCAGTCCCCTGCCCGACCTATGTCGTCTGTCATGCCGACGAATCTACGGCCGGAGACCGGGACCCCTCCCGGAGAGCGAACGGGAGCCGGACGAGCTGCCCGCGACCTGACACCCGCCCAAGGGGCAGGATCGTGAGCCTGCCGGGATTCAGTCATCATCCCTGTGTGCGAGCCGCCTCCCTCTGCTCTCCGCGACGCGTCTGACGTCTCGCAGGGACTCGGTGAGCCGACTGGCGAGGTAGTGCAGCTCGCGGTTGGTCGCACCGCGCTCCGCGAGGAGTACGGCCGCGTGGTCGAGGAGATCGCCCGCCATCCCGAGCTGGATGCTTTCAATGTCGTCGGCGAGACGTGAGACGTAGCCCGCGCCGTCGCCCACGACATAGCAGGGCTTGCCCGCCGTACCGGCCCAGGGCAACAGGCGCCCGACCGAGGGCTCGTACGTTCCGTCGTTCATGCCCCCGCCTCGTGCGCGAGCAGGTAGGGGCGAACAAGCGGGCTGTCCTCGCCGCGCAGCGGGCGCTCTCCCCTGCGGTAGGGGGTTGGACCGCCGACGTAGTCGCACGAGTACGGCCACGTGTACCGGCACGAGAACGGAACCGGTGTGCGGCGCCGCTTCCCTCCGCCGGGCAGGAGGAAACTCAGGACCGGCTCGAAGAGCCGGACGATGAGGTGGGACATGCCAGCCTGCTTCCTCATGAGTGCGTTCTGCGGTGAACCACTCACAGAGTGATGTCCTCCCTGGCTACGCTTCCAGTACCTGAGGGTTGACAACACGCTCGTCAGATGGGAGTTGGCTGCATGGGCAAGGGCCGCAGGCCGCGTACGGCACGTGAGAAGTACGGAGAGGAACTGCGGCTGCGGCGGACGGCGGCCCAGCTCACCCAGGAGCAATTGAGCGGCCAAGTCGTGTGCTCGCCCACGCTGATCAGCCATTTCGAGGCGGGCAGACGGCTGCCGAACCCAGATGACGCACAACGGATCGATCGGGCGCTGGGGACGGACGGGTTCTTCGCACAGTGGCTGGACGAGCTGGAAAACACATACGCGAGGCACTTCGCCGCCGTCGCCGAGCTTGAGCGCAAGGCCACCGTGATCCGGCAGTTCGCGCTCTCCCTGGTTCCCGGCATTCTCCAGACCCCCGAGTACGCGCGATCCGTGTTCCGCGCATACAGGCCCCATTACACGGCTGAGGAGCTTGACCGGGAAGTCGTCATCCGAACAGGGCGTGCCGTGGTTCTGGACGACCCGGCGCGGCCTGTCCTGTGGACGCTGCTCGACGAGGCCGTGCTCAGGCGCAGGGTCGGCGGACCACAGGTCATGGCCGACCAACTGCGAAAGATCGCGGACCTGGCCGAGGCAGGACGGCTGCGGCTCCACGTACTCCCTTTCGGGGTCGGGGCACACGTGCTCCAGGAGGGTCTGCTCATGCTGATGAGCTTTGAGGACTCAGCTCCGGTCGCCTACATGGAAGGGCACGAGATCGGGCAGCTCGTAAAAAATCAGGCTCGTGTGAGGTCCAATCAGGAGGCCTACGATCTGGCGTTGAGCGACGCGTTGTCGCAACAGGGATCACTGGCCTTCGTCAGGTCTGCGGCAGAGGAACACGCACGTGCTCAGCGATAAGTGACCCCGCTGTCGCCAACCCGTCCGCCCTCACCGGGTGGTACAAGTCCAGCTACAGCGGCGGCAGCCAGGGCGAATGCCTTGAGGTTCGTCACCGCCGTCAAGGAAGGCAACCTCGGCGTCTGACAGCTTGGCGGAGGGCGCCTCGGTCAAGGGGACGGCGGTGTGCTCGGCCCATCGCCACGCGCCGACGGCCCACGCATGTTGCCCCCGCTCTGCCCTCGGGTACCTGGCCCGACCGCCCGTGCCTCAGGTACCCAGAGGGGAGTCGTTTGCCTGCGGAGGAGAGGTCGCATGTACGCCAAAGACCAGGCCAGGTCGGCCGGTGCGCGAAAGGGCGGAGCACGGGCCCGCCGCCCCCAGGCCGCGAGCCGGACGCCGCTGTCGGGTCTCCTCGCGTTGCAGAGCGCCGTCGGCAACGCGGCAGTGGTCCAGATGCTCCGCCGGGCCGGACACCCGGGGGCCGAGGAACTGCACCAGCATGGCGCCGACTGCGACCACCAGCAGACCGAGCAGCCCGTACAGCGCTCCAGCGTCCAGGACGTCCTGCGCACCGGCGGCCGCCCCCTCGACAACAGCACACGCACCGAGATGGAAGCCCGGCTCGGCGCGGACTTCTCGGACGTCCGCATCCATACCGGCAGCACCGCCAGGGCTTCCGCCGCCGAGATCGGGGCGCGGGCCTACACCTCCCGCGATCACGTCGTCCTGGGCGACGGCGGTGGTGACAAGCACACCCTCGCCCACGAACTCACCCACGTCATCCAGCAGCGGCAAGGCCCGGTCGCCGGCACCGACAACGGGACGGGGCTGCGCCTGTCGGATCCTGCCGACGATTTCGAGCGGGAGGCAGAGGCCACGGCCACGCGGGTGATGTCGGGACCGGTGCCCGATGCCGTCCACGCGCCGGAATCCGCCGTATCGGCCGCCACCGCCTCCACAGCACCAGTACAGCGATCGCTGTACATGGACGGGGACGAGGACAAGAAGAAGTTGACGCGGCAGGAGGTGCTGTCCGCCGCCTGGTACCAGGATCTTCACCCCGATCACCAGCAGCGCGTGGAGCCCTACATTGATCTCGACCACCACGTGTCTGTGGGCGAGGTGATCGAATACACGCGCAACACGGTGGTGGGCGCGGTGGACGGCGGGCGGAGGGAAGACACCGAGTTCCTCATGGATGCCTGGCACAGGAAGCAGAACCTGAACGCCTACGACTTGGCGATGCAGGCGGGGCGCCTGCGGGAGAGCCTGGAGGAGTGGGGAATCCCGCCGAACACCATGCAGCTCACCCAGGGTTCGATCACGGGCTTCGGTCACCACGTCCCGCACACCGATGTTCTCGTGCCGCACCCCGGCAACATCTGGTCGATGGCCGGCGCACCCGATGGTCTGGCGAACTGCCTCGAATCGATCATGGGTGCCAACAGCACGGCCTGGGTCTTCACGGACAACGAGCAGGCCGGGTACAGCCAGGCAGAGGCCATACGCACGGCGATCAATGCCATCAACCAGGAGAATTCTGGCAATGCGGACTATATTCCGCTCGCCGTGCAAGTCACCCCGGTCACCGGCATGACGTCAGGGGACACCTACGACCTCGCTGGTGCCCCCCTCACGATCGGCCACCAGCCGCCCTACCGGGTCGTCACCGTGACCCGGCGCTGAGCTCGCCTGCCGCGGGTCCGCATCCGCTCCCGCCGGCGCGGTCCAACGGCCGCCCGGCCGCCCGGCCGCCGGGCATCCCCCATCGCCCAGCGGCCGTCGACCGGTTCCAGCGGGTCACGTGACGTTCGTGTCCCTTGACCCGCTCACCGGATCACGTGCTCCACGAAGCGCCCCGCCGTCTCCGCCAGCACCTCTCGCCCGTCCCGCGCCCACAGCCCGTCGTTGAAGAGCTCGACCTCGATGGCCCCGGTGTACCCGGCCGCCTCCACGTAGCCCTTCCACTCGCGCATGTCGATCGCGCCGTCGCCGATCTGCCCGCGGCCGTTCAGCACGCCCTCCGGCAACGGGGTCGTCCAGTCGGCGAGTTGGAAGGTGTGGATACGGCCGCCCGCGCCCGCTCGGGCGATCTGGGCGGGCGCGTTGTCGTCCCACCAGATGTGGTACGTGTCCACCGTGACGCCGACCTGGTGGGCCGGGAAGCGTTCCGCGAGGTCGAGGGCCTGGGTGAGCGTCGAGACCACGCAGCGGTCGGAGGCGTACATGGGGTGGAGGGGCTCGATGGCCAGCCGTACGCCGTGGGACTCGGCGTACGGGCCCAGCTCCGCCAGTGCGTCCGCGATCCGTTCCCGGGCGCCGTGCAGGTCCTTCGAACCCGCCGGCAGGCCGCCCGAGACCAGGACCAGCACCTCGGTGCCGAGGGTCGCCGCCTCGTCGACCGCTCGGCGGTTGTCGTCCAGGGCGCGGGAACGCTCCTGCGGGTCGATCGCCGTGAGGAAGCCGCCCCGGCACAGCGTGGTCACCGTCAGGCCCGCGTCGCGGACCAGTTTGGCCGTCGCCTCCACGCCGTACGACTGGACCGGTTCGCGCCACAGGCCGACGTTCGCGACGCCCAACTGGCCGCAGGCCTCGGCCAGTTCCGGAATCGACAGCTGCTTGACCGTCATCTGGTTGATGGAGAAGCGCGCGAGATCGGTCACTGGGGCACTCCGTACAGGCTCAGCAGGTTCTTCATCCGCTCCTCCGCCAGCTTCGGGTCCGGGAACAGGCCCAGGCCGTCGGCGAGTTCGTACGCCTTCGCGAAGTGCGGGAGGGAGCGGGCCGACTGGAGGCCGCCGACCATCGTGAAGTGCGACTGGTGGCCGGCCAGCCAGGCCAGGAACACCACGCCCGTCTTGTAGAAGCGGGTGGGGGTCTGGAAGAGGTGGCGGGAGAGTTCGACGGTCGGGTCCAGCAGCTCGCGGAAGGCCGCGACGTTCCCCGTGTCCAACACCCGTACCGCCTCCGCCGCCAGCGGTCCCAGCGGGTCGAAGATGCCCAGCAGCGCGTGGCTGAAGCCCCGCTCGTCGCCCGCGATCAGCTCGGGGTAGTTGAAGTCGTCGCCCGTGTAGCAGCGGACGCCGTCGGGGAGCCTGCGGCGCAGGTCGATCTCGCGCTGGGCGTCCAGCAGGGAGACCTTGATGCCGTCGACCTTGTCGGGGTGCGCGGCGATGACGTCCAGGAACACATCCGTGGCCGCGTCGAGGTCGGTCGAACCCCAGTAGCCCTCCAGCGCCGGGTCGAACATCGGGCCCAGCCAGTGCAGGATCACCGGCTCGGTGGACTGGCGGAGCAGGTGGCCGTAGACGTCGAGGTAGTCCTCGGGGCCCTTCGCGGCCGCGGTGAGGGCGCGGGAGGCCATGAGAATCGCCTGCGCGCCGCTCTCCTCGACGACCGCGAGCTGCTCCTCGTATGCCGCCCGGACCTCCGCCAGGGAACCGGCCGCGAGCTGGTCGGTGCCGACTCCGCAGGCGATACGGCCGCCCACGCTACGAGCCTCCGCCGCCGACCGGCGGATCAGCTCGGCCGCGCCCGCCCAGTCCAGGCCCATGCCGCGCTGGGCGGTGTCCATGGCCTCGGCGACGCCGAGCCCGTGGGACCACAGGTGGTGGCGGAAGGCGAGGGTGGCGTCCCAGTCGACGGCGGCGGGCGCGTCGGGCGACACGTCCGCGTACGGGTCGGCGACCACGTGGGCGGCCGAGAAGACCGTACGAGAGGTGAAGGGGGTGGCGGCGGTGACGGCGAGGGGGTCGGTGCGGGGTTCGTAGGTCCTCAACCGGCCGGTGGCGTCGGGAAGTTGGATGGTCACAGTGCGACCTCGGGAACGTAGAGACGGCGGCCCTCGGCCGAGGACTTCAGGCCCAGCTCGGCGAGCTGGACGCCGCGGGCGCCGGCCAGCAGGTCCCAGTGGTAGGGGGCGTCGGCGTAGACGTGCTTGAGGAACAGTTCCCACTGGGCCTTGAAGCCGTTGTCGAAGTCCACGTTGTCGGGGACCTCCTGCCACTGGTCGCGGAAGACCTCGGTGGCGGGGATGTCCGGGTTCCAGACCGGCTTGGGGGTCGCACTGCGGTGCTGGGCACGGCAGTTGCGCAGGCCGGCGACCGCCGAGCCCTCCGTGCCGTCGACCTGGAACTCCACCAGTTCGTCGCGGTTGACGCGGACGGCCCAGGAGGAGTTGATCTGGGCGATCGCGCCGCCGTCGAGTTCGAAGATGCCGTAGGCGGCGTCGTCGGCGGTGGCGTCGTAGGGCTTGCCGTTCTCGTCCCAGCGCTGGGGGAGGTGGGTGGCGGCGATGGCCTGCACGGACTTCACGCGGCCGAACAGCTCGTGCAGGACGTACTCCCAGTGCGGGAACATGTCGACAACGATGCCACCGCCGTCCTCGGCGCGGTAGTTCCACGACGGGCGCTGGGCCGCCTGCCAGTCGCCCTCGAAGACCCAGTAGCCGAACTCGCCGCGGATGGAGAGGATCCGGCCGAAGAAGCCGCCGTCGATGAGCCGCTTGAGCTTGAGCAGGCCGGGGAGGAAGAGCTTGTCCTGGACGACGCCGTGCTTGATGCCCTTCGCGTGGGCCAGGCGGGCCAGTTCCAGGGCGCCGTCGAGGCCGGTGGCCGTCGGCTTCTCGGTGTAGATGTGCTTGCCCGCGGCGATCGCCTTCTTGATCGCCTCCTCACGGGCGGAGGTGACCTGGGCGTCGAAGTAGATGTCGATGGTGGGGTCGGCGAGGACCGCGTCCACGTCCGTCGAGATGTGCTCCAGGCCGTGCCGCTCGGCGAGCGCCCTGAGCGCCTGCTCGCGGCGGCCGACCAGGATCGGCTCCGGCCACAGCACGGTGCCGTCGCCGAGGTCGAGGCCGCCCTGCTCGCGGAGGGCCAGGATGGAGCGGACGAGGTGCTGGCGGTAGCCCATGCGCCCGGTCACGCCGTTCATGGCGATACGCACCGTCTTGCGTGTCACGTCGGTCCCTTCGTAGGTGTCGTACGCAGCGTTCTTACGCGGTTCGTACGCGGTTGTGCGCGCCTTGTACGCCCCTACTGATGAGCGGTACAGCAAGCGCTTTCTATCCAATGAGAAGCTAGCCTCTGATCAGCGGTATAGACAAGACCGCGAAGGGGTCGAGTTGTTCGAGGGCGCGAACAACTCGGAGCGGGGCCTTGAGGTCCGCCCGGAACCGTGCCCCTGGGCCCGTGTGTGTACGACGACGTACGACTGAGATGCGCGACTACGCGACTGAGATGCGCGACCGGAGGACGACGAGATGACGGTGACCCTGGCGGACGTGGCGGCCCGCGCGCAGGTCTCGCCCGCGACGGTGTCGCGCGTGCTGAACGGGAACTATCCCGTGGCAGCTTCCACCCGCGAGCGGGTACTGCGGGCGGTGGACGAGCTGGACTACGTCCTGAACGGCCCGGCGAGCGCACTGGCCGCGGCCACGTCCGACCTGGTCGGGATCCTGGTGAACGACATCGCCGACCCGTTCTTCGGGATCATGGCGGGCGCGATCCAGTCGGAGATCGGAGGGCCGGGCGGGCGGGCAGGAGGGGAGAGACTCGCGGTGGTGTGCAACACCGGGGGCTCCCCGGAGCGCGAGCTGACCTACCTCACACTGTTGCAGCGGCAGCGGGCGGCGGCGGTCGTACTGACCGGCGGGGCCGTGGAGGACGTACCGCACGCGGCGGCGATGGCGGCGAAGCTGCGGAGGCTGGCGGAGGCGGGGACGCGGGTGGTGCTGTGCGGGCGGCCGCCCGCGCCGGACACCCAGGCGATCGCACTGACCTTCGACAACCGCGGGGGCGGACGGGAGCTGACCGAGCACCTGATCGAGCTGGGGCACCGGCGGCTGGGGTACATCGCGGGACCCGAGGAACGTACGACGACCCGGCACCGGCTGGAAGGCCACCGGGAGGCGCTGAAGGCGCACGGCATCGTGGAGGACCCCCGCTGGACGGTCCACGGCCGCTACGACCGGCGCTCGGGATACGAGGCCACGCTCGAACTCCTGCGCCGGGACCCGTCGTTGACGACCGTGGTCGCGGCGAACGACTCCGTCGCACTGGGGGCGTGCGCGGCGCTGCGGGACTCCGGGCTGCGGATCCCGGAGGATCTGTCGGTCGCCGGGTTCGACGATCTTCCGTTCAGTGTCGACACGGTGCCTTCTCTTACGACGGTGAGGTTGCCGTTGGCCGAGGCGGGGGCGCGGGCCGGGCGCATCGCGATGGGGCGGGAGGAGCCGCCTCCCGGGGGGATCGCCACGGTGCGGGGGGAGTTGATGGTGCGGGGGTCCTCCGGGGGGCCGCGGGGTTGAGTGGGCCGGTGCCGGCGTGGTGGGCCGGTGTTGGTGGTGTGCTGGGGGCTCCGCCCCCAGGCCCCCAGGCCCCCGGGCCCCCGGGCCCTTGCCCACCCTGCCGCCCGTCTCGGTTGGGCGAATCCTGCCCATTGCTTACTTTCTCGGCGGGTCCGGACGTGAGTGTTCCACCAGGCTGAGCAGCAGGTGCGCCGACTCCGGGTGATAGAAGTCGGAGTGCGCGCCCACCGGATTGAGCCGACTGCTGCGGTACCGCCAGCTGGCGTCGACGTTCACGAAGGTGTGGTCCAACGACCGGAGCGGGTACGGGGTGTCGGCCCGCAGGAGCCGGGTCGACCAGACGTCGTTGGGGGCGAGCCCGCCCGGGGGAGTGGCCGACAGCCGCATCCCCGAGCGGCCGATGCCGGAGACCTTCTCCCCCAGCAGATGCCAGAAGCCGGTGGCCCGGTCGTACCGGGAGTGGGTGAACACCAGTGGCCCGCCCACTGGCGACTCGTGGCCCAGCGGTCCCGGCCGCAGCCGGTGGAAGTCCGTGTCAAAGGCGGTCCGCGGCGCTGCCATCTGGAACACCGTCAGCGAGTCCACCGTGAACGGCAACGAGGGGTGGGTGGCGGTGCTCCATCCCAGCGTTCCGCCCCGCCCGGCCTCCGCCTCCGCGGCCCAGGTCACCGCCTCGCACAGGAACCGTCCGCCGAAGGAGTGTCCGATCAGGTGCAGGTACTGCCCGCCCCGAGTACGCAGCGTGCCCTCCGCCGGGTCACCGCGCTCGGCGTGCAGATAACCCAGCAGATGACCCAGGACGTGCGGGGCGTAGCCGTCCTCCCCGGTGCTCATCGCGTGCGCCCGTTCCCGGATCCGCTCGTACCCGCCCTTGGTGAGCAGCGAGGAGGACTGCCAGCGCACCACCACCGTCCACGGCGCGAACCCCTCCCGCAGCCTCGGGTAGAGGGCCGCGCGAGCCGTCCGCTGGCGTTCCATCAGGGCCAGCAGGCGCTGGGCGCTGCGCACCGCGGCGGCCGGGCCGGTTTGCCAGCCGTGCACGTACACCAGGATGTCGGTGGCCCACGTCGGCGGATTCAGCCAGTCGGCCAGATGGCGCTTCAGGCGGTCGGCACGGACCGGTTCCCCGGTCTCGCCGTGCAGCAGCCAACCGTCGGTGTCCAGGTCGACGGTGACGAAGCCGCTGGGCCGCGGGACGGCTGCCCGGCGGCGGGCGGACGGGCGGAATCTCGGGGGCAGGGTCATGAGCCGGTCGTTCCTTCCTGCTGTGCGGGGGCGATGCGGCTGTCCAGTCCGCAGACCAGGCCGTAGGCCAGTGCCAGCGGGTTGCGGTAGGTGGCGGCGAACCAGCGCACGGTCTCCAGCAGGGCGAGGCCGGCGGTCAGCCCGTCGTCGAGATAGCGGGTGAGGAACCGGAGGGCGAACTCGGCGCCGAACACCCGGGGCATGGCGATCTGCGGGGCCAGCACACCCAGCGCACCGTGCTTGACGAAGGCGGCGGACAGGTCGGTGAAACCGGTGGTCGCCGGGGCCCCGGCGAAACAGGTGTTGAGTACCACCAGCGGATGGAACAGGGACACCGTGCCCCGCCGGCTCGTCGCTTCGCTGTGCGGCTTCCGGTAGCCGTCCACGAGTTCCGCGTCGATGGGCAGTTCGTCGCTCAGCCGCAGCGCGTGCCAGGTACGGCCGCCCTGCTCCTCGTACGAGCCATGGCAGAAGAAGTACATGAGGTCCTCGTCGAGGACCGGCCTGGACAGGTCCGGCAACAGTTCGTCACGGAAGTGACGCTCAGTCAGTTGTACTTGACTGCCGAGGAGTTGGAGTACATCCGTAGCGAGCGGGACGCTCTTCAGGTCCGAGTCCAGATTCGCGCTGCCGACGGCGCGGACGCGGTCGGACACCCACCAGTAGTCGGAGTACGCCCCCGAGGTCGCCTCAACCTGGTGCCGGTGGCCGAGGAACAGCCGGAACGGGTCACCGGTCAGCCGACCGCCGTCCAGCAGGGACTCGTACCCGACGGCCAGCATGGGCCAGGGCACGCCGAGATCGGAGTCGAACCGGATCCGCAGGTCCTCATGCTCGAGGACGCTCAGCAGGTGGCCGCGGAAGCGGGCCAGCTCGCCCTCCTCCCCCACGAGCAGCTCCCCCAGCATGTACGCACCCTCGCGGGCCAGTTCGCTCACCTGCGCCAGCAGTTCGGACCGCGGGCGTCCGCTGAGGTCGGCGTACCGGATGTACGGCGGCTCCTGCTCACGTGGGCGGTTTGTCCCGGACACCGGCTCGAACTGGACGAACTTCTGCCACAGGGATATGAGCCGGGCCGAGAGCGAGGCGATCCGGTCGGCGCCGATACTCAGCCGAGCCGAGTGGGAGCTCGCCCGGGGCTGCGGCAGGAGCCCCGTTTCGCTCCACATGGAGATCATGACAATGTCCCTGGCGGGGTTGCGCAGCGTCACCGTCAGTTCCCGGGGAGCGCACACGGGAGCTGCCGGCAGCAGCCGGTAGCCGCGGCTTGGATCCTGGTCGGCGACCAGGTCGATCTCGTGGTCCAAGGGTTCAGACCTCCGGTCCTCGCTGCGGTGCGGAGCCGAGGAGAGCGGGCTCCGCGGTGACCAGGGTGGCGCTCAGTTCCTGGAGCACGACTCCGTGCACCCGGTCGTAGACGGTGAGGCGAAGCCGGTGACGTCCGGGCGCGTGGGCGGTGAAGGTGAACGCGGTGGGGCCGGACGCTGGATCCTGGACACGATAGCCGGTGCACGGGGGCGTCACGGTGGCCTCGGCCGACCGCGCGGAGGCCACCAGCATCAGCTCGGCCGGCGCCCGGTCGTCCCCGGCGTCCCGGAACCACGGGTGCCCGTCGGGCACGTCGAGGGCAAATTCGAGCAGCATGGGCCGACCCACCCGGGCGGGCCCGTCACGCAGGACAAGGCGGGGGGTGCACGCGGGCGCTCCCGGCGGCAGCGGGAGCGGGACCTCGGAGGAAGGAGCGCCGGGCGGATCAGGCGAGCCCGAGGAGCTGACGACCCCGGAGACGGTGGCCGCCCGGCCGACGGCGGAGGCGTCCCCGGAGCCGTTGACCGCCCCGGAATGGGCGCCGCCGGAGCGGACCACCGGCCTGGTGGAAGGCCGTGATTCCGGAACTCCCCGGCGGCGCCAGCCCTGTGGCAGCAGCGCCAGGCAGTGCCAGGCGACTTTGACCACTACCAGGACCGAACCGGAGGCCAGCCCGAATACCAGCGAGGAGAGAACCGCGGACCCGGCATCGGGACCGGAGGACCGGTTGACCAGGTGCAGGCCGAAGTATGCGACCAGTACACCGGTCAGGAACGCCGTCACCACCCGACTGGTCACCGTGGTGAACAACTGGATCAGGGCCGTCTGGATCCGGTCCCAGAGTGCTCGGGGCGGCCGGTTGGGCACGGCCCAGTGCCCGCCCGCCATCGGTTCGTGGTTCCCGGTGATCCGGCGCAGCGAGAGCAGTGCCGGGGCCACCGAGGCACGGGCGGCCGGATGCCGGGAGAGCAGCATCTCCAGCAGCAGGTTCAGCTCGTGCTCCCCGCGGATCCGCGGCGGCCGCGCGTCGTGCACCTTCCGGACCGCGCGGAAGCGGCGCAGCGGACCGTACAGCAGTCCAGTGCCTGCCAGGATCCGGTGAAGGATCATGCCCATCGCCCACAGGTCCCCGGAAGGGGTGGGTACCGGCGGGGTCTTGGCCCTGCCGGGGGACAGCTCGGGCGCGGTGTAGCGGGAGTCCGGCTGCCAGGGCCGCACCCACGGCCCCCGGTCCTCGCCCGGCCCGGGCACCAGCCCGTACCCCGCCACGGCCAGCGAACGGTCGGCGCGGAAGAACACGTTGTGCGGGTCGACCTGACCGTGAGCGATCCCGGCGGCGTGCAACTCCTCCAGGGCCTGCGCCAATTCCACCCCGAGGTAGGCAGCGTCCCCACGCTCCAGTCGGCCCTGCTCCTCCAGCAGCTGATGCAGCGAGAACGGCTGGACCGGATCCATCACCACCCACAGCGAACCCTGCTGTTCGAACGCGGCGTGGACGGGCAGCACATGGGGACTACGGGGGGACTCCAGCCGTTCTACCTGCCGGACCAGGTCCCCGGGAACGCCCACCGCCTTCTTGCCCGTCGCGGCCTGGCCCGCCTTCCGATGGGCACGTAACGGCAGGGAACGCGGGCGCAGTTGCTGGATGAAGACCTCGGACCGGGTGACCGAGTCGAAGGCCTGCCAGTAGACCGAGTCCCCGTACTCCTCCCAGGAGTCCTCCAGCCAGTACCGGTCTTGGAGCACTTCCTGGTTCTCAGGCGCCATCGCTCTCCCCCTCACCCGGCGCGCGGGCCCGCCGCGGCCCGGGCGCTCCGAGAGTAGCGGTCGTCGGCCACGCTGCGCAGCTGATCAGTGACGGAGCCAGACGTCGACCGGTGGCCACCGAGCAGCGGGACGCCCTCCACGATGCGCACCCGGCGCCGCACAGGCATGGACGCGCGGCGCCCCCGCGGCCTACGCTCGACCCAGCGATATCTCTGACTCAGTCAACCATCACGGCCGAGTCAGCCACCACCGCCGAGTCGAACATCACCGAGCCGCACACCGGGGGTCGACGACCATGACCGTCCAGGACATCCGCGCCTTCAACCGCTTCTACACGAACGTCATCGGCGCCCTCGACTACAGCCGCCACCTCTACGCCCCGTACACCCTCACCGAGTCCCGCGTCCTGTACGAACTGGCGCACTCCTCGCGCACGGACGCCGTCGACCTGCGGACCGAACTGTCCCTGGACGCCGGGTATCTGAGCCGGATCCTGAACAAGTTCGAGCAGGACGGGCTCGTCGAGCGCACGCCGTCCCGGAGTGATCCCCGCCGGCGCCGGATCACGCTCACCGCGCGCGGGCGCGAGACCGCCGCTCTGCTCGCCGAGCGCGCGGACGAATCCGTCGGCGCGCTGCTCGCCACCGTTCCGCCGCCCGACCGGCCCCGCCTGGCCGACGCGATGCACACCGTCCGCGCGATCCTCTCCGACGGCCGTCCTCCCCATGGCCGCGAGGACGTCGTCCTGCGCGAACCCGGCCCCGGGGACCTCGGCTGGATCGTGCAGCGCAACGCCGCCCTGTATGCCGCCGAGTACGGCTTCAACGCCGACTACGAGGGCCTGGTGGCGAGGATCGTCGCCGACTTCGCGGAGGATCATGATCCGCATCTGGAGCGGGTGTGGATCGCCGAGCTGGACGGGCGGCCGGTGGGGTGCGTGATGTGTGTACGGGACGAGGCGCCCGCGACCGCGCGGCTACGGCTGCTGCTGGTCGAGCCCGACGCCCGCGGCCTCGGCATCGGCGACCGGCTCGTCACGGCCGTCGTCGACTTCGCCCGCGGTGTCGGCTACCGCGACCTGGTGCTGTGGACCAACGACGTCCTCGGCTCCGCCCGCCGCATCTACCAGCGCCACGGCTTCGTCCTGCTCGCCGAGAAACCGCACCGCTCCTTCGGAAAGGACCTGGTCGGCCAGGACTGGCGCCTGGATCTGCAGGGCACCGGCGAGTGACAGCCCCGCCTCCCCCACGACACGGGCGACCCCCGTCTGGACCCACGCACACCGGCGGGTGACAGTAGAGACCATGAAACTGGCGTTCTCCACCCTCGGTGTCCCTGGCCTCCCCCTCCCGGAGGTGCTGCGGCTCGCGACCACGTACGGCTATCACGGCGTCGAACTGCGCGCCCACCCGGAGGAGCCGGTCCATCCCGGCCTCGACCTCGCCGGGCGGACCGAGGCGGCGGCCGAGTTCAAGGCGGCGGGAGTGGAGGTGCTGGGCCTCGCCGGGTACGCGCGCGTGGCCGCGCCGGGCGACGACGCGCCCGTGATCGAGGAGGTCCGCCGTCTCCTCGACCTCGCCCGCGACCTCGGCGCCCCCTACATCCGGGTCTTCCCGGGCGGCGGCACCGACCAGAGCCGGAAGGAAGCCGACGCGACGGCCGCCCGGCGCCTCGGCACGGCCGCCGAGTACGCCGCCGACCTCGGCGTACGCATCCTCCTCGAAACCCACGACTCGCACCGCACCGGCGCCGACGCGATCCGTGTCCTCGGTCTGGTCGGCCACCGCCAGGTCGGCTCGCTCTGGGACGTCATGCACACCTGGCTGGGCGGCGAACAGCCCTCGGAGACGTACGCGGCCCTCTCGCCGTATCTCGGATACGTCCAGGTCAAGGACATCGCCTCCGCCGACGACACGACCCCGCTCCCCCTCGGCGCCGGCGTCCTGCCCCTCGCCGAGTGCGTGGAGGTCCTCTCCCGGCACGGCTGGGACGGCTGGCTGTGCTGGGAGTACGAGAAGCGGTGGTACGAGGCTGCCGCACCGCTTCCCGACCTGCTGGGCGCGGGCCACAACCACCTGTCCCGCCTGCTCAACGACTCGGCGTGATCGTCGCGCGGTAGTTCGGCCCGGGGTGCCCGGCCTGGTGGGCCCTGGTCGCCCTGATCGCCTCGCCTGGTCGCCCCGGTCGGCCCCGGCCACTGTGCCCGCCCCGGCCGCCCCGGCAGCTCTGCCCGCCCCGGTCGCCCCGGCAGCTCTGCCCGCCCCGGTCGCCCCGGCCACTCTGCCCGCCCCGGTCGCCCCGGCCACTCTGCCCGCCCCGGCCGCCCCAGCCGCCCCAGCCGCGACCGCACCTCGGGCGAGACGTACCCTCGGCGGCTACCCAGCCCCGCCTACCGCCCCCGCCCCCGCCCCAAAAACCCCGCCACCCGCCCCTCCAACCGCTCCCTGCACTCCGGCCACTCCTCCGCCGTGACCGAATAGATCGCCGAGTCGCGCAGCCGGCCGTCCTCGCCCGGTGCCCAGGAGCGCGACCAGTTCCTCAGGACGCCCTCGAAGCGGGCGCCGACGCTCTGGATCGCCGCGCGGGAGCGCTCGTTGCGGGCGTCCGTCTTGAGGTCCACGCGGGAGACACCCCACTTCTCGAAGGCGTGCCGGAAGAGGAGGAGCTTGGCTTCCGCGTTGACGCCCGTGCCCTGGGCCGATGTGGCCAGCCAGGTGAACCCGATCTCGACAGCGTCGAGTTGGTCGTCCGTCCGCCAGCAGCGCGGTTCCCAGTACGAGGTGGCGCCGACCGCCCGGCCCGTGGCCGTCGAGATCTGCGCGTACGGTGCCAGGCGTCCCGTCGCCGCGCGGGCCGACTGGGCGTCGATGTACGCGCCCACCTCATCGGCTCTCGGCACCCACGTGAACTCGTAGGTCCCCCGGTCCTCCTCCGCCGCCACCGCCAGATCGGCCGCGTGCCGATGCTCCAGCGGCTCCAGACGCACGAGCGCACCTTCCAGGACCGGCCCCTCCAAGGTGAAAGTCACCCGCCGGAGTCTTCCGCACGCATCCGACGTCGTCGAACGAAATAGTCGATCGAACATCAAGCGAATAGTCGAACGACATACCCGCACACCCTCTCCGCCGTACTGCGGCCGGCAGCATGCCGCCATCGGCGCGCCCCCTCCAACTGCGCCGATGGCGGCCCCTCCATGGCCGCTGACGCTGGTCGAGCAGCTGGTGGCGACCGGGAAGCCGGTGGTGGCCGTCGCGATTCGCAATCCGTACGACGTAGCCCAACTTCCCACTGTTCCGGCCTACTTGGCGGCGAACTCGTGGACCGACGTTCGAACTGCGGGCGGCGGCGCGGGTGATCGCCGGGCAGGTGGAGCCGCGCGGGAGGCTGTCGGTGCCGGTGCGGCGGGCGGGCGATCCGGGGCGGGTGCTGTATCCGGTCGGTCACGGGCTGCCGTATTAGACGTAGCCGTCATACGCCGCACAACCGGCGCACCACCACCAAAAGGCGCAAAGCACCCCACATGCCTGGCGTGTGCCCGCCGTGGCGGGTCACGCTGGGTGGGGGACCGGGGGGATGGCGATGCGCGAGAGATGTTCCGTGGGGGTGGTCTGCGCCCTGCTGGCGCTGCTCGCCGCCATGTTGACGGGATGCCAGGGCCCTGGTTCGCGGGACGGCGCGGAGGACGGCCTGCTCGGCGGGGAGGCGACGCCGTCGCCGTCGCGGACCACCGGGTACGGCTCGGTGTTCCTCGCGGTCGACGAGTGCAGCTCCTTCGGCACGACCAGCTTCACCGAGGTCGCGTGCACCAGTGAGCGGGCGTCGGCGCGGGTCGTGGCGCGGCATGACGGCACGGTGGACGACGGGCCGCCGTGCCCGGCGACCACGGACTTCGTGCTCCACATCAGCGAACAGAGCGAGGCGTCCGACGAGGACGGCGACGGGGCGATCCCGCAGGGCTACTCCTGCATGCGCAACCTGGAGCCGCCGCACCCGGGCGACCCGGGCGGCGGGGGCGGTCCGCGCACGATCGTCGGCGACTGCGTCTACGGCCTGGGCGACGGCCTGGCCGACCGCCAGGTGCGCGAGACGGCGTGCGACGGCAAGGGCGAGAAGAAACCGCAGTACAAGGTGGTGAAGGCCGTCGCCAGCCGGGCGAAGTGCCCCCTGTCGACGGCCCTGTACGTCCAGCTCGGCGGCGAGCAGCCGGTGGGCTGCGCCCGGCCGGTGTGACCCCTGAGGGGACCAACGGCCGGGCGCAACTGGAGAGTTACGGCCGCAGAGTCATCTCGCGCTCCACGTTCCGCTGGTCCAGCTTCGCGTCGAACTTGGCCAGCGGCCTGGCCGTCGACGGGTCCGCCTGGACGGACGCGGACGCCACGCCCGCCCACTCCTGGATGCGAGCCGTGGCGAAGGCCTTCTGGTCGGGCACCAGACCGGCCACGTTCGCGCCGTGGTTGAGGCCGGGGGCGGTGAAGACGTACGAGTCCTTCGCGCCCTTGCCGAGGTGGAAGGGCTCGGCGCCCCACGGGTCGTTCTCGCCGTAGACGTAGAGCATGTGGCGGGCGTTGTGCTTCACCCAGCTGTCCACGTCACGCATCGCGTACGGCTGGAACGTCATCGAGATGTCGCGCGGGACGAAGTACCGGGGCGGCAGGTAGCCGTAGCGGATGTACTTCTTCTCGATGTGCGGGAACCCGATCGTCGGCGCACCGAGCTGTGTGCCCGCCTGGTAGTAGTACGGCGTGTACGGCTCCAGGCCCTGGTCGGTGTAGAAGGAGAACCCGGCGATGGTGTCGATCGAGGTCCAGATGTCGTCGTCGGTCGCGTTCTTCGCGTCCGCCGGGATCGAGTCGCAGTCGGAGAGCAGGCTGTACTGCCAGAAGCCCCAGACGTAGTCCAGCACCGTCGCCTCGTACGCCTTGTCCAGGCTGCCGACGGTGTCGAAGGTGTAGCCGTTCTCGGCCGCGTACGCCTCGTACCTCTTCTCCAGCGGCTCCCGGCGCACCAGCGCCTCGCGCTGCACCCCGTTCAGCCGGTCGCGGCACTCCTTGGTGCCGACGGTGGCGAAGAAGCGGTCGTAGGCCGAGTCCTCCTTGTTGACGACGTCGTTGGGGGCGACGTAGGCGACGACGCCGTCCATGTCGCGCGGGTAGAAGCGCTCGTAGTAGGTGGCGGTCATGCCGCCCTTGGAGCCGCCGGTGGAGACCCACTTCTTGTTGTAGAGGGGCTTGAGTGCCTTGAAGATGCGGTGCTGGTCGCTGGCGGCCTGCCAGATGTCCAGCTTGGTCCAGTCGGCCGGGTCGGGCCGGGACGGGGTGAAGAAGCGGTACTCCATGGAGACCTGGTTGCCGTCCACGATCTGGGTGGGCTCGCGGCGGCCCGGGTTCGTGGAGACGTTGTAGCCGCCGGTGTAGAAGACCGTCGGGCGGGAGACGTCCTTGTGCAGCACGGTGATCCGCTGCTGGAACGTGCCCTTGGACGGGTTCCGGTGGTCCACCGGCTGGGTGTAGTTCAGGACGAAGAAGCGGTAACCGGTGTACGGCTTCTCCTCGATCAGGCTCATCCCCGGTATGGCGAGGAGCTGGTCCTTGATGTCCGTGGCCTCCGGCTCGGCGGCGGTGGCCGCCCCCGCCGCTCCCGCCGTGCTCAACGTGCCGATGAGCACCGTGAGCGCCAGCAGCCATCTGAGCGCCTTGCGCATGCACCCTCCCCTGTGAGTACAGATGTCCGCCGGAAGCTAGTGGAGCAAGTCGCCTCAGCACCAGGGGAGATGGAGCCTTTTAGGGAAAACCCTGTAGAAACCGTGTGGGTCAGCAGAGGATCCAGCCGGAACTGACCGAGCCCGCGCCCACCGCGCCCTTCACCCGCACACAGCGCCGGCCGGCGTGCGTTTCCTCCGGCCCGGCGTAGCGCGAGTACAGGCCCTCGTCCACGGCCGGGTGGAAGCCGCGCGCCTGCACGCTGACCATCATGTACCGCTTCGTGCCGGGATTCTTGGCCCGGGTGATCGCGCAGACCCAGCCACGCTTCTTGTAGACCTGCACGGAACCGGTGGAGAACGAGAGCGTCTTGACCTTGCGGCCGGCGCAGGACGTGGCAGCGGCCTCCGCCTGGCCCGGCGTGGCGAACGCGAGCAGACCGGACGCGGTCAGCACGGCCATTCCGAGGGCCAGGTGTCGGCGTATCGCAGGTCCCCTGTCCACAGTCGTCCCTCCCGTAACGCGACTTATGAGCGTACGGGTGTACGGACGCCCGACATGTGTCGGATGGTTGCGCGACCGTCAACGGGAAGAAGTATGGCCCGGATGCTTACTGCGACGCGCCGACGGGCTCCTCCGGCTCCGCCGCGCCCACGAACGACCGCCACAACTGCGTATACCGCCCGCCCCGGGCCAGCAGCTCCTCGTGCGTGCCGTCCTCGGCGACCCGCCCGTCGGCCATGAGGACGACCCGGTCCGCGCGGGCCGCGGTGGTCAGGCGGTGGGCGACCACGAGGGTCGTACGGCGGCCCGCGATACGGTCCGTGGCCTGGTTGACCTGGGCCTCCGTGGCCAGGTCCAGGGCGGCCGTCGCCTCGTCGAGGAGCAGGACGTCCGGGTCGACGAGTTCGGCGCGGGCCAGCGCGATCAGCTGGCGCTGGCCGGCGGAGAGGTTGCGGCCGCGTTCGGCGACCTCGTGGAGGTAGCCGCCCTCCAGGGTGGCGATCATCTCGTGCGCGCCGACCGCGCGGGCCGCCGCCTCGACCTCGGCGTCGGTGGCGTCCGGCCGGCCGTAGGCGATGGCGTCGCGGACGGTGCCCTGGAAGAGGTACGCCTCCTGCGGGACGACCCCGAGGCGGTGGCGGTAGGAGGTCAGGTCGAGGGAGCGCAGGTCCGTGCCGTCGACGGTGACCCGGCCGCCCGTCGGATCGTAGAAGCGGGCCACCAGCTTGACCAGGGTCGACTTGCCGGCGCCGGTCTCGCCGACGAAGGCGACCGTCTGTCCGGCGGGGATGCGCAGGTCGATGCCGACGAGGGCTTCCTCGTCATCGCCGTATTTGAAGTGGACGTCCTCGAAGGCGATCTCGCCCCGCAGGGAGAGGACTTCGAGCGGCTCGACGGCGTTCTTGGTCGACGTCGGTTCCTGGAGCAGCTCCTGGATGCGGCCGAGGGAGACGCTCGCCTGCTGGTAGCCGTCGAAGACCTGGGAGAGCTGCTGGACGGGGGCGAAGAACAGGTCGATGTAGAGCAGGTACGCGACCAGGGCGCCCGTCGTGAGCGTCGCGGCGTCGATCCGTCCCGCGCCCGCGATCAGTACGGCGGCGGCGGCCACCGATGACAGGAACTGTACGAAGGGGAAGTAGATCGAGATCAGCCACTGGCCCCGGACGCGCGCCCGGCGGTAGCTGTCGCTGCGCTCGGCGAACCGCGCCCCGCCGTCCCGCTCGCGCCCGAAGGCCTGCACGATCCGCAGCCCGGAGACGGACTCCTGAAGATCCGCGTTGACCAACGACACCCGTTCACGGGCCAGTTCGTACGCCTTCACGCTCGCCCGGCGGAAGAAGAACGTCGCGATGATCAGCGGGGGCAGAGTGGCGAAGACGACGAGGGCGAGCTGTACGTCGATCACCAGCAGGGCGACCATGATGCCGAAGAAGGTGACGACCGAGACGAACGCGGTGACCAGGCCGGTCTGGAGGAAGGTCGAGAGCGCGTCGACGTCGGTCGTCATGCGCGTCATGATCCGGCCCGTCAACTCCCGCTCGTAGTAGTCGAGTCCGAGCCGCTGGAGCTGGGCGAAGATCTTCAGGCGGAGGGAGTACAGGACGCGTTCGCCGGTGCGTCCGGTCATCCGGGTCTCGCCGACCTGCGCGGCCCACTGGACGCTCACGGCGAGCAGGGCGAGGAGGGAGGCGGCCCAGACGGCGCCCAGCGCCACCTGCGTGACGCCCTGGTCGATGCCGTGCCGGATCATGACCGGGAGCAGGAGGCTCGTCCCGGCGTCCACGGCGACGAGGCCGAGGCTGACCAGGAGGGGCAGGCCGAAGCCGCGCAGCAGCCTGCGCAGGCCGTACGACTCCTCGGGCGTGACCGCGTGTGCCTCGTCGATCCGCGGGGTGTCGGTCGCCGGGGGCAGCGCGTCGACCTGGGCGAGGAGTTCGGGGGTGGCCGGGCTGCCGTCCATCGCGAGGTCCCGGCGCTCACGCTCACCCGTCCAGAGCCTGGGCGTGATGCCGCTCTCGGCGTCGAACTCGGCGTCCAGCTCGTCCCGTACCGAGGTGTCCTGAGCCGGTTCCGCGGGCCGGGTGTGGCCGGGTGAGACGCCGCCGAGCTCCTCCGGGTCGGTGAGCAGGCGGCGGTAGAGGGCGGACCGCTGCTGGAGTTCCTCGTGGGTGCCGAGGTCGGCGAGCCGGCCGCCGTCGAGGACGGCGATGCGGTCGGCGAGGCCCAGGGTGGAGCGGCGGTGGGCGATGAGGAGGGTCGTGCGGCCCTCCATGACCTGGGTCAGGGCCTCGTGGATCTCGTGCTCGACGCGGGCGTCCACGGCGGAGGTGGCGTCGTCCAGGACCAGCAGGCGCGGGTCGGTGAGGATCGCGCGGGCGAGGGCGACGCGCTGGCGCTGGCCGCCGGAGAGGGTGAGGCCGTGCTCGCCGACCGTGGTGTCGTAGCCGTCGGGGAGCTCTGTGATGAAACGGTCCGCCTGGGCGGCGCGGGCGGCCGTCTCGATCTCCTCCTGGGTCGCGTCCGGGCGGCCGTACGCGATGTTGTTGCGGACCGTGTCCGAGAAGAGGAAGGAGTCCTCGGGGACCAGGCCGATCGCGGCCCGCAGCGAGTCCAGGGTGAGCTCGCGGACGTCGTGGCCGCCGATGAGGACGGCGCCGCGCGTCACGTCGTAGAAGCGCGGCAGGAGCAGGGAGACGGTCGACTTGCCGGAGCCGGAGGTGCCGACGACGGCGAGGGTCTCGCCGGGGCGGATCTCGAAGGAGAGTCCTTGCAGCACCGGGCTGGTTTTGCCGGGGGCGGCCTCGTAGCCGAAGGAGACGTCGTCGAACTCGACGCTCGCGGGCGCGTCGGCGGGAAGCTCCTTCGTGCCGTCGGTCATCGACGGCTCGGTGTCGATCAGCTCCAGCACGCGCTCGGTGCCGGCCCGCGCCTGCTGGGCGACCGTGAGCACCATGGCGAGCATGCGGACCGGGCCGACGAGCTGGGCGAGGTAGGTGGAGAAGGCGACGAACGTACCGAGCGTGATGTGCCCGCGCACGGCGAGCCAGCCGCCGACCGCGAGCATCGCGACCTGGCCGAGGGCGGGGACGGCCTGGAGGGCCGGGGTGTACCGGGAATTGAAGCGGATGGTGCGCATGCGCCCCGCGAAGAGCCGGCGCCCGACCTCCCGCAGCTTCCCGGTCTCCTGGTCCTCCTGCCCGAAGCCCTTCACCACGCGTACGCCGCTGACAGCGCCGTCGACCACGCCCGCGACGGCGGCGGCCTGGGCCTGGGCGTACCAGGTGGAGGGGTGCAGCTTGGTGCGGGAGCGCTTCGCGATCCACCAGATGGCGGGGGCGACGGCCAGGGCGACCAGCGTGAGCGGCAGCGACAGGGACGCCATGATCCCCAGGGAGATCAGGAAGAGGACGATGTTCCCGATCGTCATCGGGAGCATGAAGAGCAGGCTCTGGATCAGCTGGAGGTCACTGGTGGCGCGGCCGACGACCTGCCCGGTGGACAGCTCGTCCTGACGGCGGCCGTCGAGGCGGGTGATCGTCCCGAACATCTCGATGCGCAGGTCGTGCTGGACGTCGAGGGCGAGGCGGCCACCGTAGTAGCGGCGGATGTAGGTGGCGACGTAGACGAGGAGGGCCGCGCCGATCAGGGCACCGGCCCAGGGGGCCATGCCCCGGCTGTGGTCGCCGATCACGTCGTCGATGATCACTTTGGTGACGAGCGGGACCAGCGCCATGACGGCCATGCCGACGAGGGAGGAGCCGAGGGCGAGGACGACGTCCTTGGGGTGACGCCATGCGTAACCGGCCAGTCTGCGCGCCCAGCCCTGCGTCTCCCCCTGTTGCGCTGCCACGCGGGTGCCTTCCGTTCGTCCTGATCGTCCCGATCGACCTGATCTACCGGAAGACACCAACGCGGATGGAAGCGGATTTCATCCCTCCGCAACAGAACGTGAGGGGAGAGGTCAGATGCGTACTCGCAGGTAGTAGAACCGGGTCGTCTGTACGGCGTTCTGGTTGTCGTCGCTGACCAGGAGCACCTTCAGGGCACCCTTGCTCGCGCCCGTGATCGTCATGCCCTCGATGTTGTCGAGCAGCGGGTTCGGCTGGGGCTGCTTCGCCGTGGCGCCCAGGGTCGGGCAGTCGGCGATGTCGGCGAGGAGGGTCTTCTTGATCAGCCGTACGCCGTTCTGGCCGGTGAGCGTGTCGATACCGCTCGTGTCCGTCGCGCGGCGCGGGTCGGCCAGGTAGAGGCGGACCGTGTTGCCGACGCCCGAGGTGAAGCCGCGCTCCAGGACGAGGAGGCGGCCGTCGGGGAGGGCCTGGACCTCGGGGACGCCGAGGCCGGTGTCGGTGCGGTAGGCGTACTGGGCGCCGAGCTCGAAGCCCTTGCGGCTGCGCTCCCAGGTCTGGAAGCGGACGATGCCCGCGCTGTCGCCGGAGAGCGCGTACTCCATCGAGGCGAGGAGGGTGTGCCCGCCGGGGAGCATGGTCAGGCCCTCGAAGGTGCCGTTGGAGACGGCGCGGCCGGCGGGGGCGACCTGGAGGGAGGGCGGGACGGGGAGGCGGTCGAGGATGCGGCCGTCTCGGCTGTAACGGCGGATCGACGGCTCGGTCTCCGAGGTGATCAGCCGGGTGCCGTCCCGGTCGATGACCAGGCCCTCGGAGTCGAGGGCGGCGCCGTTCTCGTCGGCGAGCGGGACGACGGACTTCGGCGCGAGTGTCCTCGGGTCCAGATCGAACAGCGACGACCGGTCGGAGAGGGCGGCGAGGGAGCCGTCCTGGTCCACCGCGAGGGCGGAGAAGTTGCCGACGAAGGTGCCGTCGTACGTCGTCTTGTCGAGCGCGTCGGAGAAGCGGTCGATGGAGACGGAGGGGGAGCAGGCGTGGTTCTCCCCGGCGTTGTGGTTCTCCCCGGCGTTGGCGGGCGCGGCGACGGTCAGGCAGGTGGCTGCCGCCAGGGCCGCGGAGGTGGTGGCGAGTACGGTTCTCAGGCGCATGGGGGTCACGGTAGGACGCGGGCGGTTGAGGGGGAGCGTCTGGGTTGTGAATTCCGGGGGCTTGGGGGGGGGCTGGGGGGGCTGGGATGCGGCGGTGACCCGCGCCCCAGATCCACCCCCGGACGAGTTCCGCGGAGCACCGGAAACGATGCGCAGTCCAGGCCGGAACCGGGGTGCAAGGCGAGGGGAGTTACTCGGACTCTTCCTGCGGCAGGGCGCGGCTGTTGATCGCGTCGGCGATGGCGTAGGCGGTGCGGACGAAGGACTCCGCCTGCTGCGCCGACAGGTTCTGCGTGGAGGTCTCCTCCAGGGCCCGCCACATGGCTGCGATGGGCTCACGCATGGCACGGCCCTTGTCGGTGAGGTGGACCACCATGACGCGCCGGTCGTGTTCGGCCGGCTCGCGGACGAGCAGGCCGGCGTCCTGCATGCGGCGTAGTGCCTTGGAGATGGTGGAGTGGTCCACGTCGACGCTTTCGAGCAGCTCGGACTGGGTCTGGCCGTCCCGGTCCAGGAGGTGCATCAGCAGCAGTTCCTGTCCGGGATGCAGGTCCATCTCGCGGAGCATCGCGGCGGCGCGGGCACGGTGAGCGCGGGCGAGCTGGTAGATCGCGTAACTCATCGGCCCCTCGCCGGCCGTAGCGGGGACGCGGGGTGTGGGCGCAGCCATGCTCGGTTTCCTCAGACGGTGTAGGTGGGGTAGTCGGTGTAGCCGGCCACTCCGCCGCCGTAGAAGGTCGCCGGGTCGGGGGTGTTCAGCGGCGCGTCCGAGCGTAGCCGCTCGACCAGGTCCGGGTTGGCCAGCGCGAGGGCGCCGACGGAGACGAGGTCGGCCGTGCCCTGGTCGATGTCCTTGGCGCGGGCGGGCAGGTCGGTGCCGCCCCGGTTGAGGATCAGCGTGGTCGGCCACAGCGCGCGCAGGGTGCCCAGCAGAGCGTCGTCGTGGCCCCCTGCGACTCACATCACACCCTGCGTACCCGACCAGAAAACCTGACTCGTCAGATACTGTCTTGTCAGATGACAGCCTCGCGTCCAGCGGGCCCCATTCGCGACCGCACAGCTAAGAGCTCTGATGAGCACGCCGTACGAGAGAGCCGCCTTCGCCGTTTCCGCTTCCACCGTCCCGGCCGAGGCGGTCCGCCGCCCGTATGCCGGGAGCATCCCTCCCCCCACGCAGAAAGGGTTACCCAAGTGACCAGCCTTCCCAGTCGCCGGCGTCTCCTGGCCACCGGAGCGGGCGCCGCGCTCGGCCTCGGCGCACTCGGCGCCACCGCGTCCCCCGCCACGGCCGCCCCTGCCACGGCCGCCCCGGCCGCAGCCGCGCAGGGCCTCGGCGCCGGCGCCGAGGAGACCAGGACCCTCGACGAGCTGTACCAGGCCGCCATCGCCGAAGGCGGCAAGCTCGTGATCTACGCGGGCGGCGACCTCGCCAACTCGGGCAGCGGCGCCGGCGCCCGGACCGCCTTCCGCGCGCGGTTCCCGGAGATCGACCTCAACCTCATCGTGGACTACAGCAAGTACCACGACGTCCGCGTGGACAACCAGTTCGCGACCGACACCCTGGTGCCCGACCTGGTGCAGTTGCAGACGCTGCACGACTTCACCCGCTGGAAGCGCCAGGGACGGCTGCTGCACTACAAGCCCGCCGGCTTCAGCAAGCTCCACAAGAGGTTCAGGGACTCGGACGGTGCCTGGGTGGCCGGCATGGTCATCGCCTTCAGCTACCTGTACGACGTGGCGGCGGCTGGGGCCGACGCGCCGCAGACGCCGCTGGACCTGGTCGACCCGCGCTGGAAGGGCGCCATCGCCTCCTCCTACCCGCACGACGACGACGCGGTGC
Organism: Streptomyces sp. NPDC050619; assembly: GCF_040654815.1. Classification (NCBI taxonomy): domain Bacteria; kingdom Bacillati; phylum Actinomycetota; class Actinomycetes; order Kitasatosporales; family Streptomycetaceae; genus Streptomyces; species Streptomyces sp. NPDC050619. The sequence goes on along the minus strand of NZ_JBFAIR010000001.1, from coordinate 43,999 downwards.
TCTACCTCTTCGCCCTCTACGCCGAGACCTACGGCTGGGACTGGATGGCCGACTTCGCCGCCCAGCAACCGCAGTTCGCCCGCGGCTCCTTCTCCCCCGGCACCGCGGTCACCGACAAGGAGAAGATCATCGGCGTCGGCACGGGTGGCAACCCGCTCGCCACCAGCCCGAACCGCTGGATGATGCCCGACGGGCACCCGTTCATGGCATGGGGACAGCGGCTCGCGATCCTGAAGCAGGCCGCCAACCCCACGGCGGCCAAGCTCTACCTCAACTGGCAGCTGTCCACCGAGCGTCAGAACTCCAACAGCTGGTCGGTGCGCACGGACATCGCGCCGCCCTCCGGCCTGAAGCCGATCTGGGAGTACCCGAACGCCAACCTGGACGGGTACCCCCGCTTCATGGAGGACCGGGCCCAGGTCGAGCGGCTGAAGCAGACCTTCGCCCTCTACTTCGGCGAGGTCAAGGGCGACCCGACACCCGGCTGGCCCGGCCTGCACCCGGGCGCCTGACCCCCGAAAGGCCCCGTACCGGTCGGGCCCGACGGCCTCCGGGCCGTCGCATCACGGCGTCTTCGGCATCCCCATCCGCCCCTCGGCGGGTGGGGATGCCCTCACCCGCCCATCACGCGTGAGCCTGCCGCCGACGGCCCGCCGGATCGCAGGCCACGTAGGCGATCCGGAGGGCGTCGAGAAACCGGGCATCCTCCTCACCGTCGGTCACCCCGGCCGCGACCCGCTCACCGGGCAGCGGGTGCCGGATGAACAGCACCGGAGCTCAGCAGAGCCGACAGGCTGGGTTGTGCCTCGCACCGCCCTCGACGGCATCGAGGCCTCAGCCGCACTCAGGTACCCCGGGCAACCAGGCCGGCCCGACCAGGAAGACGTTGCTGATCCATCCGCCCTGTTGGGGCAGGTACGACCAGGCGTCGTTGGTGTACGGACCGTAGGTGACCGGCTCCGCTCGCTTCTGGCAGTTCACGTACACGGTGGTGGGTTCTGGGATCGTGGCCACGATGTCCGAGGAAGTCGACGCAGTGGCACGGACGTTGACGTTGGTGGCCCAGACCTGCTGCGGTACGTCCTGCGGAGGCGGAGGGTGCACCACGTTGCGCTGCTCGACCGCCGCGGTGACCGCCCGCTCGGCGGTACGGGAGGCCACGCCGTAGGCCTTGGCCTTGTCGGCGGGGCTCTGGGAGAGCCCGTTGTCCCGGTACATGACGTGGGGGGCGTTGTCGCCGATCGCACTGTTGCCGAAGTCCTGCACCCAGCGGGCCTCCCATGCCTCGGAGCCGGGAACCTCCTGCTCGTTGCAGACGGCGTCGTCCGTGCGGCACACGTCGAAGTAGCGGCCGTCTCCGAGGAATCCCGCGAACGGCCCTGGCACGTTGAGGCGTTGCATCAGGCCGCCGCGCAGGACGTCGGCATTGCCGTCCGAGTAGTCGGGGTTGATGGTCAGCATCTGGCCGTCCTGGCCCATGCCGATCTGCCCGTTGCTGCGGGAGGCGTCGCCGACGTTGACGATGGCGCCGATCTCGTCGGCGTTGCGCTGGTTGCCCTGGATCGCGTCATCGGCGATGGCGTTCTTGATGACCTGCGCGCCCTGTGAGTAACCGAGCAGGATCAGCGTCGGGCGGTTCGGGCAGGAGGCGTAGAAGTTGATCTCTTCGATGAGTTTGGCACGGCCTTTGTCCATCGAGGTCCAGTAGTCGTCGGGTCCGAAGTCGCCGGGGAACCAGTCCGGCAAGTCCACCGCGGACGCCGGGTAGTAGAGGTTGCGTACGGTGATGTCGCCGTCATTGACGCCGGCACCGGACAGCGCCTCCTTGAGTGCCCGGATGTAGGTGTCATTGACGCCTACGCTGCCGTAGGGGCGGCCGTCGTCCGTGAATTCCGAGGTTCCGTACGCCGACAGGATCACCCACGGCTTGGCGCAATCGGCCGGCGCCTGCGGTGGGTTGGGCCCCGGATACGCCGCGTGCGCCGAGGTCGCGGTACCAAGATTCACGGCCAGGACAGTTGCGGCCAGGGCGACCGGCGTGAGCACCAAGCGCCGCCATCTGCCTCCGCTGACCACTCCGCCGCCCACTCTGATTGTTTTCGCGGTCATCATCCGCTCCCCCTGCATTTCGAGCCGCGGGCCTCACCGGACCCAGCCGTATCGATGGACTCACAGTGCAGCGCGGCCGATTCGCCCATGACAATGCCCGAGCTTCCATTTCCGGCCATGACCGAATCCTTGAATGTGCCACCCGCTCCATGGCCTCCGGGATGACTGCCTGCGCGGGTCGTTCCGTCATCTCCGCCGACGCCTTTCACAACTCGACGCGAACTCGGCGATCGACCTCCAAGAACCCATCAAATGCCGTCCAGATCGGCGACATGCATACGCGCAGGGCGTACGCGAAATCCGTACGACGTGCACCCCGCGTGAATTGTGCGCCGGAATCAACACAAGGGGAATCGAACATGCCCCTTGGCACCCATCCCCCGGCTGGGGGAGAGGGTTCCCCCGCGCGCGGGATCTCCCCGGTGCCGCCGGCCGATGTACTGAGGCAGTCGGCAACACGGGGAAGGACTCATATGCGCACCCTCACGAGACGACGTCTGCTCACCTCTGCCGCATCGGCGGCCGCGTCGACGGGCCTGGCCGCCGTACCTGCGCGGGCCGCGGACCGGACCCGCGCAGGAGCCGATGACGTGGTGGACGCCCTTCGGGCGCTTCCGGGCCTGCGGGTGATCGAGGAACGGCCGGGCGCCGAGCCCGGATACCGCTTCTTCGTGCTCGGCCTGCGCCAACCGGTCGACCACACCGACCCCGGGGCCGGGACCTTCGAGCAGCGCCTGACCCTGCTCCATACCGCCGCCGACCGGCCCACCGTGCTGTTCAGCACCGGATACGAAGTGCCGCTCATACCGCGGCGGACCGAACCGGCCGTCCTGCTGAACGGTAACCAGCTCGGCGTCGAACACCGCTTCTTCGGCACCTCGCGTCCGGCGGCCCCCGACCTCACCCACCTGACGATCCGCCAGGCCGCCGATGACCACCACCGCGTGGTCTGCCTCTTCCGCCGGCTGTACCCCAGCACGTGGATCTCCACCGGCGGCAGCAAGGGCGGCATGGCCAGCGTGTACCACCGCCGCTTCCACCCCCACGACGTGGACGGCACCGTCGCCTACTCCGCCCCGAACAACGTCGACGACCGCGAGGACTCCGCCTACGTGCGGTTCCTGGAGCACGTGGGCACCGCCGCCGCGCGCGACGCCCTGAAGACGGCACAGCGACAGATGCTGCTGCGCCGCACCGAACTGGTCGCCCGCTACGAGGCCTGGGCGTCCGCCACCGGTGACACCTTCCGCATCATCGGCAGCGCCGACAAGGCACTGGAGATCGCCGTCCTGCGGGTGCCGTTCATGTTCTGGCAGCGCCGCACCGCCGCGGACGCCACCGCCGCCCCCGGCCCGGACGCCTCCACCGCCACGCTGTACGCGTGGCTGGAGGAGACGGCCGCCCTGCCCGTCTACGCCGACTCCACGGCTCGGGACTACATCCCCTACTGGTATCAACTCGGCACACAGATGGGCTACGTGGACGTACCCACCGACCATCTGGACGGACTCCTGCGGTACCCGGACGCCATCGAACCCCGCAGTTTCGTGCCGCGCGACATCCCGATGCACTTCGACACCGAGGCCATGCCCGACATCGACAGCTGGGTGCGGCGGCGCGCCGGCCGGCTGCTCTTCGTCAACGGCACCCAGGACCCGTCCGTCGCCGAGCCCTTCCGGCCCGGCCCGCGCGACGCGCGCGTGCTGTGGGTGCCGGGCGGCAACCACCACGTCACGATCGCGGACCTGTCCCCCGCCGACCGCGCGGAGGCCGTCACAGCGCTCCGCGATTGGGCCACGGGCGGGGGCGCCAGGAATCGCAGCACGGAGTGAACCGTCGGGCGGGCTCTGGTCCAGCCGGACTTGTGAGGCTCGTGGACGTCAGCTCGCCGCCAGATCCCGGTGTACGACCTTGGCGACGCCCTGGATGGTCGTGATCCCGTAGTTCATGGTGCTGTTGCCATGGGTGAGGACCGTGATCATGTAGTCGTGGCCGTTGCCCTTGAAGGTGCCGACGCTGTGCACCCGCCAGCCGTTGGTGGCCCGCTCCAGCCAGCCGTTCTTGACGTGCACGGAGACGCCCGACGGCACTCCGTACGGCGTCCCCCAGCGCTGCGAGGAGATGACCTGACCCATCAACTTCTGGATGTACGCACGGGAGTTGTCGCTCAGGACGGTGTTCTTCGCGGTGACCAGCTTGAGCAGCTTCTGCTCGTCGGTGACGGTGATCTGGGTCAGGCCCCAGTAGCCGTTGGCACCCGGCTTGGTCTGGGTCATGGCCGCCGCCGCGAGGAAGCCCTTGATCTTCGTCATGCCGAGCTGCTTCCAGAGCGTGCTGGTCGCGTCGTTGTCCGACTTGGTGATCATTGCCTTGGCGAGGGAGGCCTCGCGGTCGGTGAGGTACCGGTTGTGCTTCTTCGCGTCCCAGAGCAGCGTGGCGAGGACGGTGACCTTGACGACGCTGGCCGAGTCGAAGGCGGAGGAGGCGCGGAGCGTGCAGGTGGTCTTGGTGCTGCGGTCGTAGACACCGACCGCGACGGTGCCCTTGCGGTTGGCCAGGGCCGCGGTGATGTCCTGCTTCAACTTGGCGGCGAGGCCCGCCTTGGCGGACGTACAGCTGACGGTCGGCGTGGCCGCGGCGGCGGGCGCGGCGGCCACGCAGGGTATGAGGACGCCGGCGCCGACGCCTGCGGCGAGCACTCTCGCGCGTATGGATATCCCGTGAGTCATACCCGTGATGACTTACGGATCCACAGGAAAGGTTGTAGGTGCGGGGAATGGTTGTACGAACCGTTACTCGCCAGAGCCACCAGGGCCGTCGTAGGCGGGTTCGGGAAGGCGGGCGCCTCGACTCTCCGCGATGCGGTGGACGTCGCGCAGCGCCTCGGCCATGCGGGCTGCCAGGAAGTGGAGTTGGACGGGGGTGGCCTTGTCGTCGGCGAGCATGTCCGCGGCGTGGTCCAGGAGTTCGACCGCCATGTCGAGTTGCACGCTCTCGATGGTGTCGGCGACGCGGGAGAGGTATCCGGACCCGGTCTCGTCGGTCATGAGGTAGCAGGGCTTGCCTTCCGACCCTGCCCAGGGCAGTAGCCGTGCGCCGCCCATCACTTGGTGACCTTCACGATCGCTGAAGGCATGCCGATCGACCCCACGCCGACTCCGAGTACGGGGGCCGGGGGTGTTGTCGGCGGGCGGCGGCGCCGGAAACGCAGCAGTGGTTCGAGGAGGCGGGCAATTCGGTGACTCATCTCATCAACTCCGTTGGGTAGCGATTCACTCACAGAGTGAGACGGGTCGGGCTAGGCTCGCTAGGGGGTCGGGTGTGACCAGGCATTTGTCACAAGGGAGTTGGCCATGAGCAACACGTACGGTGACTGGCTCAAGCAGCAACGGGAGACAGCGGGACTGACTCAGCAGGAGCTGGCTGACATGGCGGTCATGACGCGATCGCACATCTCGCACATCGAGGCGGGGCGGCGCATCCCGTCGAAGGAGGACGCGCGGCGGCTGGACAAAGCTCTGAACACGGGGGATGTCTTGAGCAGCTTCCTGCCGCGGGAGGACGCGGCGGTCGAAGACTACTTCGAGGCAGCCAGGCAACTCGAACAACAGGCAACAGTGATCCGTGAGTTCGCGCCCACCTTCGTACCTGGCATCCTGCAGACGAAAAGGTATGCGCGTTCGCTTCTGAGCGTCGGGTACCCCCCTGCGAGTGAAGAGGAGTGTGACAGGGCCGTTGTCACACGGCTTGAGCGCTCAAAGATCCTCACCGACCCGGTGACGCCCGTAGTGTGGGCGCTGCTGGACGAGGCAGTCCTACGACGCCCGGTCGGTGGCCCGGAGGTCATGGCGGAACAGCTCATGCACGTCGTGCGCCTGACTGAGGCCAAGCGCGTACGCACACACGTAATTCCGTACAGCGTGGGCGCGTACCAGATCCTGAACAGCATGCTGACGCTGATGTGGTTCGAGGACCAGCCCCCGGTGGCCTATTCCGAGGGCCTACAGCTCGGCAAGGTTCACGATTCCCCCGCCATCGTCGAACGACTCCAGGGCGCCTACCATCTCGCTCTGAGCGACGCGTTGCCGCTGCAAGAGTCACTTGCCCTGTTGAGGACGACAGCGAAGGACTACGGACACCATGACTGAGCACACCATCCCGAGCGCGGACATATTGAGCGGTTGGCGCAAGTCGTCCTACAGCGGAACCGAGTCCAACAGCTGCGTCGAGGTACTGGACAACCATCCCTCAGGCACCCCCGTCCGCGACTCCAAGACCCCGCACGGCCCCGCGCTGATCTTCGCGCCCGCCGCCTGGTCATCGTTCGTCTCGGCAGTCAAGGCCGGCTGAACCACAGCCTGCCCCCAGGCAAAACACAGCCCACGCCCATCGGACCTGTGCACGGTGCACTGGTGACAACTGCCACCGACCCCCTGCCCCAGGCCCCCGACCGCTCCGTGGCCCCCACCACGCCCCGCTGGTCACTCCCCGCCCTGCTCGCGATCATGATCCTGGCGGCGCTGCTGTACTCCTGGAACCTCTCCTCCTCCGGCCTCAACAGCTTCTACAGCGCCGCGATCTACAGCGGTACGCAGAGCTGGAAGGCGTGGTTCTTCGGTTCGCTCGACGCGGGGAACTTCATCACCGTCGACAAGCCGCCGTTCGCGCTCATGGTCATGAGTCTGTCGGCCCGGATCTTCGGGTTCGGCACCTGGCAGATGATGGCGCCCGAACTCGCGGCCGCGCTCGGCACGATCTGGATCCTGCACTCCTCCGTGAAGCGGGTGTTCGGGCACGTGGCCGCGGCCCTCGCCGCGCTCGTGCTCGCGTTGACCCCGATCACGGTCGCCATCAACCGGGACAACAACCCGGACACGATCCTCGTCCTGCTGATGGTCGGCGGCGCGGCACTCGCCCTGCGCGCCACGCGCGACGAGAAGCTGCTGCCGCTGCTCGGGTCCGCGGTCTGCTTCGGGCTCGCGTTCAATACCAAGATGCTCCAGGGCTACATCGCCCTGCCGGCCGTCTTCGCCGTGTACGTGTACGCGTCGAAGCTCGGCTGGAAGAAGAAGGTCGTCAACCTGGTCCTGGCCGCCGTGGCGCTGGCCGTCTCCAGTTTCTGGTGGGCTACGGCCGTGTCGCTCGTGCCCACCGACGACCGGCCGTACATCGGCGGCTCGACCGACGGCAGCGCCTGGAACCTGATCATGGGCTACAACGGCCTGGGCCGGATCCTCGGCGGCGAGGGCAACGGCGGAGGCGGGGGCGCCGCAGGTGGGGGCGGCGGAGGCGGGACCTTCGCCGGCACCGCGGGCATCGGCCGGATGTTCAACGACATCCTCGGCGGCCAGATCTCCTGGCTGCTGCCCTTCTCGGCCATCGCCCTCGTCGGCGGTCTGGTGCTGTGCGGCCGGGCTCCGCGCACCGACCGGACGCGCGCCGCGCTGGTGCTGTGGGGCGGCTGGACCGTGCTGCACTACGTGACCTTCAGCATGGCCGAGGGCACCATGCACCCGTACTACACGACCGCGCTCGCCCCGGGCATCGCGGCCCTCACCGGCGCCGGCGGCGTCATGCTGTGGCGCGCCTTCCGCGGCGGCGACCCCCGCTGGTCCTGGGTGCTGCCCGCCGGGCTCGCGGTCACCGGCATCTGGGCGATCGTGCTGCTGCGCCGGGCCACCGACTGGAACACCTGGCTGTGGCCGGCCATCGGTGTCGTCATGGTCCTCGGCGTCGTGGGCATGTTCGTCTTCCGATCCGGCGAGGCCGGGGGGTCCGGCAACCGCGTACGGCTGCTGACCGTGTCCCTCGCCGCGGCGGTCGTGGCCGGGCTCGCGGGTCCGACGGCGTACGCCGTCTCCGTGCCTGCCGGTGCGTCGAGTGGCGGCATGGGCGGGGGCGGTGGCGGCATGGGCGGCACCAACCCGAGCGCCGGGCCTTCGACGGGCAGCGGCTTCGGGGGAGGCGGCGGCCGGGGCGGCTTCGGCGGTCCGGGCGGCAACGCCGAGGCAGGCGGCGAGATGCCCGGCGGTATGCGGCAGGGCGGCCAGAACGGCAACGTCGAGGCAGGCGGCGGGATGACTCCGGGCGGCGGCAGCACCGGTGAACTGCCGCAGGGCGGCGGCGCTCCAGGCGCCCCCGGTGACACCAGCGCCCGCGGCGGCTTCCGCGCAGGCGGCGGCATGGGCGGCGAGACCGACAGCCAGCTCGTGTCGTACCTGGAGAAGCACCAGGACGGCGCCAAGTGGCTGCTCGCGGTGTCCAATTCGCAGAGCGCCGGACAGCTGATCGTGAGCACCGGCAAGCCGGTCATCTCCATGTGGGGCTTCAGCGGCTCCGACAAGGCCATGACGCCGGCCAAGCTGAAGGAGCTGGTGAAGAAGGGCGAGCTGCACTACATCCAGCTCGGCGGCGGAATGGGCGGCCGTATGGGCGGCAACAGCAGCCTCAGCACGCAGATCACCGCGTGGGTCGAGAAGAACGGCACGGCGGTGAAGCAGAGCGAGTACGACAAGAGCGCGACGTCGGAGTCGAGTTCGGCGTCGAGTTCGGCGTCGAGTTCGGAGTCCGCCGCGACCAGCACCCAGTCGACGGTCTACCGCCTGGACGCCTCGGACGTCAGCTGACCTCACCCTCCCCCGGCACCCCAACAGAAGGTCGGCTGAAAACGACTTGTTCTAGTGTAAATAAAACAATTACCGTGAAGCTCGATGGGCGATCCCCCGTCAGCAGCCCGCGTGGAAGGGAGCCGAGCCGGAATGGGTGACGTGAATCAGAAGACCCCTGCGCAGCGCACCGATCTGTCGCATTGGCTGGCGGGCTTGCCGTGTTTGGTGGCCGCCGTGGTGGTAGCGGTGGCGTTCGCCGTTTCCTGGGGAGATCTACCCGACCCGATGGCTGTGCAGTTCGGCGGGGACGGTGACGTCAATCGGGTCACGTCGCCGTGGGAGATCCTGGCGATCTCCCAACTGATGCTCCTTTTTATGGCGGTGGGGGCCACCCGGGCCGCGGTTCTGGGGACCATGTCGTTGCGCTCGGTCTACATCGGTTCGTCGACGATCGGGGTCTTCCTGGGATACCTGTTCACAGTCCTGGTGCTGGTGAACTCCGAGGCCGCGGTCGCCAGAGAGGCACGGATGCCGATGTGGCATTTCGGCGTAGCCGTCGGGCTGACGGTCGCTGTCGGCGTGGCGGTGCGGGTGTTGTCGGCCAACGGCGGTCGCACCCGCCCGGGGCGACCGGTGTCCGTCGGGCTGCGTGCCGGGGAAAAGGCGGTCTGGATTCGGGCGGTCGGTCCGCGGTGGTTGATGGTGACGGGACTGCTGGGCATGGTGGCCGCGCTGGTATGGGGGGCGTTGGGCTCCTCGACAGGATTCTGGTTGGCGCCGTTGGGCCTGCTGACGGCGCTGTTCACGGGGGCCCAGGTGAGCGTTGATGCGCGCGGGTTGACCGTGCGGCACTCACTGGTACGAGTTCCCCGGAAGCACGTGCCGTTGGAGCGGATCGAGCGGGCGTGGGCTCAGGAGGTCCGGCCCTTGTCGGACCTCGGGGGCTGGGGGTACCGGGTCAGCACGGACAGGAGTGGGGTGGCGCTGCGCTCGGGGCAAGGGCTGTGGCTGCGGCTCACTGACGGAAAGGAGTTCGTGGTCGCCGTGGACGACGCGGTGACCGCGGCCGGGCTGCTCAACGATCTGGTGGCCCGTCACAGGACGGATGGCGCTTGAGGAATGCTGGTCCGAATCGATCCGAGCTCCAGCGTGCCGCTGGCCGAACAGGTGGCCGGGTCCCTGCGGCGAGCACTGGCTGAGGGAACTCTGGGTCCGGGCGACCGCCTACCCGCCGCCCGGGAGGTGGCAAGACTCCTGGGCATCAACATGCACACGGTGCTGAAGGGTTATCAGCTCCTACGAGAGCAGCGACTGATCGATCTGCGGCGCGGCCGCGGAGGTGTGGTGATCGCCACGCCCGGGGAGGCCCGGGTCAGGGAAGCCGCACATCTGTTGATTGCTGCCGCTCACGAGGCCGGGTTGTCGGAGGCGGAAACCGTCGCCTTGGTGCGAGCGGGCTGGGCGGCCCGCGTGGGCGCGTCTTCCGCGTCCGCGTCGTCGCCGGATCGGGAGGGCCGAAGCTGAAGGGTCGCCCCCAGGGGCATGCAAAGCAGCAGCAGTCCGGCCCACATGGCCATCGCGAAACTCCATAGGCCCATCATCACGGCAATGGAGAAATGGAAGATGACACCGGCCGTAAGCGTGAAGAAGCGGACGCGCTGCGGAAGCAGCAAGGTGGCGGCCAGGGAGATTTCGACGAACAGCGGTGCCCAGGTCAGGGCAGCGACGCCGACAGGGTTGGCCAGCACGGGTCCGACGAGGGTGTGCAGCCAACCGGGAACACCGAAGGCCAGACTGTTCCCCCAGTACCACATGCCTGTCCCGTCCGCCCATTCAGCGTGCGGCAGTTTGGACACCACGGCCTGGAAATACACGAACGACATCTGCAGGCGGACCACGACCAAGGCGCTGACGCCGGCCAGCACCCAGCCGGGTCGGGTGTGCGCGTCGGGTTCGGGATGGCCCCAGTGCCAGCGGCGTCGATCGCCGAGCGCGGGCACGGCCAGCAACAGAGACAGCACGGTGGTGAGCTGGTCACCACCGTCGGTGATCGCGATGCCGGTGAAGGCGCTGAAGCTGACGTAGGCATGCGGAAGCGCGGTCAGCCGGGGGCGCCATCCACTGGCGGCGACGAGCAGCATCACCACGCATGCCCACCGCATCCAGTCCAGGTGGCCGGCAGAGACCTGGCAGAACGCACCCCCGGCCTCCACCCCTTCGCATGAGGGGTTGTCACCGCTGTAGGCCACTGGCCGGAAAAGCGTCGCGGAGTTACTGAAGGCGAGGGTGGCGGCGGTGCCCAGCGCGAGCAGACTGCGGGATGCGCCGTAGACGTTCGTCCAGGGGAGAGGGAGGCGGGTCAGCATGCTACGTCCAGGACGGTGAGGCGGTCGGGCGTGTGGGTGGCATGAATCAGGTTGCGCCAGGCGAAGGGGACGGGTTTCTGCTCGACAAGAGCGGTCCGGCCGCACAGAGTCGGTTCGGGGACGCGGTTGCTCACCGTCGCGGGCGGTCCCGCCCGGTGCAGGCAAGTGTCAAGGTCACGGCCGCACTTGTTCCACGTCACCTTCTGGGCCTCTGCGAGCAGCAGCGCCATCTCGATGCCCTGGGAGCGCGAGCGGCGATTCAGCCCGAATGCATTGCGCGGTGCCCCGTGAGGAGCCATCAGAACGTTCGTCCAGGTGCCGTCGCGCCACGCGTACGGCTGTAATTCGTCATCGCGGGGCGACTTGGTGAAGAAGCCCCATCCCTGTGGAGCCAGCCGGTTGACGGTCGTCGCGGCCTCGTGCTGCCCTGGCAAAGTGATCGTATTCGACGGCAGGTGGACCTGCGCCACATAGAGCCCGAGTACTGCCCAGACGCCTCCTGCCGACACCACCCATCGACGTGCGACGCCGACGGTGACTTGCGGCGTGTCCACCTTGAGCGGTAGTCGCTGGACCCATCTCTTCAGCATCGCTCCCCATTTCACGGGCGATGGGCCGCACCGCCGGCACGGAGCGGCCCACCTTCGGCGGTCAGATCGCTCGCAGCTGTTCCGTGAACCTGGCGATCTGTTCTTCCTCGCTCAGCGACCCGGTGCCGCTGCTCGACGAGCCCCACCAGAAGTTCAGCTCGAAGAGCACATTGGCCTGGGTGGCGAAATTGAGCCCCGCCACTACGTTCGCGAGGTATCCGACGTTCGCGTACGCGATTGCGTTGAGGGCGGCAAAGCACTTGCCGGTGCCTGTCCCGTCGTCCTTCTGGATCTTCGCGACCTTGTTCAGCTCGTTAATTCCGTTTTCGAAGGCCTTTTGGACCGTGTACGGATCACCGCTGCGTATGTCCTCGGAGAACCTGGCGAAGAAGTCCGGCGAGGACTTGTCGATCACCGCGGTCAGGGCAGCGATCATTTTGCGCCGATCGGGGGTGCCGTTCTTCTTCAGTTCCCCGGTACGGTCCCCCATGAAGGCTTCGCTGTTGATCAGTTTCTTGCCGATCGGCCCCTGACCGAAGTACAGACCGGAAAACAGATCTCTGCCGTCTGCCCTGGCGTCCACGACGTCGGCTGCCGACACCGTCGATGAGGTGCCGGCAGCCGAGGCCGACGTCTGTGCCACCGTGGCAACGCCGCCGGCCAGAACGGCCGCCGCGGCCACGGAAGCCAATAATCCTCTCCTCACGTCACATGCCTTTCTGACTCGATCCGCTGTTTCAGATGCCACAAAAAACGATAGGTGGACACTCGTCACCGTCGTCAACAGGCTTCACTAATCATTGAATAACGGAGGGACTGGATCCCTTTATGGAGCAGGTGCGGAGACAATCGTGGCCACAATGATCAGCGTCGATTCAGAGTTTTGACGCACGAGTGGTGGCGAGTGCTTCCGCTTGCGCCGCCGCCGTGTGGGGACCTCCACGGGTCAGCCCGCTGACGCCCCGGTGGTGTGCGTGACTCATGTCCTCGCGACCGGGCATCCCACATCGCGCCCGGAACAAGCAACTTGCCGGTTTTCGCCACACGACGGACACGTCCCGTTCACGCGCCTGAACGCATGTCCATGTCACGCTCCCGATTGCCCGCTCATTCAACCCGCGTAGAACGGACACCCCCCGATGCCCGTCAGCCCCATACGCCCGCGCCGTTGGAAGTCCCTGGCGCTCGCCGTCTCCACCGTTCTGGTCGGTCTCAGCGCCCCCGCGCTGACCGCGACCCCGGCCGCGGCCACGACGACCGCGTACGACACGACGTACTACAAGAACGCGGTCGGCAAGACCGGCACGAGCCTCAAGTCGTCCCTCCACACGATCATCAGCAGCCAGACCAAGATCTCGTACTCCGCGGTCTGGAACGCGCTCATGGCCACCGACCAGGACCCGAACAACAGCAACAACGTGATCCTGCTGTACAGCGGCACCTCGCGCGCCAAGTCTCTCAACGGCGGCGACACCGGCGACTGGAACCGCGAGCACGTGTGGGCCAAGTCCCACGGCGACTTCGGCGAGGCGACCGGGCCCGGCACCGACCTGCACCACCTGCGTCCCGCGGACGTCCAGATCAACAGCATCCGCGGCAACAAGGACTTCGACAACGGCGGCAGCGCGGTCAGCGGCGGGGGCGGCAGCCTGACCGACTCCGACTCGTTCGAGCCGCGCGACGCGGACAAGGGCGACGTGGCCCGCATGATCCTCTACATGGCCGTCCGCTACGAGGGCGACGACGGCTGGGCCGACCTGGAGCCCAACGAGAAGGTGAACAACGGGAGCAACCCGTACATCGGCAAGCTCTCCGTACTCAAGGCGTGGAACGACGAGGACCCGCCGAGCGCCTTCGAGGAGAAGCGCAACCAGGTCATCTACGACAGCTACCAGAAGAACCGGAACCCGTTCATCGACCATCCGGAGTGGGTCGAGGCGATCTGGTAGCAGGGGGAAGCCGCTGAACTCCCCACGGACTGTGGGGAGTTCAGCGACCGAAGGGTTGGTTGGTCAGAGTGCGTTCTGTCCCACGTCGAGCCGGTCGATCCAGCCGCCGAGGGACTCCCAGCCCGACCAGCCGTTGCTGGGCGCGGTCTGCCACTTGTGCCACAGGGCCTGATCCGCACCTCGGGCGAAGATCTCCAGCCTGCCGTCGTTGTTCTGACTGACGTACAGATCGTCGATCCAGCCGCCGAGGGATTCCCAGCCGGACCAGCCGTTACTGGGCGCGGTCTGCCACATGTGCCACAGGGCCTGATCCGCACCTCGGGCGAAGATCTCCAGCCTGCCGTCGGCGTTGCGGGCCGTGGTGAGCTGGTCGATCCAGCCGCCGAGGGACTCCCAGCCGGACCAGCCGTTACTGGGCGCGGTCTGCCACATGTGCCACAGCGCACCGTCGGACCCACGGGCGAAGATCTCCATCCGCCCGTCCGCGTTGCGGCCCGTGGTCAGCCGGTCGATCCAGCCGCCCAGGGACTCCCAGCCGGACCAGCCGCCGCCGGGTGCCGTCTGCCACTTGTGCCATACGGCCTGGTCCGCGCCGCGTGCGAACACCTCCAGGCGTCCGTCCGCGTTGTGTTCGACGCTGATCATGTCGACCCAGCCGCCGAGGGACTCCCAGCCCGACCAGCCGCCGTTGGGCGCGGTCTGCCACTTGTGCCATACGGACTGGTCGGCGCCTCGGGCGAAGATCTCCATCCGGCCGTCGTTGTTCTGCGCGACGCACAGATCGTCGATCCACCCGCCGAGGGATTCCCAGCCGGACCAGCCGTTGTTCGGAGCTGTCTGCCACATGTGCCACACGGCCTGGTCGGCGCCCCGGGCGAAGATCTCCAACCGGCCGTCCGCGTTGCGGCCGTGGGTGATCATGTCGACCCAGCCGCCCAGGGACTCCCAGCCCGACCAGCCGTTGTTCAGGGCGGTCTGCCACTTGTGCCACACCGCCTGGTCCCCGCCGCGAGCGAAGATCTCCATACGGCCGACCGCGCTCTGCGAGGCGTCCCGTACGGCCGCGCCGACGTTGAGGAACCTGCCGACCTCCTTGGCCGGGTCCGGGTCCGGGGCGACCGGGGTGCCCGTGGCGCGCAGGATCCGGCGTACCTCGGCGTGGGAGAGACCGGGATTCGCGGCCAGCATCAGTGCCGCCGCACCGGCCACCTTCGGCGTCGCCCCCGACGTACCGCCGAAGCCGTTTCGGTACGCGGAGTCTGAGTCGCTGTCGCAGGTCAGGTCGTGCGAGCTGTCACCGGGGGCGCAGACGACGATCCGGGAGCCGTAGTTGCTGAACCAGGCGCGCCGGTTGACCGAGGCGTCGTACGCCGTGGCGCCGACGAGGATCGAGCCCGTCTCCGGGATCGGCGAGCCGTCGTCGCCCACAGCGGCGTCCCGGTCGCCGTTGCCGGCCGCCACGCACACGACCACGCCCGCGGCGATCGCCGTCCTGATGGCCGCGTTGACCGACGGCACCTGCTCGTAGTTGCCGAAGGCACCCGTCTGGACCTCGAGGATCACGACCTTGCGCCGGCCGCCGCTGTCGGTGGTGCGCACCCAGTCGATACCGCGCGCCCAGGGGTTGCCGCCGAGGCCCGGGCTGGTGCCGGAATCCGCCTGGACCGGCCACAGCGTGGCGTCGTACGCGATGCCGGCCATGCCGAGGCTGTTCGTCGAGGCGCCGCTCAGCCCCATGACCGCGGTGCCGTGGCTGACGGAGCCGCCGTGGGTGACGTCGGTGGTGCCGTCGAAGGAGTTGAACGTGCGGGCGATGTTCGGTGCGAGATCCTGGTGCGAGGTGCGGTAGCCCCAGTCGACGTCGCCGATCACCACGCCGCGGCCGGTGGAGCGTTTCCACGCCTGGTCGACCCCGCAGCGGAAGACGTACCACTGGTTCTCCAGTCCCGTGGCCGTGTCCACGACCACGGTGCCGCTCGTCCCCACCAGGGGCTCCGTCAGCGGACCCGCCGGGGCGAGTGTTCCCGCGCCCGCGGTGACCGTCGGCGGCAGCGCCGTGGGGACGGCGATGGCCCGCTGGACCTCGGGCAGCGCGTCCAGGCGCTGCGCGATCTCGACGGTGTCGGCGTCGTCGGCGAAGTGCAGCGTGAGGAACCGCGCGAGATGCGGCGTCTCGTGGCCTTGCGCGGCCGCGTTCGCCTGGACCGCGGTGGCCTCCTCCAGCGTGATCTCGAACGTCGGCTCCGCGGCGACGAGGTTGTTGGCCTCCAGGATGCTGTTGAAGTCGGTGAGCGGTCCTTCGGTGAGGCTGCGCACCTCGGCGGGCGCGCCCTCGCCGCGCTCGGCGAGCGCCGGGGTGACGCCCTCGCGGAACTCGACCTCCACGACTCCGGCTTCGTAGGACGCGCCGTGCGGGGAGATGCCCTCGGGGCCGCCGAAGCGGGGCAGCGGGGAGTGGCCGTCGGCCGGCTCCGCCGAGGGGCCGCCCGCCGGGGGTGTGCCGCTGCGGCGCTCCGGTTGGGCCGGCTCCTGGCGGCCGGACATGGCGTTGGCCGGTGTCGGCATCGCCGCCCCGGAGGGACCGGGCATGCCCGGTGCCGGCATCCCGTCCGGCTGGCCTGAGGCGGGCGTCGGGTTCATGCCGGGCGCCTGCATGCCTCCCCGCTCGGGGCGTGCGGAGGCCGCCTTGCTGCCGGGGCGCGGCATGTCACCGGCCCGGTCGGCGGGCGTCCCGGACGTCGAGGGGACGGGCATGCCGGAGGTCTCGGGCGAGGACTTGTACTGCCCGTTGTCGGCGTCGGATCGCTTGCCGTGATGTGCCATGGCTCCTCCGAGGGATGAGCGGAAACTGCCCTTGGGCAGGGCGAACACGGGTGACACAGGGAGAGTTCGGATGACGTGAACAGGGGGCGAGTTCGCGTCCTCGCGTCCGGGAATGGTCACGGAACCGTGTGGCGCTGCTCGCCACCTCACAATGTGCACATCAGCACACGAATCGACAGTACCGCTGTTCGCGCCGTCCTGCGCGCGGTGGGCCGCACCCAGCCCCGGCGACCGCGGGTGCGCGCCTCAGCCGCCCAGATGCGTAGCCGCGAACATCCGCAGCACCACCGGGAGAACCACCACCGAGGGCCCCGGTGACGCCAGCGCCTTCGCCAGATCCTGCTCCAGCGTCTCCGGCGTCGTACGGACCCCCGGGACCCCGAACGACTCCGCCAGCGCCACATAGTCCGGCCGCGTGAGTTCCGTCGCCGTCGGCATCGTCTCGCCGAAGGCGTCCGTCATGTACTCGCGCAGGATGCCGTAGCCGCCGTCGTCGACGATCAGCCAGGTGACGTTCAGGTCGTACTGGCGGGCCGTCGCAAGCTCGGCGATGGAGTAGAGGGCTCCTCCGTCGCCCGAGACCGCCAGCACCGGGTGGGTCGGGTCCGCGGCGGACGCGCCCAGGGCCGCCGGGAAGGCGTAGCCGAGGCCGCCGGCGCCCTGGGCGGAGTGCATGGTGTTGGGGCGGCGGGCGTCGAAGGCGGACCAGGCCCAGTAGGCCAGGATCGTCATGTCCCAGAAGGACGGGGAGGCGGACGGGAGCGCTCGGCGTACCGACGCCAACACGTCCTGTTCCAGGGTGAGTTCCTGGGACGCGATGCGTTCCCCGACCCGAGTAAGCAGCTCGCTCACGCGCTCCGGGGCGGATGAGTCCGCACGCTCCTCCACCGTCTCCAGCAGCGCCTGCAACGCCAGCCGGGCGTCCGCGTGGATGCCGAGAGCCGGGTAATTGGACTCCAGCTTGCCCAGGTCCGCCTCGATCTGGATGACCCGGCCGCGTGGCTTGAACGTGTGGTAATTCGAGGACAGTTCGCCCAGGCCCGAGCCGACCACCAGCAGGACGTCCGCGTCCTCCAGGAAGTCCGTGGTGTGGCGGTCCTCCAGCCAGGACTGGAGGGAGAGGGGGTGCGTCCAGGGGAACGCGCCCTTGCCGCCGAAGGTCGTCACGACCGGTGCCTGAAGTTTCTCCGCCAGCTGGCGCAGCTTCTTCGACGCGTCCGAGCGGACCACTCCCCCACCCGCGATGATCGCCGGGCGGGCCGCGTGCGACAGCAAGTCCGCTGCCACCGCCGTCAGTTCGGGGCGCGGGGGCAGCTCCTCGGGGAAGGTGTCGCCTCCCGTCACCATCGGGATCGCCGTCTGAGCCAGCAGCACGTCCTGCGGGATCTCGACCCATACCGGTCCGTGCGGAGCCGTCAGCGCCGACTTCCAGGCCTCCGCGACGGCGGACGGGATCTGTGACTGGGTGCGGACCGTGTGGACGGACTTGACGACACCCCTGAATGAGGCCGACTGGTCCGGGAGTTCGTGCAGATACCCGTGCCGGCCGCCGCCCAGCCCCGCCGTCGGGATCTGGCTGCTGATCGCCAGCACGGGGGCGGAGGCGGCCGCGGCCTCCTGGAGCGCGGCCAGGGACGTCAGCGCTCCCGGGCCCGTGGACAGCAGCAGCGGTGCCGCCTCGCCCGTGATCCGGCCGTACGCGTCCGCCGCGAAACCGGCGTTGTTCTCCACCCGCAGGCCGATGTAGCGCAGGTCCGAGCGGCGCAGCGCGTCGAACATGCCGAGCGCGTGCTGGCCGGGCAGGCCGAAGACCGTCGTCGCGCCCAGTCCGGCCAGCGTCTCCACGACCAGGTCTCCGCCGTTGCGCCCGGGGGGCGGGTTCAGGGCGGCTGAGGTCTGGGCGGCCGTCGGACGGAGCACCAGGTCGTGGTCGTGAGTCACTTCGCGCGGGCCTTCGCAATCTGGCGGGACATGATCGTCGTCAGTTCGTACGCCGTGTGGGATGCCGCCACCGACGTGATCTCCGCGTGATCGTACGCGGGGGCCACCTCGACGACGTCCGCCGAGACCAGGTTGCACCCAGCCAGGCCCCGCAGGATCTCCAGCAGCTCGCGCGACGTCATGCCGCCCGCCTCCGGGGTCCCCGTGCCGGGTGCGTGCGCCGGGTCCAGGCAGTCGATGTCTATGGAGATGTAGAGGGGGCGGTCGCCGATGCGCTGGCGCAGCTGGTCGGCCACCTCGTCGACTCCGCGGCGCATCACATCCGCCGACGTCACTATGCCGAAGCCCAGCTTCTCGTCGTCGGTCAGGTCCTGTTTGCCGTACAGCGGGCCGCGGGTGCCGACATGCGACAGCGCCTCCGTATCCAGTATGCGTTCCTCCACCGCACGCCGGAACGGAGTCCCGTGCGTGTACTCCGCGCCGAAGTACGTGTCCCAGGTGTCGAGGTGCGCGTCGAAGTGCAGCAGCGCCACCGGGCCGTGCTTCTTCGCCACGGACCTCAGCAGAGGCAGCGCGATGGTGTGATCGCCGCCGAGGGTCATGAGCCGCGCGCCCGTCCCCAGCAGGTCGTCCGCCGCCGCCTCGATCGTCTCCACGGCCTCGTTGATGTCGAACGGGTTCACCGCGATGTCCCCGGCGTCCGCCACCTGCGCCAGCGCGAACGGGGACGCGTCCTGCGCCGGGTTGTAGGGGCGCAGCAGCCGGGACGCCTCGCGGATCGCGTTGCCGCCGAAGCGGGCGCCCGGCCGGTAGGAGACGCCCGAGTCGAACGGCACCCCGACCACGGCGACGTCGGTGCGGCCGACCTCGTCGAGGCGGGGCAGCCGTGCGAAGGTCGCGGGGCCGGCGTACCGCGGGATGCGGGACGAGTCGACCGGGCCTCGGGGCGGCGCGCTGCTGCTCATGGACCTGCCTACTTCCTCTTGCCGCTCATGGAACTGCCTTCTTCCTGCGTGCGCTTCGTCATGTGTGCTTCGTCATGTGTGCACCGGTTCGGACGCCGGTTCGACGGTCTTCCCGGCGAGCCGCTCGCGCCAGGCGGCCAGTACGGCGGCGTCGGTGGCCGGAGTCGCCAGGGAGACGACGAGGTACGCGGCCAGGGAGGACAAGAGGCCGTAGTAGACGGGCTCGTTGGCGAGGATGCCGTAGGACGCCATCAGCCCGATGACCGCGAGACCGCCGACGATCACGGAGGCCAGGGCACCCTGCACCGTGCCGCGCTTCCACAGCAGCCCGCCGAGGATCGGGACGAGCAGGCCGCCGACGAGCAGGTTGTAGGCGACGGTCAGCGCCTCGACGACGTTGTTCAGCGCGATGGCCGTACAGATCACCGCCACGCCCATGACGAGGATGAAGGCCCGGTTGCCCCTGACCTCGTCGTGCTCCTCGCCATCGCGCTTCACGGCTCCCCGCAGCCGCGACCAGATGTCGTTGTTGGCGACGGTCGCGCAGGCGATCAGCGCGCCGGACGACGTCGACATCACGGCGGCCAGTGCGGCGGCCAGCACCAACCCCCTTACGCCGACCGGCAGTTCGTCCTTCACGATGGTCGCGAAGGCGTCGTCCGCGTTCGCCAGCTTCGGGTAGAGGACCTTGGCCGCCGTACCGATGACGGCGCCGGCGAGGGCGTAGACGAGACAGTACGTACCGGCGACCGTGCCGCCCCACTTCGCGGTCGTATCACTGCGCGCCGTGAACACGCGCTGCCAGATGTCCTGGCCGATGAGCATGCCGAAGGTGTAGATCAGCACGTAGGTGAAGATCGTCTCGCCGCCGATGCCCAGCGGGTCGAAGTACGCCGTCGGCAACTCGTCCCGCATCGCGCCGAAGCCGCCCGCCTTGACGACGGCGATGGGCAGCAGGAGCAGCAGCACGCCGATCGTCTTCACGACGAACTGCACCATGTCCGTCAGCGTGATCGACCACATGCCGCCGAGCGTCGAGTACGCGACGACGATCGAGCCGCCGAGGACGATCGCCACCGTGCGGTTCATGTCGAAGAGGACGTCGAAGATCGTGGCGTAGGCGATGGTGGACGTCACAGCGAGCATCAGCGTGTACGCCCACATGACCACGCCGGAGATCAGGCCCGCCCGGCCGCCGTAGCGCAGGTCCAGCATCTCGGAGACGGTGTAGACCTTGAGGCGGGCGATGCGGGCCGAGAAGAAGACGCTCAGCGCGAGCAGGCCGAGGCCGATGGTGAAGACCATCCAGGCGCCGGAGAGGCCGTACTGGTAGCCGAGGCCGACGCCGCCGATGGTGGACGCGCCGCCGAGGACGATCGCCGCCATGGTGCCGGAGTACATGGCCGGCCCGAGACGCCGGCCCGCCACCAGGAACTCGCTCTTCGACCTGGCGCGGCGCATGCCCCACCAGCCCATGGCCAGCATGCCTGCCAGATAGACGACGATCACTGCGTAGTCGACGGCCACGGGGCCCTCCTTCACTCGGTGTCGCCTGCGGGTGACGAGCACCGACACTAGGTGGCCGGAAAGCGACTGCGAAGTGTACGTTTCATCCATTCAGGCCGCTCTGAGTGGAGGGAACGTCCATAATGTCGGACCCTGCCGTCCCTCCCACCCCACCGGTCCCGCTGGCCGCCCTCCTGGCCCGCGAGGACCTCGCCCTGCGGCAGATCGCGGGGCCGGCCGATGGGGACATCGTCATCCACTGGGCGCACACCTCCGAGATGGCGGACCCGTACCCGTATCTGCTGGGCGGCGAGCTGCTGCTCACGGCGGGTGTGCACATCCCGGAGGCGGCGGGCTCGGGCACGTACTTCGACGACTACGTCTCCCGGATCGTCGCGGCGGGCGGCGCGGCCCTCGGCTTCGGGGTGGCGCCGGTGCACGACACGGTGCCGCGGGCGCTGGTCGCGGCCTGCGAGGCGTACGAGCTGCCGCTGCTGGAGGTCCCGCCGCAGACCACCTTCTCCGGCGTGGCCCGTGCGGTCTGGCAGCTGATGGCCCAGGCCCGCCACACCGAACTCCGCCGCGTCACGCAGGCCCAGCAGAGCCTGGCCGCCGCGGCCTCCCGGCCGGACCCGATCCCCTCCGTCCTGCGCCAACTCGCCCAGCGCATGGGCGGCCGGGCGGTGCTGTACGGGGCGGAGGGGGCGGACATCGCGGCGGCGGGACCGGAGCTGGAGGAGGAGGTACGGCGGGCGTTGGCGGAGCTGACACATGTGGTCGCCGGTCGCTCCTCCACCACTGCCACCGACACCGTCGCCGGCATCCATCTCGCCGCCTACGCCCTCGGGGCCGGCCAGGGTTTCGTGCTCGGGGTGGCCACCCCGAGCCGCGAGCCCGGCGACCACACCATCGCCTCGGTCGCCGCCGTGCTGCTGGCTCTGCTCACCGGCGAGCACCAAAGCGGTACGGGGGCGGCCAGATCCTCCGCGCTGGTCCGATTGCTGCTGGGCGCCGCGCCACAGGCGGTCGCGTCGTTGCTCGGCGGGGAGCGGTGGGTCGTCGTGCACGCCCGGCCGGACGCCCACGCCCCCGACACCGTGGCGGCCTCCGCGCTCGGCGCGGCACTCGGCTCCCCGCTGGTCGACCTCGGGCGGGACGTCGTACGCGTGCTCATCCCGGCCGATGGCCCGGCTGACGGCCCTGCCGATGGCCCGTCCGATGGCCCGGCCGGTCGTGAACCCGGCCCGCAGCCCGGCTGGACCCTGGGCGTGAGCGCCGCCGTCGCCCCGCCCGAGTGGGCGTCCGCCGACGCCCAGGCGGCCCGTGCCCTGGCCCGCGCCCGGGCCACCCGCACCCCGCTGGTCCGGCACGGCGCCCGCCCGGCCCTGGCCGACCTGATCCCCGAGGAAGAGGCCGAGGCACACGCCCGTACGCTGCTCGCGCCCGTCGTCGCGGTCCCCGCGCTCACCGAGACGCTGCGCACCTGGCTGTCCCTGCACGGCAGTTGGGACCGTACGGCGGTCGCGCTGTCCGTGCACCGCAACACCGTGCGGCAGCGGATCGCCCGGTGCGCGGCCCTGCTGGCGGCGGACCTGGACGACCCGGACGTACGCATGGAGCTCTGGTTCGCGCTGCGACGGCTCTGAGTACCCCAGGACCACCGGGAACCACTAGGGCCCACCAGGGATCACGGCACCACGTGACGCGCGTCCCAGCCGTCGGGACGACAGGTGATCCCCACAGGCCTCTGCTCCACAATGGTGAGCATGCCGATACCCGGGACACCCAGCCGCGCCGAGCTCATCGCCCACCTTGTGAGGACCCGTATCGCGGGCGATGTCGCCACCCCCCGTGAGAACAACCTCTCCCACTACCGCCAGCTGGCCAACGGCGTCCGCAACTTCTGGCTCGGCCTGGAGCTCGGCGACCGCTGGGCCGACGAGCAGGACGTGCTCGCGGTGATGGCGGAGCGGGTCGGCGTCAGCGACGACCCCGAGTACCGGTACGGCCAGGACACCATCGACCCCGATCTGACGGTGGCCGGCCTGGAGCGCCTGGCGGCCCGGCTGCGCAAGGCGGCCGACGGCGAGCAGCGGGTCCTCTTCGCCACCGGCCACCCGGGCGGCCTGCTCGACGTGCACCGCGCCACGGCCGCCGCGCTGCGCGCCGCCGGCTGCGAGATCATGGTCATCCCGGAGGGCTTGCAGACGGACGAGGGATACGTCATGCAGTTCGCGGACGTGGCTGTCCTGGAGCACGGCGCCACGCTGTGGCACACGCACTCCGGCGACCCGATGAAGGCCATCCTCACCGCCCTGGAGAGCGAGGGCCGGCCGCTGCCCGACCTGGTCGTCGCCGACCACGGCTGGGCGGGCTACGCCGGCCGGCACGGCATCGACTCCGTCGGCTACGCCGACTGCAACGACCCGGCCCTCTTCATCGCCGAGGCGGAAGGCACCGTCCAGGTGTCGGTCCCGCTCGACGACCATGTGGTCAGCCCGCGCTACTACGACCCGATGACGGCGTACCTGCTCAACGAGGCGGGACTCGCCTAGCCATTGAGCTTCTGGCGGGGCACGCGGACCACGCCCTCCTGGATCACCGAGATCGCGAGCTGTCCGTCCTGCGTGTAGATGCGGGCCTGGCCGAGGCCACGGCCGCCGTACGCCGACGGCGACTCCTGGTCGTAGAGCAGCCATTCGTCGGCGCGGAACGGGCGGTGGAACCACATCGCGTGGTCGAGAGAGGCTCCCACGACATCCCCCACGGCCCAGCCGCCGCGGCCGTGCGCCAGCAGGACCGAGTCCAGGAGCGTCATGTCGGAGACGTACGTGGCGAGGACGATGTGCAGGAGCGGTTCGTCGATGGCGCCTTCGAGCTTGCCGTGGGTGCGGAACCACACCTGGGAGTGCGGCTCGCGCGGCTCGCCGAATCTGCCGAACGGCGGCTCCTCGGCGTAGCGCAGGTCGATCGCCGCGCGTGCCTCGATGTACTTCTCGACGACCTCCGGGTCGAGATGGTCGTATCCGCGCAGCTGCTCCTGGGTGGTGGGCAGGGTGACGGGGTCCGGCGCGGGCGGCATCGGGGCCTGGTGTTCGAGGCCGTCCTCGTACGTCTGGAAGGACGCGGAGAGGTGGAAGATCGGCTGCCCGTGCTGGATCGCGACCACGCGGCGGGTGGTGAAGGAGCGGCCGTCGCGGATGCGGTCGACGGTGTAGACGATGGGCGCGCCGGGGTCGCCGGGGCGCAGGAAGTACGCGTGCAGGGAGTGCGCGGGCCGGTCCTCGGGGACCGTCCGCCCGGCGGCGACGAGCGCCTGGGCCGCGACCTGGCCGCCGAAGACCCGGGGGATGACGGCTGCCCGGGACCGGCCGCGGAAGATGTCCTGCTCGATCCGCTCCAGGTCGAGCAGATCGAGCAGGGACTGTAGTGCCTGGCTCATGAGTCAGTTGTACCGGGCAGTAATTTCGCCGGCCTTACAGACCCGTGTCACAGGCCCATGTCCTTCGCGATGATCGACTTCATGATCTCGCTGGTGCCGCCGTAGATGCGGTTGACGCGGTTGTCGGCGTACAGGCGGGCGATCGGGTACTCGTTCATGAAGCCGTAGCCGCCGTGCAGCTGGAGGCAGCGGTCGATCACGCGGTGGGCGACCTCGGTGCAGAACAGCTTGGCGCTGGCGGCCTCGGCGGGGGTCAGCTCGCCCGCGTCCAGGGCTTCGAGCGCGCGGTCGGCGACGGCCTCGGCGGCGTCCACCTCGGCCTGGCAGGCGGCCAGTTCGAACTTGGTGTTCTGGAAGGAGGCGACGGACTTGCCGAAGACCGTGCGCTCCTGGACGTACTCCTTGGCGAACCGGACGGCGGCCTTGGCCTGGGCGTAGGCGCCGAAGGCGATGCCCCAGCGCTCGGAGGCCAGGTTGTGGCCGAGGTAGTAGAAGCCCTTGTTCTCCTCGCCGAGGAGGTCCTCGACGGGGACCTTGACGTCGACGAAGGCGAGTTCGGCGGTGTCGGAGGTCTTCAGGCCGAGCTTGTCGAGCTTGCGGCCGATGGAGTAGCCCTCGGACTTGGTGTCCACGGCGAACAGGGAGATGCCGAAGCGGCGGTCCTCGGCGGTGGGCGTGGAGGTGCGGGCGCAGACGATCACGCGGTCGGCGTGGACGCCACCGGTGATGAAGGTCTTGGAGCCGTTGAGGACGTAGTGCGTGCCGTCCTCGCTGAGCTTGGCGGTGGTCTTCATGCCCGCGAGGTCGGAGCCGGTGCCCGGCTCGGTCATCGCGAGGGCCCACATCTCCTCGCCGGAGACGAACTTCGGCAGGAACCGCTTCTTCTGCTCGTCGGTGGCGAGCATCTTGATGTACGGCAGGCCGAGCAGCACGTGCACACCGGAGCCGCCGAAGGAGATGCCGGCGCGGGCGGTCTCCTCGGATATCACGGCCTCGAACTTGTACGAGTCGATGCCGGCGCCGCCGAACTCCTCGTCGACGCGGATGCCGAAGACGCCGAGCTCGGCGAGCTTGTAGTAGAAGTCGCGCGGCGCCTGGCCGGCCGCGAACCACTCGTCGTACACGGGTACGACCTCGGCCTCGATGAAGGCCCGGAGGGTCTCCCGGAACGCCTCGTGATCCTCGTTGAATACCGTACGGCGCACTACCGCCACCTCCACGTGCCTCGACCTGTCTAAGCGCTTGCTCATCCAAGGTACCGGCGAGTAAGGAGCCGCGTCCAGGTAACGCTCATCACGCTGTTGGGGCTGCGCGCCCGACCGAAGTCTCTCCCATGTCACAGACGGCCGGGCTGCCTCGTCCAGGTTCCAGAGAGACATTGGGATGAGGAAGGTGATGACCATGCGCGTGTTCGTGGCGGGCGGGACCGGGGCCATCGGGCGACGACTGGTGCCGCAGCTCGTGGCCCGGGGCCACCAGGTGACGGCTACGACGAGGAGCGCGGCCAAGTCGGGCCTGCTGGAGCGGCTGGGCGCCGAGGCGGTCGTGATGGACGGGCTGGACGCGGCGTCGGTCGGCGAGGCGGTGGCCGCGGCCCGGCCGGACGCGATCGTGCACCAGATGACCGGGCTCGCCACCGGCAAGCCCGACATGAGGCACTTCGACCGGTTCTTCGCCACCACCAACCGGCTGCGCACCGAGGGGACGGACCACCTGCTGGCCGCCGCCGAGGCGACCGGCGTGTCCACCTTCGTCGCGCAGAGCTTCGGCAGCTTCAACGGCATCCGCGAGGGCGGCTGGGTGAAGACCGAGGAGGACCCGCTGGACCCGATGACGGGAACGGCGCTGCGACCGATGATCGAGGCCGTACGCCACCTCGAGGAGACGGTCGTCAAGGCCGGCGGCGCGGTCCTGCGCTACGGCGGGTTCTACGGGCCGGGCGCCACCGACGACATGGTCGAGCTCATCAGCAAGCGGAAGTTCCCGCTCGTCGGGCGCGCCACCGGATACAGCTCGTTCGTGCATCTCGACGACGCGGCGAGCGCTACCGTCCTGGCCGTGGAGCAACAGGCGAAGGGCGTGTTCTGCATCGTCGACGACGAACCGGCCCCGGCCGCCGAGTGGCTGCCGTACCTGGCCGCGAGCGCGGGCGCGAAGCGGCCGATGCGGGTCCCCAAGTGGCTGGCCAGGCTGATGGCCGGGGACGTGCCGGTGGTGATGATGATCGAGGGGCGCGGCTTCTCCAACGCCAAGGCCAAGCGGGAGCTCGGCTGGACGCTGCGCTACCCCTCCTGGCGCGAGGGCTTCAGGGAAGGGCTGGCGTGATTCCGGACCGAGGAGTTCGAGGAAGGGTCGGCATGACCCGGACCGAGGAGTTCGAGGAGCTGCGGCCGCTGCTGTCCGCCATCGCCTACCGGATCCTCGGCAGCGTGAGCGAGGCCGAGGACGCGGTCCAGGAGACCTGGCTGCGCTACCAGGCCACCCCGACCCAGCCCACGTCGGTCAAGGCCTACCTCTCGGCCGTGGTCACCCGGATCTCGATCGACGTCCTGCGCTCGGCCCGCCGCCGACGGGAGCAGTACGTCGGGCCGTGGTTCCCCGAGCCGCTGCTGACCGACCCCTACGAGGACCCGGAGCACTCGGCGGAGCTGGCCGACTCGGTGTCGATGGCGGCCCTGTTGCTGCTCGAGCGGCTGACCCCGCTCGAGCGCGCGGTCTTCGTGCTGCGGGAGGTGTTCGGGTTCGGCTTCCCGGAGATCGCGTCGACCGTGGGGCGTTCGGAGGCGGCGTGCCGCCAGCTCGCGGTGCGGGCGCGCCGCCACATGGACGCGGGCCGGCCCCGGTTCGAGGCCGACCGGAAGGACCGCGAGGAACTCGCCGGGCGGTTCTTCGACGCCTTCAGGGAAGGGGATGTCGACGCCTTGCGGGAACTCCTCGCCGCCGATGTGCAGATGGTCGGCGACGGCGGCGGAAAGGCCCCGCAGCTGGCCAGGCCCCTCGTCGGCACCGACAACGTGGCCCGGCTGCTCGCCTCGGTCGCCCCGCTGTTCGTCCGGGTCGGCATCGCGGTGGAACCGCACCGGGTGAACGGCCAGCCCGGCGCGATCTTCCGCGACCGGGACGGCAAGGTCATCAACACCATGGTGCTCGACATCCTCGACGGACGGATCCAGACGATCCGCTCCGTGATCAACCCCGACAAGCTCGGGCACCTGGGTCCGGTGGGGGACGCCTGGGCGGTCGACCGGGAGGTGCGCCAGGCTCGCCGGTCATGACGGCGGACGGCGGCCCGTCCGCTCCCCTACTCCCCCGCCGCCGCTCCGAACGCCCCCCGCGCCATCCGATGCAGCAACGCCGCCGTGACCTCCCGGCCGGGCAGCGCGCCCGGCCGGCCCAGGTGGGGTGTCGAGTTCAGCAGGCCGAAGACCGA
The DNA here is from genome assembly GCF_040654815.1 of Streptomyces sp. NPDC050619. NCBI lineage: Bacteria > Bacillati > Actinomycetota > Actinomycetes > Kitasatosporales > Streptomycetaceae > Streptomyces > Streptomyces sp. NPDC050619. The sequence goes on along the minus strand of NZ_JBFAIR010000001.1, from coordinate 16,270 downwards.
GTGGACCGCCGAGCGGGCCGTCGGTTCGGCCAGGTCCGGGTACACCCGGCGCAGTACCTCCACCCACAGCTCGACGTACTGCCGCTGGAGCTGCCGGACCAGCTTGCGGTCGCTGTCCCGGAGGCGGTCCAGCTCGCGGTCGTGCAGGGTGATGAGGGGGCGGTCGTCGAGCGCGAAGTCGATGTGGCCCTCGATGAGTGAGTCGAGGACCGCCTCGACCTCGACTCCGTCGGCCTCCGCCAGTCGCCGCTTGGCCCCCGTCAGCAGCTGGCCGCTGATGCCCACCAGCAGTTCGGCGAGCATCGCGTCCTTGCCGGCGAAGTGCCGGTACAGACCGGGGCCGCTGATGCCGACCGCGGCCCCTATCTCGTCGACACCGACGCCGTGGAAGCCGCGCTCGGCGAAGAGCCGGGCGGCCTCCTGGAGGATCTGCTCGCGGCGGGTGGGGGCGTCGGTTCTGGTGGTCATGAAAGTAATTCTAGACAGGGAGGTTAGCGGTCGTTAACCTGAAGGAAATGGTTAACGCTCATTAACCGTTTCGATCACTGGGTGAATCGCCGGCTGAGGGGACCGAGAATGCAGGATGCAGCGGAGCTGACCAGCGCGGTCGATCCCGCGTCGGAGGCCTGGCGGGCCAATGAACAGGCCCACCTCGCGCTCGTCGACGAGTTGCGCGGCAAGCTCGCCGCGGCCCGGCTCGGCGGCGGCGAGAAGGCCCGCGCCCGGCACACGGCGCGCGGCAAGCTGCTCCCGCGCGACCGGTTGGATGCCCTCCTCGACCCGGGTTCGCCCTTCCTGGAGCTGGCGCCCCTCGCGGCCGACGGGATGTACGAGGGGCAGGCCCCGGCCGCCGGGGTCATCGCCGGGATCGGGCGGGTGAGCGGGCGCGAGTGTGTGATCGTCGCCAATGACGCCACCGTCAAGGGCGGGACGTACTACCCGATGACGGTGAAGAAGCACCTCCGCGCGCAGGAGGTCGCCCTCGAGAACCGGCTGCCCTGTGTCTACCTCGTCGATTCCGGCGGGGCCTTCCTGCCCATGCAGGACGAGGTGTTTCCCGACCGCGAGCACTTCGGGCGGATCTTCTACAACCAGGCCCGGATGTCGGGGGCGGGGATCGCGCAGATCGCCGCCGTGCTCGGGTCCTGCACCGCCGGCGGGGCCTATGTCCCGGCGATGAGCGACGAGGCAGTCATCGTCCGCAACCAGGGGACCATCTTCCTGGGCGGGCCGCCCCTCGTGAAGGCCGCCACCGGCGAGGTCGTCACCGCCGAGGAGCTCGGCGGCGGAGACGTCCACGCGCGCGTGTCCGGCGTCACCGACCACCTCGCGGAGGACGACGCGCACGCCCTGCGGATCGTCCGGACCATCGCCGCCACACTCCCCGCGCGCGGGGCCCTCCCCTGGGAAGTCAGGCCTTCCACGGAGCCCAAGGTGGACCCGTACGGGCTGTACGGCGCCGTGCCCGTCGACTCCCGCACCCCCTACGACGCACGCGAGATCATCGCGCGCGTGGTCGACGGCTCCCGGTTCGCCGAGTTCAAGGCCGAGTTCGGGCAGACCCTCGTCACCGGCTTCGCCCACATCCACGGCCACCCGGTCGGGATCATCGCCAACAACGGCATCCTGTTCTCCGAGTCCGCCCAGAAGGGCGCCCACTTCATCGAGCTGTGCGACCAGCGCGGGATCCCGCTGGTGTTCCTCCAGAACATCTCCGGCTTCATGGTCGGCAAGGACTACGAGGCCGGCGGCATCGCCAAGCACGGCGCCAAGATGGTCACGGCCGTCGCGTGCACCCGCGTGCCCAAGCTGACCGTCGTCGTCGGCGGGTCGTACGGCGCCGGGAACTACTCCATGTGCGGGCGGGCCTACTCCCCCCGCTTCCTGTGGATGTGGCCGGGCGCCAAGATCTCGGTCATGGGCGGCGAACAGGCCGCGTCCGTCCTCGCGACCGTCAAGCGGGACCAGTTGGAGGCCCGCGGGGAGTCCTGGCCGGCGGCGGAGGAAGAGGCGTTCAAGACCCCGGTCCGTGAGCAGTACGAGCGCCAGGGCAACGCCTATTACGCCACCGCCCGGCTGTGGGACGACGGGGTCATCGACCCGCTGGAGACCCGGCAGGTACTGGGTCTGGCCCTGACCGCCTGTGCCAACGCGCCCCTGGGTGAACCCCGGTTCGGCGTCTTCCGGATGTGAGGGAACCCATGTTTGACACGGTGCTGGTGGCCAATCGGGGCGAGATCGCCGTACGGGTGATCCGTACGCTGCGCTCGCTCGGCGTGCGCTCGGTGGCCGTCTTCAGCGACGCCGATGCCGACGCCCGGCATGTGCGGGAGGCCGACACGGCCGTACGGATCGGTCCGGCGCCGGCGTCCGAGAGCTACCTGTCGGCGGAGCGCCTCCTGGAGGCGGCGGCGCGGACGGGCGCGCAGGCCGTGCACCCGGGATACGGCTTCCTCGCGGAGAACGCCGGCTTCGCGCGCGCCTGCGCGGCGGCCGGGCTGGTCTTCATCGGGCCCCCGGCCGACGCGATCTCCCTCATGGGCGACAAGATCCGCGCCAAGGAGACGGTGAAGGCGGCCGGCGTTCCGGTCGTCCCGGGGTCCAGCGGCAGCGGGCTGACGGACGCCGAACTGGCCGACGCCGCCCGGGAGATCGGCATGCCGGTGCTGCTGAAGCCGAGCGCCGGCGGGGGCGGCAAGGGCATGCGGCTGGTGCGGGAGCCGTCGCTGCTGTCCGACGAGATCGCCGCCGCCCGCCGCGAGGCCCGCGCCTCCTTCGGGGACGACACGCTGCTCGTCGAGCGGTGGATCGACCGGCCCCGGCACATCGAGCTCCAGGTCCTGGCGGACGGCCACGGGAACGTCGTCCACCTCGGGGAGCGTGAGTGCTCCCTCCAGCGCCGGCACCAGAAGATCATCGAGGAGGCGCCGAGCGTGCTCCTCGACGAGGCCACGCGCGCGGCGATGGGCGAGGCGGCGGTGCAGGCGGCCCGTTCCTGCGGGTATGAGGGCGCGGGCACGGTCGAGTTCATCGTGCCGGGCAGCGACCCGTCCACGTACTTCTTCATGGAGATGAACACGCGTCTCCAGGTCGAGCATCCGGTGACCGAGCTGGTCACGGGACTCGACCTGGTCGAGTGGCAGCTCCGGGTCGCGGCGGGCGAGCAACTGCCCTTCGCGCAGGACGAGATCCGGCTGACCGGACACGCCGTCGAAGCCCGTATCTGCGCCGAGGATCCCTCTCGGGGCTTCCTCCCCTCCGGCGGCACCGTGCTCCGGCTGCACGAACCCCAGGGCGACGGCGTCCGCACCGATTCGGGCCTGACCGAGGGCACGGAGGTCGGCTCGCTGTACGACCCGATGCTGTCCAAGGTGATCGCGTACGGCCCGGACCGCGCGACCGCGCTGCGCAAGCTCCGGGCGGCCCTGGCCCGGACGGTGACGCTGGGCGTGCCGACGAACGCGGGGTTCCTCAGGCGGCTGCTGGCTCATCCGGCGGTCGTGGCGGGCGAGTTGGACACGGGGCTGGTCGAGCGGGAGGCCGAGGGGCTCGTCTCCACGGATGTACCGGAAGAGGTGTACGAGGCGGCGGCGGCCGTACGTCTCGATGCGCTGCGGCCGAGGGGCGAGGGCTGGACCGATCCCTTCTCCGTGCCGAGCGGCTGGCGGCTGGGCGGGGAGCCCAAGCCCGTCGTCTTCCACCTGCGCGTCCAGGACCCCGTCGCGTACCTCCCGCGCGGCACCCACACCGTCACCGACGACGACGTCCGCGTCACCCTCGACGGCGTCCGCCACACCTTCCACCGCGCCGCCGACTGGGTGGGCCGCGACGGCGACGCCTGGCACGTCCGCGATCACGACCCGGTCGCCGCCTCGCTCACCCGGGCCGCGCGCTCCGGCGCCGACTCGCTCACCGCGCCCATGCCCGGCACGGTCACGGTCGTGAAGGTCGCCGTCGGCGACGAGGTGAGCGTGGGCCAGAGCCTGCTGGTCGTCGAGGCGATGAAGATGGAGCACGTCATCTCCGCCCCGCACGCCGGCACGGTCACCGAGCTGGACGTCGTACCGGGCACGACGGTCGCCATGGATCAGGTGCTCGCCGTGATCGCGCCCCAGGAGACCCAGGTGCTTCATGAGCCCCAGGAGACCCAGGAGGCCCACGAGCCTCAGAAGGAGGTGGCGGAATGACCGTGGAAGGACTTCCCATGGCCGTCCCGGCCCAGGGCCTGCCCGCCCGGGTGCGGATCCACGAGGTCGGCGCGCGTGACGGCCTCCAGAACGAGAAGTCGACCGTGCCGACCGAGGTCAAGGCGGAGTTCGTCCGCCGACTGGCCGACGCGGGCCTGACGACGATCGAGGCCACGAGCTTCGTCCACCCCAAGTGGGTGCCCCAACTCGCCGACGCCGAGCAGCTGTTCCCGCTCGTGAGCGGTCTCCCGGTCGCGCTCCCCGTCCTCGTGCCGAACGAGCGCGGCCTGGACCGCGCCCTGGCGCTCGGTGCCCGCAGCGTCGCCGTCTTCGCCAGCGCCACCGAGTCCTTCGCGAAGGCCAACCTCAACCGCACGGTGGACGAGGCGCTGGCGATGTTCGAGCAGGTGGTGAGCCGGGCGAAGGCGGAGGACGTCCAGGTGCGCGGCTACCTCTCGATGTGCTTCGGCGACCCGTGGGAGGGCGCGGTCCCGGTCCCCCAGGTCGTCCGCGTGTGCCGGGCGCTCCTCGACATGGGCTGCGACGAACTGAGCCTGGGCGACACGATCGGGGTGGCCACCCCCGGCCACGTCCTCGCGCTGCTCGCCGCCCTCGCCGAAGAGCGGGTCCCGGTCAGCGCCCTGGGCGTGCACTTCCACGACACGTACGGCCAGGCGCTCGCCAACACCCTGGCCGCCCTCCAGCACGGCGTCACCACGGTCGACGCCTCCGCGGGCGGCCTCGGCGGCTGCCCGTTCGCCAAGTCCGCCACCGGCAACCTCGCCACCGAAGACCTCGTGTGGATGCTTCAGGGTCTCGGCATCGACACGGGAGTCGATCTCGGCCGTCTCGTCGCCACGAGCGTGTGGATGGCCGGCCAACTGGGCCGACCCAGCCCGTCCCGCACCGTCCGAGCCCTCTCCCACCAGGAGCAGTGAACAACGATGGACCACCGTCTCTCCCCCGAGCTGGAGGAACTCCGCCGCACGGTCGAGGAGTTCGCCCACGACGTCGTCGCCCCCAAGATCGGTGACTTCTACGAGCGGCACGAGTTCCCGTACGGGATCGTCCGCGAGATGGCCCGCATGGGCCTGTTCGGGCTGCCGTTCCCCGAGGAGTACGGCGGCATGGGCGGCGACTACCTTGCCCTCGGCCTCGTGCTGGAGGAACTGGCGCGCGTGGACTCGTCCGTGGCGATCACCCTGGAGGCGGGTGTGTCGCTGGGCGCCATGCCGATCTTCCGGTACGGCACGGAGGCCCAGAAGCGGGAATGGCTCCCGCGTCTGTGCACGGGCGAGCTCCTGGGCGCCTTCGGGCTGACCGAGCCGGACGGCGGCTCGGACGCGGGCGCGACGCGTACGACGGCCCGGCTCGACCCGGACACGGACGAGTGGGTGATCAACGGCACCAAGTGCTTCATCACCAACTCGGGCACGGACATCACGGGGTTGGTGACCGTCACCGCCGTCACCGGCCGCAAGCCCGACGGCGGGCCGCTGATCTCCGCGATCGTCGTCCCGTCCGGCACCCCGGGCTTCACGGTCGCTCCCCCGTACTCGAAAGTCGGCTGGAACGCCTCGGACACCCGCGAGCTGTCCTTCTCCGACGTACGGGTCCCGGCGGCGAACCTGCTGGGCGAGGAGGGCCGGGGCTACGCCCAGTTCCTGCGCATCCTGGACGAGGGCCGCATCGCGATCGCGGCACTGGCGACCGGTCTCGCGCAGGGCTGCGTGGACGAGTCGGTGAAGTACGCGCAGGAACGTCACGCCTTCGGCCGGCCCATCGGCGCCAACCAGGCCATCCAGTTCAAGATCGCCGACATGGAGATGAAGGCCCACACCGCCCGCCTGGCCTGGCGGGACGCGGCCTCCCGCCTGGTGTCCGGCGAGCCCTTCAAGAAGGAGGCGGCCCTGGCCAAGCTGTACTCCTCCACGATCGCCGTGGACAACGCCCGTGAGGCCACCCAGATCCACGGCGGCTACGGCTTCATGAACGAGTACCCGGTGGCCCGTATGTGGCGAGACTCCAAGATCCTGGAGATCGGCGAGGGCACGAGCGAGGTGCAGCGGATGCTGATCGCACGGGAGTTGGGGCTGGCGGGCTGATCAGCCCGCCCGGCTCACCCGCCCGTCACCGAGGCCTGTGGACAGGAACTCAGCGATGGCGGCGGTGTACTCGTAGGCGCGCAGGGCGGCGGCGAGGACGCTGTCCTGGTGTCCTGGGCCTCGGATTCGGCGAGCGCCTGGTTCATGCGCCTGCCGCGCGAACGCCGCCGCCTGTCCCGCCTCCGCCAGGTACCCCGGCGGCGACCGGCAGTGCCGCGTCGGCCCGCACCACCGCTTCGACGTCCGTCACAACAGCCACAACGCACCGAAGGGTGTTAAGGCTCCTCACGTGCCCGGACGCCCGGATCACCGAGTGGCCACAGTTGTCACATGGTAGGTTCACCATTCCTTATGGCCCCTGGGAGAGCGTGAGGAATGGCTGGACCCGCCGTTTCGGTGATTGTCGCCGCGTACAACGCGATGCCGTATCTGACGCGTTGCATCACCTCCGTCGCCGAGCAGAGCATCGGCCGGGACGCGTTGGACGTCATCGTCGTGGACGACGGCTCGACGGACGGCACGGCGCGGGAGCTCGACCGGCTGGCGGCGCTCCACCCCGGGCTGCTGCGCGTCATCCGGCAGGAGAACTCGGGCGGTCCGGCGGCGCCCCGCAACGTCGGACTCGACCACGCCCGGGGCACGTTCGTCTTCTTCCTGGACGCCGACGACTACCTGGGCCCGGAAGCCCTGGAGCGCATGGTGGCGATGGCCGAGGCGAACGGCACCGACGTCGTCCTCGGCAAGATGGTCGGCGTCGGCGGGCGCACCCCTCCGGCCTCGATGTTCCGGCGCGACCAGCCGAGGACCGACGTCTTCTCCTCGCGCGTGTACTGGACGCTCAACCCCATGAAGTTATTCCGCCGCGACCTGCTGGAGCGCCACCGGTTACGGTTCCCGACCGACCTGCCCACCGGCGAGGACCAGCCCTTCGTGGCGAGCGCGTACCTGCACGCCTCGGGGATCTCCGTCCTGGCCGGCTACGACTGCCTGTTCTGGGTGCTGCGGGACGACGAGGGCAACATCACCCGGAGCACCTCGGGTTCGGAACCCCGGCTGCGTTTCCTGGCCCGCATGGTCGACCTGATCACCGCGAACGTGCCGGCCGGTCCCGGCCGCGACCACCTCGCCCACCGGCACCTCGCCGTCGAGGTACGCACGCTGCTGCGCGTGCACCTGGTGCTCGAACCCCGCGAGACACAGCGGCGAACCCTGGACCGCCTCGCCGAGATCATCGAACCCTTACTCCACGACGGCCTGCGCGATCGGCTCCCGGCGCTGGTGTGGCTGCGCCTGCACCTCATACGGCACCGGATGCTCGACGAGCTCCTCGACGTCATCCGGTTCGAGGAGGATCCGCGAGCGGGGGCCGCGTCCGCGCCGGTCGTCGTCGAGGGCGGGCGAGCGTACGCCCGCTACCCCTACTTCCGCGACCCCGAGCGCGCGCTCCCCGACACCTGCTATGACATCACCGCCGAACTCGGTCCGCGCCACCACGTCTCACGCGCCGAACTGCTCGGCACCACCCTGCACTTGACCGGCCACGGCTACCTCCACCGGGTGGAGACGCGGGACGTCGCCACCGAGCTCGTGGTGCGCGAGCGCGACCGGGGCACCGAGTACCGCCTGCCGGTCACGCACACCGCCACGCCCGGCCTCGGCGAGGACGGGAGCGAGAAGGGCGTCGGCCACAGCTACGACAAGGCCGGCTTCGAGGCGGTCGTCGACCTCACCACCGCCGCCGACGGCAAGCCGCTCGGCGACGGGCTGTGGGACCTCTGCCTCGCGATCGGCGCCCAGGGGCTCACGCGCGAGGTCCGCATCGGCAGCAAGCGGGCCGCCGACGTCTCCGGCCAGGCCGCCACGCACCTCGTGGACACCGCCGAGGGCACCCGCGCCGTCACCCTCTACACCACCAAGCCGCACGGCAACTTCACCCTCGACCTCGGCGAACGCAAGCACCGGGTGCTGTCGCGGCTCGGCATCGACGCGGTCGGCTGGGCCCCGGACGCGCCGAACGAGCTGGAGTTCACCGGCCGGTGCACGCTCGCCGCGTATCCGGAAGGCACCCTCACCCTGAGCCTGAGCCCGGACGACGGCCGACTGGGCGCGACGGCCGAGTTTCCCGCGCGCCACTCCGGGAAGGGCTTCGTCATACGGGTGCCGGTCACCGAACTCCCCGCCGGCGTCTGGACCGGCGAACTCCGTCTCGCCGACTGGTTCTGGCCGTTGCCGGAGCTGCCGGAGGGCTTCTCGTCGGTCAAGTGGCGCAACCGGGGAGGCCGTTGGCAGGCGGGGCCCGCCGCGAGGCGGGGTGAGGGCTTCGCCCTTCAGGTCGCGAGGGCGGGTCTCATCAGGGCCCTCACCCGGCGCTTCAAGCGCTGAGCGGCGCCCCAACCCTGGACATCTTGTGAGGTTAGGCTAACCTACCTTCAAACTTGTCCGGCGGGCGTTTTGCCCTGTTCGAAAGCAGCACACCATGTCCCACGCACGAGCCGCCCACCTCACCCGCCGTGGCGTTCTCGCCGCCGGCGGCGCCCTCGGACTCGGCGCTGCCCTGGCCGCCTGCGGCGACAGCGAGTCGGAGAGCGGCGGCTCGGACTCGACGGCCTCCGCCAAGGCCTCCGGCCCCTGGTCCTTCAAGGACGACCGCGGCACGACCGTGAAGCTGGACGAGGTGCCCACGAAGATCGTCGCCTTCACCGGTGTCGCCGCCGCCCTGTACGACTACGGCATCGAGATCAAGGGCGTGTTCGGCCCGACCACGACCAAGTCCGGCAAGGCCGACGTCCAGGCGGGCGACATGGACGTCAGCAAGCTGACGGTCTTCGGGAACATATGGGACTCGTTCAACGTCGAGAAGTACGCGGCCTTCGCGCCGCAGGTCCTCCTCACGACGACCTTCGACAGCGCGGGCACCCTCTGGTACGTGCCCGAGGCCTCGAAGGACAAGATCACGCAGCTGGCTCCGAGCGTCGCCATCTCGGTCTACGACCGTCAGCTGACCAAGCCGCTCCAGCGCATGTGGGAGCTGGCCGATTCGCTCGGCGCGGACATGACGGCACCCAAGGTCACCGACGCCAAGAAGCGTTTCGAGGAGGCCTCGGAGCGGCTGCGCAAGGCCGCGAAGGCCAGGCCCGAGATCAAGGTGCTGGCGGGTTCCGCGGCGGAGACGGTCTTCTACGTCTCCGGCACCAACCTCTCCGTCGACCTGGAGTACTTCAAGGCACTCGGCGTGAACTTCGTCGAGCCCTCGGAGGCGGCCAAGAAGGCGACCGGCGGCTGGTTCGAGTCCCTGAGCTGGGAGAACGTCGACAAGTACCCGGCCGACATCATCATGATGGACGACCGCTCCGCGACCATCCAGCCGGCCGACCTCACCGAGGCCACTTGGAAGAAGCTGCCGGCGGTTGAGGCTGGGCAGGTGATCTCGCGCTCTCCTGAACCGATCCTGTCGTACGACAAGTGCGTGCCGATGGTGGAGGGGTTGGCCAAGGCCATTGAGGGTGCGAAGAAGGTCAGCTGATTGGGGGGTTGAGCTTGTCTTGTGAGTGCGGGCCAGTTGTGGCTGGTCGCGCAGTTCCCCGCGCCCCTAGGTACGTATCCCTGACGTCGATTCAGGAGTTACCCCGTGACTACCGCCGTAGCCGCCACCTTCCGTTTCTTTTCCCTTCAAGTCGTACGGACTCGGCGGCTCGGGCCGTCTCTCGTCCGGGTCTCCTTCGCGGGGCCCGACCTGAAGGACTTCCACTCCGACGGGCGTGACCAGTCCCTGTCGTTGTTCATCCCGCACCCGGGTCAGTCCGAGCCCGTCGTCCCGGTCGAGCTGGGTGACGGGTGGTGGCAGGGGTGGCGCGACCTCCCGGATGACGTGCGGGCGGTGATGCGGTCGTACACGCTTCGGGCCCTGCGGCGCGCTCCCGACGAGATCGACATCGATTTCGTGCTGCACACTCCGGCCGGCCCGGCCTCCGCGTGGGCCTCGCGGGCCGCGGTCGGCGACAAGGTGCTGCTGATCGGCCCGGCGGTCGCGGACAACCGGGCGATCCGGTTCCGGCCGCCCGAGGACACCGATCTGGTCGTGATCTGGGGCGACGAGACCGCCGTACCCGCCGTCTGCTCCATCGTCGAGTCGCTGCCGGCCGGCCTGCCCGCCCGGGTATGGCTGGAGGTGCCGCACGCCGGTGACATCCAGGACCTGGTGACCGAGGCGGACGCCGATATCACCTGGCTGGTGCGGGAGGAGAACGGCACCGAGACCTCCCCCATGGCTCTCGGCGCCCTGCGCGAGGCCCGACTCCCGGCCGCCGAGCACCCGTACGTCTGGATCGCGGGCGAGTCGGGGTGCGTGAAGGAGCTGCGCCGGCACTTCGTGCGCGAGCGGGAGATCGACCGCCGCAGAGTCACGTTCGTCGGCTACTGGAGACAAGGCCTGAGCGAGGAGCAACTGCGCGAGGAGGGATAGCGCGCACACGCCCCCCAACCAGCTTGCGTCAGCCCTGTGTTCAGCGTGACCGCAGTCACGGCAGGGGCAGCGTTTCGACAAGGTTAGTTAGGTTAGGCTTACCTAAGTTGAAGCCGAGGTTCCACCTCACCCCCGCCCTACGGACTGTCCCCACCGGAGGACCCGCCCATGCGCTCGCACCTGCTCAACGACACGACCACGGAGCACTACCGCCGCTCCGTGACCGAAGGAATCGAGCGGGTGGCGGCCAAACTCGCCACCACCGACCGTCCGTTCACCGGCGTCACCGTCGACGCCCTCTCCCCCACCATCGACGAGATCGACCTCGACGAGCCGTTGCGGGACACCGCCGCGGCGCTCGACGAACTGGAGGACGTCTACCTCCGGGACGCGGTCTACTTCCACCACCCCCGCTACCTCGCCCACCTCAACTGCCCGGTCGTCATCCCGGCCGTGGTCGGCGAGGCGGTCCTCTCCGCCGTCAACTCCTCCCTGGACACCTGGGACCAGTCGGCCGGCGGCACCCTCATCGAGCGCAAGCTCATCGACTGGACCACCGCCCGCATCGGCCTGGGCGAGAACGCCGACGGCGTGTTCACCTCCGGCGGCACCCAGTCCAACCTCCAGGCGCTGCTGCTCGCGCGGGAGGAGGCCAAGACCGACTCGTTCGCCAAACTGCGCATCTTCGCCTCCGAGGCCAGCCACTTCAGCGTGAAGAAGTCGGCGAAACTGCTCGGCCTGAGCCAGGACTCCGTCGTGTCGATCCCCGTCGGCAGCGACAAGCGCATGCAGACCGTCGCGCTCGCCCGTGAGCTGGAGCGCTGCAAGCAGGACGGCCTCGCCCCCATGGCCGTCGTCGCCACCGCCGGCACCACCGACTTCGGCTCCATCGACCCGCTGCCCGAGATCGCCGAGCTGTGCGACCAGTACGGCGTGTGGATGCACGTCGACGCCGCCTACGGCTGCGGACTGCTCGCCTCGGTCAGGTACCGGGACCGCATCGAGGGCATCGAGCGGGCCGACTCGGTCACCGTCGACTACCACAAGTCCTTCTTCCAGCCGGTGAGTTCGTCCGCCGTGCTGGTCCGGGACGCGGCCACCCTGCGCCACGCCACCTACCACGCGGAGTACCTCAACCCGCGCCGCATGGTGCAGGAACGTATCCCCAACCAGGTCGACAAGTCCCTCCAGACCACCCGCCGCTTCGACGCGCTCAAGCTGTGGATGACCCTGCGGGTGATGGGCGCGGAGGGCATCGGCCAGCTCTTCGACGAGGTCTGCGACCTGGCCGTCGAAGGCTGGCAGCTCCTGGCCGCCGACCCGCGCTACGACGTGGTCGTCCAGCCGACCCTCTCCACCCTCGTCTTCCGCTACATTCCGGCCGCCGTCACCGACCCGGCCGAGATCGACCGCGCCAACCTGTACGCCCGCAAGGCCCTGTTCGCCTCCGGCGACGCGGTGGTCGCGGGCACCAAGGTGGGCGGCCGCCACTACCTGAAGTTCACCCTGCTCAACCCCGAGACGACGACCGACGACATGGCCGCCGTCCTCGACCTGATCGCCGGCCATGCCGAGCAGTACCTGGGAGAGTCCCTTGACCGCGCTTCCTGAACCCACCCGCACGTATGACTTCGTGGGGATCGGGCTCGGCCCGTTCAACCTCGGCCTGGCCTGCCTCACCGAACCCATCGACGCACTCGACGGCGTCTTCCTGGAGTCGAAGCCCGACTTCGAGTGGCACGCGGGCATGTTCCTGGAGGGCGCCCACCTCCAGACCCCGTTCCTGTCGGACCTGGTCACCCTGGCCGACCCGACCTCGCCGTACTCCTTCCTCAACTACCTGAAGGAGCAGGGCAGGCTGTACTCGTTCTACATCCGCGAGAACTTCTACCCGCTGCGGGTCGAGTACGACGACTACTGCCGCTGGGCCGCGAACAAGCTGAGCAGCGTCCGCTTCAGTACGACGGTGACCGACGTGACGTACGACGAAGGCGACGAGCTGTACGTCGTACGGACCCAGGCCGGTGACACGTACCGCGCCCGCCGCCTGGTCCTCGGCACCGGCACCCCGCCCTACATACCCGAGGCCTGCGAGGGCCTGGGCGGCGACTTCCTGCACAACTCCCGCTATCTCCAGCACAAAACGGAGTTGCGGCAGAAGGAGTCGATCACGCTGGTGGGTTCCGGGCAGTCCGCCGCCGAGATCTACTACGACCTGCTAAGCGAGATCGACGTCCACGGCTACCGGCTGAACTGGGTCACCCGCTCCCCGCGCTTCTTCCCGCTGGAGTACACGAAACTCACGCTGGAGATGACCTCGCCGGAGTACATCGACTACTACCACGCGCTGCCGGAGCAGACCCGCTACCGCCTCACGGCCGAGCAGAAGGGCCTGTTCAAGGGCATCGACGGCGACCTGATCAACGAGATCTTCGACCTGCTCTACCAGAAGAACCTCGGCGGCCCCGTGCCCACGCGCCTGCTCACCAACTCCTCCCTCAACAGCGCGCGGTACGAGAACGGCACGTACACGCTGGGGCTGCGCCAGGAGGAGCAGGAGAAGGACTACGAGCTGAGCTCCCAGGGCCTGGTCCTGGCCACCGGCTACAAGTTCGCGGAGCCGGAGTTCCTCAAGCCCGTCCGCGACCGGCTGCGCTACGACTCGCGGGGCAACTACGACATCGCCCGCAACTACGCGATCGACGTGACCGGCCGGGGCGTCTTCCTGCAGAACGCCGGCGTCCACACGCACAGCATCACCAGCCCCGACCTGGGCATGGGCGCGTACCGCAACAGCTGCATCATCCGTGAGCTGCTCGGCAGCGAGTACTACCCGGTCGAGAAGACCATCGCGTTCCAGGAGTTCGCCGTATGACCTTCACCTTCCGCCCGCTCGACCCCCTGAAGGACGCCGAGCTGCTGCACTCCTGGCTCACGCATCCCAAGGCGGCGTACTGGATGATGCAGGACGCCAAGCTGGAGGACGTCGAGCGCGCCTATATGGAGATCGCCGCCGACGAGCACTGGCACGCCCTGCTCGGCCTGCACGACGGCGAACCGGCCTTCCTGATGGAGGTGTACGACCCCGCCCACCGCGAGCTGGCCGGCCTGTACGAGCCGCAGCCGGGCGACGTCGGCATGCACTTCCTCGTGCCGCCCACCGACCGGCCCGTGCACGGCTTCACCCGCGCCGTCATCACCGCCGTCATGGCGTACCTCTTCGACGATCCGGAGGTGGAACGGGTGGTCGTCGAACCGGACGTGTCCAACCGGGCCGTCCAGGCCCTGAACGAATCCGTCGGGTTCGTGCCCGACCGAGAGATCCAGAAGCCGGAGAAAAAGGCGTTGTTGAGCTTCTGCACACGGGAACGCTTCTTTAACAGGCACAGCGTTGCGGCGACGGGGGTGTCCGCATGACCCTCGCCGACGCCGTGGCCCACCTCTCCCCCGAACGCTGGGAGAAGGCCAACCGCCAGCTGATCCGCAAGGCGCTCGCCGAGTTCGCGCACGAGCGGCTGATCGAACCCGAGAAGCAGGGCGCCGAGTACGTCGTCCGGGGCGACGACGGCCTCACCCGCTACCGCTTCTCGGCCACCCGCCGCGCCCTCGACCACTGGCAGGTGGACGCCGACTCGATCACCCGCAGCCGCGACGGCGAGGAACTCCCGCTCGCCGCCCTGGACTTCTTCATCGACCTGAAGAAGACGCTGGGCCTGAGCGACGCCGTCCTGCCGGTCTACCTGGAGGAGATCTCCTCCACCCTCTCCGGCACCTGCTACAAACTCACCAAGCCGCAGATCCCGGTCGCCGAACTCGTGACAAGCGGCTTCCAGGCCATCGAGACCGGCATGACCGAGGGCCACCCCTGCTTCGTCGCCAACAACGGGCGGCTCGGCTTCGGGATCCACGAGTACCTGTCGTACGCCCCCGAGACCGCGAGCCCCGTCCGCCTGGTGTGGCTGGCCGCGCACCGCTCGCGGGCGGCGTTCACGGCGGGGGTCGGGATCGAGTACGAGTCGTTCGTGCGGGACGAGCTGGGCGAGGAGACGGTCGAGCGCTTCGCCTGCGTGCTGCGCGACCAGGGTCTCGACCCCGCCGACTACCTCCTCATCCCCGTCCATCCTTGGCAGTGGTGGAACAAGCTCACCGTCACCTTCGCCGCCGAGGTCGCCCGTGGCCACCTCGTCTGCCTGGGCGAGGGCGACGACGAGTACCTGGCCCAGCAGTCCATCCGGACCTTCTTCAACAGCTCCCACCCCGAGAAGCACTATGTGAAGACGGCCCTGTCCGTCCTCAACATGGGCTTCATGCGCGGTCTTTCGGCCGCCTACATGGAGGCGACCCCGGCGATCAACGACTGGCTCGCCCAGCTGATCGAGGGCGACCCGGTGCTGAAGTCGACCGGCCTGTCGATCATCCGCGAGCGGGCGGCCGTCGGCTACCGGCACCTGGAGTACGAGGCGGCGACGGACCGCTACTCGCCGTACCGCAAGATGCTGGCGGCGCTGTGGCGGGAGAGCCCGGTCCCCTCCCTCCAGGACGGCGAGTCCCTCGCCACCATGGCCTCCCTCGTCCACGTCGACCACGAGGGCGCCTCCTTCGCGGGCGCGCTGATCGAGCGGTCGGGCCTGGCCCCGAAGGAGTGGCTGCGCCGCTACCTACGGGCGTACTTCACCCCGCTGCTGCACAGCTTCTACGCCTACGACCTGGTGTTCATGCCGCACGGCGAGAACGTGATCCTGGTCCTGAAGGACGGCGTGGTCCAGCGCGCGATCTACAAGGACATCGCCGAGGAGATCGCGGTCATGGACCCGGAAGCGGTGCTGCCGCCGACGGTCGAGCGGCTGCGTGTGCAGGTGCCCGAGGACAAGAAGCTCCTGTCGATCTTCACGGACGTCTTCGACTGCTTCTTCCGCTTCCTCGCCGCGAACCTCGCCGCCGAGGGAATCCTGGAGGAAGAGGACTTCTGGCGGACGGTCGCTCAGACCGTGCGCGACTACCAGCACGCGGTGCCCGAACTCGCCGACAAGTTCAAGCGCTACGACATGTTCGCCCCCGAGTTCGCGCTGTCCTGCCTCAACCGGCTCCAGCTGCGCAACAACGAACAGATGGTCGACCTCGCGGACCCGGCGGGCGCGCTTCAGCTGGTGGGCAACCTGGAGAACCCCATCGCGGAGCTGTAGGAGGTGTGAGCACCGGCCGCCGGTCCTGAGGGGGTGACAACTGCTACAGATTTTCTAGTCATTCATAGACACCTATGGTCGTGTATCTTGATCGTGTGAAGCTTTCGGAATGGGCGCGTCAGCAGGGCGTGAGCTACCAGACCGCTTGGCGTTGGGTGAAGGACGGGAAGATGCCCGTCCCGGTCCGCCAGGCGCCGTCCGGGACGTGGCTGGTCGATGAGCCCGCCACGGAGACAGTCGGGCGGGTGGTGGCGTACTGCCGTGTGTCGTCCGTCGACCAGAAGGCTGACCTGGACCGGCAGGCGGCCCGTGTCGTGGCCGGTGCGAACCGGC